>JALZAT010000010.1:0-77797 GCA_030948185.1 Acidobacteriota bacterium
CGAGGGCGTTTGCCGGCCTCCCTACACGCAGACTCTCGCCGAGGCCGCCCGCCGCGCCGCCCAGCGGCGGTAGGGGCGGCCCTCGTGGCCGCCCGCCCCGGCGCCCGCCGTTATACGTTGCCAGCCATGATCGTCCTCGGCGTCGAGACCTCGTGCGACGAGACGTCCGTCGCGGTCCTCCGCGACGACGGATCGGTGCTCTCGAACGTGATCGCTTCGCAGGTGCAGGCGCACGCGCTCTACGGCGGCGTCGTCCCGGAAGTCGCGGCGCGCGCGCACCTCGAAGCGCTTCCTGGAACGTTCGAGGAGGCCCTCGCGCGGGCGGGCGTCTCGCTCAGCGACGTCGGCCTTCTCGCGGCGACGGCGGGACCGGGATTGATCGGCGCGCTGCTCGTCGGGCTGTCGGCGGCGAAGGCGCTCGCCTTCGCGCGCGGGATTCCTCTGGCCGCCGTCAACCACCTCGAGGGGCATCTCTTCTCGCCGTTCTTGAAGGCCGGCGGCGATCCGGCGCTCTCCGTCGAGCTGCCCTTTCACGGGCTCGTGGTCTCGGGGGGGCACGCGGAGCTCGTCCGGGTGGAGAAAGACCGCGTCGTCCCCCTCGCGCGCACCCGCGACGACGCCCCCGGCGAGGCGTTCGACAAAGTCGCGAGGCGCGCCGGCCTGGGTTATCCCGGCGGGCCCGTCGTCGATCGCATCGCGGCGGCCGGCGACGGCTCGCGCTTCGCGCTCCCCGTGGGACGTCCGGGAGACGGCTCGGATGACTTCTCCTTTTCCGGATTGAAGACGGCGATGCTCCGCGAATTCGAGAGACGGGGCGTCGACGGCTCGCCCCGGGACCCCGATTCGCTCCCGCGCGATCTCGTCGACCTCTTCGCGTCCTTCCAGCGGGCCATCGTGACGGCACTCGTGGACCGCGTCGACGCCGTGCACCGGCGGGAGGGCATCGAGCGATTCGCGCTCTCGGGAGGCGTCGCGGCGAACTCGGAGCTTCGATCGACGCTCTCCGCGTGGGGGCGGCGCAACTCCGTGCCCGTCCTCCTGCCGGACCGGGCGCTCACGACCGACAACGCCGCGATGATTGCCTGGGCGGGGCTCTTGCGTTTTCGCGACGGCCTTCCCGCCGCCGGCCTCGACGCGAACGCGCGCTCACGGTGGCCGTTGGGAGAAGGTGAGAGGAGTTAGGAGAGAGGAGTTAGGAGAGAGGAGTTAGGAGAGAGGGGAGAGGGGAGAGGGGATCGCGCAACCCTCCCTCTCACCTCTCACCTCTCACCTCTCACCTCTCACCTCTCACCTAACGTAAGCTCTCCCTCCTTCTATGACCGACCCCTCCCGAATCCGGAACTTCTCGATCGTCGCCCACATCGACCACGGGAAGACGACCCTGTCGGACCGCATCCTGCAGCGGTGCGGCGCCGTGTCCGCGCGCGAGATGAAGGAGCAGATGCTCGACGACATGGAGCTCGAGCAGGAGCGCGGGATCACCATCAAGGCGCGGTCGGTCACGCTCCGCTACACGGCGAAGGACGGGCTCGAGTACACGCTAAACCTGATCGACACGCCGGGCCACGTCGACTTCTCGTACGAGGTCTCCCGCTCGCTCGCCGCGTGCGAGGGCGCCGTGCTGGTCGTGGACGCGACCCAGGGAGTCGAGGCGCAGACGCTCGCCAACGCCTATCTCGCCATCCACAACAACCTCGTGATCGTGCCCGTCATCAACAAGATCGACCTGCCCTCGGCGGAGCCGGAGCGGGCGCGCGAGCAGATCGAGCAGGTCGTCGGGATCCCCGCGGACGACGCCATTTTGACCTCCGCGAAGATGGGGATCGGGATCGACGAGCTCCTCGAGCGGATCGTCCGGGACGTTCCTCCGCCGAAGGGAGATCCCGACGCTCCGCTGAAGGCCCTGCTCTTCGACTCCTGGTACGACCCGTACCGCGGCGTCACCTCCCTCGTACGCATCATCGACGGGAAGATTCAGCCGCGCATGAAGATCCGGGCGATCGGAACGGGCCTCGAAGCGGAGGTGGAGGACGTCGGCGTCTTCCGCCCGGAGCGCGACGTCGTGCCGGAGCTGTCGGTCGGCGAGGTGGGGTCCTTCTGGGCGAACATCAAGGACCTCCACTGGACCCGCATCGGCGACACGATCACGGAGGTCCACCGGCCGACGGCCGAACCTCTGCCCGGGTTCGCGGAAGCCAAGCCGATGGTCTTCGCGGGGCTCTTCCCGACGAACGCCGACGACTACGGGAACCTGCGCGACGCGATGGACAAGCTCCGTTTAAACGACGCGTCGTTCACGTTCGAGCCGGAAAACTCGACGGCCCTGGGGTTCGGCTTCCGGTGCGGGTTCCTGGGGCTTCTCCACATGGAGATCGTCCAGGAGCGGCTCGAGCGTGAGTTCGATCTCGACCTGATCACGACCGCCCCCGGCGTCAGCTACCGGGTCATGACCACCGCGGGAGAGCTTCTGGAGGTCTCGAACCCGAACCTTCTGCCGGCCCCCAACCACATCGAGAGGATGGAGGAGCCCTACATCTCTTCGACGATCATCACCCGCGACGATTTCCTCGGCGGCCTCCTGAAGCTTTCGGAGGACCGCCGCGGGGTCCAGAAGTCCCTCGAATATCTCTCGTCGAACCGGGTCGTCCTGACCTATGAATTCCCGTTGAACGAGGTCGTGCTCGACTTCTACGACAAGCTGAAGTCGATCTCGAAGGGATACGCCTCGTTCGACTACGAGTTCATCGGCTACCGCGAGGGGGACCTCGTCAAGCTCGACATCCTCGTCAACGGGGAGCCCGTCGACGCCCTCTCGCTCATCGTCCACCGGGAGGAGTCCATCCCGAAGGGGCGGGTACTGGCCGCAAAGATGAAAGAAATCATCCCCCGGCAGATGTTCGAAGTGGTGATCCAGGCCGCGATCGGCGCCAAGATCATCGCGCGCGAGACGGTTTCGGCGATCCGCAAGAACGTGCTGGCCAAGTGCTACGGCGGCGACATCACGCGGAAGAGAAAGCTGCTCGAAAAACAGAAGGAGGGGAAGAAGCGGATGAAGAGGGTGGGCCGGGTCGACATCCCGCAGGAAGCCTTCCTCGCCGTTTTGAAAGTCGAATGAAGACGCAAGGCCCTTCCGCCGCAGCTCGATCGGAAGCCTCCGGGGCTGCCGCCGCGGCGGACACGCCCCGTCACTCGGCGACCCGGGAGTGGTACGAGTCGCTGCTCGTCGCCGGCGTCTTCGTCCTCTTCGTCCGGACCTTCGTCGTCCAGACGTACCAGGTTCCGACGGGCTCGATGGAGAAGACGATCCTCGTCGGAGACCACCTCCTCGTCAACAAGTTCGCCTACGGACCGAGGCTTTCGGGGCTCGCGAAGCTCCTGCCCTACCGGGACGTGCACCGCGGGGACATCATCGTTTTCAAGAAACCGGGAGACGACCGGGACGACAACAACGTCCTCGTGAAACGGGCGGTCGGCGCTTCGAGCGATCTTCTGCAGGTCCGCGACAAGGCGCTCTCCGTGAATGGGAAACCGGCGGACGGACCGTATGTCCAGCACATCGACCCGGACACCTACGCCGCCGGCGACCCGCGGGTCCCCGAGTCGAGCGTGTTGCGCGACCAGTTCGGGCCCTACCGGGTCCCGCCTTCCTCCTACTTCGGGATGGGGGACAACCGGGACAACTCGCTCGACAGCCGCTTCTGGGGGCCGATCCCGCGCGAGAACATCTTCGGCCGGCCGTTCCTTCTCTACTGGTCGTACGAGGCGGAGCCGAATTCTCACGTATGGCGCGGGCCGATCGACAAGATCCGCCAGCTCGGGAGTGTCGCGATCCACTTCTTTTCACGGACGCGATGGGACCGGATGTTCCGCCTCGTCCGCTGACGGGAGCCTCGCCGGGGACGCGCCGGAGGACGGCCTCGTCCCCGCTGCGCGAGTACGCGGAGGTCATCCTCGTCGCGGTCGTGTTCGCTCTCTTTGCCCGCACGTTCCTCGTGCAGGCATTCGTCGTCCCCACCCCGTCGATGGAGGAAACCGTGCTCGTCGGCGATCACCTCGTCGTGAACAAATTCATCTACGCCCCGCACGCGCCAGGCTTGTGGACGGCACTGCTCCCGTATCGCGAGATCCGGCACGGCGACATCTTCGTGTTCAAGTTCCCGGAGGATCCGCAGCGCGACTTCATCAAGCGCGCCATCGCCCTTCCCGGAGACACCATCGAGGTTCACGCCAAGGTGGTGTCCGTCAACGGATCACCGGCCCGGGAGCCGAAGGCGACGCATTCCGATCCACATGTCTGGCCGGATGATCCCCAACTGCCGGATTCCCTCCGCCGGCGCGACCAGCTCCCGCCGTCGCGGGTCCCGGCCGAGTCCTACTTCGCCATGGGAGACAACCGCGACAGCTCCTACGACAGCCGCTTCTGGGGCCCCGTCCCGAAGGGAAATCTCAAAGGGAGGGCTCTCTTCGTGTACTGGTCCTTCGCGCCGCTCGCGCCGGACTCGCGGCCCGGAATCTTCGAACGGGTCGCGTCGCTCTGGGGCCGCACGCGCTGGTCCCGTACTCTCCTTCCCGTCCGCTGAGCCGCATCCCCTCGGGCGCCCCCTCTCTTCGGTTAGAATTCATACATATCTCGGAGGACAGGATGAGGCGAGCGCGCGTCCGCGGCGCGGCGAACTTCGGTTGCATCGTCTGGCTGGCGATCGTCGCGCTGGTCGGCTACGGCTTGTACAAGATCGTGCCGGTCAAGATCGCTTCATCCGCTTTCGCCGACTTCCTGCAGGAAGAGGCTTCCTTCGGATCGATCAAGAGCATCCAGCAGATCCAATTGGAGATCCTCCGCAAGGCGAAGGACGAGGGCATCCCTGTCACGAAGGACAACCTCATCATCAAGAAGACCAAGGAAGCGATCACGATCGAGGCGCACTACGAGATGACGGTCGACTTCTTCAACGGGACGTACAAGTACGTGTGGAAGTTCGACCCCGTCTTCTCGCGGCCCATATTCCTCGTCTGAAGAGTCCCGGGCTTTCGATCGCGGAGGTCTCCCGCTCGACGGGGATCTCTCCTTCGACCCTTCGTTTCTACGAACGGGAGATGCCGGGCCTCTTCCTGATCCGAAAGACTCCGGGCGGCCACCGCCGGTATCGCCCGGAGGACGTCGAGCGGTTCGCGGCGATCCGGCGGCTGACGGAGAAGGACGGATTGCCGCTCGCGCAGGTGCGCCGGGTCCTCTCCGCGCGAGGAGACCACGAGCCTCTCAAGGAGGAAGTCGAGCGCCTGCGCGCCGTCCGCGAGGAGGATGGCTGGACGCTCGCCGATCTCGCCCGGAGGGTCGCCGCCCTCGAGGAAAAGCTGGCCCTGCTCCCCGAAACGCCCGCCGGGAAGCGGCGCTGGTTCGGCAAGAAGTAGCGCGCCGGGAATATCCTTCCCCCTCTCCCCGATGAAGGGGGAGTAAAGGGGGATTCATGCGCTTTCCCAAACGCCTGTTCGTTGCCGCCGTGCTCGCAGCCGTGTGCTCCGCCGCCTTCGGCGCGTCTCCCGAGATCGGGTCCGCCGCGCCGCCGTTCCAGCTGACCACCCTCGACGGAAAGAGCGTGTCGCTCGCCGACGCGGCGAAAGGCCACAAGGCGGTCGTCGTCATCTTCATCGCGACGAAATGCCCCTACTCGAACGCCTACAACGTTCGGATGCGTGATCTCTCCGCCGCCTACGAAAAGCAGGGGGTGATGTTCCTCGGCATCAACAGCAACAACACCGAGCCCGAGGCGGAAGTCCGTTCGCACGCGAAAGAGCACGGGCTCGCGTTTTCGATCGCGAAGGACCCGGGCAACAAAGTCGCCGACCTGTACGACGCGAAGCGCACTCCGGAGGTCTTCGTCGTCACCCCGGACGGAAAACTCCGCTACCACGGACGTATCGACGACAACTCGGAAGACGCCGCGAAGGTCACCTCTCCCGACCTGAAGAACGCCCTCGACGCGCTTCTCGGGGGGCGGACGCTCGAGAAGGCGGAGACCAAGGCGTTCGGGTGCACGATCAAGAGAGCGTGAAGCCGGTCGGGAGTCGGGGGTCGGCGGTCGGGAGTGGTCGATCGATGCGACAGCGCTTCTTTGCACTCGCCCTCGCGTTGACGTGTCTCGCGGAAGGCGCGTTTGCCGCCGGACCGTCGCGTCTCGCGGGCGAACTCGACACGGCCTCGTTCAAGGCGCTTCTCGCCGCACGGAAGGGCAAGGTGCTCCTCGTCAACTTCTGGGCGACGTGGTGCGTTCCCTGCCGCGAGGAGTTTCCGGATCTGTCGCGACTGCAGAAAGCGCTCGCTCCGAAAGGCCTGCGGGTGATCGGCATCTCGACCGACTTCGCCGGACAGAAGCCGCAAGTCGAGCAGTTCCTCGCGGAGATGAACCCGAGCTTCCCGAACTACCGCAGAAAGAGCGGCGGCGACGAACAGACCTTCATCGAAGCGGTCGATCCAGGCTGGGGCGGCGAGCTCCCCTTCTCCGTTCTGTTCGCCGCCGACGGACGCAAGGCGAAGGTCCTCTCCGGAAAACGCTCCTACTCGGACTACGAGAAGGAAATCGCCTCCGTCATGGCGAAGGGCCGCTAGCGGCGGATTCCGCGCCTCGGTCCGGACCGATTGGCGTCGAGCCCCCATACCCGCCCGGCATCCGCGGCCGCGATCAGGAGCAGCAGGAGCAGCGCGAACTTGGTCGCCAGTCCGGCCGTGATCCACTTGTCCCAGCCCGCTCCGGCGGCCGGATACGACTGCGCGAGCAGGATCGAGAGCATCAGGAGCGCTCCCCCGGCGGCCGCCGCGCGGGTCCAGAGACCGATCAGCAGACCTGTCCCGACGGCCAGCTCGCCCGCGGCGATGAGCCAGGCGAAAACCCCGGCGCGCGGCAGGACGACGGCGCGCAGGAACCCCGCCCAGAAGGGCCAGGCCTGCGACAGCATCTCCGTCGTCTGGCGCGCGAATCCGCCGCGCACGAATCCCCCGAGCATCTTTCCGGCGCCTTCCGCGATGAAAATCACGCCCGTCCCCATCCTCACGAGCGCCGCGAGTCTTGCGCCCGCGGGCGCCGCCGTCATCGCCATCCTCCGAGTCTAGCAACCGGGACGGGGAATTCGAGTGCACGTTCCGGAGGACACCCGGTCATTCGGACAGGACGCTCCCGCTCCCCTTCCCTGCCCGTTTTCGAGCATTGGCGCGTGACTCGTCTGGATCGCGATTTGCTAAAGTGGCTCCGAGTCCTCTACGCGTCCAAAGGAGCGACACAATGAGAATCGTGCGAAGGTTCTTGACCGTGGCCACGGCCGTGGCGGGCATGGCCGCCGCGGTCTCGCCGCTTTCGGCCGCGTCGGATGCGTCCTCCGAGAGGGGCCCCGTCCTGCGCCGGCCGAATGCCGTCGTTGCTTCCGCCGGGAAGACTCCGTTCGCCGCCTCGGCGACGGCCTATTCGACCGAGGTGCCGCTCGTCGCCCGCATCGCGCCGACAGCCGCAACCGACACGCTCATCCTGAACGCAGCGCATCCCTTCGCGATCACGCTCACGGCGCGCGACACGGGACGAACCGGGAACGTCGGCACGGGCGTGGCGATCCCCGAGAACGACATCTTCGGGTTTTTCAGCATCCCCGCGATCACGGGCAGCTCGAGCAACCCGGAAGTCTTCGTCAAGATCATCGACGGCCGGAGCTTGAACGGCAACTACTGGGTGTTCTCGAACGGCTTGTCGGACCTCGAATACACGCTCACCGTCCGGGAAGTCGCGACGGGACGGACGAAGACGTACTCGAAGACCTTCGGCAACTCGAACGCGTGCGGAACGTTCGACACGGCCGCGTTCGCGTCGCCCGCAACCGACGCCGAGCCTGCCGGCAACGTGCCTCTGGACGCCGAGGCCCTCACCGTATCGGGCCGGTCGTCGTTTCTCCGGACCGCGATCGACATCACGAACACGACCAACAAGAACGGCGTGACGGCTGACTTCCAGTATTCGTACACCTGCGTCGCGTCGGCGTGCTCGCCCCAGAACGCGTTCTACCGGACGCCCGTGCAGACGGTCTCGCTCCAGGCTCTGGACAGCCGGCACTTCGACGACATCGTCGGATATCTCGCGTCCCTGCCGGGAGTGCTGGCGACGGGCGCCGATCAGGGATCGTACGGAACTCTGCTCGTCACGTTCCGGAGCCTGAACACGAGCAACGGTTTCGAGGGAACGGTTCAGGCGCGCACATACACCCGGATCGTGGAATCCGATCCGCTGAAGGGGAACGTCGGTTTTGAAACGCCGGCGTCGCTCTTCATCGAGGCGGCGCGCGCGACGCTCGTCGGCACCGCGCGAAACACGCGAACCGCCGCAACGACGGAAGGCACGCTGTCGTCCAACGTCGGCATCCGCAACAGCGACATCAACGCCACGGGAGGATCGGACAACGTCGACCTGACGTTCTACGACACGGCAACGGGCCAGAGGATCGGGAACACGGTCTCGATCACGGGGCTGCGCCCCGGGGAGCTGCGGGAAGTGAGCGACCTCTGGACGGCCGCGGGAATTCCCCTCTCGACCCACGCCGTCATCGTCTTCGCCGACATTCGGGCGGGCTCGGCGACGATCGAGGGCTACATCACGATCGACGACGTCAACTCGAAGGACTCCTCGTTCATCGAGTTGAAGTGCGCCGACGCCTTCTGCGGAACGTAGCGAGCGAGCGAAGCGCGGCCGAACGGACCGCTTTAAGTTCTGACAGCTGAAAATCGACGCTACTTGGCGTCCATTCACATCCGGCTCTCTCGGACTCCCCGCATCCCGATGTCGCGCCGCAGGTGCTTGCCCTCGAATTCGATCAAGTCGGACGCTTCGTAGGCGCGGGCGGCGGCCTCTCCGATCGTGGGCGCACACGCCGTGACGACGAGGACGCGCCCGCCGGCCGTCACGAGCCGGCCCCCTTCGAGCGTGGTCCCGGCGTGGAAGATCTCGATTCCGGGAAGCCTTGCCGCGTCGTTGACTCCCCGGATCGGCTTGCCGCGCTCGTAACTCCCCGGATAGCCCCCGGCGCACAGCACGATTCCGGCGCACGCTTCCGGCTTGATCTCGAGGGCGGGGAACCGGTCGAGCTCGCCCCGGGCGGCGCCAAGAAGAAGCCCCGCCAGATCCGATTGAAGCCGCGGAAGGATCACCTCGGTCTCCGGGTCGCCGAAGCGCGCGTTGAACTCGAGGATCTTCGGGCCGGAATCGGTGAGCATGATTCCCGCGTACAGGACGCCGGTGAACCGCCGGCCCTCCGCTTCGAGGCCCCGCAGCGTCGGCCAGACGATCTCCTTCAGGATCCGCGAGGACGCGGGAGCGTCGAGGATGCCCGCCGGGGAGTGGCCCCCCATCCCGCCCGTATTGGGGCCGCGGTCGCCGTCGTACACCTTCTTGTAGTCGCGGGCCGTCGGAAGCGGGACTGCCGTCTGGCCGTCGCAGACGGAGAGAAACGAGACTTCCGTGCCCGGCAGGAACTCCTCGACGAGGATCCGGTCTCCGCCGGCTCCGAAGACCCGCTCCTCGAAGAAGAGGCTGACCGCCCGTTCCGCTTCTTCCCGGGACTCGATGACGAGAACGCCCTTTCCGCCGGCGAGGCCGTCCGCCTTGAGCACGCAGGGGAATCCGAGCTGGCGGATGGCCGCTTCCGCGTCCGGCTTCGAGCCGCAGACGATCGCCTGCGCCGTAGCGATCCCGTGCCTGCGAAAGAACTCCTTCGCGAAGATCTTCGAAGACTCAATCTGCGCGGCGAGCCGGCTCGGACCGAAAATCGGAAGGCCCCGCTTCGAAAACTCGTCCTGGATGCCGAGCGAAAGCGGCAGCTCCGGACCGACCACGGTGAGATCGAACTTGAGCTTCTCGGCGAGGTCGGCGATCTCGACGATGTCCCCCGCCGAGACGGGAAGGCAGTCGGCCACTTCCGCGATCCCGGGGTTGCCGGGCGCGCAGAAGAGCTCCTCGACGAAAGCGCTGCGGCGAAGGGACCAGCAGAGCGCGTGCTCGCGCCCGCCGCTGCCGACGACGAGGACTTTCATGTGGGCGCATTGTAACGGGGACGGGAGAAAACGCCGGGGCCATCACCGTCGTTTCTTGCCGCTTCGGCCTTTCGAGCGGCGCCGCGAACCGCCCTTCGCCGTATCGGCTCTTTCGATCGGCGAGACCTCGAACCGGTCGTACCGCCCTTCGAAACCGATGAGCGTCTCGAGCGTCTCGTGGGGGCCGAGCGTCAAGCCGAAATGCCCGGCGCGGGACTCCTGCACCCGGCCGGCGCGCAGCGCGCGCGCCTCGAACGTGATCCGGCGTCCCGGCCACGTCGAGCGGCCGTGGTTCACGACGCGGACGCGGCAGAGCGTCACGTGATCGCTCGACACGCCGCGGTCCTCCTCGATCGAAAGGGCGAGCTCGGTCCAGGGCACCGGCAGCAATCCGGCGGTAGCGGCGAACAGAAACGGGAGAAAAGAGACCACGGTTCCTCCTGACGGAGGGCCGGGAGAGCCGACGCGTGACCCGGAAGGACTGAGAAAAGTGTAGCATTCCCGTTTCGGACAAGCCCTATGCGCAAAGACTTTCGACAGGCACTGGAAAAAGAGATCCTCCTCGCCGACGGCGCGATCGGAACGCTGCTCGTCTCGCGCGGAGCGAATCCCGAGCAGGCGAAGTCGCCCCTGAACGTGACCGACCCCGAGGCCGTGCGCGAGGTCCACGACGACTATCGCGACGCCGGAGCCCGGATCTTGACGACGAACACGTGGGACGCAAACCGCGTGAAGCTGACGGTCCACGAGTGGGCGGACTCCGTAGAAAAGATCAATCGCGAAGGCGCCCGGCTCGCCCGCGAATCCGCTTCCGGCGAAATGGTCTTCGTCGCCGGCTCGATCGGGCCGCTCGGCGCGCTCGTGAAGCCCTACGGACGCCTGACGCTCGTCCAGGTGCGGGAAATCTTCGAAGAGCAGGCGCGTGCTCTCATCGAGGGCGGCGTGGACCTCATCCTGCTCGAGACCTTCGGCAGCATGCTCGAGGCCGCCGAAGCCGTCCGCGCGGTGCGCGGACTTTCCCGCGAGATTCCCATCGCGGCGCAGATGACATTCCTGTCGGATGGCCGCACGGCGTTCGGAGAAAGCGCGCCGCACGCCCTCTCCACGCTGGTCCTCGCCGGAGCCGACGTCGTGGGCATGAACTGCACGCTCGGACCTCAGGAGACCCACGACATCTTCACGCGAGTGACCCCGTCGGTCTCCGCTCCCCTCTCGGCGATGCCCAACGCCGGTTACCCGACCGTCGTGCATGGCCGCAACGTGTATCTCTCCTCTCCGGATTACCTGAAGGAGTACGCCGCGCTGTTCGCGGATGCCGGCGCCGCGATCGTCGGAGGCTGCTGCGGAACCACTCCCGAGCACACGCGCGCCATGGCGAAGGCGCTTTCCGGAAGAGCGCGCCGAGTCGCGTCGACCTCCGCCACGATCACGCTCGAAAACCCCGTCGAGCGGCTCGCGGAACCGGCCATCGAGACCTCCCGCCTGAAGCGCAAGCTCGCCGACCCGAACGAGTTCGTGATCACCGCGGAGGCCGAGCCTCCCAAGGGCGTCGACCTTTCCGCGGCGCTCGAGGGCGCGCGGCTGCTCAAGGCGAGCGGAGTCGATGCGGTGAACGTCACCGACAACCCGATGGCGCGGCTCCGGATGTCGTCGATCTCGGTCGCGGCGGTCCTGCAGCGGGAGACGGGGCTCGACGCGGTGGTGCAGATCACGACCCGCGACCGGAACGTTCTCGGGCTCCAGTCGGACCTTCTCGGAGCCGCGGGCCTCGGCTTGAAGGCGATCCTGTGCCTGGGCGGAGACCCTTTGAAAATCGGTGACTACCCGCAGGCCAAGCAGGTCTCGGAAGTGGACGTACTCGGGCTGCTTCGCATCGCCCGGGGGTTGAACGGCGGGGCGGACCTCGCCGGCAACGCGATCGGCGCCGCGACCTCTTTCGCCGTCGCCTGCGCGGCAAATCCAGCGGCGTCGGACATGGACGTGGAATTCTCCAAGCTGCGAGCCAAGATCGAGGCCGGAGCGACGTTCGCCCAGACGCAGCCGGTCTACGACGTCGGCGCCCTGGAGCGCTTCCTCGCCCGAGACGAGGCGAGGGCCATTCCCGTGCTCGTCGGCCTCATTCCGCTCCGAACTCTGAAGCAGACCCTGTTCTTCGCCAACGAGGTCCCGGGGGTCGTCGTGCCGGAGGAGATCCAGCGCAGGATGCGGGCCGCCGCCGACCGGGGGCCCGAATTCGAGAAGGAAGAGGGGCTGACGATCGCCCGCGAGCTCGCGGCGGCGATCGCCCGGCTCGCCCGGGGCCTCCACATCATGCCGATGGGCAAATACCGGGTGGTCGGGGAGATCCTTTCCGCTCTGCCCCAAAAGGCCCGCCCGTCCCGCTGAGCGGGCCCCGCTTGTCGAGGATCTAATATTCCCGGAAATTCCGCGGGAAGCCCGGTTGCTTCTCGCGTTTGGAGGTACCGATGAAGACTCTGATGCGGCTCTCGGCCACGGTGGCAATTCTCCTGATGAGCCTGCCGGCGAGCGCGGGAACGCAGGGGCGCGTGACGGGGCGGGTCACGGACTCCGCCGGGAATCCCGTCGAGGGAGTGACGGTGACGATCACGACGCCCGCGCTCAAGTCGTTCAAGCTGAGCTCGAAGACCAGCGCAGACGGGAAATGGGCCACGATCGTGAACGACGCCACGATCATCTACACGGTCCACTTCGAGAAGGACGGCTTCGCTCCGGCGGAGCAACTGAACCGCAAGTTCTCGACCATCGAAATCACGACCGTCGATCAGAAGCTGCTGAAGACGTCCGAGGCCCCGCGAGCCGCCGGAGCGGCTGCGGCGCCCGCGGCGCCGTCCGCCAACGAGCAGGGAACGATCGCGTTCAACACCGGAGTCGACCTGATGAACGCCGGTGACCGCGCCGGCGCCAAGGCGAAGTTCCTCGAGTCCGTGACGAAGAACCCGGACTTCCCGCAGGGCTGGAGGGCGCTCGCGTCCTTCGCCCACGAGGACAAGGACTGGGCGCACGTGATCGAGTACGGACGGAAGGCGACGGACCTCGATCCGTCGATGACCCGCCTCTACGGGCTGATGGCCGACGCCGCGACGAAGACGGGCGACAAGAAGGCGGCGGAGGAATTCCGGAAGAAGTACGAGGAGGCGAACCCGGATACGCCCGAGATCCTGTACAACAAAGGCGTCGACGCCTACAACAAGAAGAACTGGAAAGACGCGGAAGACTTCCTCACGAAGGCCGCGACCGCCAAGCCCGACTTCGCTCTGGCGCACTACTACGCGGGGCTCGCGGCGATGAACGCAAAGCACAACCCCGCCGCGAAGGAGCATTTTCAGAAATACCTGGAACTCGAGCCGACCGGAAGCGAAGCGGGGACGGTGAAGGAGCTGTTGCCCCTCGTGAAATAGTCCCGGCTCGCTTCCAGAACGACTCGCCGGCGCGCCTCACTGAGAAGCGAGCCGGCGCGCTCCTCCCCTCTCCACCCGCGACAGCGTTATCTTGCCGCAACGCGGCAGAGCCGGGGGCCCGGCAGATCGTCGTCGTCGATCACGAAAATCACGACGACGGCCACCGCCAGCAGGAGGACGATCAGCGCGGGGGCTTCCGCCGAGATTTCGAGCAGGCCCGCGAGCGTCGCCAGGAGCGAGATCACTGCGAATCGCCCTCGGAGTAATCCGGCTGCGCCCGATTCAGGGGTAGCGTCTGGTCCCCGTCGAAGGGGCGGGTGATTGCCGCAAGTCTGGACATGAGCTCTTCGAGGAATTCCTGTCTGCCTTCGAGAACTTCGGTCAAAGAAAGCCTTCCCCCGAGCAACTCCTCGAGCGGGTCGGGAGATTCCGTAAACGTCAATTGGATTCGCACGATCATTGTACAGAGCAAGGCAGGCGCCATGGACAAGATTTCGAAAAACGTCAGCTTTTCGCAGGTTTCTCGACGAAGGTGGCCCCGGCGGGTGACGCCGGATGGGACGGCGGTGACGGCCGCGACGACAATTTGTGACACGCGGGGCATGGCAGAATCTCCCCGTGGCGCGCTCGGGTGCATTCAAGGATCGACCGCTCTGGCGCCGGCTTCAGACGATCCACCACGAAATCAAGGAGCGCAAGTTTCCGAACGCCTCCTCCCTCGCGCAGGAGCTCGGCGTTTCCTCGAAGACGGTTCAGCGGGACCTGGACTACCTGCGCGACGAGCTCGAGGCGCCCATCGAGTTCGACCGGGGGGAGAACGGGTATGCGTACTCACGCGCCGACTACGTGCTCCCGTTCCTCCCGGTGGACGGGAGGGACCTGTTCTCGATCGGCGTCGCGGCGCAGTTCCTCGCGCTTTTCGGAGGGACCCCGCTGGGCCGGGACTTGAAGGCGTGCTACGAGCGGCTCGCCACCCTCATGCCGCCGGCCGTCCGCCTGCGGCCCGAGATCGTCATGGAAAGACTCGCCTTGCGCAACGCCGCCTTTCGCCCGGTGCGCGAAGAGACCTGGGAAGCGGTGTCCGAGGGGCTTCAGCGCGGACGCGCGCTGCAGATCCAGTATCACCGTCCCGGCGCGCCCCCCGGAGATCCGCGGATCATTCGTCCCTACTCCTTCGTGCTTTCGGGGCGCGACTGGATGGTGCTCGCCGAGGACCGCGACGCGGGACAGGTGAAGCTCTTCTATCTGGCGCGCATCGAGTCGGCTCGGCTCACGGCGGATCCGTACACGATTCCCCGGGACTTCGACCCTGACCGGTTCTTCCGGAACACGTTCGGCCTGTTCGTCGGCGACGCGAAGCCCTTTCGGCTGCGCGTGCGGTTTTCACCGGAGGTGTCCAACGAGATCCGCGAGCTGACGTTTCATCCGGAGCAGAAGATCGAGAACGGAACCGGCGGGGAAGCCACCCTCGAGATGCCGGCGCAGTCGATCAAGGAAGCGCGCCGCTTCGTCCTCGCCTGGGGAA
Source organism: Acidobacteriota bacterium (assembly GCA_030948185.1). Lineage (GTDB taxonomy): Bacteria > Acidobacteriota > Thermoanaerobaculia > UBA5066 > Gp7-AA6 > JALYUA01. The sequence continues at coordinate 15,005 of JALZAT010000010.1, forward strand.
AGGACGCCGTCGTGCTCGAACCGCCGGCGCTGATCGACGATGTTCGCGCGGAACTCCACGCGCTCGACGGAGCCTACGCGGGGCGCCTGGGGAAGCCCAGGCCGGACAGCCGCGGAAAGCCGCAACCCGCGCGCGGCAAGAGCAAGGCCCGGAGTATGATCCGCCCCTGACATGAGCCTCCGCGGCAGGTTCCTTTCCGGCTTCTTCGCCCTTCTTCCGCTGCTCCCGGCCGCCGGCTGCACCGTGACCGTCGCGCCCGTGGTCGCCAAGGACCCCGAGATCGCGTGCCCCGGCGGAGCGACGTCCTGGAAGCTCGTGATCGCCGACCAGCGGGCCGACCGGCGCGATTCGGAGAAAGTCGTCCGCGCGATCCGCGAGTCGATTGCGCGCTCGCTGCCCGGTTGCCGGTGGGTCGACGGCGACGCCCCCGAGATCTCCATCGAGGTGCACCGCTTCGATGTGCGGCAGAAAGAGGGGACCTGGGAAGCGGCCGTCGAGCTCGGCGTCGTCGCGCGCGACCGAGGCGGCCGGACCCTCACCGAGTTCCAGGCCGATTCCTCCATCGCGCGGCCGGACTACCGGGGGCTCGACAACGAGAAACTGGCCCTCCAGGAGGCCCTGAGCGAAGCGATGCGGCGGGCCTTGACGGGCCTGCGAGCCGTCTCGAACGTGGGATGAACCGTCTCCCGGAGGGGACGATGCCCCGCCCGGCGCCGAGAATCGGAATCCTCCGCCGATCGATCAAGTCTCACAGGTTCAACAGTTGTGGGTTGCTTCCGGCGTCTCTCGGGATCGGCCGGGCTGGAACGTTTCTCGCACCGGGGGTAACCGGAGGCACCGATGAAGAGGCTCCAACTCGTTCTTGCGGCAATGGCGGCTCTCGCGCTGGCTTCGGTGGCGGCGTTTGCGGCGGACTCGACGAATCGGGCGCTCGAGCTCGCGCGGACCCTGTCCGGGACGTTCCAGGGCACGACCCCGGGCAACGATCTGCGCCTCGACTTTCGCCCCGTCGTCACGGATCGCGAGCATCCCTACGATCTCTTCATGGAGGTCACGGGAAAGTACCAGGGAGACAACGTGCGGCGGCAGGGCCTGCTGCGCTTCGAGACCCAGGGGCGCGACGCCTACCTCGGCTACATCCCGCACTTCGACGCGACCGTGACGTCCATGTCGGCAAACGCGGCGCGCTTCACGGACGAAGAGGCGAACGCGGCTTGCGGCCTTCACCTCGCCCCGCAGGGCGATGGCTTCTCCGGCGAGACGTCGGGGGCGAGCTGTGCGTTCGCGCTGCGCGGCGCCGCCGGGAAATGGTCCGTCGAGCTCGAGCCGGGCTCGATCCGGCTTCGCAACGCCGAGTCGGGCGAAACGCTGCGGTTTCGCCGGGTGGGTACCAGGCAGAAGGAGTGAGCGGTCTCAGGTGATCCCGAGGCTCCCCTGCCGGTCCTCCGGCGGCAAGTACTTCCTCGCAATCTCCTTCACGGGGCGCGAGAAGTCCCCCTTCAGGATCCAGCGGATGAATCCGGGCTCTTCGCGGCTCAGGTCCTTCAGCGCTTTCCCCCGGTTCTTTCCGAAGTTCACGGTGGGCTCCCCGTTGATGAGGCGGAATCTCCCCTCCGGGTCCATGTCGCGGTCGATCCCCGCGCAGTACAGCTCATGGAGGTCGGAGACCGACCGCGGCAACCCGGCATACCGCAGGAGCTGCCCCTCGAGAACGCGAAGCGTCATCTCGGCGTCGGCGAGCGCCCCGTGCGCGCCGGCGTGCTCCGACTGGCAGTAGAAGCGCGCCGCCGCCGAGAGGTGCCGCGGCTCGTAGGCGAAGAAAATCCTCTGCGCGTCCACCAGACGCCTCTGTGCGACGTCGAACTCGATCCCCGCGCGCAGGAACTCGACGCGCAGCACGGGAAGGTCGAAGCCGGCGATGTTGTACCCGGCGAGATCGCAGCCGTCCAGAAAAGCGGCCAGCTCGACCGCAATCTCCGGAAACGCCGGTAGATGCGCCACGTCCGCGTCACGGATTCCGTGGATCGCCGTCGAAGCCGGGGGGATCGGGATCGTGGGATTGACGCGCCGGACCCAGCTCTCGCGACTGCCGTTCGGATGGACTTTCACGCACGCGATCTCGACGATGCGATCCGAGCGAGCGTTGGTGCCGGTCGTTTCGGTGTCGAAAACCACGACGGGCCGGTCGAGCACCAGGAGAGTTTCGAGCATTTTCTGCGGCAATCGTAACCGATCACGGCCGCCATGGCCCGGGTCTTGCTCCTTCGTCGGGCATGGGAAGCGTGGCCCCTCCGCGTATCGCGGCCGTCCGGATCCAGCCGCTCTGGAGCTCGCGCGCCAATCCCCTGGTGCACTGCACGGCGACGCTCACGCGCCCGCTTTCGGACGCCGAGCGGCAGGCGATGGAACGTTTCCCCGAGTTCTCCGTCACCGGAAATCAGGTGACTTTCTCCTGCCGCCCCGAGGAGACGGAAGTCTCGGAGCAGAGGCTCACTCTCGCCGTCGCGCAATCCGCCGCTGGCCGAGCCAATGGAAGACAACGTCGCGGGCTTCGCGCGATTCCATGAGGCGGTTCGACTCAGTAGTTTTCCGAGAACAGCCAGAAGAACAACTCGCCGAACCGGGCGATCAAGCCGCGCTTCTTCCATTTCTCCTTCGTGAACCGCTCGCACCGCGTGAGGTCGTTCTCGACCATTCCCTCTACCTGTTCGGCGAATCTGCGATCGTAGATCGAGACGCTCGCCTCCCCGTTCTTCCTCATCGACCGGTTGACGAAGTTGATCGAACCGATCGAGGTCCAGATCCCATCGACGACCATCACCTTGTTGTGCATCATGGTGGGGAGGTACTCGTAGATCTCGACCCCGCCGTCGAGAAGCTCTCCGTAGTGGAAGCGGGAGGCGTTTCGCACGTTCGGACTGTCGTTGTATTTACCCGGCACGATGACGCGGACGTCGACGCCCCGCGCGGCCGCCTGCACGAGGCCCTGGCGGATCTGGCTGTCCGGAACGAAATACGCGTTCTCGATCCAGATTCTGTGCCGCGCCGCCTGGATCGCCATGTAGTACTGGAGCTTCGCCATCGAGCTCTGGTCCGTTCGAGAGCTCGAGATCGCCTGGGCGAGCATGTCCCCGGCGGGGTCGATGTTCGGAAACTGGCTGCTGCCGTTCAGCACCTCGCCCGTCGTGTGCACCCAGTCCTCGAAGAAGATGTGCTGGAGCTGTCCGACGACCGGACCTTCGACTCGGACCATGGTTTCGCGCCATTCGGAGGGATTGCGTGCGTCGCCGATCCAGCGATCGTCGATGCCGACGCCCCCGCAAAACCCCACCGTTCCGTCGATCGTGAAGACCCTCCGGTGCGTGCGATTGCCGACCTTGTAGAGGGAGTAAATTCGCAGCGGCTTGTAGACGGCGACCCGGACCCCGGCGGCCGCCATCTCCTCCGAGAGGCGCCCCAGTCGCGAGCCGAACCCGTCGACCAGAAGCCGGACCTGGACGCCCTGTCTCGCCTTCTCCGACAGCACTCTCGCGAACCGCGTTCCCACCATCCCGTCGTCGAAGATGTAGGTCTCCACGTTGATGGACTGACGCGCGGCACGGAAGGCCGCATCCATCGCATCGAAGATCGCATCGCCGTTCTGAAGAAGGGCGACGCGATTGTGCGGGACCATCTCGGTCCCAAACGCATCCAGTGATCGCCGAAACTCCGAGCTGTCGACCCCGTAGGACGGCTCGTATTCATAGACGGTGCGCTTCTCCGAAAAGATGTACGAGCATCCGCCGATCGGAAGCGACGCGATCACCACGGCGGCGAGGACGATGAGCGACCGGAAGGAAGCGCGCGGAGCGAAGAAGCGCGGCTCCGACGCGAAGAACGAACTCGCGTACCCTGTTGCCATGCTTCGGAAGCGCGCGCGCGGGCCTCGCAAACCAAAAGTCTATCGAATCCCCGTCGAGACCTATCTCGTCGCTCTCGGCATCGCTTTCGCCCTCTCGGTGGCGCTGTCGTTCCTCTCGAAGCCGAAAGAGGTCCACTACCTCCTGCCGCACGCGTTCTCGGTCGAGGATCCGACATTTCTCCCGTCGGCCCACGCGCTAGCCGATCCCGTGACCGTCCCGGGCAACCGCGTTGCCCTGCTTCGAAACGGAGACCAGATCTTTCCGGCGATGCTCACGGCCATCCGCAACGCGCGCTCGACGATCAACCTGGAGTCGTACATTTTCTGGTCGGGAAAAGTCGCGACGGAATTCCGAGAAGCGCTCGTGGAGCGCGCCCGCCACGGAGTCCAGGTGCGGATTCTCCTCGACGGGCTCGGCTCCAAGTCGAAGCTCGAATCGTCCGACATCGACGCGCTGCGCCACGGCGGAGTGAACCTCGAGCTGTATCACCCGCTCCGCGTCTGGATGCTCAACCGCCTGAACAACCGCACACACCGCCGCATCCTCGTCGTGGACGGGCGGATCGGGTTTACGGGCGGAGCGGGAATCGCCGACGAGTGGCTGGGAAACGCCGACGCAAAGGAGCACTGGCGCGAAACGCACGTGCAGGTGGAAGGTCCGGTCGTCGCGCAGCTGCAGGCGGCCTTCCTGGACAACTGGTCCGAGGTCAGGGGGGAGGCCCTCGTCGGTCCCGCCTTCTACCCCCCGCTCGAAGCCGTCGGGCCGGCGCGCTGCCAGGTCATCCCGTCGACGTCCCGCGCCCCGAGCTCCGCGACGAAGCTCATGTATGCCGTCGCCATCTCGGCCGCGAGGGAACGAATCCTCCTTTCCAACTCGTACTTCCTCCCGGATCCCGAGACCTCGAAAGTCCTGACGGACGCCGCGCATCGCGGCGTGGACGTCCGCGTGCTCGTCCCCGGAAAGGTCAACGACGTTCCCGCGACCAAGGCGGGCGGCCGGTCCTCGTTCGGGACCCTCCTGGAGGGCGGGGTCAAGATCTTCGAGTTTCAGCCGACGATGTTTCATCCCAAGACGCTCGTCGTGGACGGCCTCTTCTCGACCGTGGGCTCGACGAATTTCGACAACCGGTCCTTCCGGCTGAACGACGAGATCAACCTGACAATCTACGACGCAGCCGTCGGACGGCAGATGGAGGCGCTGTTTCGCGAAGACCTGAAACGGTCGCGCCCCTACACTTACCAGGACTACCAAACGCGGTCCTGGAAGGATCGCGTCCTCGAATGGGCAGTCCTCCCCTTTCGCTCGGAGCTCTGAGCCGGTCCGACTGTCGAAGCTTCTTACAAACCGCGTTAGAAAAACGGCCCCGACGGTGACAAGGATCGTCACAGGTTCGCGGAGCGATCCGATTCGCGGCCTTGTTTTCAATAACTTGGCGTAACCGCCTGTCTGGCCGTGTCCTTGCAATTCTGGAGCCCCGAGGAACAAAAACCTCACCTCCTCCTTTCGCCCCCCGGGCGGCCCCACCCCGACCCGGGGATTTTTTTGCCCAGAAAAAGGCGGGGGCTTGCTTCTTGCTCCCCCGGTGAACATGAAGGAACGAGAGATCGACCAGGCGCCCGGGGACGTCGCGAACCCCTCTCGCGACCGAGCCCCGGTGGACGCCGACGCGCGTCCTCCCGCCGAGACCGAATCGACGACCCACCACATCTTCCTGATGCGGGAGGGGGGCTACCGCTGCTCGCGCTGCGGTGCCGAAATGAATGACCGCACGCTCGACGAGGCGTGCCCGGCGGCGACGGGCAAGCGGGACGGCCCCTGATAGCGTTTGCCCCGTGCGCGTGCTCGCGGGGGATATCGGGGGGACGAAAACGGCGCTCGCCATCGCCCGGATCGACGCTCGTCGTCTGAAAATCGAGCGGACGAGCACCTATCCGAGCGCGGCGTTCGCCTCGCTCGAGGACATCCTCGCCGAATTCCTCGAAGGGGAACGGAGAACGCCGGCCGTCGCGGCGTTTGGCGTTGCCGGACCGGTCGTCCGAGGACGCGCCCGCATCACCAAGCTTCCCTGGTCGCCGGAGGAGCGCGTCATCGCTCGCACGGCCGGCATTCCGCGGGTTCGTCTCCTGAACGATTTCGTCGCCGCCTCGCTCGGGCTCCCGTATCTCTCGGCCCGCCAACTCGCCACCGTCTCCCGGGGCAGGCCCGACCCCGGCGGCCCGATCGCCATCCTCGGCGCCGGGACGGGCCTCGGGCAGGCCGCTCTCTGGCGCGCCGGGGGCCGCGCCGAGCCGGCGCCCTCGGAGGGAGGGCATGCGGACTTCGGTCCCCGCAATGACCGCGAAGACCGGCTGGTCCGGTTCGTCCGCGCGCGCTTCGGCCGGGTCGACCGGGATCGGCTGCTCTCCGGAGGGGGCCTCGCCCTGATCTACGAATTCCTGAGGAACGAAGGCGAGGCACCGGAGTCCTCCGAGGTGGCGGCGGCGATGGAGAGGGAGGATCCGGCCGCGGTGATCGGCCGGCTCGGGCTCGCGGGAAGCGATCCTCTCTGCGCCCGGGCGCTCGGGTTGTTCGTCGAGATCTACGGCTCGGAGGCCGGAAACATCGCGCTCCAGTATCGCGCGACGGGCGGCGTGTACGTCGGCGGCGGGATCGCCGCGAGGATCCTTCCCGCCCTTTTGACGGGCGCGTTCCGGAGGGCGTTCCTGGACAAACCGCCGCTCGAGGGACTGCTCGCGAGAATTCCGCTCAAGGTCGTGAAGGACCGCCGGCTGGGCCTCTTCGGCGCGGCCGCCGCCGCCTATCGCACCTCGATCGAAACGACCCGGTGATCGTTCAAGAGGAGCGTGCGGCCGATTCGCTTGTAGGTCCAGCGCTCGCGATGCGCGTCGAGCTCGACGACCGCGTCCGGTGATCCGAGGAGCCGCCGCACCTCGCGCGACTCCATACCCGTCTTGATGGCGCCGACGGTGACGTCCTGGTCTCCGCCGACGACGGGAGCCGATTCCGCGACGACGCGCTTGTGCTCGGACTCCTCGACCGCGGCCTTGGTGGAGAGGAGCGGGCTCGTGATCCGGTCCACGAGTCCGGAGACCGTCGGCTGGTCGCGAACGATCCAGTAGACGACCGCGGCGAGGAGCAGGAGAATCAGGATGCGGCGCATGCCAGTTACCCGCGCGCCGCTTCGGGGGCCGAGCGGCTCAGAATCGCGACGAGGAAGTCAGCCGCTCTCCCGTGAACCCGTCGAGAGCACGGGCGACCCGCTCCTCGAGCGCGGCGATCCGATCGAAACAGAGCTGCTTCTGGCCCGGCAGGACCGCCCAGACGATCCCGTCGGACGAAAAGATCGCGTCGGCGAGTGAGGGTTCTCCCTCTCCCCGCCCGAGCGTCGATTCTTCGCGAAGCATGGACCGCCGGACGACGCGAAGTGCCTCGAAAGACTCCTCGTCCGCCTGGATCCGGAAGCGAAGCACGATCGCGTCGTTCTCGCGAGGAGCGAGCGCGCTCGATCCCGACGCCATCCCGCCGGAGGTCGAATCGGGCTCGGGGACGATCCGGATCTTCGTGGTGCTCATGCGGACTGCCCATTGCGAGCGCCGTGCCCCGCACGGCACCGGCCGCAAGTGACTCGGCGACAGGGCCTTGCAGAATCGGGAGGGTGGCTGCCGGCGGGGAGCTGAGGAAAGTCGTCACTTTTGGTGACGGGGCGGAAAACCCTTCAGAGCCCCAGCGAGCGCATCGCCTCACGGGCGCGGTTGGTGCGCTCGATGAGCTCGGAGACTTTCTGCCGGCACCACGCGACCTGGGAGGTCAGGACGAACCATCGGATCTCGCTGGTCAAGAAACCGGGGTCCTCCATCGAGGGTTCGTCCCACTCCAGGCCGCGCGTGCGCTCCTCGCGAATCATCGCGCGCCGCGCGTACCGCAGCGCTTCGAGATCGCCCGCGGACGCGAGTTTCAGCTGGAATCGCAGGGTGATCCTGCGCGAGGGATCGATGCGCAGAGCGACGGCGTCCCGGTCGTCCGAGCCCGCAAACGTCGCGTCCGCGATCTCCACCACCTTGATCGGTTTCATTTGAAAGGGACGCGATTATAGACCCGTTTTTCAGCAGATACAGTCCGCTTTCGCGCGGGCGGCCGCGGGCGGTTTTCCGCGGAGGAACGCGACGGGGGTATCTCATTCAGATCATGAGGGATCGCGCCTGCTCCCTTAGAATCCCGGTTTCACCGAAAGGACTGCATGAGCGAGAAAATCCCCATTACGGTCGCGTATGGCGACGGGATCGGCCCGGAAATCATGGCGGCGACCCTCCACGTCATCCAGAGCGCCGGGGCCCCGATCGAGGTCGAAACGATCGAGATCGGAGAGAAGGTCTATCTCTCCGGCAACAGCGCCGGCATCGCGCCCTCCGCGTGGGAATCGCTGCGGCGCACGAAGGTCTTCCTGAAGGCGCCGATCACGACTCCACAGGGCGGCGGCTACAAGAGCCTGAACGTCACGACGCGAAAGTCTCTCGGCCTCTACGCGAACGTGCGGCCGTGCGTCGCGTACCACCCGTTCGTCGACACGCTCCACCCGGGAATGGACGTCGTCATCGTGCGCGAGAACGAGGAGGATCTCTACGCCGGGATCGAGTATCGGATCTCGCCCGACGTCACGGAGTGCCTGAAGCTCATCACGTATCGGGGAACGGAGCGGATCGTCCGCTATGCGTTCGAGTACGCGCGGCTTCACGGCCGCAAGCGGGTCACCTGCTTCACCAAAGACAACATCATGAAGATCACGGACGGCCTGTTCCACCGGATCTTCGACGAGGTGGGCGCCGAGTATCCGGACATCGAGAAGGAGCACTGGATCGTCGACATCGGCGCGGCGAAGCTGGCTGACACTCCCGAGGCGTTCGACGTGATCGTGATGCCGAACCTGTACGGAGACATCCTTTCGGACGTCGCGGCGCAGATCGCGGGCTCCGTCGGTCTGGCGGGCTCCGCCAACATCGGCGCGCGATGCGCCATGTTCGAGGCGATCCACGGCTCCGCGCCCCGGCGCGCGGGACAGAACCTGGCGAACCCCTCCGGTCTCCTTCTCGGCGGCGTGATGATGCTCGTGCACATCGGCCTGCCGGACGTCGCCGCGCGCGTTCACAACGCGTGGCTGAAGACGATGGAGGACGGGATCCATACCTATGACGTCTACTCCGAGGGCGTCAGCCGGCAGAAGGTCGGCACGAAGGAATTCGCGCAGGCCGTGGTGGACCGGCTCGGCCAGGTCCCCGAAAAGCTGAAGCCCGCGCGATACAGCGCAGCCCCGCCCCGCGGAAAGCCGGTCGAGAACGGGCCGCCGCCCCACGTGGACCGCAAAGAGGTCGTGGGAGTCGACGTCTTCATCGACTGGCCGACGGGCACGCCCGACGAGCTCGGCCGGAGAATCCAGGGTGCCGCGGGAGGCGGGTTGAAACCGACGATGATCACGAGCCGCGGGCTCAAGGTGTGGCCGGAGGGCTTTCCGGAGACCTTCACCTCGGACAACTTCCGGTGCCGCTTCATGGCGGAGCCCGGAGCGCCGTCGCTCGTTTCGCGCGACATCATCGGGCTGCTCGAGCGCGTCGCCGCTACGGGCCTCGTCTTCGGGAAGATCGAAACGCTGGCTGTGTACGACGGTGAGAAGGGTTATTCGCTCGGGCAGGGGGAGTGAGCTTTTCGTGTCATAGCCTGGAACGAACCGGATCCTTCCGGGCTCACCCGAGCTCCGCGCCCGCGCGGCGCTCATGCGGCAGAGCGCCCGTCTGCGTCTGCCGCTGCTTCCTCGGAAGCTCGACGACGAACGTCGACCCTTCCCCGGCCGCGCTTCGCACCCGTATGGAGCCGCCGAACGCGTCCAGAATCTGTCTCACGATCCAGAGCCCGAGTCCGAGACCGCCGTAGTGGCGTCCCGAGACGGCTCGTTCGAACCGGTCGAAGATCCGGATCTGGTGCTCCGGCGCGATGCCGATGCCCTGGTCGCGAACCTCCAGGCGCACTACGTCGGGGGTTCCACTCATCGTGACCTCGATCGGCTGTCCCCCGCCGTACTTCATCGCGTTGGAGAGGAGGTTCGTGACGATCTGGTCGAGACGCAGCCGGTCCCAGGTCCCCCGCTGGGGCTCGAGGCCGGACACCGTCAACGTGCATCCCGCCCTCCCGAGCGGTTCCTCCAATCGCGCCGCCACGTCGCGCACGACGGAGGCAAAGTCGACCTCCTCGAGGTGCAGGTCGAGGCGCCCGCCGGTGATGCGGGAGATGTCGAGAAGGTCGTTGATCAACGCCGACAGGCGCTCGACCTGGCGCTCGGCGGCGGCCAGCCGCGGGCTCAGTCCGTCGATGGACCCGCCGTCCGCGCGCCGAAGGAGGCTCTGGATCTGAAGCTGGAGCGTCGTGACGGGGGTCTTCAACTCGTGGGAGGCGATCGAGAGAAAGTCGTCGCGCACGCGGATCGCATCGTGCGCCTCCGCGTGCAGCCGGGCGTTGTCGATGGCGAGACCCGCCCGGTAGGCCAGCGCCTCGCCCAGGGCGAGGTCGTCCGGCTCGTAGCGGCGGCTCGACTCCGCGACGACGAACGTGATGGTGCCGAGCGTGCGGCCGCGAACCTGCAGCGGGACGCACATGTAGGAGCGAAACCCGAGCCCCATCAGGATCCGGCGGTGCTCCTCGTCCATCGCGAACTCGCGGATCATCTCGTCCGTGACGAGGGCGCCCAGCTCCGGTTCCCCCGTTTTCAGGACGTGCGGCGGCCCGTAGGGCTGCTCCGGCTCGTAGGGGTAGGTCCGGTTCAAGCGTCGGAAGAGGTCCGCGCGGGTGGAGTCCGAGTGCTCGATCGCGATGCTCTCCACGGTTCCGTCCGGCGACTGCATGTCCACGAGGCACCAATCGGCGATTTCCGGAACGGCGAAGCGGGCAACGTCGGCGAGCGTCTGGCGAAAGTCGAGCGATGAGGCGAGGATCTCGCTCGCTCGGGCCAGGAAGGCGGAGCGCTGCTCGTGCCACTCCGCCGCGGCTCGCTCCCGATGGACCATTTCGAACAGACGCGCGTTTTCCATCGCGACGCCGGCGCGGACCGCAAGGTCCTCCGCGAGCCGAAGGTCCTCCGCGGTGAAGCGCCGGTTCGATTCGGCGCTCAGGAAAGTCACGATGCCGACGATCCCCTGCGCGTTGCGGATTGCCACCGTCATCGCGGAGGTGATGTTCATGTCCCGGAGGGTGTCGAGTGAATGCGGCGTCCGGGCCATTGCGCGGAGCATGTCGTCCGTGACCCACGGGAGGAGCTCCGACTCGCCCGACCGGAGCACCTGCGGAGGACCCATCCTCGCCTGAGGGTCGAGCAGGCCCTGCTCTTCCAGCCGGCGCGCGAGCTCGCCCCGGGAGGGATTGGAGTAGCTGACCGCGACGCGCCGGAAAACTCCGTCCGGAATCACGTCGATCAGGCACCAGTCCGAGATGTCGGGGACGGCGAGGCGGGCCACCGCCTGCATAGTCGAGCGGTAGTCGAGGGATTGCGCGAGCGCTTCGCTCGCGTGGGCGAGATACCCGGAACGCCGTTGCGCAGCTTCCGCGACGGCGCGGGCCTCGCGCTCCCGTCTCAAAAGCTCCACGCGCTCGGCCTCGATGCGTTTGCCGCTCGTGATGTCGAGCGCGAACATGACCGCCCGTCCTTCGGACCCGGGCAGCAGGGACCCGCCGATCAGAACGCTCCTTCTCTCCCCGCCCGGAAGGACGTACTCCTTCTCGTAGGGCCGGGTGACGCCCGTGGCCCGGATCTCTTCCAGCGCGCGCTCGTCCGCGGCGACCGATTCGGGCGCCGTCATCCGCGTCCAGTTCACTTCCCCGGCTTCGAGCTCCGGCCGCGTATGGCCCACCATCTCCAGAAACGAGTCGTTCGCATCCAGGATCTTGCCCGTCAGGTCCGGAAAGCAGATCCCGATCATCCCGGAGTCGTAGAGCGGCCGGAACCGGGCTTCGCTCTCCGCCAGCGCGGCCGCCGCCGCCTCCGTGCGCAGCCGCTCGGCGCGCTCCGCGTCGTAAACGGCGTCGAAGCGGCGGGAGAGCCGCGCCGAGAAGATGAGGGTCGACACGAACGCGAGGATCGCGATTCCCGTCAGAACGGCGAAGGACAGCACTCCCCGCCGGCGCGTGCGGTCTTCGGACTTCCTGAGCGATCGCTCACGCGCTTCGAGGAACCGCCGGGTGGCGGTGAGGACGGGATCGCGTTGACGGAGGCTCTGGGCGAAGGCTCTGGAGACTTCGGCTTCCGATGCGCCCCCCCGCCGCAGTGCGACCGCCGCCGAAACGGCTTTCTGATGGGCCTCTTCCGCGGTATGGACGGCGCGGAGGTTTTCGAGGTCTTCCGGCCTGGCGCGCTGCTCGACGCGCGCGAGCTCGTCCAGGGCTTCCGTCCGCGAGACGACGAGGTCGTGGAGAGCCCGGTCGTCCTTGTCGACGAGATAACTCCGCGCCGCGACGAGCTTGCGGTTGAAGGCCGCCTGGAATTGCCCGAACGCCACGACGTCCTGCGCCTGAAGCAGCGAGGAGTGCGCGTCGGCGACAGACCAGCGAAGGATCGCGAGCGCGATGGCCCCCAGGAGGAGCACGAGGACCGCCGCGAGCGCGAGGCCTCGCCGCCCCATCCGCCTGTACGACTCGGGTGATATGTCGAGCGGGCGTGTCGCCAGCCGCGTCTTGACCGGAAGAACCGGATCCATCAGGGCGGAAAACTATCGCGAAAAGAAAAGGGTCATTCGGCGGTCGCGTGCGCCTCTGCCGGATCCGCGTATCCCTCGGTGCTTTCGTGGCCGCCGTGGTACGCGGCGGCGTCCGCTCGGGCGATCCGCGACTGGGCGACGATCCTGGCGGCGGACATCCCCCGAAAATCCTCGAGGCTCTTCCAACCGCGGTCCGCGTGACGTTCGAGAAAGGCCTGGTAATCGGCGAGCAGCGCCCGGATCACGTTTGGCCCGATCGCCCGGTCGAGCATCGCCGCCGTGCAGACCTGCACCGTCCCGCAGCCGAGGAGGAAGTAGTTGAGAGCGTGGTCGAACGTCGCGATTCCACCGATGCCCGAAAAACTCTTCTCCGGAAATGCCCGGGTCATCTGCGCCATTTTTGCCAGGGACAGGGGGAGGATCGCCGGCCCGCCGAGACCTCCCGTCGAAACCTGTCCGTCGACGTTGACCTCGAACTCCAGGGTCTCCGGATCGACGAGCGGCAGGGACGTGAAGGTGTTCGACGAAGAGATCGCGTCCGCGCCTCCAAGAAACGCCGCGCCGGCCTCGACGACGATGTCCGTCGTGGACGGCGTCAGCTTCGCCCAGACCGGAATGCGGGCGACCTGCTTGACGACCTGGGTGACGACGGAGACGAGCTCCCGATCTTTTCCGATGTTCGAGCCCATGTCTTGCCGGTCCATGTGCGGACAGGAGAGGTTCAGCTCGAGCGCGTCGGCCCCCTCGTCCTGGCAGGTCTTCGCCAGCGTCTGCCAGTGCGCGAGCTCCGTTTCGCTGCCGGAACCCGCCATGATCGAGGCCACGAGGACCTTTTCGGGGTGGGCTTTCTTGATCCGGGAGATCCGGGGGGCCCACCAGTCGAGCGTCTTGTCGGAGATGAGCTCCCAGTTCCAGGAAGAATGGAGCGCCGTGCCGGGCCTCTTGCGCATCGACACCCGGGGCGAGTCGACGTCGGCCCGCAGGAACATCGTCTTCGGGCCGCGGACATTGACCACCGGGTGCAGGCCGATCGTCTTCGTGACCACCCCGCCCCAGCCGGCGTCGAAAGCACGGAGGATGTTCGTCTCGGATTCGGTCGGCGGGGCGGAGGAGAGCAGGAAGGGATTCTCGAACCGGATCCCCGTGAAATTCACCGATAGATCGGGCATGGAACCCTCCCTGGAGCGAAAGGGAAATTCTACGCCTCTGAAGGAAGATAGGACGTAGGTCGTAGGACGTAGGTGATAGCCAATGACGCAGCCCCGGCTACCACCGACCACCTACCACCTACCACCTACCGGGAGGTATCCTCTTCCCTCCCAAGGAGGCTCTCATGTCCGGTACCGCGATCTCGGAGGGCAAGGCTCCAGGGGGCACGACCTCCGACGCTCCCGTCCTTCCCAATTTCATTGGCGGCAGGTGGGTCCAGTCGGCGGCAAAGGAATTCCAGAACGTCACCAATCCGGCGCGGGGCGAAGTCATCGCGCGGGCGCCTCTCTCCTCCGCGCAAGAGGTGGACCAGGCGGTCGCCGCCGCCCGGAAGGCCTTCCCGGCGTGGCGGGACACGCCTCCGGTCGCGAGGGCCCAGGTGCTCTTCCGCTTCAAGGCGCTTCTCGAGGAACACTTCGAGGAGCTCGCGCGCACCGTCACGACGGAACACGGCAAGACGCTCGATGAGGCCCGCGGGAGCGTGCGGCGGGGAATCGAGTGCGTCGAAGTCGCCTGCGGAACGCCCTCGCTCATCATGGGGTACGGCCTGGAGAACATTTCCCAGGGCATCGACTGCCAGGTCATCCGGCAGCCCGTCGGCGTCTGCGCGGCCATCGCTCCCTTCAACTTCCCCGCCATGGTGCCCCTCTGGTTCCTGCCGTTCGCGATCGCAACCGGCAACACGATCGTCATCAAGCCGTCGGAGCAGGTTCCCCTCTCGCAGAAGCGCATGATCGAGCTCCTCGAGCGGTGCGGCCTACCGCCGGGCGTGGTGAACCTCGTCAACGGCGGCCGCGAAGTCGTGGAAGCCATCTGCGACCACCCGGGCATCGCTGCGGTCTCCTTCGTCGGCTCGACGCCCGTGGCGCGTGCCGTCTACCGGCGCGCGACGCACGCGGGCAAGCGCGTGCAGGCGCTGGGCGGCGCGAAGAACTTCATCGTGGTGATGCCGGATACGGACTGGGATCGCGCGATCCCCGTCATCACGGAGTCCTTCTACGGGTGCGCGGGCGAGCGATGCCTGGCGGGAAGCGTCCTCGTTCCCGTGGGCGACGCGCACGGCGTCGCGCGGGAACGGCTCACCGAGTCCGCGCGCGCGCTCCAGGTCGGGGATGGCATGGACGAGGGAGTGGCCATGGGTCCGGTGATCAGCGGCCGGCACCGGGAGAAGGTCAAGGAGTACATCGACAAGGGCGTCGCGGAGGGCGCGGAGCTCGTCCTCGACGGCCGCCCGCTTCGCGTGCCCGGACGCGAGTCCGGCTATTTCGTCGGCCCCACCATCTTCGATCGCGTCTCCCCGGAAATGACGATCGGCCGCGAGGAGATCTTCGGGCCCGTCGCGTCGATCACGCCCGTCAAGAGTCTCGAAGAGGCGATCGCCGTGATGCGCGCGCACCCGAACGCGAACGCGACGTCGATCTTCACCTCGAGTGGAAAGTCGGCGCGGGAGTTCGCGCGGCACGCATCCGCGTCGATGGTCGGCGTCAACATCGGCGTGGCATCTCCGATGGCGTACTTTCCGTTCGGCGGAGCGAAGGACAGCTTCTTCGGGGACCTGAAGGTGCACGGGAGGGACGCGTTCGAGTTCTACACGGACAAGAAGGTCGTCATCTCCAGATGGTTCTAGCCTTTTGTCATCCTGAGAAGCAGAGCGACGAAGAATCTGCCCTGCGACTCGGTGCGGAACAGGGAGAGAGCAGATCCTTCGCTTGGATCAGGATGACAATGTTAGGAATTACGCTCGGAGGAACTCATGCCCCGTAAGGTTCTCGGCGGACTGATCCAGTGCGCGAATCCGATCTCCGACGCGAACGCGCCGGTGGGCAAGATCTCGGACGCGGCCATCGACGCACACATTCCCTTCATCGAGGAGGCGGGCAAGCGCGGCGTGCAGATCCTCGGCCTCCAGGAGGTCTTCAACGGCCCCTACTTCTGCCCCTCGCAAGACGCGCGGTGGTACGACATGGCGGAGCCCGTTCCCGGTCCTACGACCGAACGGCTCGCGCAGTTCTGCAAGAAGTACCAGATGGCGATGGTGATCCCCGTCTACGAGCGCGAGCAGGCGGGCGTGTACTACAACACCGCGGCGGTTTACGACGCGGACGGCTCCTACCTCGGCAAGTACCGCAAGAACCACATTCCCCACACGTCCGGGTTCTGGGAGAAGTACTTCTTCAAGCCGGGCAACCTCGGCTACCCGGTCTTCCAGACGCGGTACGCGAAAGTCGGCGTTTACATCTGCTACGACCGCCACTTTCCCGAAGGCGCGCGCCTGCTCGGCTTGAACGGCGCGGAGATCGTCTTCAACCCGTCGGCGACGGTCGCGGGCCTTTCCCAGTACCTGTGGAAGCTCGAGCAGCCCGCCCACGCGGTGGCGAACGGCTACTTCATGGCGTGCAGCAACCGGGTCGGCACGGAGGCCCCGTGGAACATCGGGAAGTTCTACGGCTCCTCGTACTTCGTGGATCCGCGCGGAAACTTCCTCGCGGTCGGCTCCGAGGACAAGAACGAGCTCGTCACGGCGGAGATGGACCTCGACATGATCGAGGAAGTCCGCCGCGTCTGGCAGTTCTACCGGGACCGCCGCCCGGAGACGTACACGCCGATGGCCGAGCTCGCCTGACGCCCGGCTGATTCGACTGACCTGCCATGAGCCGCACCCTCATCCGAAACGGGACGATCGTCACGGCCGCCGACACGTATCGCGGCGACGTGTACATCGAGAACGAGAAGATCTATGCGGTCGGCACCGCGCTGCCGATGCAGGCGGACCGCGAGATCGACGCGACGGGAAAGCTCGTGATGCCAGGCGGCATCGACGTGCACACGCACCTCGACATGCCCTTCGGCGGTACGACGTCGGCGGACGACTTCGAGTCGGGCACGATCGCCGCGGCGCACGGCGGGACGACGTCCGTGGTCGATTTCGCGATCCAGTACCGCGGACAGTCCCTGCGCCAGGCGCAGGACGCATGGATGGCGAAGGCGGATGGAAAGGCGGCGATCGACTACGGCTTCCACATGATCGTGACGGAGCTCACGGACTCCGTCGAAAAGGAGATGGACGCGCTCGTCGCCGACGGGATCACGTCGTTCAAGCTCTTCATGGCGTACCCCGGCGTCTTCATGCTGGACGACGCGTCGATCTTCCGGGCGCTGCTTCGAACGCGCGAGAATGGCGGGACGATCTGCATGCACGCCGAGAACGGCGGCGTGATCGACGTCCTCGTCCAGCGCGCGCTCGCGCAGGGGCAGCGGGCGCCGAAGTACCACGCGCTGACTCGCCCGGCGCGGGCGGAAGCGGAGGCGACACACCGCGCAATCGCGCTCTCCGAGATCGCCGGCGTCCCGATCTACATCGTCCACCTCTCCGCCGCCGAGGCGCTCGAGATGGTGACCGAGGCGCGGGACCGCGGGCTGCCGGCCTACGCGGAGACGTGCCCGCAGTACCTCTTCCTCTCCTACGCGAACTACGAGGAGCCCGGCTTCGAAGGCTCGAAGTACGTCATGAGCCCTCCGCTGCGTGCGCCGGGCAACGAGGAGAAGCTCTGGCGCGGGCTCGCGGGCAACGATCTGCAGGCCGTCTCGACGGACCACTGCCCGTTCTGCATGAAGCAGAAGGAGCTCGGGACGGATGACTTCTCGAAGATCCCCAACGGCGCTCCGGGGATCGAGACCCGGATGAGCCTCGTGTGGGACGGCGGGGTGCGGACCGGGCGGATCTCCCCGAACCGCTTCGTGGAGATCACGTCCGCCTCCCCGGCAAAGATTTTCGGCCTCTTCCCCCGGAAGGGCACGATCGCCCCCGGCTCGGATGCGGACATCGTGGTCTTCGACCCGGAGAAGAAGGTCACCCTCTCCGCGAAGACGCTCCACATGAAAGTCGACTACAACCCCTACGAAGGGCGGCAGGTGACGGGAGCGGCGGAGACTGTTCTCTCGCGCGGCCGCGTCGTCGTCGACGGCGGGAAATTCACCGGACGGGCCGGCGCGGGGTCGTTCTTGAAACGCAACCCCCGCAGCTAGCGGCGGCAGTTAGGAGATCAACGATGAGCACGACCAAGACCCTGGCGCCGACTTCCGAGCTCACCCGGACGGTTCGCGAGAAGCACCGGGAGTTCATGCTTCCCGCGACGATCCAGTACTACAAGGAGCCGCCGGTCCTGACGGAGGGAAAGGGCTTGCGGGTGCGCGACGCGGACGGCAACGAGTATCTCGACTTCTTCGGCGGAATTCTGACGGTGTCGGTCGGCCACGCCAACGAACGGGTCAACGCGGCGGTTCGCGCCCAGATCGACCGGCTCTCCCACATCTCCTCTCTCTATCCGTCGCTGCCCGTCGTCGAGCTCGCCGAACGCATCGCCCGCCTCGCTCCGGGCAACCTCAAGCAAACCTGCTTCACCGCGTCGGGAACGGAAGCCGACGAGACCGCCGTCATGCTGGCCGAGCTCTTCACGGGATCCACCGAAGTCGTGGCGCTGCGGCACGGCTACTCGGGCCGCTCGACCCTCGCGCAGTCGCTCACGGGCGTTTCGGGATGGCGTCCGTTGCCGACCATGGTCCCGGGCGTCAAGCACGCCGTCTCGCCCTACTGCTACCGGTGCCCGCTGAAGCTCACCTACCCCTCCTGCGGAATCGCGTGCGCGAAAGACATCGACGAGCTCATCCGGACGACCACGAGCGGCCGCGTCGCCGCGTTCATCGCGGAGCCGATCCAGGGAGTCGGCGGCTTCATCACACCCCCGCCGGAGTATTTCGAGATCGCGGTCTCGATCATCCGCAAGTTCGGAGGCCTCTTCATCTGCGACGAGGTCCAGACGGGATTCGGCCGCACGGGCGGCACCATGTGGGGCATCGAGCACTGGGGCGTCCAGCCCGACATCATGACCGCGGCGAAGGGCATCGCCAACGGCCTCCCGCTCGGAATGACGATCGCGACGCCGGAGATCGCGGCGTCCCTGAAGTCTCTGACGATCTCGACCTTCGGCGGCAACCCGGTCTCGACGGCGGCCGCGAACGCGACGATCCAGATCATCGAGGAGGAGGATCTGCCCGGGAACGCGGCGCGCATGGGCGCGATCCTGCGGGCCGGGCTCGAGGACCTTCGCGCCCGCTTTCCCCATTCGATCGGCGACGTGCGCGGTATGGGGCTGATGCAGGGCGTCGAGCTCGTCGCCGACGAAATGGCCGGCGACCGCACGCCGGACCCCGCCATGACGAACCGGGTGTTCGAGGAGGCACGGCAGCGCGGGCTCCTGATCGGGAAGGGCGGCCTCTATGGGAACTGCTTCCGCATCGCGCCCGCGTTGAACGTCGCGGCGTCGGACGTCCATGAGGCGGTCGCGATCCTGCGAGAATCCTTCGCGGCCGCGGGAGCGCGCTGAACGGGTGAAGGGGGCGATATCGCGCCGCCCCGGCAGGACTTCCGTCGGCCGGAAGGTTCCCCGCAAGGAGGGGATCTCGAAGGTCACCGGCGCGGCGCTCTACGTCGATGATCTGACGTTCCCCGGGATGCTGCACGGCACCACGGTGCGGTCGACGATTCCCCGCGGTGAGATCGCAGGCATCCGTTTCGAGTTCGACCGGAGCGGCTTCGTCGTCGCCGACTGGCGGGACATCCCTGGTAGAAACGTCGTCACGCTGATCGACGACGACCAGCCGTGCCTCGCCGAGCGCCGCGTCAACCACGTCGCCGAGCCGATCCTGCTTCTGGCGCACGAGAACCGCGAAGCGCTGGCGGCCGCGCCCGTCGCCATCGACTACCGGCCCGAAGAACCCCTCTTTGACCCGGCCGCGTCCCCGCGCGTCTTCAAGTCGATCTCGATCGAAAAGGGGGATCTCGCCCGCGGCTTCGAACGAGCCGACCTGGTCGTCGAAGGCGAGTACCGCACCGGCCTCCAGGAGCAGCTCTACATCGAGCCCAACGGGGTGATCGCCTTGCCCGTGGACGGCGGGATCACGCTGTACGGATCGCTCCAGTGCCCGTACTACGTTCACAAGGCGCTCGTCTCCCTCCTCGGCCTCCCGCCGGAGAAGGTGCGGGTCGTCCAGACGGAGACCGGCGGGGGCTTCGGCGGCAAGGAGGAGTACCCCTCCATGATCGCGGGCCACGCGTCGATCCTCGCGCTGAAGGCGGGACGACCCGTGAAGATCGTGTACGACCGCGTCGAGGACATGCTCGCGACCACCAAGCGGCACCCGTCCGTCGTTCGGCACCGCACCGGCGTCCGCCGCGATGGACGGATCGTCGCGATGGACATCGACGTCCTGATGGACGGCGGCGCATACGCCACGCTCTCGTCCGTCGTCCTCTCGCGGGGCGTGCTCCACGCGACGGGACCCTACCGGTGCGACGCCGTGCGAATCGCCGGGCGCGTCGTGATGACGAACACGCCGCCGAACGGCGCCTTCCGCGGCTTCGGGGCGCCGCAGACGCTCTTCGCGGCGGAGGTGCACGTCGAACGGATCGCCGAGGCGTTGCGCATGGATCCCGTCCGCCTGCGCGAGGTCAACGCGTTCCGGCCGGGCGACACGACCGCCACCGGCCAGAAGCTCGGCAAGGACTGCAGCGCGCTCGCCGTGTTGCACGAGGCCGTGCGCCGGACGGATTTCCGCCGGCGGCGGCGCGCGCTGGAGGGAACCGGGCGCGGCATCGGTCTCTCGCTCTTCTTCCACGGCTCCGGATTCACGGGCGGCGGCGAAGTGAAGCTGGCCTCGCGGGCCTCCCTCGAGCTGACGGAGAGTGGCGCGCGGATTCTCGTCGCGTCAACGGAGATCGGGCAGGGCACGCGGACGATCCACGCGCAGATCGTCGCGGACGCCATCGGGATTCCCTACGACCGCGTGGAGGTCTGCGACGCGGACACGGCGCGCGTTCCCGACAGCGGGCCGACCGTCGCGTCCCGGACGTGCATGGTCGTCGGCAAGATCCTCGAGAACTGCGCCCTCGACATGAAGAAGCGGCTCGGAAAGCTCTCGCCGCGGCAATACCTCGAGCGCCACGGCCCGCTGGTGATCACGCGCGAGTACGAGAAGCCGCGGGATCTCCAGTGGAGCGACGAGACCTATCGCGGGGACGCCTACGGCGCCTATGGCTGGGGGTGCAACGTCGCGGAAGTCGAGCGCGATCCGGTGACGTTCGAGGTGCGCCCCGTGAAGGTGACCGCCGTCTGCGAGATCGGCCGCGCCATCCATCCGGTGCTCGCCGCGGGCCAGATCGAGGGCGGCACGGCGCAGGGAATCGGGTTTGCGATCCTGGAAGAGGTCGTGATGCGGGACGGCCGCATGACGAACGCGCAGATGACCAACTACCTCGTCCCCACGACCCTCGACACGCCGCCGATCGAGGTCGCGATCCTCGAGAACCCGTACGCCTACGGCCCCGGCGGCGCGAAGGGAGTCGGCGAGATGCCGATCGATGGTCCCGCTCCCGCGATCGTGAACGCGATCCGCCACGCGGGAACGGACCTCCGGGAGATCCCTGCGACACCGGAGAGGATGATGTGTTCCGCCGAGAAGCGGAAAGTGAGCGGACTTTGAGCTCGCCACGCGGACTGAAGTTCCGGCTGAACGGCCGCGGCGTCGAGGTCTCCGCGCCGCCGATGAAACGGCTGCTCGACGTGCTCCGGGAGGAGTGCGGCCTGACCGGCACGAAGGAGGGCTGCGGTGAAGGCGAGTGCGGGGCCTGCACGGTGCTCGTGGACGGCGAGCCGGTCAATTCGTGCCTGATCCCGTTCGCGCAGGCGCGCGGAACCAACGTGACGACGATCGAAGGCCTCCACGGTTCGCACCCCCTCCAGGACACCTTCATCACCGAAGGCGGCGCCCAGTGCGGCATCTGCACGCCGGGGATGATCCTCGCCGCCACCGTGCTGCCGAAGGACGCGACGCTTCAGGACGTCCGCGTCGCCCTGGCGGGAAACATCTGCCGCTGCACGGGGTACGAGGGGATCTATCGGGCGGTGAAGAAGGCCGCTGCCAGGAAGAGCGCCACCGGGCGGGCGACCACAAGGGTCGCCCCTACCCGCTCACGCGGAAGGCCGATACCACGCACGGGGCCCGCCCCCACCCGCTCACGGCGGCGTCCCACCGGAGGGGTAGGGGCGGGGCGTGTCCCCGCCCGCCCGGTTGGGAAGAACCCGAGGACGGATTGAAACGATGCGAACCGCTGTCTCTTCTCTCACGCTTCTCGAGCCCACAACGATGCGCGAAGCGCTGACGATGCTTCAAGACGAGCCGGACATCGTCCCGCTGGCGGGCTGCACCGATATCTTCGTGAACTTGAATTTCGGCACGCTTCCCGCGCAGCGATTCCTGAACCTCTGGCGCCTCGACGCCTTGCGGAGGATCGAGCTGCGCGGCGAAGTGCTGTCCATCGGCGCCCTCGCGACCTACACCGACCTGATTCGCTCGAGCCTCGTCCGGCGGCGCATCCCGATCCTCGCAGCCGCGGCGCGCGAAGTCGGCGGGGTTCAGATCCAGAACCGCGGGACGATCGGCGGCAACGTCGCCAACGCGTCTCCCGCCGGGGACACCCTTCCCGTGCTCGCCGTCGCGGAAGCGGCCGTCGTACTGCGGAGCGCGGCGGGCACACGGCGGGTTCCCTTCACCGCCTTCTACACCGGCTACCGCGCGTCCGTGCGTCGACCCGACGAGATCATCGCGGCGCTCGAGGTCCCGCCTCTTCCTGGCGGGGGGCGGCCCTGGTTCAGGAAGGTCGGCACCCGCGCCGCCCAGGCCATCTCGAAGGTCGTCTTCGCGGGCGTCCGCTCGGAGCGCCCCCGCATGGCGCTCGGCTCCGTCGCGCCGACCGTGGTGCGCCTGCCCGCGGCGGAGGCGGTGCTCGCGGCGGGCGGCACGATCGAGGCCGCTCGAGACGCGCTGCTCTCCGAGATCCACCCGATCGACGACGTTCGTTCGACCGCCGAGTACCGGCGCCGCGTCTCGGCGAATCTTCTGGAACAGTTCTGGCGGGAGACGGCTTGAGCGAAATCGAATCGCCGGACACCAGCCCCGAATTCGAGGCGATTCGTCGATCGCTCGACCGGGCGGGAGCGGAGCTCGCCCGGCGGTTCCCCGGCGAGTCCACTCGTGCGCAACCCGTGCACACGGTCTACGGCGGAGCGCACCTCTTTCGCTCGGACACGGCCGCGAGGATGGGCTCGTTCGCGATTCACGCGCTCGAGGAGTACGCGCCGGACGCCGGCACGCTGTCGGCGGCCCTCGGTCTTTCTCCCGACCTCGCTCCCCTCGTCCACCGCCGTGTGGCGGAGAAGCTCCGAAGAGAGCCGGTCGAGGACTACCGGATCGATTTCGAGGACGGGTACGGAAACCGCCCCGACGCCGAGGAGGACGGCCACGCCGGCTCCGCCGCTCGCGAGGTCGCAACGGGTCTCGCCGCCGGGACTTTGCCGCCGTCGATCGGAATCCGGGTGAAGCCTTTCACTCCGGAGCTCTCCACACGTTCTTTCCGGACGCTGGAGATCTTTCTTTCCCGCCTTCTGGAAGACGCAGGGCGGCTTCCCCCGAACTTCGTCGTCACGCTCGCCAAGGTGACGTCGCGCGAGCAGGTCTCCGCTCTCGCGGGACTCCTGTCTCACATCGAGAAGCAGTCCGGACTCGAGGAGGGTGCGATCCCTCTCGAGATCATGGTCGAAACTCCGCAGTCGATCGTCGCGCCCGACGGAACGATCGCGATCCTCGGCCTCGTGGACGCCGGACGGGGCCGCTGCATCGCGGCACATTTCGGGACGTACGACTACACGGCGTCGCTGAACGTCACGGCCGCGCACCAGAACCTGAGGCATCCGTCATGCGACTTCGCGCGGAACGTCATGCAGGTCGCCCTCGCGGGCACGGGCGTGTGGCTTTCCGACGGAGCGACGAACGTCCTGCCGCTTCCGCCCCACCGTTCCGGCGAGCGGACCCTGACGAAACGAGAGATCGCCGAGAACCGCAGCGCCGTCCATGCTGCCTGGAGAACGCACTACGACGACGTCCGGCGTTCTCTCTTCCACGCCTATTACCAGGGTTGGGACGTCCACGCGGCGCAGCTCCCCACCCGGTACGCGGCGCTCTACTCCTTCTTCCTCGAAGGGCTCGACGCGGCGTCGTCCCGGCTCCGCAACTTCGTCGAGAAGGCCGGCCAGGCGACCCACGTGGGAGAAGTCTTCGACGACGCCGCGACGGGCCAGGGCCTCTTAAACTCGTTCCTGCGCGCCTGGAGCTGCGGCGCGATCACGGAGGAAGAGGCGGTCGGAAAAAGCGGGCTAACCCTCGAAGAGCTGCGAGGCCGCTCGTTCCCGAAAATCCTCCATGCCCGCCAGGCGGCGGCCAGACGCGAGACCGGCGGCTGAACGAAGGGGGTCAGTCGCGCAAACGCGCATTCCGGGTCAGTCGCGCAAATGCGCAATCCTGGAGAGCCGAGTCGGAATTGCGCGAAATGCGCGACTGACCCCTTTTGCGCGAATGCGCGACTGACCCCTATCGGCGGCGCAGCGTCGCTTCGATCAGGCCGTACGGCTCTTCCGTCGCGACGAAGATCTCGTTGCGGTTTTCCAGGCCGAAGGGCGACAGGTCGACTAAGAGGTGGTGCTTGTTCGGCAGCGTCAGCCGGACTTCTTCGACGTCCGCGTGCTGCTCGAGCACTGCCTCGCCCATCGCGTGAAGCGTGTGCTGCACGGAGGCGCTTTCGTGCTCGGCAAACGTCTCGAGAAGAGTCCGGCGCACCGCCTCGCGGAGCGAGCCCCAGGAGACGTCCGCCGGCCGGTACACCCACCACGCGGTGACCGCGGTCGCGAAGATGCGATCCTCGGTCTCGCGCAGGGTCGTGTAGCGGTCACTGCGGAACCCCGCGAAGCCCGACTTCGACGACTTCAGAATCGTGAGATCCGCCAGCCCCGCCTCGACTCTGGCCGCGCCGCCCCGCTCGCGGACGACGCGCGCCACCCGACGCTCCTCGCCCGCGCGGCGAAACGCGTGCGGATTCGCGACGGCGCCCACCGCGAGGCGTTCCCATGGCCTCTCGGAGAGGGAGATCTCCACCTTCGACACGGGGGGGTTCCCGTCGAGGAAGTGCGCCGCGAGGTCGAGCGCGAACGATTCGATCGTGTCGAGCCGGTGGTCCTTCGCCAGCGCATACACGGTGTTCTTCATCGTGTCGGTGGGAAGGACGTCCGAATTGTCGCCCTCCGTGTGCGCGGCTTGGAAACTGCCTTCGAAACGGACGGCGACGGTCAGGTCCCGGATCTCGTGGCGGTCCCCCCGGCGCGCGACCTTGACGAGCCGGATGCCGGACTTGCCGTATGCGTTCCCGGCCAGCACGGGCGTCAGCTTCCGCGATACGTCGAGAAGCCGAACGGCGAGAGAAGCAGCGGCACGTGGTATCGCTGGGCGGGGTCCCGGACCTCGAAGACGATCGAGACTTCCGGATAGAAGCCTTCTACGTTCCACGCGCGAAAATACGCCGCGGCGTCGAAGACGAGCCGGTAGACGGCGCGGGGCACGGATGTCTCCATCAGCTTGGCGCGCCCGTCGGCGTCCGTCGTGCCGCGGCCGACCGTCGCCCACACTCCCGCTTCGGACCGCACGTCCAGCGAGACGGGCATCCCGCCGGCTGGCCGCCCGCGAGAGGTGTCCAGGACGTGCGTCGAGATTCCGTTCACGTGGCGAGCCACCGCCGCAGGCGCAATGCGGTGATCTTCTTCTGTTCTCCGGATGTGACTTCGAGTTCCACGCGCGGGTCATTCTGCAGGCGTTGGCGGCAGAGGGCAAGCATCTCCTCAGCAGTCTTTCCGGTCGCACACACGAGAAACACGCGTCCGAACCGCGCCTCGTACTCCCGGTTCGCGCGATCGACGGCTGAAAGCGTCTCCTCTGCGGCGCCGCGCGTGCCCGCCTGCTCGGCCGCGGCCGCGCCTGTCGCCTCCCGGTCGCCGATGCGGGGGTGCGCCGCGAACGCTTCCAGCCGGTCCCCTTCCGGGAGGTCGTCCCAGCACGCGGCAGCCGCGCCGAGGAGGGCGTCTGCCGACTCGAGCGGGCGCTTTCGCGCGATCCGGAGGGCCCACGCGCGGGAGCCGCAGAGGGCGAGGAGCTGTTCGGCGGCGGCTTCTTCGGAGAGGCGGTTCCAGCGTTCGAGTGCGGGCGTCACCTTCCGCCGCCACCGCGTTCACTCGCGATCCCCAACACGCCGAACAGCCGCAGGCGCGACACGCCTCCGTCGGGAAAGATCTTCAGCCTCGCGTGCGTCGCTTCCCCATGCACGGGCGCGAGTTCCTCTTCGAATCGGTGCACGGCGTGCGGGGAGAGCTTCGATTCGGGCAGGAGAAACGCCCACAAGTCCGTCCGGCTCGCGAGTTCCGCCGGGTCCGCCTCCGTAGCGTTACAGACCTCGAGGGAGCAGCGGCCGGGCGCGTTGCCCTTGAAGTGGAGCGTGTCGACTTCCACTCGCCGGATCGAACCGGGGCGCCCCAGCCGGAGGATCGCCCAGTCGTGGCCGGGGCCGCGGCGCCGGCGGGTCTCCCATCCGTCGTGCATCCCGAGGCCGCCGCCCGGCAGGATCAGGTTCTGGCGCGAACCGAAGAACTCGTCGCTCGCGGAAACCACCACACCGCCGTTCTCGACCGCCGCGAGATCGACCTCGCCTCCGCGCCGCGCGATCGACGCCCAATCCGGCAGGACGTCTCCCCTCGCTCGAAGCCGCGCGACTCCCCCGTCCGGATGGATGTTCAGTCGGAGGTGAGTGGCCCTCCGGGGGTGCGGCACCGCGAAAACGTTCTCGCGGTCCGGCATGAGCGGCGACCGCGCCAGGAGCTCCGACCACGCGGCGGAAGGCCCCGGGACCGGCGAGGCCGACTCGCAGAAGTCGACGGAGCAGGACTCGGGCGCGTTGCCCTTGAAATGCGTCGTGTCGACGACGATCTCGCGAACGTTCCCGGGAAGCCCGAGCCGGAGCACGCACCAGTCGTGGCCGGGCTCCCGGCGGCGCCGCGTCTCCCACCCGTCCATCCACTTGCCACGGTCCGTGTACTCGCCCTCCCGCCACACCGGTTTCCCCGGCTTGATGAGGTTGTCTTTGGGGGCGAAGAAGTCGTCGTTGGCCTCCACCGCGGCTCCTCCCAGGCGTTCGGAGGCGAGGTCGACGAGCTCGGCGAAGAAAGACAAAGCGCCTCCCGTTGGAAAATCAGCCGCAGAGAATCAGCTCTCCGCGTCCCGATTCGATGAGCCGTCCGCGATCGTAGATTTTCTCACCCCGGAGATACGTCGAGAGAACACGCCCGCGCAGCGAGGCGCCCGCGTACGGAGTGGTCTTGTGGCGCTGGAACATCCGCTCAGGCTCGACGATCCATTCCTCGTCGGGATCCCACACCACGAAGTGAGCCTCGCGTCCCGCCGCGATCCGCCCCCGGGAGTCTTCAAGACCCGCGAGGCGGGCGGGAGCCGCCGACATCCACGATCCCAGGCGCTCGATGGGAATCCCCCGCGCAGCCGCTCCGGTGGCGGCCGCGGCGAGAGTGAGCTCGAGCGACGCGATCCCCCCCCACGCCTCGGAGAAATCTCCCGTGCCGAGGCGCTTCTCTTCCGGCGGGCTCGGAGAGTGGTCCGACACCACCATGTCGATGTCGCCCGATCGCAGCCCTTCCCAGAGCCGCTCGCGGTTTTCACGCTCGCGGATCGGCGGCGCGCACTTGAACGCGGTGGCGCCGTCGGGGATTTCTTCAGCGGCGAACGTCAGGTAGTGCGGGCACGTCTCCGCGGTGACGGGGAGGCCTTCGTCTTTTGCGCGGCGGATGGCGTCGAGTGCCCCCGCGGCCGAGAGGTGGAGAACGTGGACCCGCGCGCCGGTGCGCCGGCACCCGGCCAGGACTCTTTCGATCGCCGCGTCCTCCGCCTCCGGCGGCCGCGACTCGAGCCAGCTCCGGTGAGCGCGCGGCGACCCCGCGGGCGCGCGGAGCCGCGCCGGATCTTCCGCGTGCACGAGGAGCGGAGCCCCGAGCGCGGCGAGCCGTTCCATCGCGGCGTCCAACACGTCCGAGGACACCTCGCGGAACTCGCCGACGCCCGAGGGAGAGAGAAAGCACTTGAAGCCCGAAACGCCCACCGCGCGCAGCGGAGCGAGGTCCTCCCGGTTGCCCGGAACGACGCCGCCCCAGAACCCCACGTCGACGGAGATCCGCCCGGCCGCGGCGTCGAGCTTCTCCCGCAGTCCGGACACGGACGTGGTCGGCGGAATCGAGTTGAGCGGCATGTCGACGATCGCGGTGACGCCGCCCGCCGCCGCAGCGGCCGTCGCGGTCTCGAACCCTTCCCAGTGCGCGCGCCCCGGTTCGTTGACATGCACGTGGGTGTCGACGAGCCCCGGGAACACGACGGCCTCGCCGACGTCTTCCACCGGAAGATCCGGGGCGGGCTCCCCGGCGGACCCGATCGATTCGATCCGGCCTCCACGAACGGCGACCCACGCGGAGCGCAGCCCGTCCGGCGTCAAAACGCGGCGGCTTCGCAGAACGAAATCCGGCGAGCTCATGGGGTATCGCGCCGGATGATATCCGCGTCTAGAATGTCGGGCGCGTGCCGACCACGATCGTCTACGGCAACGAAAAACGCCACGGGGACGGACGTGTCGACCTCATCGACGCGAGCCGCATCGAGAAATCGCCGCTCGCCAACAAGGACCTTCTTCCGGTTCCCGTCTCCCGCCGCACGTGGACCACCTACAACTACGCCGCGCTCTGGATCAGCATGGCGCACTGCATTCCGACCTACTACATGGCGTCCGGCTTGATGACGTCCGGGATGAACTGGTGGCAGGCGCTTCTGACGATCCTCCTCGGCAACACGATCGTGCTGATCCCGATCCTGCTCAACTCGCACCCCGGGACGAAGTACGGAATCCCGTTCCCGGTCTTCGCCCGCGCGGCCTACGGCACGCTCGGGTCGAACCTCCCAGCGATCATGCGCGCGCTCGTCGCGTGCGGATGGTTCGGCATCCAGTCCTGGATCGGAGGCCAGGCACTGAACACGCTCTTTGCCGCGATCGACCACGGCTGGATCAAACGCCTCGGTCCCGGCTGGGGTGGACACACGGGCGCGGAGTGGTTCTCTTTCTTCCTTTTCTGGACGCTGAACATTCTGATCGTTTACCGCGGAATGGACCTGCTGAGGAAGGTGGAAAACTGGGCCGCGCCTTTCGTGCTCGTGATGACGGGCGCCCTGTTGGTATGGGCGGTGCGCAAGGCCCACGGTTTCGGGCCGCTGCTCGCGCAGCCGGGAACCCTCCGGACCTTCCGCGAGTTCTTCCCCGTGTTCGTGCCGTCACTCACCGCGATGATCGGGTTCTGGGCGACGCTCTCTCTCAACATGCCCGACTTCACGCGCTTCGGACGGAGCCAGCGCGAGCAGATCGTCGGCCAGGTCGCCGCGCTGCCCACGACGATGTCCCTGTTCGCGGCGATGGGCGTGCTCATCACGAGCGCCACGACGATCATCTACGGCCACGCGATCTGGGATCCGGTGGTGCTCGTCGGAAAGTTCTCGCAGCCGGTGGTCGTCGCCGTCTCGATGTTCACGGTCGTCGTGGCGACCCTCGCCGTCAACATCGCCGCCAACGTCGTGTCGCCCGCGAACGACTTTGCCAACGCTTTCCCACGATGGATCCGCTTCAAGACGGGCGGCCTCATCACCGGGATCATCGGAGTCCTGATGCAACCCTGGCGGCTGCTCGCCGACCCGTCGGGCTACATCTTCACGTGGCTTCTCGGCTACTCCGGCGGGCTCGGCTCGATCGCCGGCGTCCTGATCGCCGACTACTGGCTCGTCCGCAAACGCCGCCTGCGGCTCGAGGACCTCTACCTGACGCACGGCGTTTACCGCTACGCGGGCGGGTGGAACTGGAAGGCCGTCGCCGCGACGCTCGTCGGCTGCTTCCTCGCGTGGGGCGGGTTTCTTTTCCCGGTGCTGAAGCCCCTCTACTCTTACGGGTGGTTCGTCGGCTTCTTCGCCTCGGGCCTCCTCTACTGGGGGCTGTCGGCCGCGGCGTTCGCTTCGCGAACAGGCGGCCGAGAGAGCGCTTCGCTTAGAACGGAATCCTAGACGCAGGGTCTTCGCTGATCGACACCAGCGGTTTTTCTTCAGAGAGCCCGAGCTGGCGTCGGAGTCGGGGGGCCGCGTTGCGACTTATCGTAGTCCGCGAGCTTCGTCGTCAGCCAGTCGTGCATCGGCATCGGGGCGGCGGCGCCCGGCATTCGGATGAAGTAGGGCTTGCCCGTTTCCGAGGAGCTCGACGCGACCCCCTCGATGAAGTCCTTGACGGTCTGAACGCGGGATCCCGCCATGAAGAGTTTGAACTTCAAGTGCGAGACCGCCTTCGCCGCGTCGTACCCGGTCCCGTTGCGGATGAAGGTCGCCTTCGACTGCCCGATCTTCTCGATGAGCCAGTCGATCTTCTTCTGCTCGGCAGGCGGCCGCGTTGCCGCCGCTCCGACGCCGGGAAGCGCCGCGAGGAGAAGAACGGCGAGGAGAGCTCGGCGCCGCTTCATCAGTAGTAGGGCTCGAAGATCCAGAACACGAGCTCCGCCAGCCTCTGGGGAAGCCCGCGGTGTTTCCACATGTCATAGGAGATCTCGCCGCACCGGCTCTTGTCGTCCGCGAACATCGCCTCCATCCTTCTCGCGAAGCCCCGGTCGTAGAAGGCGAGGCTTTCCTCGGCGTTACTGCTCATCGACCGGGCGTCGAAGTTGATCGAGCCGATCGTCGCATACAGGCCGTCGACCACCATCGTCTTGTTGTGGAGCATCGTCGGCAGGTACTCGTAGATCTTCACGCCTCCCTGGAGCATCTCGCCGTAATGGTGCCAGGACGCGAAACGGACCATCGGCAGATCGATGTGCCGGCCGGGAACGATGACCTCCACGCGCACTCCCCGCTTCACCGCGTCGACGAGCGCTTCGCGAACCTGCTTGTCCGGCAGGAAGTAGGCGTTCTGGATCAGGATCGAGCGAGTCGCCGACTTGATCGCGACGTAGTACAGCATCTTGGCGAGCGACGACGAATCCCCGCGAGAGGCCTTGATCGCCTGCGCGTGCGTCTCTCCCGCTTTTTCGATCCGGGGATAGAACGGCTCCCCGGCGAGGATCTCGCCTGTCGTGTACGTCCAGTCCTCGCTGAAGATGGCCTGCATCTGGGCGGCCACGGGTCCGACGGCTCGGACCTGAGTGTCACGCCACTCATTCTTGTTACGGGCGTTTCCGAGCCAGCGTTCGTCGATTCCGAGGCCGCCCGTCCACGCGATCCTGCCGTCGACGACGAGGATTTTCCGGTGGGTGCGCTTGCCCACCTTGTAGATCGAAAACAGTCGGATCGGGCGGTACTTGTGGACCTTCACGCCCGCCGCCTTGAGCTCCGCGTCGAGGGCCTTCAACTTGCTTCCCCACGCGTCCACGAGCAGACGCACCTGCACGCCGCGCTTTGCCGCCTCGGTCAGCGCGTCCGCGAACATCCGCCCGGCCCTGTCGGGCAGGAAAATGTACGACTCGAGGTTGACGGAGTGCTTCGCCTCGCGAATGTCCTTCGTCATCGCCGGAAAGATCTGGTCTCCGTTCTTGTAGAGCTCCGCGTGGTTGCCGGCGACCATCGCGGTCCCGAGGTTGTCCAGGGAGCGCTGGAAAGAGGGGTCTTCGACCGTGAACGGATGGTCGAACTTATAGACGTCGCGCTTCTCCTTGCCGACGATCGTCGCGACCACGGTGCAGCCGGTCCCGCTCCAGGCCGGCACGCACACGGCGAGGAGCAGGACGAGCCGGGAGAATTGCTTCACGGCGGCGCCTCTTTCAAGAAGTCTGCCCAAGGGAACAAGCGCTGACGGGCTTGGACTTAGGGAGACCCCCGGTGTACTACTTGCGCAGGGGGGCGCATGGCATGGAAGACGCGAACCGGGTCGCGGTCGTCACGGGAGGAACGCGCGGAATCGGGGAGGCGATCGCTCGCCGGCTCGCCGCCGACGGCTTCTCCGTCGTCATCTCGGGTCACTCGAAACGATCCGTGTCGGACGCGCTGGAGCGGTTCGCGAAGGACGGTCTTTCGATCGCCGGCCGGGTCGCGGACGCCGCCCGCGAGGAGGATCAGGCAGCGTTGGTCCGCTTCGCCGCCGAGGAGAAGGGCCGCCTGGACGTGCTCGTCAACAACGCCGGCATCGGCGAATTCGCGCCCGTCGACGAGCTCCCGGCAGACCGCTTCCGCGCCGTCCTCGAGACGAACCTCTTCGGCCCGTTTTACGCCATCCGCGCCGCCGCGCCCTTCATGCGAAGGAATGGCGGAGGCTTCATCGTCAACATCGCGTCGCTCGCATCGGTCAACGCCTTCGCCGGGGGCGCCGCGTACAACGCGTCCAAGTTCGGACTGCTCGGTCTCTCCGACGCGGCGATGCTCGACCTGCGCCACGCAGGAATCCGCATCGCGACCGTCCTTCCGGGCTCCGTCGCGACCGAGTTCGGCGGCTCCCACGGCGGCCGCGAGAGCTCGTGGATGCTGTCTCCGGACGACGTCGCGCTCGCCGTGGCCGACCTCGTGCGTTTCCCGGACCGCGCGATTCCTTCGCGGATCGATCTCAGACCTTCTAAGCCGCCAAAAAAATAGACGTAGCGGCGTCCCGCGCGGAGCGCGGAAAGGCGCCGCGTCCCTGTTCGGACCGTGCGCGTCCCACGCACGGCCGAATAGGGTTCAAAGGATGCGCCTATGCGTAAAGCGGTAGAGACACTCACCCCGAACGTCCCGCAGTGTCCGGCGGCATCGCCTTGCCCACCGGGGGCCCGATCTTGTTGTACCCGTCGAGCGCCGCGACCTTGTAGCACTCGGCAAAGGTCGGGTAATTAAAGACGTTGTCGACGAAATAGTCGACGTCGCCGCCGAAGGCCAGCACGGCCTGGCCGATGTGGACGAGCTCCGTCGCCGCGGAGCCGATGATGTGCACGGCGAGAAGCTTCCGGTTCTCCCTGTGGAAGAGAAGCTTCAAAAGACCATACGCGTCGCCGAGGATCGCACCGCGGGCGATCTCGCGGTAACGGGCGATCCCGACCTCGTAGGGAACGCCCTGCTTGGTGAGCTCCTCCTCGTTGGGCCCCACCATGGAAATCTCCGGAATCGAATAGATGCCGTAGGGAAAGAGGTGCGGAACGGACGTGGCGGGCACCCCGAAAGCGGCGCAGGCGGCGATCCGGCCCTGCTCCATCGACGTCGAGGCGAGCGATGGGAACCCGATCACGTCGCCCGCCGCGAAGATGTGGGGCACGGCGGTCCGGTACTGCCCGTCCACCGCCAGCCGGCCGTGGTCGTCGGCCGCGAGCCCGGCGGCGGCGAGGTTCAGGTCGGACGTGGCTCCCGTGCGGCCAGCCGAAAAGAGGAGCAGGTCCGAGACGATTTTCTTGCCCGACTTGAGTACGGCGACCGCGCGCCCGGGCTTCTCGATGGCCACGGAAGCGACGTCCTCGCCGAATCGTAACGTGCAGTTCATGTCGCGCATCTTGAACGCGAGGGCTTCGGCGATCTCTCCGTCCACGAACTCGAGAAGCCTCGGCCGCTTGTCGACCAGGGTGACGTCCACGCCCAGGGCCGCGAACATCGAGGCGTACTCGACGCCCACGACGCCCGCACCGACGACCGTCATCGTGCGGGGGATCGTTTTCAACCCGAGGATGCCGTCGGAGGTGATGATGGTCTCGCCGTCCACCGCGACCCCGGGCGGTGGGAGCGGCGAGGTGCCCGTCGCGACGAGGAAGAACTCTCCGGTGACCTGAGCGGGAGCCCCGGGCCCGTCGAGCGAGATCCGATGCGGGTCGATGAACGACGCACGGCCCGACAGCACGGTCACACCGTTGCGCCGGAGCTGGTCCCGGATCACCTCGGTTTCCCGGTCCACCACCTGCGTGCATCGGGTCAGGAGATCTCCGATGGTCATCGACTCGCGCGAGAGGCAAGCCGCTCCGTACGCGTCGCGGTGGAGGAACCCGGTCAGGTAGAGAACGGCCTCGCGGAACGTCTTCGACGGGATCGTGCCCGTGTGGATGCAGGCGCCGCCGACTACCTGCCGTTTCTCGCAGATCGCCACCTTCTTCCCGAGCTTGGCGGCCTGGACGGCGGCCTTCTGCCCGGCGGGTCCCGTCCCGATCACGACGAGGTCGAACGGCGGCATGTGCCCGCGAAGTCTAACTGCCGGCGGTTTTCCCCATCCCTGAGATAAATTCACGCGACGCATGCGTCAGTTCGCAATCGGGTTCGGAGTCCTGCTGATCTGGACGGTCCTCTGGGACGCCTTCGAAACCATCGTCCTCCCCCACCGGGTCTCGCGGAAGTTCCGCCTCACCCGGTTTTTCTACGTGATCACGTGGCCGCCGTTCCGATCGGCGGCGAGACGGCGCGAGGCGGGGAACCCCCGCGACAACTTTCTTTCGATCTACGGGCCGCTCTCTCTCCTCGTGCTGCTCATCGCGTGGGCGGCGGCGCTCATCGTCGGCTTCGCCCTGCTCGGCTGGGGCCTCGGGACGAAGCTCGGCATGCCGCCGGGAATCGGCGGTTTCAAAGCGGACCTCTATTTCTCCGCCACGACTTTCGTCACCCTCGGTCTGGGTGACATCCACCCCATCAGCGACTCCGCGCGGATCCTGACGGGCATCGAGAGCGGCATGGGGTTCGGCTTTCTCGCGCTCGTCATGGGGTATCTGCCGACGCTCTTCCAGGCCTTCGCTCGCCGCGAGGTCAACGTCTCGCTCCTCGATGCCCGCGCCGGCTCGCCGCCGACGGCCGCGGAGTTCATTCGCCGGCATGGCGGAGACAACCAGGGGCGCGCGCTCGCGGAGCTCCTCCACGAGTGGGAAACGTGGTCCGCCGATCTCCTCGAGACGACGATCTCGTATCCCGTGCTCGCCTACTACCGCTCGCAGCACGACAACCAGTCGTGGCTCGCGGGGCTGACCGCGGTTCTCGACGTGTGCGCGCTGGTCATCGCCGGCGCCGAACAGGGGCCGACGCGCTCCGCGCGGTTGACTTTCGCGATGGCCCGCCACGCGCTCGTCGACGTCAGCCAGGTGTTCCGCCTGACGCCGGCGAGAGACTCAGACGACCGGCTCCCGCCCGAAGACATGGTCCGCCTGCGGGAAATAATGGCGGCGGCCGGGCTTCCTTTGAGAGAGACCCCCGAAACCGAGACCCGGCTCGGGAATCTGCGCGGCATGTACGAGCCGTACGCGAACGCTCTCGGCGAGTACCTCCTCATGACTCTGCCGCGGTGGGTGCCGCCGGTCGGCGCGCGGGACAACTGGCAGACGACGGAATAGGCGGCCGCGATGCAGGGCTCTTTCGGAGAACGCGCCGCCTACCTGCTCGGATGCCTCTTCGGCGGCGCGTGGTTCGTCGTCTGCTCCGCGGCGGGAATCGTGTGGCTGCTGGTCTCCCCCGGCAACCGCCAGACGCTGTACTGGTACGGCCGCGTCTTCTGCCGCGGCCTCGTTCGCATGATGGGCTGGCGGGTCGAGCCCGACTTCCCCGAGCGCCTGCGTGACCAACGCCCCTGCGTCATCGTGGGCAACCATCAGAGCTTCCTCGACGTCGTGACGTTCGGCTCGATTTTCCCGCCACGGACCGTTTCCGCCGGCAAGCGCGAGATCGGCAGGATTCCGGTGTTCGGATGGTTCTACCGCCTCTCCGGGAACCTCACGATCGACCGCGAGCACGCGCGCAGCGCTCTCGCCGCGCTCGCCGAGGCCGGCGCGAAGATGCGTGACGAGAAGATCGCGGTCTGGTTCATGCCGGAGGGCCACCGGAACCAGAGCGGGACGCTGCTCCCCTTCAAGAGCGGGGCCTTCCGACTGGCCGTGGCGGCCCAGGCGCCGATCGTTCCCATCGTCGCCGGCCCGCTGTCGACGATCGCGGACACCGGGCGCAAGCTCGCCCGGCCCGGCCGTCTGGCCGTGCGGGTGCTGGAGCCGGTCGAGACCGACGGCCTGACGTCCTCGGACGTCGCCGCCCTGACCGCCCGCGTGAGGGAGCGGATGCAGGCCGCCCTGGACGACCTCTCCCGGCGGAGCGAGACCAGAGCCGAGGCCGGGCAGCGAAGCCTCGGGTGAACGGGTGACGGAAGACCGTGCTCTCGAGATCCAGGGGGAAGAGCTCGAGGCGCTCATCCGCAAGGCGACCTCCCGGATCCTCCGCTACCTCGCGTCGCTTCCCTCGCAGCCCTCGGCGGACAACCGGGATCCGGCGGGGCTCGCGCGGTCTCTTCGAGAGGAGATGCCCGAATCGGGAGAGCCGGCCGACGGCCTGCTCGACCTCCTGTTCGACACCGTGATCCCGCGCGGGTTCAACACGGCCGGCCCCGGATACCTCGCCTACATTCCGGGCGGCGGGCTCCCGCACGCGGCCGTCGCGGACCTGATCGCCGACGCGACGAACCGCTACGTGGGAGTCTTCGCGGCGGCGCCCGGCCTCGCGCAGATCGAGGCCAACGTCGTCAAATGGTTCTGCTCGATCGTCGGATATCCCGAGTCCGCGGGAGGGATCCTGACGACGGGCGGGTCTCTTTCCAACTTCTCCGCCCTGCTCGCAGCCCGCCGCGACCGGCTGCCCGAGAATTTCCTGAAGGGAACGATCTACGTCTCCGACCAGACCCACCACTCGATCCAGAAGGCGGCGATGCTCGCCGGGTTTCCTGAGGCGAACGTCCGGGAAATCCCGAGCGACGGCGAGTTTCGCGTGTCGATCGACGCGCTCGAGGAGCGGATCGCGAAGGACCGCGCCGCCGGATGGACCCCCTTCTTCCTCGTCGGAAACGCGGGCACGACCAACACGGGGGCGGTCGACGACCTCGAAGCGCTCGCGGAGATCGCGGCGCGGGAACGTCTTTGGCTCCACGCCGACGCGGCGTACGGGGGGTTCTTCGCGCTCACGGAGCGGGGCCGTGGGCGCTTCGCGGGAATCGAGCGGGCCGACTCGATCGTCCTCGACCCGCACAAGAGCCTCTTCCTTCCCTACGGCACGGGGTCGCTCCTCGTCCGCGACCCGGAGACGCTGAAGCGCGCTCACGCGCTCTCGGCGGAGTACCTCCCGCCGATGCAGGAGGACGCGGACCTGACGGACTACAACCTCATGTCCCCGGAGCTCTCCCGCGACTGGCGCGGGCTCCGGGTGTGGCTCCCGTTCCGCATGCACGGAGCCGGAGTGTTCCGCACCAACCTGGACGAGAAGCTCGATCTCGCGGAGTGGGCCGGGAGGGAGCTCGAGACAATTTCCGGCGTCGAAATCCTCGCGCGCCCGCAGCTTTCGACGCTCGCGTTCCGGCTCGCCCGGCCCGGCTGGTCGGAAGCCGAGACGAACGCGCGCAACGAGGAGCTCCTCGACCTCATCAACTCCCGCAAGCGCGTGTATCTGACGGCGACGAAGCTGCGCGGCCGTTTCGCCATCCGAATCTGCGTCCTCTCCTTCCGCACGCACCTCGATCGGATGGAAGAGGGACTCGCCGACATCCGCGCCGCGATCGCGGAGCTGGAGGAGGTTCGCGAATGAGAGGTCTCCTTTTCGTCGCCTGTGCCGCCCTTCTCGCCTGCCCGGCCCTCGCGCAACCTTTGTCCGGCCCGATCGACCCGCTGCGCTTCTCGCAGCAGAAGGACTTCGTCGCATACCGGTCCTCGTCGAACAACCCCGACCCGGAGTCCAACGACGACAGCAAGAGGCCGATCCCGGGCGAGACCATCACGCTCGCGGACCTCGAAGGGCCGGGGATCGTGACGCACCTCTGGATCACGGTCGCCGACAACGAATATGGATGGCCGCGTCTGCTCCGCCTGCGGGCGTACTACGACGGAGCGGCGGAGGCCTCGGTCGACGCGCCGCTCGGAGACTTCTTCGCGGTCGGCCACGGGTTCGAGCGTCCCGTCAACTCGCTGATGGTCCGAAACGGCTCGGACGGACGCGCCTGGAACAGCTACTGGCCGATGCCGTTTCGAAAGTCGTGCCGCATCACCGTCACGAACGAGGGACGCCGGCGCGTCTCGAACCTCTACTACCACGTGGATTGGCAGAAACGGAGAGAGCTTCCTCCGGAGACCGCGTACTTCCACGCGCGCTACCGGCAGGAGCTTCCCGCGAGAAACGACGGGAAGCCTTACGTCTTCCTCGACGTCAAGGGGCGCGGCTTTTACGCCGGCACGGTTCTCTCCGTCGTCCAGGCCGAGGCGGGATGGTTCGGCGAAGGGGACGAGCGTTTCTTCGTCGACGGCCAGCGCAGGCCTTCGATCGAGGGAACGGGGACGGAGGACTACTTCAACGACGCCTGGGGCCTGCACGTCGAGGAAGGACCGTATTTCGGCGTGCCCGTCGCCGAGGGAACGGGCCTCGGCGCGAGGATGACGGGCTACCGCTGGCACATGACGGACCCGATTCCGTTTTCGACGTCGTTGCGGTTCGAGATCGAGCACAAGGGCTGGACCTTCGAGGCGGACGGCTCCGTCAAGTCCGCGTTCGGAGTGCGAACCGATCTCATGTCGTCCGTTTCCTACTGGTACCAGGATGGGATCGCGAGGGGGCTCCCGGAAGTGCCCTACGGATCGGCGCGGCTCCCGCAGGGAAACGCCCGCCAGATCGAGGTGGAGAACTCGATCGCCCGCGTCCGCGCCGAACGGGGAAAACCGTCGGTCGCGAAGGACCTCTTCTGGTCGAAAGACGTCCTCCTGTTCGACGCGGAAGGGCCGGGATCCCGGATCGAGGTCCCCTTCGACGTCGAAGAAGACGGCGACTATGAGCTCTACGCCCAGCTGGCGCAGTCCTGGGACTACGGGATCTACGCAGTGTTGCTCGACGGAAGGAAGCCCGCCGCGCCCGCTCTCGAGCACGAGCCGGGAGCGGACGTAAAGCCCGACGCTCCCTTCGACGGGTACGCCCCCGAGACATACGTCGGATACGACCACGCGATCGGATGGCCGCGGCTCGCGAAGGGAGGCCACAGCGTCACGTTCGTCTGCGCGGGAAAGAACGCCGCGTCCGCCGGCTACAAGCTCGGCGTCGACGACCTCGTTCTCGCGCGCACCGGCGAGGCTGGCTGGGCCCTGGCGGCGCGCATCCGGGCGCCTCGCGTCCCGCAGGACCTCGCCGGCCTGACCGCCGCGCTCCGGGACCCCGACCCCGTCATCCGCGGCCTCGCTGCTCTCGGGCTCCGGGACCGAGGGCTATCCGCCCTGCCCGCGCTCGAAGGGCTCGCGGCGACGCTGTCGGACGACGAGGCCGCCGTTCGCATGATGTCCGCGAACGCCATCGGAGCCATCGGCCCGGGGGCCAGGTCCGCGATCGCTCCCCTCTCCGCGGCGTGCCGCCGCGACGGCGAGGTGACCCACGTCCTGCGAGCGTGCGCGGAAGCCCTGGGAAGGATCGGCCCCCGGGCCTCCTCCGCCCTGCCTCTCCTCCGCGACCTGGCGAAGAAGCCCCTCATCTGCTGGTCCGCGTGGCGAGCGATCGACCGGATCGAAGGGAAACCGGACCCCGGTTTCTGACATTTTTGTTGTCATCCTTCTTTCAAGCGGAAGTGACTCGCCAAGCCCCGGAGTGAGCGAAAGGACTCTTCAGAGCGGCTGCGTTCACCGGGGTTACGTATTGGCAGCGTTTCTCGCAACGATGGACCGGGCCGGCGATCTTCTGAAATAGTTCGTGCACCTGTACACGGTACACGTGTATACTTCTCTTCGTGATCCAGTCGTTCGGTAACGCGAGCACGGAAGACTTCTTCCACGGACGGAATACGTCGGCGGCGCGGCGGATTCCGGCGGTGATCTCGCAGCGGCTTTCAGATCGACTCGACGTCTTAAACGCGGCGACGAAGCTGGAAGCGATTGCGGCGACTCCGGGCGCGCGGCTGGAGGCGTTGAAGGGAAGAATGAAGGGCTGGTACAGCGCTCGGATCAACGACCAATTTCGGATCGTGTTCAGGTGGACGGCAATGGGGCCGTCCGACGTAGCGTGGACCGACTACCACTGAGGGAGTCGGTCTTACGAAGGAGGGATCGATGATCCCAGAGAGGCGGGTGCCGGAGCACCCTGGCGGGATTCTGGTGAGGATGTTTTTGGAGCCGCTCGAGCTCTCGCAGCGGAGCTTCGCGGAGAAGCTGGGGATGCCGCTTCAGCGTGTGAACGAGATCGCGACGGGCAAGCGGGGGATCACGGCGGACACGGCGTGGCGGTTTGGTGAGGCGTTCGGGACGGGGCCCGAGTTCTGGATGAATCTGCAGGCGAACCACGATCTCGCGAAGGCGCGACCGTCGCACGCGGCGGCGAATCGGCGGATCGGGCCGTTGCCGGCGCCGGTCACGCGCGCGGCGCGGCGGAGCGTCGCGGCCTCGCGAAAGCGCGCTTGACGCAGCCGCTACTCTGACAAGGTGAATCCAAGCGTCATCGAGCTGCGCAGTGTCGAGGCGGTGGGCGCTCGAAGCCCGACGACATCTTTGCGTACGTCGCGGCGGAGTCTCTCCGGGACTCGCCTCCAACAAACACCGAAGCCTCTTGCGACCCTTCAGCACCCGCCCCAAGCCTGCCTCGTCCGTCGTCACCCGTCTCTAGAACCGCTTTCCCCGTCCCTCCGTGATGGAGACCGAACTTGATTCCACCGACAGATCGATGCCACAGTGCTCCATGTCAGCCTCCGGCTTCTTTGAGGCATTCCTCACCGAACGACCTCGTTTCAGATGACTCTCCGGAGGCTGACCCTAACCCCCGCCACCCGCTTTACGACTTCTGAGCGAAGCGAAGGATCTGGCCTGTGACTGAAGGGCCTTCGTGGTGCCCACGTCGAGGGAAAGGGCAGATCCTTCGTCGTTGCACTCCTCAAAATGACAGCGACAGCCTCGGCGAAGAGCATTACTTCCGCGGCGCCGCGTCCAGCTTGTCCACGTCGTCGCGCAGCCCGAGGTACTCCCACCGCAGAAGCGCCAGCGGGACGTTCCCGTTCTTCCACAGGTAATCGTGGAACGCCCGCAGGGAGAAGCGCTCTCCCTGGCGCGTGCGCGCCTCGGCGAGCAGGCCAAGGATCTGAAGCTTTCCGGCGAGGTAGGAGATTGCCTGCCCCGGCGTCGAGGCGAAGGCCGCGGCCTCTGCCCGCGCGGTCGTGGCGTCCATGGGGACCATCCGCGCGAGGTACTCCGCCGCCTGGTCGATCGAGAAGTCTCCGAGCGCGAGGCGGACGTCCACTTCGACGCGCAGAGCGCGGAGGCGGAGGAAGCTCGCGAGGATCTCGCGGGTGCGCGGACTGTCCTCGAAGAAGCCGGCGTCGAGCATCATCTCCTCGGCGTAGAACCCGAGCCCCTCGTTCGCGGAGGAGTCGTAGTAGCGGCGCCGGATGGGGTCCTCGTGAGCCCACGACAGCGAGAGCTGCAGGAAGTGTCCGGGCACGCCCTCGTGGACGAGGAGCGGCCTCGGGTCGCGAGCGGCGGAAACGGAGAAGTAATCGAGGTCCGCCGAAGGGACGCGGATATACCGGACCGCATCGGAGGAACGGCGAGATTCGGAAGTCAGGTCGTCCTCTTCGCCGGCGCCGCGCAGCGCCTCGAGGTAGGGAGGCAGCGGCAGGTTCCGAAAGCGTCCCACCCAGTTGGGGACCGTCAGGAGGTTGCGCTCCTCGAGAAATCGCCGCACCGCGGCGTCTTCGCGCTCGAGCCTCGCGGCCTGCGCCGCCTGGTCCGGAACGATCGCAAGCGGAGGGTGCCCCGCGTTCTTCACCTTCTCGGAAACCTCCCGCGCGACGGCGCGCGCCCACTCGAGGCGGCCCGCCTGGAGGAGCTCCTCCGGCGTGAAAGGAAGGAGCGCGACGTTGCGGAGAAAGAAGAGGTAGGCCTCCCTCCCGACGGCGCTCTGCGGGCGAAGCCCGGGCAGGCGGTTGCCGAGCCACTCCCGGTAATTTTCGAGAGCCGACGCCGCGCGTTCGACGGACGCGTCGAGAGTCCCCCCGCTTTCCGGAGAGAGCACGGGACGCAGTTCGCGGGCGAAACGCGAGAGGCGGCCGCGCACGTCGGCGAGGCTCGCGATGGCCAGCCGCGCGAAGGGCGCCTCCGCCGGGACGAGGTTGCCCTTAGCGCTCTCGACCGTACCCGGAATGCTCGCGAGCCGCCGCGCAATCTCCGCGCCGCGCGCCTTCGAGAACGGCGGCGGCTGGACCAGGAGGTCGAAGACGGCGCCGAGGGTCTCCTGGACGTAGAAGGTGGGATCGCGCTCCCAGCCACGCGCGACGTCGAGCTCCCAGTGGACCCGCGCATACGCCGATCGGAGAAGCCTCCGGTCGACTTCCCAGGGAACGGGCATGCCGAGGGGATCGATTCGCGCGAGCCGCGCTTCGAAACCGGCGAGCTCGCGCCGGCGCCGTTCGACCGCCGCGCGCGTCCACTCCGGGGTCCAGCCGGGCGGCCGCTCCATCCTCGGCACGTCGTCGTCCGTGCAGGGAGCGTTGGCCGCGCGCCACACCCAGAATTCGCGCGAGAGATCCGCCAGCTGGTCGGCCCCCGCGCAGCCGGCGACGAGGAGGAGCGCGAAGGCCGCGGCGAGACGGATCGCCCGGTTCGCCTTGACCCGCTTCAACGCGAGTCCGGGAACGCCGCAGGCGGCGTTTCGCCGATCGGCCGGCCCGGCGGGGGCGGCACGCGGCGCGGCCGGTTCTTGCGCGTCTCGGGCTGTTCGAAGAATTCGGCGATGTCGCGTTCGGCCTGCCGGACGTGCGCCTCCGCCGCGGGATCCGCAACGCGCCGGAGCTTCAACTCTCGCTCGAGCGCGCGGAGGCGGGCGGCCGCGGCCGCGCGCACTTCGGGAGATGCCTCGGGCCGCGCGGCGAGGTCGATCATCGCGTCGAGCACCCCCCGCTGCGCCACCCTCCGAAAAGCGGCGAGCCGCGGCGAGCGGTCCGGGGGAGCCCCCCAGGTCGATCCCGACAACCGCGCGAGGAGCGCGTCGAGGGTCAGCGCCCCGCGCGCCGCGGGCAGGGTGAGACGCGCGGCGCGGTCGGGCTCGAGCAGCGGCGCAACGACCAGCCCCACGAGCGCGCGCGCCGCCGTCAGCGGCGAGAAGGCGTCACCCGCCTCGGACGCGAAGCGCTCCTGCGACTCGCGCGTCCCCGACGGCGCCGGGACCAGCGCAGCGAGGATCCGGTCGGGGATGTCGAGGTTCTCGGGCTCGATGGCGGCGACGAGCAGATCGAGCGCCTCGCGCTGCTTGTCGGCCGGAACCCACGCGACCGGAGCCTGGCCGTCGCCCGCCACGGCGTTCGTCTGATACTGGCCGCCGACGAACTGCTGCGCCGCCTGAATGCCGAAGCGGTGGTACAGGTACGCGAGGTTAAACCGGCGCTGGAGCTCGTACACCCATTCGCCGGGCTTCAACTGGCCCACGCCGAATCGCTCGAGGATCACGCGCCGCACCGCCGACGT
This sequence comes from Acidobacteriota bacterium, assembly GCA_030948185.1. Classification (GTDB taxonomy): domain Bacteria; phylum Acidobacteriota; class Thermoanaerobaculia; order UBA5066; family Gp7-AA6; genus JALYUA01. The sequence goes on from JALZAT010000010.1 coordinate 58,283, forward strand.
CGTGGCGAGCCAGCGGACCGGATCGCTCCCCCAGTCGTACTCCGCCCACCGCGGGTCGCCGTCCAGCGGATACACGATCCCCTTCGCGTACCCCTCCCGAACGATCCGGTCGAGCGCGGCCGGGCTCCCATCCATCGAGTAGCCCCACCGGATCACGAGCCGGTCGTAGGACCCGATGTCCTTCGGGTACGCGTCGGAAAAGTCGAGCTTCCCATCCTTCAACTGGATGTTCGCGGCGAGATAGTCCATGACGGAGCCCCAGCCGAACGTCGTGGCCGCCCAGTTGTGCATGAGACCGATCGTGTGCCCGACTTCGTGAGCTGAGAGATAGGCGAGCCGCTGCAGGACGAGCGACTCCTCGCCGGCGTCGAGGTCCGCGGCGGCGAGGAAGGGGACGTCGGGCGAGTCGCCGGCCGCGCACCCGGCAAGCGGGGATGGCGGCTTCAGGTTCTCCCAGATCCTCGACGTGGTGCGGCGGCGGTGCGAGTCGATCCGGGCGACGCCGTGGAGGATCTCGCCCGTCCGCGGATCGGACTGAGAGCCGCCAACGGACCACCCGCGGTCGGAACGGTTGATCCACTCGATTCCCGAATAGCGGGCGTCGAGGAACGTCGCACCCTCGGGGAGGTCCTTCAGGACGAAGGCGTTCCGGAATCCCGCTTCTTCGAACGCGTGGTTCCACCAGAGCGCACCGTCCCGGATCGCCGTCCGCTCCGGCTCCGGGATTCCGCGATCGAGGTAGTACACGATCGGCTCCACCGGCTCGGAAACGGCCGCTGCGGGATCCTTCTTGACGAGCCGCCACCGCACCGCCAGGAACTTTTCGATCGGTTCCGTATAGGGCGCCGTGTGATCGAGGTAGCGGCGGGGAATGAAACCGATTCTCGGATCGAGGAGGCGCGGCGCAAACCCCGGCTCGGGAAGCTTCAGGAACGTGTGGTGGACTCGAAGACTCATCGTATGCCCGTCGGGAAGCAACGACGCGATGTTGCGCGGCGGGTTCTCGGACGTGAAGGTCGCGGTCGCCTCGATCTCCGTGTTGCGCGGAAAAGCCCCCGTCCGTTCGAAGGAGAGGGCGGACCTCGCCGCATCCTGTTTCCACTCCCCCATCCGGGATTGCTTGAGCTCCGGGAGCACGCGTGTGTCGGCGAGAAGGAACGCGGTGGCGTCGACGAGCACGCGGTCGCGGTCTTCGGCGACGACCGGGAGCGACGCGAGGATCGCCGAGGGAAACGATTCCGACACGACGCGCGTGCGCTCGGCGTCCGGCACTCCGCTTCTGTGTGACACCTGCCGCTGGTGGAGGAGAACGCGGGGACCCACGCGCTCGAACCGGCAGAGGGCGAGATCTCCGAGTTCGCCGCGGTCGAGCGAAATCTGAAGTGTGCCCGCGCCGCCGGCCAGACCGAATCCGTACAGGAACTCTTCGTTCCATCTCGAGACTTCGAGCAGCAGCTGCCCGCGGCGCGCGTCCCAGTAGAAGGGAATGAACCCTTCTTCGCGCTTCAGGTCCCGGACGCGGTCCGCCACGGACGCGAGGCGCTCGGGAGGGCGCTCCGACGAGCCCGGAGGCGTCGCCGGGGACGCGCCGGCCGGCGCCTGGGCGGCCGCGAACGGGGCCAAAAGGGTCAGGAAACCGGCACCGACGAGCGATCGTCCCATCCTTAACCTCCCGGCGGGTAGTGACTTAGGAGTCCGGATCTTAACTCCTCGAGATTGCCGATACCCTCGGGGCGCGCCTGTGATCCAATTTCCGGGCTTTCTTTCCTTTTCCCGAGCGAAAGGAGACGTCCCATGCCGCCGACCACCGCTCCGGTAGAACTCCCCGAGGGCAATCGCACCGCCGAGAAACCCGCCGCAGAAAAGAACGAAGGGCCGCGGATCGGCGCAAAGGAACAGAAATTTGTCATCAAGCTGGTGATTCCGATCCCGGCGTAGAGCGTAAGTGCCTGATTCCCGGGGCCGCCGCTGATTCTGGAATTTGGGTATCTGCTTTGCAAATCTCGACGGAAGCCATGACATCCCTCGCCCAACAGGCGACTGACGAGGCCTACCTCGTCCTCGACGACAGCCTGCCCGTCATCGACGCGGCGCTCGTGCACCTCTACGGGTACGCCCCCTCGGAGGCCGAGGCCTTCAAGGACACCCTTTCGGTCTGGTTCCATCGCGTCGTCCGCCGCTCCGGCGGCGCGGCGAGAAACGTCGCCGAGCTGCGGGAGCAGCTCCTCTTCGTCGCGTGCAAGTACGCGCGCGCGTTCCGTCTGGCGCAGGCCAGATCCGGCGAGGTTCTCGAGGGCGGCGTGACCTCGATGGTCAACCGGCCGCCCGAGGAGGTCGCGGTCGCTCTCTTGAACCGGATCCGCCCGGGAGCGCGCCCCTGAGCGGCGAGCTCGTCCCCTTTCCCTTCGCGGTCGGAGCCGTTTCCGCCGCCGACGCGAAGGACGCCGCCGACCGATACCTCTCCGCGCCGGCGGAAGAGCGGGCCGGCCGGATTCGCGAGTTCCATCTCGAGAATCCGGAGACGCTGCTCGCGGTCTGCCACCGGCTCGACGCGGATCTCGAGGCGTCGCCCGCCGAGGTCCGCCGGGCTGCCAACGACGCCTACGAGTACATCGAGCGGCAGACGGGGCGCGAGACCTTCCTCTTCGACGAACGGGAGTACTACCTGGGCGAGCTCGCGATCCTCGCCGGCACGGCGGCGCGGATCCTGACGCTGCGGGATGAAGCGAGAAACTGGCTCGATCGAGCCGAGACGTGGTTCCTGTTGACGGCAAATGCCGGCGGCGATACGGCCCGCGTCGGGTACCAGCGTCTCGCGCTCAAGATGGAAGAGCGCCAGTTCTCCGAAGTCCTCCGGCTGACCGCTCCGCTCGCCGAGAGCTTTCGCCGCGGGAACGCGAAGGAGCTCGCGCTCAAGTGCCGCTACCTGGAAGGGGCGGCGCTCCGCGAGACGGGCGCGCTGGCGGAGGCCCTCGAACGCTTCGAGGGCATCCTCGAGGAAGCCAAGGCGCTCGCGAGCGCCCGCATCCTCGGGTCGACCTACGTGGCGCTCGTTCAGCTCCACTCCGAGCTCGGGCACGCCGCGGAAGCCTTCGCAATCGTTCGTGAGGCCGCTCCGTTTCTCCAGACGGCGAACAACCGCGTGGCGCTTTCCAAGCTTCACTGCGGCCTCGGCCTGCTGATGAGGACGCAGGGCCGTCCCGAGCAGGCGATGGAAGCCTTCCGCGCCGCACAGGCGGAGTTCCGCGAGCTCGACATGCATGCAGACGTCGCCGCACTCCATCTCATGATCGCCGACCTCCTCCTCGACGCGGGGCAGGAGCGCCAGGCGGAGTGGGAAATTCGAGCGGCGCTTCCGGTCATCGACGAATTCAAGATGGTGCCCGAGGGCTTCGCCGCGATGTCTCTGCTTCGCGAGTCGCTCCGCCGCCGCTCGATCGACCGCCAGGCGCTGCGGAGCCTTCACGGCCTGTTCGACGACTTGTGATCGGCCGCGGCGTTCGCTGCGCGAACAGGCGGCCGAGAGAGCGCTCCGCTTAGAACAGACCGCTCAAGTTCCATCCTCCTGTTGAAGGTCTCCTCCGGGAGGCGGCCGCGTCGCCGGGGCTCACATTCCGTCCGATGAGCCGACGTGCTGCACCGGCGGGTGGCGCCGGGGGAGGCCCCCGGTAGCGTCAGCAGGCCGGCGCGGCGTTGTTCTCGATTCGCCTCGCTGATGAGCACCGGCCGATGCACGCTACCGGGGTCCCCGGCGACAGGACCCGCCGGCGGAGGGCGAAGCGATGCGAGCCCTACAGTCCGGCGTCCTCGCGCGCGCCAAGCGTCAGCGCCGCCCAGTCGAGGCCGCCTCTTCCTTTCGCGACGCCGGACTCGAGGCGGTCGCGCACGATTTCTGCGAAGGGCATCCGCATTCTCGAGTGCTCGGCGGCGGCGACTGCCAGGTTCAGGTCTTTCAGGCCCAGCGCCAGCGTGAAGCCGGGCGGAGTGAAGCGGCGCTCGGCGATCGTCGGGCCGTAGCTCTGGTACGCCGGGCAGGCGAACATCGTCTTCCCGAAGAGCTCCGCGAGCGCGGCGGGCGAGACGCCATTCTTCTCCCCGAGGACGAACGCCTCCGCCATCGACTCCATGGCCGCCGCGATCAGGAAGTTTCCGCAGAGCTTCGTCACGCTCGCGGCTACCGGGTCGTCGCCCATCTCGAAAATCCCCTGGCCGACGGGGCGCAGCAGGGCGACGGCGCGATTCCGGGCAGGCGCCGCGCCGGAGACGCAGATCCACAGCTTGCGCGCGGCGGCCGCAGCGGGACGGCCGAAGACCGGAGCGGCGACGAGGGCCGACCCCTCGTGGGCGTGGCGGATCGCGAGGAGGCGAATCGTCTCCGGAGAAACCGTGCTCATCGAGACGTGGACGCCGCCAGGCGCGAGGCGAGCGAGAAATCCCTCGCTCGAGACCACATCCTCGAGCGCCCGGTCATCCGACAGCATCGTGATCACCACGCCACCCGGCGAGCACGCATCCGCCGGCCGCTCGACCCGGACCGCGCCCTCGCGGACGAGAGCCTCCGTCTTCCCCGGCGTGCGGTTGTAGACGACGAGAGACTGGCCGGATTCGCGCAGGTTCCGCGCGATCGCCTCCCCCATCCTGCCGATGCCGATGAACCCGACTGTCTCGTCCGTCATTGCCCACCCCTTTTGTTCGCCACGCTTGAACCGGAGTCCCGCGTATGGGACTACTTGCCGCGATGCCCCGCCTCGAATCCGTCAACGTCGCCGTCCCCCGAACGCTTCACTCCCGCGGCCGGGACGTTCCCACGGGGATTTTCAAGGAGCCTGCCGGGGGACGCCTGGCGGTGGGCCCTCTCGGCCTCTCCGGGGACATCCAGGCAGACAAGCGATACCACGGCGGCGTCCAGCAGGCTCTCTACGCCTACTCGTCCGAGCACGCCGCTTTCTGGGGCGAAACAGTCCCGCGGCCGGGCGGCTATCCGCCGGGCTTCTTCGGAGAAAACCTGACGACGACGGGCATGATCGAGAAGGACGTCGCCGTCGGCGACGTGTACCGGATCGGCACGGCCCTCGTGCAGGTCACGAAGCCCCGCGCACCGTGCTTCAAGATGGGCCTTCGCGCTGGCAGCGCCGGCTTCGTCCGGACGTTCCTCGCGAGCGGTCGGATCGGGTTCTACCTGAGCGTCCCCGAGCCCGGGGAAATCGGCGCCGGCGATTCCATCGAGCGGCTCGAGAGGCCCGTCTCGGCGCTCTTCATCTCCGAGCTCATCCGGCTTCTCTACTTCCGTCCCGACGACACCAAGGGCCTGACGCGCGCCCTCGAGGCGGGCGCACTCCCGCCGGTGGTACGGCTCCAGCTCGAGGAGTCTCTCGAAAGGGCCCGGGAGCGCGCCAACTAGGGACCGGCGGATCGGGTTCGTTTCTTGCTCCGGGAGACACCGGAGGAGCGACATGTCATTCATGGACCAGATCGGCTCGATTCTGAATCAGTACAAGTCGGGCGCTACTCCGGACCGCGCCCAGGCGGCAGAGCACTACGACGAGATCGCGCGTTCCGTCCCGCCCAACGTCCTCGAATCCACCATCGGGCCCGCCCTGTCGGGGCTCGACACCGGGCATCTCGAGCAGAGAATCGCCCGGAGCGCGTCGGCGATGACACCGGAGCAGCGGGGCTCCTTCCTGCAGACGATCCTCGCCGGGCTCGCCGGCGGCGGCGCAGGGACAGGCGTGGGGCTCCCGGCGCTGCTCAACCGGATCGGCGCATCGCCGGCAATCGCCGCCGATCCCACCCAGGCCTCGCCCGAGGACGTCGCAAAGGTGACGACGTACGCGAAGGAGAACCAGCCGGACGTGTTTCACCGGGCGATGGGCTTTTACGCCAAGCACCCGACGCTCGTGAAAGTCATCCGGGACTCTGGCGATCGCGTCGATCGCGAAGAACCTCGCGGGCGGACGCAGGCCGGGGCTGTTGTAGAAAGCCGGGACAGTCAGTTTCGGGCGCGAAAAAATCGGGGGCCCGAAGGCCCCCGACGCGCAACGGCAACGCGAGGCCGGCGGGTCAGAACTCGAGGCGGAGCCCGACCTCGTAGTGGCGCGGACGCTGGTACGCGTTGTTGACGTTGAACTGCCGGTTGTCCGGGCTGGAAAGGTCGGTCGTGCCGACGCTGCCGTTGCGCGAAACCGCGATCTCGCTGTTCAAGATGTTGAACACGGATCCGATCACGCTGAACCGGACCGGGCCGATGGGAAACTCTTTCTGGAGCTGGGCATCCCACTGGTGGAAATGCGGAAGCCGGCGCGAGCCTCGGGGCTCCAGGAACTCCACGCCGTAGCCCGCGTTCGTACCGCTGGTCGTCACGTCGTACGGCACCCCGCTGTCCCAATAGACGTGCGTCCCGAACACGATGTCGAACGGGAAGCGGTAATAGCCGTCGAGCTTGATCCGGTGGCGGGCGTCGTCGGAGAGATATCCGTAGCGGTTGACGAAGTGCTCCGGAAAGACGTCGAAATCGGCTCCGCCGTTCTGCGTGTACTCGAGCGAGCCGCGCGACTTGGAGTACGTGTAAGAGGCGAGCAGGCTCGAGCGGTTGGACAGGCGGCTTTGAACCGTCAGGATCGCCGCGTGGTAGTCGGACCGGAGAAGGTCGGGATTGCCATTCGGTGCGTTCGTCAAGAAGAAGACGCCGGGGCACGCGGCCTGATCGAGGCATGAGTCTTCGATGATGTTGCGGCCCTCGCGATAGACGTACGAAAGGTCGACGCTCGTGTTCACCAGCACGCGCCGGGTGATGCCGACGCTCGCCTCGTTGGTGTACGTCGTCTTCAGGTTGGAATCGATCTCGTTGCCCGTCGGACCGCCCGCGGCGCCGAGGAACACGAACTGGTTCCGGCTGCGGCTGAACCCGAAGAAGGACGACACGGCGCCCGTCGTGCTGAGGTAGGACGGCACGTTCAATCCGAGATCTTCCATGAACTGTCCGGCCTGCCCGCGAACGATCGTCGAGGCATTGTTGAAGATGTCCCAGGCGAAGCCGAAGCGAGGCTGAACCCGGTCGAAGACCTTCACCTTCGTGCCCTCGTTGTCGGAGTAGCTGGCCTGGTCGTATCGGGCGCCGATCTTCACGGTGACGTTCGGCACGGGCCGCCATTCATCCTGCATGTAGAACGCCATTCCCCGCCCCTTGAACGCCTGCTGGGGCAGGTCTGTCGAGACGACGTAAAGGAAGTTGGCCCCGTTGTTCGGCTGGTTGACCGCGCCGCACGTGGCGCCGGCCGGCTGGCCGAATCGCTGGGAGCAGAAGGTCGGGTCGAACGGTGTCCCGGTCGTGTTGTTGATCGACTTGAACGTCGTCCAGTCGAAGTCCGCCCCGCCCTTGACGGCGTGCGTGCCGAGGGCGTCGAAGTAGTAGGTCGTCGAACCGAGAACCTGGCTGCGGTCCCGGTTGCTCTTCTGGAAGTTCGTGAAGTTGCCGGAAACGATGCCGGTCGCCTGGTCGATCGTGCCGGTCGTCGTCAGATCGCCGCTCTGCGGCTCGGTGATGAGATACGAATTGGTGATGCCTCCCTGGAGGTTCGCGATCCACTTCGAGTTGAAGACCGCGTCATAGGAGGCGTTGTAGATTTCGGACTTCTGGTACTGGAACGCCGCAGCCTCGGGGGAAATGAACGCCTGGCTCGCGACGGTGTTCGGCGAGTTCCGCTGGTCCTGGTAGGAGTTCGTGTACCGGAACGTCGCCGTCTGGTTCGAGACCGGGGTCCCCGTGATTTTCCCGAACAGGTTCCAGCCGTACCGGGCGTCGACGCCGGGCTGGAAATTGCCCGCGCCGAGCGGCTGGTTGCGGTTCATGTTGCGGAGCGCATCGCCGAAGAACCAGACGCGATCCCGGATGATCGGGCCGCCGATGCTCGCTTCCGGATTCAGGGTCCGGTAGTCGCGAAGGTTCTTGTCGTTGGCGAGCCGCGTCGGGGTCTGGCCGGCCGGAACGTCGCGGAGCCGCGATCCCTGCTCGGTGAGCTTGTCGCTCGTGTAGCGGGCATCCGCGGTTCCTGAGAAGCGGTTGCCCCCGGATTTCGTGATGACGTTGATGATGCCGCCGACGGCGCGTCCGTATTCGGCCTCGAAGCCTCCCGTCTGGATCGCGATCTCCTGGATCGCGTCGAAACCGAAGTTCAGGCTGAACGTGTGCGTCACGGGATCCGTCGTGTTGAGTCCGTCGACCTGGTACGAGTTCTGTCCCAGGTTGGCGCCGAAGACGGACGGGTTTCCGCCCGCGCCCGTCTGGTCGGCAACCCCCGGAACGACCTCGATCGCGCTCTGATACGCGCGCGAGACCTGCCCCACCGACGCGTACTTGAGAAAGTCCTCCTTCAGGTTGACCTGGGTGTTCGTCTCCGTGGGATCGATGACGACGTCACCCCCGCTGACCGTGACGTTCTCGGAAACCCGGGTCAGCGACATCGTGAAGTTGACCCTCGTCTGTCTGTTGAGCGAGACGACGACGGTTTCGCGAAGCTGTCTCTCGAATCCGGAAAGCTCGGATTGGACCCGGTAGTTGTCGCCCGGGGGAAGAAGCGGGAAGACGTACTCGCCGGTCGCGCTCGTTGTGGCGGTGCGCGTCCCCTGGAGCGCCGGCCCGGACAGCGTGACCGACACGCCCGGCAACGGCGCCCCGTCCGTACCGGAAACGACACCGAAAACGGCCCCCGTCGTCGACGACGTCTGCGCGAAGAGTGGAGCAGCGGCGAATAGAGAAAGGGCCAGGAGAGCCGCCGTGGATGACCGAAGGAACCTGAGCATCAAATCCTCCTAAGAAAAAATGCCTGAGCCGGGCTTGTGGGGAGCAACTTCACTGCCAGCGAACGAGCGCAAAATGCCTGCGATTACAGCGTTTTCCGAGCATCGAGCTCGCCGCGGAAATTCACTTTCTTGATGTTCGTCCCAAGAATCTGGAGCCGCGTCCTTTGCCGGTGCGCGGCGTGCCACGGAGTCACCCATGTGACAGCCGGAAACACAAACGTCTCGCGCGAGCCGCGCTGGAGCGCACTGCGGTTAAGGCATTCCTCCCCCGAAGAAGCCGGAGCTCGCGGGGCGGCGGTCGGCAAGGAGGGTCCCCCGATTCCCGGGAGAGGCAAAGGGGATCGCGGGGAGTCGGACCACGGCATTTTTCGCTCCGCCTCCGGACAGGAATCCGGCGATCGCGTCGCGTTCGTTCTCGCCCTCGAGACCGAGGAGCGAGTGGGCAGCCCCCTCGATCTTCAGCCGGGCCGCGCGGGGGAACCCGGCGAGGATCTCCCCGATGTTCCGGTCGGGGGTGTCTCCGTCGAGAGAGCCGGTCACGAACAGCGTTGGAACGGGCGAGGAAACCGGCTGACGGAATTCATCGGAAAGCCGCGGCACGCCCCAGGCTCCGCAAACCCGGTCTTCGGCGAGGTCCGCGGCATCGCCGAGGATCGCGCTTCCGAGTTCCGCCTCGATGCGCGCGAGCCGCGCCGCCGTCGCCCCCGACGCGCAGCGCATCAGAAACATCGAGGCGGATGGGAGCGGGCTCATCCGCCAGGCGAGGGACGTGGCGCCGAGCTCGGAGAAATCTCCTTCCAGCATGTCCGCGAAGAGCGCCGGAAGACGCGCGATCGAGCCGCGGGAGGAAAGGAGGCTGCGCGTGAACCAGGCGAGGTCGAAGCGTCCCACGGTCACCGAGTCGGATCCCTCGTCGCCGGACACACGGACGACGGCAGGCCGCTCCGCGAGACGATCACGGACCTGCCGCACGGTCGCGAGAAAATCCGGCATCCGCTTCGACAGCGCCCGGTCGGTACGCACGAGCGCGGCGATCGCGCCGAGCTGCTCGTCGGTGTCCGAGGGAACCCGGCGCAGCTGGTCCGGGCCGACCACGCCGACGAGCGCGGCGCGTTCGATCCGGTCGCCGTGGGCGCGGAGGAGGGCCAGCGCGAGATGGGTTCCATAGCTTCCGGCGAGGATCTTGAGCTTTGGGGCCCCGACGGCGCGCCGCAGATCCTCGACGTCCTCCGCGCTTTCCCGCGTGTTGTAGCCCGCCAGATCGACCCCGCGGCCCCGCCAGAGCTCGGAGCACCGGCGGGATGCGTCCTCGAGCGCGCCCACCACGATCCCGCGGTCCAAGGGAATGTCCTTGCGAAACGCGATGGCGCCGGGACAGTCGAGCCGCGGCTTCGACAGTCCCGTTCCTCGCTGGTCGAGAACGAGGACGTCGGACTGCTTCCGGAGTTCCAACAGCAGGAGGAGGAGCGGTGTATCGAGATCCTCGATCCCCGACCGGCCCGGTCCACCCGCAAGCCATACGACCGGCGCTTCGGGGTGCTTCGACATCGACCGCAGCCGGACGAACGCGAGCTCGATCGACCGCGACGCGGCGGAGGCCCGGTTCTCGGGAACGGCGAACCGTCCGAGCTCGCCCCGGACGACCGGCGGACCGGAGCGGGAGACGACCGCGTAGGGCTCGAACCGAATTTCCGGAACCGGCGCGGCACTCGCCGCCGCCGCAATCGCTTCCGCGCCCGAGACCCTCGACGCCGAGACGAGAATGAGAACGAGAAAAAGAATCGCTGCCAGGAAGCTTCGACGCATGACGCACCCCCCGGCCTCCGAGAGAAGGTACGGGCGATCCGCGCCGTGGTTTCGATTTCGCAACAAGCATCTTGATCAATGTTTTCAATGCGATTCTGCGTTTTTGAATCGTGAGACATCCTGTCCAGGAAGACCGCGCCATCGGTGCTCGCTCGAACGACTTCGTCCGGCGTTCCGGGCACTTCGTCCAGCGGATGACTCGCTGACGATCGCCTTCGGGACTCTTCTTCTCGGGCGACGGCCCCGGTTACCAACAACCGAGCTCCCGTTAGAATCCCCCGCCATGGCGACGCTCCGATCGTTCCCCGCGCTGCGCCCCGCGCCCGAGCACGCCGACCGGGTGTCCGCCGTTCCCTACGACGTGGTCTCGACCGAGGAAGCCCGGCAGCTCGCGGCCGGAAACCCGCTGTCCTTCCTCCACGTCTCGCGGCCGGAGATCGACCTCCCGCCGGGCACGGATCCACACGCCGGCGAGGTCTACGCGCGCGCGGCGGCGAATTTCGAGGCGCTCAAGCAGAACGCGCCCCTGCTCTCCGAAGGAGATCCGGCCCTTTACGTCTACCGGCTGCGGATGGGAGACCACGAACAGACGGGCGTCGCCGGGACCTGTTCGATCGACGAGTATGACGCGGACCGGATTCTGAGGCATGAGCGCACGCGCAAGGACAAGGAGGACGACCGCACGCGGCACATGATCGAGCTCTCGGCGCAGACCGGTCCCGTGTTCCTGACGTACCGCGACATGCCGGCCGTGGACGCTCTCGTCGAACAGACCCGCCGGGGACAGCCGCTCTACGACTTCACCTCGGAGGACGGCGTCCGACACACTGTCTGGAAGATGGGCGCGGAAGTGGGCTACTCGGCGATCGACGAGTTTTCCCGCGTGCCGGCGCTCTACATCGCCGACGGTCACCACCGGGCGAAGAGCGCCAGCCGCGCCCGCGAGCACTATCGGGAGCTGTACCCGGCAGACGGCGGCGCGGGCGCTTTCAATTTCTTCCTCGCCGTTCTCTTTCCTGCCAGTCAGGTCCGCATCCTCGCGTACAACCGGGTCGTGTCCGAGCTCAACGGCCACTCGGTCCCGGAGCTCCTCCAGGCGCTCCGAAAGAGATTCGCCGTGACCGAGGGGGCCGCACCCGCCCCCTCCCGCCGCGGAGAGATCTCGCTCTTCGTGGGAGGCGGCTGGTACGGGCTGTCTCCGCTCGACCCGGCCGCGGCGGCGGACGACCTCGACGTCTCGATCCTCCAGGAGCAGGTCCTCGAGCCGCTTCTCGGGATCCGGGATATACGCACGGACAAGCGCGTCGATTTCGTGGGAGGCATCCGAGGCCCCGCCGAGATCGAACGTCGCGTGCGGTCCGGACAGGCGGCGGCGGGATTCTCGCTCTTTCCCGTGTCGCTCGACCAGGTGATGGCGGTCTCCGACGCACAGGGGATCATGCCGCCGAAGAGCACGTGGTTCGAGCCGAAGCTCCGGGACGGGCTCCTGATCCACCAGATCTGATCCGCGAAAAAAACAGCTCCCGCATAGAATCGCCGCCGATGAAAGTTCTCGTCGCGGACAAGTTCGAAAAGTCGGGCCTCGACGGCCTGGCCGAGGCCGGATACGAAGTCCTCTACGAGCCGGACGCGAAGGACGACGCCCTGACCGAGCGGCTGGCGTCCTCGAACGCGGAGGTCCTCGTCGTGCGCTCGAAGAAGGTCTCCCGCGCCGCTCTGCAGGCGGGCCGGCTTTCGCTCGTGATCCGCGCGGGCGCGGGCTATAACACGATCGACGTCGAGGCCGCCTCCGAGCGCGGCATCTCCGTCGCCAACTGCCCGGGAAAGAACTCGATCGCGGTCGCGGAGCTCGCCTTCGGGCTGATGCTCGCGCTCGACCGCCGGATCCCGGAGAACGCCTCAGACCTGCAGCGCGGAGTCTGGAACAAGAAGGAGTACAGCAAAGCCCGGGGGCTCTTCGGACGGACGCTCGGCCTGATCGGCACGGGCGGGATCGGCCGCGAGATGATCCCGCGCGCCCGGGCGTTCGGAATGCCGGTCGTCGCCTGGAGCCGGAGCCTTCGCCCCGAAGAGGCCGAGGAGCTCGAGATCGCGTGGAGGAGCTCGCCCGTCGAAGTGGCGCGCGACAGCGACATCGTCAGCGTGCACGTCGCCTTGAAGCCGGAGACGCGCGGCCTCGTCGGCGCCGAGTTCTTCGCGGCGATGCGCCCGGGCGCCTTCTTCATCAACACCTCGCGGGCGGAAGTGGCCGACCAGGCGGCGCTCGAGAAGGCCGTCCGTGAGAAGGGAATCCGCGCCGGTTTGGACGTTTTCGCCGGAGAGCCCGCCGGAGGCGCGGGAACCGTCGAGGACCCGATCTTCCAGGTGCCGGGCGTCATCGGCACGCACCACATCGGCGCGTCGACGGACCAGGCGCAGGAGGCGATCGCGGCGGAGACCGTGCGGATCGCCCGCGAGTACAAGGGGAGCGGCCGCGCGCCGAACGTCGTCAACCTCGCCCGGAAATCTCCGGCCACGCACCTCCTCGTCGTCCGCCACTGCGACCGCGTCGGGGTGCTCGCGGCCGTGTTCGATCGACTGAAGCAGGCGGGGATCAACGTTCAGGAGACGGAGAACGTGGTGTTCGACGGCGCGCAGGCCGCCGTGGCCCGCATCCGTCTCGACCAGGCGCCGTCGGCCGAAGTCCTCGCCTCCGTGCAGAACAGCACGACCGACATCATCGAGGTCTCGCTCCTCGCCCTCTGAGCGGGAGCGGAAGGAGAGCCATGACCGAACGGATCTTCAACTTTTCGGCGGGACCGGCCGTGCTTCCCGAGGAAGTCCTGCGCGAGGCGCAGCAGGACCTGCTTGCGCTGCCGGGCGTGGGAGAGTCGATCCTCGAGATCAGCCACCGGTCCAAGGTCTTCGACGAGATCCTGAGCGGATGTGAAGAAGACATCCGCGCGCTGGCGGGGATTCCAGCCGGGCACCAGGTGCTGTTCCTCCAGGGCGGCGCGTCCCTCCAGTTCTCGATGGTGCCGATGAACATCCTTCTCGCGGGCGGCAAGGCGGACTACATCCTGACCGGCTCCTGGTCGAAGAAGGCGGTCAAGGAGGCCCAGAAGGTCGGCACCGTGCAGATCGCCGGGTCGACGGAATCGGAGAACTTCTCGCGCATCCCGGAGCCGTCCGAGATCCGGATCGATCCCGACGCGGCGTACGCGCACTTCACCACCAACAACACGATCTTCGGAACGGAGTGGGCGAGCGAGCCCGAAGCGGGCGCGGTCCCCCTCGTCGCGGACGCCTCATCCGACATCTTCAGCCGCCCGATCGACGTATCGAAGTACGCGCTCATCTATGCGGGCGCCCAGAAGAACCTCGCCCCCGCCGGGGTCACGCTCGTGATCATTCGCGACGACATGCTCGCCCGCTCGCCGAAGGGTCTCCCGACGATGCTCGACTACAACACCCACGCGAAAGAGAAGTCGCTCTACAACACGCCGCCCGTGTTCACGATCTATGTGATGCGGCTCGTGATGAAGTGGCTCCTCGCGCAGGGAGGGCTCGCCGCGATCGGCAAGCGCAACGCCGACAAGGCGGGGCGGCTCTACGGCGCGATCGACGGTTCGGGCGGCTTCTACAAGGCGCACGCCGCGCCCGGCAGCCGGTCGAACATGAACGTCGCGTTCCGCCTCCCCTCGGAGGACCTCGAGAAGCGATTCGTCTTCGAGGCCACCGCGAACAAGCTCGACGGCCTGAAGGGGCACCGTTCCGTCGGAGGCGTCCGCGCCTCGATCTACAACGCGTTTCCACCGGCCGGCGTCGATGCCCTCATTTCTTTCATGAGGGAGTTCCAGACGAAGAACGGCTGAGAGCCGTCGGCCGCTACCCGGTCTTGCCGTGGCTGGAGGCCCGGGCATTCACGGCCTCGATCAGGAACTCGAGGCTCTTGAGCTCGGAGTCGACCTCGCTGCCGGTTCCCGTGACGGTGCGGGTGAACGTCACGACGTCGCTCGTCAGCTCCAGCCGGTAGCGGAAGAACCCGGTGTCATCGACCTGAACGGCGCGAAAGCATGCGCGCCAGTGTTCGTCGACGGATCCGGTCAAAGGAACGGTGCAGCGGACGCGGCTGCCGAGTGGTCCCGGACCGAGGTCCATGCGCTGCACGCGATCCCGCTCGAGGGCGACCCGATACCGACGTCCGGTGAGGGTGCCAATTTCCATCGGGGCCTCCGGAGGGGGGTGTTGCAAGGGGCGTGCTGTCGCGTGCGACGCCGTACGTCAACGCGCTCCGCCCCCGCGGGCCCCTGGCGATCTGCCTCCGGGGAAGGGGGTTCGGTCCGCCGGGCGCCTCCGTGAGGGGGTCGCGGCCGCGAGTCGTCCTCGGGTCCGGACGCTCTCCCTTCCGGAAAAACGTTACGAAGAGTAACCGCTCACGAGTCGGAGCTGATCGTGACACGCCGGCCGTGACCCCTTCGTGGAAATGGAATGGACGCCGACGCCGTCCGCGGGGGAGGCGTCGTATCCCTCCTGCGGACGAGCTCGAGAGTCTCCTCCGGCCGCCCGTGGATGAACTCGGGGCCGAGCTCGACCGGCACGGGCCAGGACGGGTCGTGCTCCGTGGCGATGTGCCCCCCGATCCGGCCGCGCGCCTCGAGGACCATGACGGACAGACCAGCCGCCGAGATGTCCCGCGCGGCGGCGAGTCCCGCGGCCCCCGCCCCGAGAACGATCGCGTCCGAACGGATCATCGCCGCTCGAGCTCCGGGCCGTAGGGCCCGATCTCGGTTCGCCGCCACCACGCGCCGGTCGAGCGGCGCTCCGCCGGTTCCGAGAAGCGGTAGTTCCAGAGACGCGCGCGCACGAAGCGCGGTGGGGCGCGCGGGAACGGATTGCGCGCGAGCAGCGCGAGCACGGGGGGAGATCCCTCGAGGAGCTTTTCCAGAAACCGCGCGAACCACGGGTCGTCCTCGAACGAGCCCAGCGCGGCAAACCACATCTGCCAGTCGAGCCGGGGCTGATGGGGAGCGACGAACGCGGGCGGGCGGAAGACGTCTCCCGGCTTCCAACGGAACTCATAGGGTTTCCAGTCGGCGCCGTCCACGCTCCCCTCGACCACGATCTCGGGACGCCGCGTCGTCATCACCGCGAAGAGGCCATAACCGTTCACGACGCGAAACGGCGAGACCGCTCGCGCGATCGCGGTGAACGGGGCCGGCCACCCGCCCGCTCTGCCGAAGGAGCCGGAGAGCTCGATGGCGCCGCAAAGAATCTGCAGCGCGGCAACCGATCCCGTCACCGCTCGCGGCCACCGTCTCACCGCCGCCGCGGACGGTTGGGGCCCTCGCGTTGCTTCGCGCCGCAATCGCATGAAAGCCTCGTCGTCCAGAAGCGGCACGCAGAGGAGGATCGTCAGCACGTTGAAGAACGCGTAGTTGCCCGTCAAGGCGACCGCCGCCTGCAGCAGGACGAGGAGCAGGCACGCGGCCCGGCGCAACCGGCGTGGTCCGAAGACCAAAAACGGGACCACGAGCTCGATGAAGAAGAGGATGACGACGGAGGCTGCGTGGGTCGCGTGGGGCATCCAGTGCGCGAACCACGCCGTCCACGGCGGCAGCGGCTGGGTCTGATAGTGGTAGTCGAGTGCCGTCAGCGACCTCCAGGTCGGATCGCCGCTCGCGAGCTTGACCACTCCCGATCCGAGGCTCAGGCGGAACAGAAGCCAGCGCATGAGGAAGAGCGCCGCCCGGGACGGTCCCGCGGGCCCGAATCGCAGCCGCAGCGAGAGGGGCGCCAGGAAGATCGCGATGAAGCCCGTCTCCACGAGAAGGAAGTCCCACTGGAAGGCGAAGAAGGCCTGGCCCGCGACGGACAGGGACAGATAGAGCGCCGTCGCGGCGGCCACGCAGAGCGCCGGCAGGATCCCGAACAGAAGAAGGAGCGAGAAGAGCGCTCCGGCGGCGCACTGGATGTGGAGCGCCGCGTCGCCTCCCGCAGCCCAGCAGAACGTCGGAAGGAACCAAAAGCGGATCGCGCCGATCCGCTCTGGAACCGACGCGAGGAGCTCGGAGATCGGAAGGATCCCGCGCGACCCGATCAGGCCGTCGATCTGGGTCCAGAGGGAAACGAACGCCAGGAGGAACACGAACCCGAGCAGCCGCAGGAACAGCGCCGTCGAAACCGAGAACTCCGGGCGCGCCACGCTCCGGCCCCAGAAGACGCGGGTAAGCGCCGACGCGGCGCCCCGATGCCGGGCGACGAGGCCGTACGCGGCCTCGGTCGCGGGCGCGAATCCGGGAAGGCGTTCGTAGGCGCGGAGGGCGGCGCGCCGGTCCGCCTCCGCGAGCGCGGCGAAAACGGCGTGGGCGCCCTCGAGAACCCGGCCGTCTGAGAGGACGAGCTGCACGGAGCGCCGGAACGCCTCCGCCGGGATCTCCGGAAACCGCGCGGCGACCTCCTGGGAGGGCGCGTATTCGACGCGTGAGCCGGTCGCGGCTCGCCAGCGGGCGATCCACAGGCGGCAAAAACCGCAATCCCCGTCGAAAATGAGAAGCGGCCTCTCCGGAGGGGCGGCGACGCTTGCCACGGCGGCAGTCTATGCAAGGGGCATGGATTGCGACTTTGAGTCCCACCTCCCAGAAAAGAAAACCCGCCGCCTTCCGGGCCGTAGAAACCCCTCAGAAACTCGCTTTTTCCTTGGAAGATTGGAAGAGAAGAGGAGGTCCTTTATGCGCACCGCAACTCTCAAGGCGCTCGCCACGTCGGCCGTTCTCGCTCTCGGAGCGGGGGCCGCGGTCGGGCAGGCTCCGATCGTCGTCCCCCAGGCCAGTCCCAAAGCCCAGATCTCCCAGACGGTCGGCGGCACGGAGGTCACGATCAACTACCACCGGCCCGCCGTGAACAAACGGAAAGTCTGGGGCGAGCTCGTCCCGTGGAAACAGGTCTGGCGGGCCGGGGCGAACGAGAACACCACGATCACGTTCGGCTCCCCCGTCACGGTCGAGGGCAAGACTCTGGCCGCCGGCACGTACGGCGTCCACATGTTTCCGGCCGAGGGCGACTGGGAAGTCGCGTTCTCGAACCAGCACCAGGCCTGGGGAAGCTTCAGCTACGACGCGAAGGAGGATGCGGCGCGCGTCACGGTCCACCCGCGGCCGGCGCCCTTCGAGGAGCGTCTCTCCTACCGGTTCGACGACCCGACCGACACGGACGTCACCGCCGTTCTCCACTGGGAGAAGCTCGAGGTGCCGATCAAGATCGGTGTCGACACGAAGGCCGTGATGCTGGCGAACGTCCGCGACCAGCTCCGCGGCCTGCCTCGCTTCTCGTGGCAGGGCTGGAACTCCGCCGCCGCGTACGCGCTCCGATCCGACCTCGGCAACTGGGACGAGGCGATCGGATGGTCCGACCAGTCGATCGGCTTGAACGAGAACTTCACGAACTTGCGGGTCAAGGCGGGGCTGCTCGAAAAGAAGGGCGACGCGAAGGCAGCCGCGGAGCTTCGCGACCGGTCGCTCAAGATCGCCACGGAAGTCGACATGAACCTCTACGGCTACCAGCTCCTCGGGCAGAAGAAGTACGACGAGGCGATCGCCGTTTTCAAAGGAAACACTTCGAAGTACCCCCAGTCGTGGAACGCGTACGACAGCCTGGCGGAGGGCTACGCCACGAAGGGCGACAAGAAGCTCGCGGTCGACTTCTACTCGAAGGCGCTCGCGATGGCTCCGGAGACGCAGAAGAAGAGGATCAACGAGGCAATCGCGAAATTGAGGGCGTAGGAAAGAGTTCCAGCCGCCGGCTCTCACGCGTCACGGGTCCGTCATGACTCCGAAGTAGGCTGAACGCCATGGCGGAGCTTCGTCCCCGGATTCTGATCGTCGAGGACGAGGCGAAGACGGCGGCGACGCTCCGGCTCTATCTGGAGCACGGCGGGTTCGAGGTCGTCGCGGCGGCCGACGGGAGGGAGGGCCTGCGGCTCGCCCGCGAGTGCCGGCCCGACCTCCTGGTTCTCGACCTCATGCTTCCGGGGCTCGACGGGCTCGCGATCTGCCGCGCGCTGCGGGCGGAGTCCGACCTTCCGATCCTCCTTCTGACGGCGCGCACGACGGAGCAGGACCGGCTCGCGGGTCTCGGCATCGGCGCGGACGACTACGTCACGAAGCCGTTCTCGCCGCGCGAGCTCGTCCTCCGCGTCCGAGCGGTCCTCCGCCGGACGCGGGTGGATCCGGGCCGGCCTCCCGAGGTTCTGCGGACCGCGAGCGTCGTCGTGGACCTCGGCCGGCGCGAAGCGACCGTCCGGGGGCGGTTCGTCGAGCTCCCTCCCGCCGAGTTCGCGCTGCTCGCCGCCTTCGCCCGCTCGCCCGGCCGGGCGTTCACACGGGAGGAGCTCGTCGAGCGGGCGTTCGGGCCGTCCTATGAGGGTCTGGACCGCACGATCGACGCGCACGTCATGCGGCTGCGGCGAAAGATCGAAGATCCCGCCCGGCAGCCGCTCCTCGTCACCGTTTTCGGAGTCGGATACAAGCTGGCCGACCCGGCGCCGTGATGCGGTGATGCGGACACTGCGCTCGAGGCTCATCGTCGCGACGGCCGCGGTGCTCGCCGTCGTTCTGACGGCGCTTGCTCTGTTCTCGGCTCGGGTCACGCGGATCGAGCTCCACCGCCTCGAAAGCGTCCTCGTCAACGAGCGGCATCTGACGCCTTCCGCCGAGCCCGTGCGGCGCACCCTCGAAGAGTCCTATCGCGCCGCGGGGTCGTGGTCCGGTGCGCAGGGCGCGGTTGCCCTCGCCGCCGCAGCGGCCGGAAGAGAGATTCTCGTGCTGGATCCTGGAGGAAAAACGGTTGCTCGCTCGCCGGGGCTCGCCCGCGCCGCGGTGACGCGAATTGCCGGCGACGCGCTCCGGCTCGACCTTTCGGGCCCGGGCGCGG
>JALZAT010000010.1:77807-88847 GCA_030948185.1 Acidobacteriota bacterium
CGCGTCCTCATCCACGCGCCGGGGACTGCCCTGCACGATGGAGCGGGACGGGAGGTCGGGCGGTTCTACCTGATGCCAGCGCCCCACACCGTTCCCGAGCCGGCGCGCGACTTCGCGGGGTCGGCGAACCGATGGCTCGCCGGAGCGGCCCTGGCGGCGGGGCTGGCGGCGTTGTTCCTGATCGCCGCGCTCTCGCGGCGGCTGCTCGGTCCGATCGAATCGTTGACGGACGCCGCGCGCCGGATGGAGCAGGGCAATCGCCTGGTTCGAGTGCCCGTCGTTTCCCGCGACGAGCTGGGCGAGCTCGCGCGAACGTTCAACTCCATGGCGGACGCGATTTCGCGGCAGGAGACGCTCCGGCGCAATCTCGTGAGTGACGTGGCGCACGAGCTGCGGACGCCCCTGACGAACATGCGCGGCCAGCTCGAAGCTCTGCAGGACGGCCTCGCCGCGCCGGACCAGCGCACCATCGACTCGCTTTACGAAGACGCGCGGCTTCTCGAACGGCTCGTGGACGATCTCCAGGAGCTGGCGCTCGCCGAGGCCGGGCAGCTTGCCCTGCAAATCGCCCCTCTTTCGATTCGCGACGCCGCCTGCCGGGCGGCGGCGGCCGCTGAAGCGCGCGCGAGAGACGCGGGAGTCGAGATCGCCGTCGTCGTCCCCCGCGATGCTCTCGCCGCCGCGGACAGCGGCCGGGTCGGCCAGATCCTCTCGAATCTGCTGGGAAACGCCCTCACCCACACGCCCTCCGGCGGCCGGATCGAGATTTCCGCGGTCAAGCGCGGTGGAGCGATCGAAACCACCGTCGCCGACACGGGCAGCGGAATTCCCGCGGAGCACCTGGCGCACGTCTTCGACCGCTTCTATCGGACGGACGCCTCCCGCGCGCGCGCGACCGGCGGCACGGGCCTCGGCCTCGCGATCGTGCGACAGCTCGTGCAGGCGCAGGGAGGCGAAGTCACCGCGGCGTCGGAAGAGGGACGCGGCACCACCGTCTCTTTCACCCTGCCTGTCGCCCTACCAGCCATCTCGGCCGAGCCCGGGCGAGAGATCTGACGCACGGCTTCGCCGCGCGTCTATCGGGCCATCGCCGGCAGATCTCACCATCTGGTCATCGAACCATCTGACCATCGGGTGTCCGCTCTCGCGGAGTCTCCGCGCATCCGAAGGAGGGCACGCACCTCCCCCCACGCCTCTCACGCGGGGAGAGGGAGACCTGTTTTCGCGCGCCGTCATAATTCGGTCACGCCCCATCACTACAGTCTCCTCAATCACAGGGGAGACACATGCCGACCGGAAATCTCAAAGCCGCCTTCTCACTCGTCCTGGCACTCGCGTCGATCGGACTCCTCTATGCGCGTCCGGCACCCGCTTCTTCCGCCGCTCTCTCGATCACCGACGCGCGGGCTCGCGAGCTCGTTCTCGCCGCGGCGGACTTCCTCGACACGATGTACGTCGAACCGGAGAAGGGCAAACGCATCGCCGAGGAGCTGCGGCGGCGGTCGGAGACGGGCCGCTACGACGGCTCGTCGACGATCTCGACGCTGGCCGACCGCCTGACCGCCGACCTGCAGGAGGTCGGGCGCGACAAGCACCTCTCCGCACGTTTCGACCCGCAGGCGTCCTCCGCGCACGGCGGCATGATCCGCCGGCAGATCGGCGACGCGCCTCCGGGCGGCATGGGCGCCCCTCAGGTCCGGGTGGTTCGGGGCGAGGGACCCACCGATCCGGTTCGGGCGGAGCGCGACCGGCGCTCGAACTTCGGGTTTCACTCGGTGGAGAGGCTCGACGGCAACGTCGGGTATCTCGAGCTGCGCGAGCTCACCTCGCTCCGCGCCTCGCGGGACACCGCCGCCGCGGCGATGGCCTTCCTGTCGAACTCCGACGCCGTCATCATCGACCTGAGGAATTGTCCCGGCGGATCGGCGGACACGGTCTCCTTCCTCGCGAGCTATTTTTTCGGTCCGGGCCGCCACGAGCTCTTTTCCCGATACGACCGTCCCGGCGACGAGACCCGCGTCGAGTACACGACCGAGGACCTGCCGGGACGCCGGATGGCAGACACGGACCTCTGGATCCTCGTCGGTCCCGGCACCGCCTCCGCGGGTGAGTCGCTCGCCTACCTGCTGCAGCAATTCGGCCGCGCAACCGTGGTCGGGGAAGGCACCGCGGGAGCGGGCTACAACGTCGCGATGCTCCCCGTGGGGGACGGTCTCGTCCTCGGCGTCTCCGTCGCGAAGCCGATCCACCCGAAAACGGGTAGAGGCTGGGAGGGCGAGGGCGTGAAGCCGGACGTCCGGGTCGCCGCTGTGGACGCTCTCTCCACCGCGCACTCCTCGGCGCTGAAGAAGCTGCTCGCCCGGGCGGAGGAAGACCGCCGGAAGAGGGAGCTCCAGTGGGCCGTCGAGCGCGTCACCCCCGGTCCCGCGCGCCGGAGCGCGGCCGAGCTCGCCTCGTTTTCGGGCCGATACGGCGAACGCACGGTGGCGCTCGAGGAGGGACGGCTCGTCTGCCGCGCGGCAAACGGACGCGCGCGAATCCTGGACTCCTTGGGAAAAGACGCGTTCACGTGGGACGAGCAGACGCGCGCCTCCTTTGCGCGCGACGCCGCCGGCAGGCCGGCCGAGCTCGTCCTCGAGCGCGTGGACGGAACCGTCGAACGATTCCCGCGCCAGACGGAGACGCGGACAAAGGAGACGCGATGAAGCTCGCCGCGCGCATCGTTCTGTTTTCGCTGGCCGCATTCTGCGTTTTTCCGGCGCCCGCGACGCCGGCCCCCGCGCCGACGATCCCCGACACTCCCGAGGGGCGAAACATCGCCGCGCTTCTCGCCGCGCTCGCGAAACCCGAGCCCGCGGCGCTCCGCGAGTTCATCACCGCGCACTTCGCGGCTTCGGCGCTCGAACAGACCCCCGTCGAAGCGAGGGTCGAACGCTTCAAGGGGATGGCGGCGAACATCGGCCCGCTCGAGCTCGTTCGCGTCGTGGCCGCGGAGTCGGGCCGCGCCGAGTTCGTCGCGCGCGCGAAGCAGTCCGGCGACGTCATGACGATCACCCTCGATTTGGACGCCGCGGCGGAGCGGAAGATCCGCGGCATTCGTGTCGAAGCCGGCCAGGGCGGGGCGGACCAGTCGCGGGAGCCCGCGGAAGCGCCGAAGCGCTCGGACGCCGACGTGGCGGCCGCGGCGGGCGATTGGCTCGCGGGGCTCTCCGGAAAAGACGAGTTCTCGGGTGTGGTCCTCCTCGCCCGGAAGGGCGTGCCCTTCTTCCAGCGCGCGTACGGGCTCGCCGACCGAGAGCGCAAGATCGCGAACACGACGGAGACGCGCTTCAACGTGGGGTCGATCGGCAAGGCGTTCACGAGCGCTGCGATCGCAAGGCTCGTGCGCGAAGGGCGGCTCACCTACACCGACACGATCCGGAAGGTGTTCCCCGACTCGAAGATCCCCTCCGCCGACCGGATCACCGTCCGGCAGCTGCTCGACATGACGTCGGGCCTCGGCGACATCTTCGGTCCCGAGTTCGCCGCGAACCCGCACCGTCTTCGCGAGCTCTCCGACTACCTGACCGTGTTCGAGACGAAGCCCCTGAAGTTCGAGCCCGGCGCGGGGAGGGAGTACTCGAACGCGGGATACATCGTGCTGGGGCTCATGATCGAGAAAATCACGGGCCGAAAGTACCGGGACGTCGTGGCGGAGTCCGTGTTCGGACCGGCGGGCATGACGGAGACCGGTCTGTTCGCAATCGACGAGCCGACTCCCCGCCGCGCGGTCGGATACACGCGGCGCTCCGAGACCCGGAGCCACGAAGAGGCTCGTGAGAAGAGAGGTGCGGCGGAGGCTTCCGCGGCGCGCAGGCCGAATACCGACATGAGTCCGGGCCGCGGGAGCTCCGCGGGAGGAAGCTACTCGACCGCCGGAGACCTCCTGAAATTCGCGAACGCGCTCGCCGGAGGCAAGATTGCGCTCGCGACGCAGAACGGCGCCGGCGGAAACCTCGGCATCGCCGGAGGAGCGCCCGGGTGCAACGCGATCCTGGAAGCGGACACGGAGAAGGGATACACAATCGTGGTCCTCGTCAACGACGATCCGCCACTGGCAGAGAGGACGGGACGGAAGTTGAGAGAGTGGATGCCCAGGTGACGAGCCAGCGATCGCCGGCTCGTCATCCTGAGGAGCGAAGCGACGAAGGATCTGCTCCTCGTCGCGCTATCACCAGGGCAGATCCTTCGCTTCGCTCAGGATGACAAAGCAGCTAGCTCGCGTTCTCCAAAACCATCGCGTGCCCGAGCGCGCCGGCGGCGCACACAGTCAACAGTCCGAACTGTTTTCCCGAGCGGACGAGCTCGTTGGCGAGCGTCGTCACGATCCGGGCGCCCGTCGCCGCGAACGGATGCCCGACGGCGATCGAGCCGCCGTAAACGTTCAGGATCGTCGGGTCGATCTCTCCGAGCCGCTCCGAGCGGCCGAGCTTCTCCCGTGCGAACGCCGCGGAGGCGAACGCCTGCACGTTCGACAGGACCTGCGCCGCGAACGCTTCATGCATCTCGACGCGGCCCATGTCCGAGAGCTTCAGCCCCGCGCGGTCGAGCGCGATGGGCGCGGCGTATGCGGGCCCCTGGAGGAGCTGGTCCCCCGGGTCGAGCGCGGCGTAATGCCACGACCGGATGAACGCGATCGGCCGGCGCCCCTCCGCCTTCGCGCGCTCCTCGGACATCAACAGCACGGCGGATGCCCCGTCGGTGAGAGGAGAGGAATTTCCCGCCGTCACGGAGCCGTATTCCCTGTCGAAGACCGGCTTCAACTTCGAGAGCTGCTCGAGGCTCGTGTCCCGCCGCACGTTGTTGTCGGTCGTCTCCATCCCCTCGTAGCGGGGCGCGATCGGAACGGGAAAGGTCTCGGGCCCGAGGACGCCCATGTCCCATCCGGCGGCCGCGCGCTGGTGACTGCGCAGCGCGATCTCGTCCTGCGCGCCGCGTGAGATCCCGTTCTCCTTGGCCATCTTCTCCGCCGACTGGCCCATCGAAAGCCCGGTCGTGTATTCGGCGATCGCGGGAGGGTTCGGCGTGAGCTCCGCCAGGCGGAACCCGGCGAACACCCGCGCTTTGGCGGCGGGTGACTTCGACTTGGCGAGCCGCATCAGCCGCTTCGTGAACTTGCGGGAGAACAGAACGGGAACGTCGGAGAGGCACTCCGAGCCGCCCGCGATGATCGAGTCCGCGAGGCCGAGAGCGATCTTCTCGGCGGCGT
Source organism: Acidobacteriota bacterium (assembly GCA_030948185.1). Classification (GTDB taxonomy): domain Bacteria; phylum Acidobacteriota; class Thermoanaerobaculia; order UBA5066; family Gp7-AA6; genus JALYUA01. Next base: position 83,056 of record JALZAT010000010.1, read on the forward strand.
CGGTGATCGCGCGATTGGAGGAGGCGCATGCCATCACCACGGAGGAGGCGGGAATGTGCATGGGCAGCCCCGCCTCGAACACGACCTCGCGAGCGATGTTCGGCCGCGCAACGGACGGGATCACGGTCCCGTAGATCAGCTGGTCGACCGAGCGTTCGTCCACCTCATGGCGGGCGACGAGCTCCTTGACGGCCATGCCCCCGAGCTCGACCGCGCTGACGTCCTCGTAAGAGGTGCCCGAGCGCGCAAACGGCGTCCGAATGCCGGCGACGACAGCGACGCGGCGGGCGAGAAAAGGCTTCACGGCGCGGAGCGTACCGCAGCCGCGGGAGAGCCTTAGATCGTCTCGGGCAGCTTTTCGAGCAAGCGCGCGGCGATGCGCCACTCGCGGCGCGCATCGCTGATGGAGGAACGGTACTCCCGCATCGCGAGCCGGAACCCTTCGGCGAGCTCCGTCGAGCGGCGCCGGCCTCGGTCCATCATCCCGCGCCGCTTCTCATCCATCTCGTGCCACAGCGCGGAGGCGCGGTCGAGCGCTCGGGAGGCGCTTTCGAGCCTCGAGCGCACGGCGTCTCCAATCTCACTCGGCGCGTGGACGAGCTTCTCCTCGGCGTGCGCGAGCTTCATGCGGAGGCGCGATTTCTCGACGACGGCGCGCGGCGTGACCTTGAGCTCGCGGGCGAGCCCCGTCACGCCCAGGACGGCGATGAGCCATTTCGTCGGATCCCAGTGATACCAGCGGATCCCGTTGCGGAAGTCTGAGGGGAACTTGTGGTGAAAGTTGTGGTACCCCTCGCCGTTCGTCACGAACGCCAGGAGGCCGTTGTCACGCGCGGAGTTCTCCTCCGTGTAAGGACGCGACCCGTAGAGGTGCGCCACCGAGTTCACGAGGAAGGTGGTGTGGTGGATCAGGGCGATTCGAAGGAAGCCGCCCCAGAGAAGTCCTCCGAGCGGAGAGCCCAGCGCCCAGCCGATCAGCGTCGGGATGCCGAGCCCACCAACGATCCCGATGACGTGCGACCAGCGCGCCTGGAGGCGCACGAGGGCGTTGCCCGTCAGGTCGGGAACGTTGTCGTACGAACGCTCGGTGGGCTCCTTGTAGAAGAGCCAGAAGATGTGGGCCCAGAGGCCGCCCCGCCGGATGCTGTACGGATCCCAGTCGCGGTCGACGTACCGATGGTGGTCGCGATGGTCGGCGGACCACTTCATCGCGGAGTTCTGGAGGGCGAGGGCTCCGAAGAAGAGATAGAACGCCTGCAGGGCGGGAGTCGCCTGGTAGGCCTTGTGCGAGAAGCAGCGGTGGTACCCCGCGGTGACGGAGAAGCTCACCAGCATGAAGGAGACGAAGAGGAGCGCGGGCTCCCACCACTGCACGCCGTAGATCCAGGCGTGCGCGGCGGTCCCGACCACGCCGATGACGGGCGTGAGCGAGAGAAACAGAATGTTGATCCAGTCTTTTTCGCGGCGTTCCATGGGTCTCCTGTCGGTGGTGACGAGCGTTCGGGTCCCGAGTCGCAGGCGGTGGTCAGAACCCTTCCGCCCATCTCCGATTACCTGTCACCTTGGGGCAAGCTGGAGGTGAACAGGATATCACCCGTCGGGCGCTTCTTCGCACGCCGGATCTTCGTCGCATATGCTTTTCTCATGAGCAAAAGCCTTTTCCTCGTACTCGCCGCCTTCCCCGCAGCCCTGGCCTTCGCGGCGGCGGCCTCCCAGCCCGTCTCCGCGAAACTGACCGTGGTCCCGGACCTTTCCGAGCGCCTCGCCCGCTGGAAGCCGGTCGACATGCCGTTCCGCGGGGAGGGGCTGACGGACCGCGAGCGCCGCCACCTCGACAAGCTCGTCGAAGCGTCCAGCCAGATCGAGCAGATCTACTGGCGGCAGTGCGATCCGGAGGGGATGCGGCTCTACATCTCCCTCGCCGGATCGAGCGACCCGAAAGACCAGGCGCTCCGGCGCTACCTCTGGATCAACGGCGGCCGGTTCGACCTGCTGGACGAGAACCGGCCCTTCGTCGGAACGGAACCGATGCCGCCCGGCCGCGCGCTCTACCCGAAGGACCTGACCCGGGTCGAGGTCGAGGCGTACGTCAAGACGCATCCGGAGCAGAAGGCGGCGATCTACGCCGAGCGGACCCTGGTCGTGCGCGACGGCAAGATGTTGAAGACCATTCCGTACCACGTGCAGTACAAGCCGTGGCTCGAAAAAGCCGCCCGCGCGCTGCGCGCCGCCGCGGACCTCTCCGACTACCCCTCGTTCGCGAACTACCTGCGCCTCCGCGCGAAGGCGCTCGTAACCGACGACTACTACGAGAGCGACCTCGCGTGGGTCGATCTCGTCGATCCCAAGTTCGACCTCATCCTCGCTCCCTACGAGACGTACTTGGACGACCTCCTCGGCGTGAAGACGTCCTACGGGGCGGCGGTGATGATCCGCAACGACGAGGCGAGCGCCAAGCTCGCCGTCTTCCAGAAATACGTCCCGGACATTCAGGAAGCGCTGCCGCTGCCGGCTGAGGACAGGCCCACGCAGCGCGGGCGCCGTTCGCCGATGGAGGTGATGGACACGCCGTTCCGCGCCGGCGACCTTCGCCACGGATACCAGGCCGTCGCCGACAACCTTCCGAACGACCCGAAGGTCCACGAGCGCAAGGGCAGCAAGCGGATCTTCTTCGACAACTTCATGAACGCACGCGTCGTCGAGGTCATCGTCCCCGTCTCGAAGCGGCTCCTGCGGGATGACCAGGCGCGTCTCGTGACGGCCGAGGGATACCTCGTGAGCACGATGATGCATGAGATCAGCCACGGCATCGGGCCCGCGTTCGCCCGGATTGGCGGCCAGAAGAAGGACATCCGCGCCGCGATCGGGCCGGCGTTCTCGGGACTCGAGGAGGCGAAGGCGGACCTGGGGGGCCTGTTCGGCCTCGACTGGCTGATCCGCCACGGCGCCCTGCCCGAGGCGCGCCGCAACGAATACTACGCCTCGCACGTCGGAGGGATCTTCCGCACGGTGCGGTTCGGAACGGGCGAGGCGCACGCACGCGCCGAGATGATGGAGTTCAACTACCTCACGGAAAAGCAGGCGATCGCCCTCGACGCGAAATCGGGCGTCTACGTCATCGACTTCGCGAAGATGCCGGGCGCGGTCGCCTCTCTCGCCAAGGAGCTCCTCGAGATCGAAGCCACGGGCGACCGCGCACGCGCCGAGAGCTGGTTCAAGCGCTACGAAAAGATGCCGCCCGAGCTCAAAGCGGCGCTCGACAAGACGAGCGACATCCCGGTCGATATCGACCCGAAGGGCTCTTTCGCGGAAGGGGTGCGTTAGCACGCCACCGGGCGGGGGGGGACGAGCCCCGCCCCTACACCTCCGGTGGGGACCGCCGCGTGAGCGGGTACGGGTGGCCCTCGTGGCCGCCCGCCCGGATGGGGCCGACTCCCGTGGCATCGAAGTTGCCTCCTTTTCCCTGGGGAGGACGCGATGCCCAGGACGAAGCGACGCCCCACGAGTCCGGGACGTAGCAAACAGGAACCGCGGCGCGTCCGGTACGGAGTCGTCGGGCTCGGGTGGTTCGCCCAGACGGCGATCCTGCCGGCGTTCGCCCACGCGAAGAAGAATTCCGAGCTCGCGGCGCTCTTTTCGGAATCTCCGAAGAAACTCGAAGCTCTCGGCAGGAAGTACCGGGTGCCGAGGGAGCGGCGGTTCTCGACCGACGACTTCGAAGAGGCGCTCTCCGCCTCCGGCGTCGACGCCGTTTACATCGCGACTCCGAATGACCTCCACCGCGAGTTCGCCGTTCGCGCAGCGCGCTCCAACGTTCACGTCCTGTGTGAGAAGCCCATGGCGGTCACGGAGCGGGATTGCGAGGAGATGATCGCCGCCGCGGTCAAGAGCGGCGTCAAACTCATGATCGCCTACCGGCTCCACTTCGAGCGCGCGAACCTCGAGGCCGTCGAGATCGTCAACTCCGGAAAGCTCGGCGAGCCGCGGATCTACGCCTCCGTGTTCTGCAACGAGGTGAAGGACCGCGACAACATCCGCCTCCATCCGATCGAGAAGGGCGGGGGTACTCTCTACGACATCGGGATCTACTGCCTGAACGCGGCGCGATACCTCTTCCGGGGCGAGCCCGTCGAAGTGGTCGCGCTGTCGGCGAACGGAGGAAACCCGCGTTTTTCCGAAACCGACGAGATGACGAGCGCGATCCTGAAGTTCCCCGGCGAGCGCCTCGCCACGTTCACGTCGAGCTTCGGGGCCGCGTCGGCGCACTTTTACGACGTCTACGGCACAAAGGGAAGGCTGCGCGTCGAGCCGGCGTTCGAGTTCGCGGAAGGCATGCGGCACGAATTGAAGATCGGCGAGCGCAAGCGGACGAAGCAATTCGCCGCGCGCGATCAGGTCGCTCCGGAGATCCTCTCCTTCTCCGAATGCATCCTCGAGAACCGCGAGCCCGAGCCCTCCGGCCGGGAGGGTCTGGCGGACGTCCGCGTGATCCGCGCCCTCTACGAGTCGGCGCGGACGGGGCGGCCGGTGCGGCTTGCGCCCTTCGAGAAGCGGCGGAGGCCTTCCCTCGAGCAGGAGGTACGCCGGCCTCCCAACCGGGAGCCGGAGCTCGTCCGAGTGGGCAAGCCCTCACAGCGCTAGCCGGCTGGTGGGTTCGTCGAGCTCATTGCTGCCACGCGCATGAAAAAGAAACGCCTCGAAGCCTGGCGGGAGGTGATCGCGGGGACGTTCCGGGGCTTCGGGCAGCACCGCTGCATGACCGAGAGCGGGGCCCTCGCGTTCTACACGCTCTTTTCCCTGGCGCCGATCCTGATCGTTGCGATCGCGATCGGCAGCGCCTTTTTCGGTGAGGAAGCGGTTCGCGGTCTCGTCGTGCGCCAGTTCGACAATCTCATGGGCGGAGAGCAGGCGGAGCTCGTTCGGAAGATCCTCGAACGGGTCGCCAGGCAGGACCGAAGAGGCATCGGGGCGATCGCCGGCGGCCTGATCGTCCTCTTCGGCGCGAGCGCGGTTTTCGCTCAGCTGCAGAGCACGCTGAATCGGATCTGGGGCGTCGAGCCGCGCCCCGGCCACATGCTCCGCTCGCTCCTCCAGAAGCGAATCGCTTCGTTTGCCCTGATTCTTGGAATCGGTTTCCTCCTGCTGGTTTCGCTGGCGCTGTCCGCCGCCCTCGAGGGCCTCCAGAACTGGGTTGAGATGCGCTGGGAAGTCGCGCCGGCTCTCTTGAAATCGGCAAACCTGGCGGTCTCGTTCCTCCTGTTCGCGGCGTTGTTCGCGATGATCTACCGCATTCTTCCCGACCGCGAGATCGCGTGGCGGGACGTGGCGCTCGGTTCCGGCGCGGCGTCCTTCCTATTCGTGGCAGGAAAGTGGCTCTTCGGCCTTTACATCGGAAAGACCGCGATCGCGACGCCTTATGGAACCGCGGGTTCCCTCGTCGTCATCCTGCTCTGGGTCTTCTTCGCGACGTCGCTGCTCCTCCTGGGAGCCGAGTTCACGCGGGCGTACTCGCAGCGCGTGCTGGGCGTGAGCCGCGAAACCACGCCGGGCGCGCAAAGAGTGAAGCGGACGAAGAAAGCGCTGCCGAAAAAACCGACGAGTCGACGCAATTCCGCGGGGTGACCGCGCGGGCGGCCACAAGGGCCGCCCCTACCCGCTCACGCGGGGGCGAGGCCCCAAGAATGCATGCGCGGTAGAGAAACTCCGCGAAGCGGACACCCGATTGTCAGATGGTTAGATGACCCGATGACCCGATCTGCCGACGATGACCCGATAGCCGCGCGCCGAAGGGC
>JALZAT010000089.1:0-5408 GCA_030948185.1 Acidobacteriota bacterium
GCCGGGAAGCCGCCGGAAGACGATATGGAGCGGCGTCTCCGCGACACCCTCTCGGGGATCATGGGAAAGGCCCCGGGTCCCCGGCAGCCCGTCGGGAACACGCCGCCCGCGGGCACGCGGTTCTCGACGGACGCAGACATCGACCGGATGATCTCCGACACGCTCTCCGGATTGAAGGCGCCGGCGAAGCCCAGGGCGCGCCCGTCGGGCGCCACCGCGGCGCTCCGGACGACTTCCACGCTGACGCCGACCGGGGCGACGCCGCCGTCCGGCATCCGACGGCAGGACCGGGAGCCGGAGCTCGCCCTGGTCGAAGAGACCCCGGCGGCGGCTTCGTCCTCCCCGTCCGCGGCCGCGCCGCCCTCGTTTTCTCAGACTCCCGCGTCTCTTTCGCGGACCGCCGGCTCCCGGCCGATGGAGCACCGGCCGCTGGAGCCCGCGCCGTTCCCGCAGGCGTCCTCCCCGGACCGCTTCGGGCAATACGAGGTCTTGGAGCGCATCGCGGCAGGGGGAATGGCCGAGCTCTCGAAGGCGAGGCTCTCCGGCGTCCAGGGCTTCGAGAAGATCGTCGCGATCAAGAAGATCCTGCCGCATCTCGCCGACAACGACGAGTTCCTGACGATGTTCGCCGATGAGGCGAAGCTCGCCGCCCAGCTGAATCATCCCAACATCGTCCACATCTTCGACCTGGGGAAAATCGAGGCGGGCGGGTACTTCATCGCCATGGAGTACGTCGAGGGGCGCGATCTGCGTTCCCTCCTGCAGTCGGCGCGGGACGTCGGCGCGCCGCTTCCGACGCCGCTCGCCGTGTACGTCGCTTCGAAAATCGCGGCGGCGCTCGACTACGCGCACCGGCGCCGGGATCCCGAGGGGCGTGAGCTCAACATCGTGCACCGCGACGTTTCGCCGCCGAACATCCTCATCTCCTACGAGGGGGACATCAAGCTCTGCGACTTCGGGATTGCGAAGGCGGCATCCAAGGCTTCGCAGACACAGTCGGGCGCACTCAAGGGAAAGGTCCAGTACATGTCGCCGGAGCAGGCGTGGGGACGGCCGCTCGACCGCCGCAGCGACATTTTCTCGCTCGGATGCGTGCTCTACGAGATGTTGACGGAGCAGAAGCTCTTCGGGGGAGAGACGGATCTTTCGGTGCTCGAAAAGGTGCGCGCTGCTCAGGTCGCGCCGCCTTCGACGATCAATCCGGAAGTCGGAAAGAACCTCGACGCGGCCGTGTTGAGAGCGCTCGCCCGCGAACCGGAAGACCGGTACGGGAACGCGTCGGACATGCTTCGAGATCTCGAGGCGGTGCTCTACTCGTATTCGCCCGCTCCGGGAAGCGCGGATCTCGCGATCTACCTGCACCGCCTCCAGGCGGAGGAGAGCGCCGCTTCGGAGTCGCGCGCGCGCGACGCGGCGTCTCCCGCTCCCGAGGAGGCCGAGAGGAAACGCAAATCCAAAGGCGCCCCCGTCGTGCGGCGCGGCGCCACGGCCCCGAAGATCATCGTCCCCCCCGCGCCTTCTCACGCGCCGCAACCGCCCCCCGCGAAGGAGCCCGCGGAAGCGGGCGTGTTCGGTGCCTTCCCGCCGCCGACGAAAGTGGCGGCGGAGAAAAAGAGCCGCACGCCTCTCTACGCGGCGATCGTCGTGGCGGCCCTCGCGCTCGGCGGAGTGGCGTGGTGGATGTCGCGCCGGCCCACTGCTGCGCCCCTCCCCGCGCCGAAGCCGACCGTGGCGCCCGTCGCTCAACCGACCGCGGCGGGTCCGTTCGCCGCCGCGCCGACGCCGGCCCCTGCGATGGATCCAAAAGCGGTCGAGGATGAGGTGCAGCGGCAGCTCGCCCTACGCCGCAAGGAAATCCAGAAGGCGCTCGACGCCCCGAAGCCCGCGGCCGTGCCTTCGGCTCTCCCGCCCGCGGTCGCGGCGGCCGCCGCGCGCAAGCCCGAGGAACTCGTCACGGCCCCGCCGCCCGCTCCCCGGGAAGCGGCGTCCGAGCCGGCGCCCGTTCGCACCGAGCCTCCCCCCGTTCGCGAGGCGGCGCCCGAGCCGACGCCCGCTCCCGCCGTCCGCGCTCCGGCGCCTGCACGCGACGAAGTCGCCCGGGGCGAGCTCGTCGGTCCGGGCCCGGGCGTCGTCGAGCCCGAGCTCGTCTCGACGCCGCGCGTCACCTATCCGCCGCTCGCGAGACAGCAGCGTCTGACGGGGAGAGTGGTCGTGCTCGTTCTCGTCAACGAGGATGGGCAGGTCGGAGACGCGCGGCTGCAGCAGGGGCTCGCGTCCCGAACCGGCGTGAACGAAGCCGTCGTCGCCGCCGTGAAGGCCTCGCGTTTTCGCGCCGCGACGAAGAACGGAATCCCGGTGAAGATGTGGCGCACCGTCGTCATCGAAGTCAGGCCGTGAGGAGCAGGATTTTTCGATTTTTTCCGGTGGGTTGTGTCAAGCTCCCGGCGGAATCGGCCGTCGAACGCGGTCAGGAGGTCAACGGAGCATGAGTCTCTCTCCGGATCAGAAGAAGTTCTACGAGAACACGCTCTCGGTCACGAAACGCGAGATCAACGACCTGGAAGGTCTCATCCAGGAAGAGCTGGCGAAGGTGAAGGACCGCCTCGCCGAGCTCCAGAACGCGCAGAAGGCCGCCCGGCAGATGTACGACGCCGCGTGCATGCGCCTCGGCATTCCGAACGACCTCGAAGAAGCCGAAGCTCAAGGCTGACGCCGTCCCGACGCCGCCGGGCGGGAAGGAACCCGGATGCCGCGTCCCGCATCGTTCCGCCCTCCCTCGGGAGCGGCCGTTCTGGTCCTGGCGCTCGCCGCAGCCGTTTCCGGCTGCGCCCGAGAGTCCCGCCAGGCTCCGCCGGCCTCGCCTGTGCCGGCGGCGCGCGTCGTATCGCTCGCCCCCAATCTGACGGAGATCGTCTTTGCGGTTGGAGCGGGAGACCGCCTCGTGGGGGTCTCGGATTTCTCCGACTTCCCGCCCGGGGCAAAGGCGATCCCGCGCGTGGGCGGCGTCGACATGAGCGCCGAGCGGATCGCGTCCCTGAGACCCGATCTCGTGCTGGCCACCGGAGACGCCGGAAGCCCGCGGGGAGCGGCATTGGCTCTCCAGGCGGCGGGTGTTCCCGTGCTGACGGTGCCGACCGCCTCGCTCGATCAGGTGCTCGCGGCGATCCGCCTGATCGGCGCGCGGATCGGGCACACGGAACAGTCCACTCGCCTCGCGGCGGAGCTCGAGAAGCGGCGCGAAGCGGTTCGCCGCGGGGCCGCGTCCCGTCGCAAGGCGCGAGCGGTGCTGCTCGTCTGGCCCGAGCCGCCGCAGGCCGCGGGCGGAGGCACCTTCTTAGACGACGTCCTCTCGGAGGCCGGGGCCGTGAATCTCCTGGGTGACCGTCCCGGCTGGCCCCTCGTGTCGGAGGAGTGGCTGGCGACCGCGCCGATCGAAGTGACTGTCATCCCGGATTCGGAGGCGAACCGCCCGGTGTACGACCGTGCGTTCGCGACCGGTCCGCTTTCCCGCGGATCGGTCGCTCGCGCCCCCGTGCTGCGGCTGGACGAGTCGGTGCTGACGCGCCCGGGCCCGCGGGTCTTCGACGCCCTGGAGATTCTCGCGCGGGATCTGCCGAAGTGACGGCCTTCTCGGCCTTCTCCGGGGGCGGCCGGCGCGGAGCGCCCTTGTGGCTGGGCGGCGCACTCCTGCTCGCCGCGTGCGTGCTGCTGGGGATCGCCGTGGGCGGGGTGTCTCTCTCGCTCGCCGACCTCTGGTCGGGCGCCGGGCCGGCCGGCCACGAGGCCCGACTCGTCGCGTCCCTTCGCGTGCCCCGGGTGCTCCTGGCCGCCCTGGTCGGCGCCTGTCTCTCGCTCGCCGGTGCCTCGCTGCAGGCGCTCCTGAAGAACCCGCTCGCGGACCCGTTTCTTCTGGGCACGTCCGGAGGCGCGGCGGCGGGCGCCGCGCTGGCAACGGTCGCCGGGATGTCACCACTCCTCTCCCCCGGCGCCGCGTTCGCGGGAGCGGTGGCGTCCTCCGCGGCCGTGGCGGCGCTCGCGAGGCGCGGCGGACGGCTCGACCTCCAGCGGCTGATCCTCGGAGGCCTGATCGCCAATGCGTTCTTCTCGGCCGTCCTCCTGGGCGTGTTCTCCCTCGCGTCGGCGGAGGCGGGGCGAACGATGCTCTTCTGGATGATGGGAAGCCTCGCGAACGCGTCTCCAGCCCGGCTCCTGGCGTTGCTTCCCTACGCGGCCGTTGGCGCGGCCGCGCTGTTTCTCTCCGCCTCGCGGCTGAACCTCTTCTCAGTCGGCGAGGAAAACGCCGCGGCTCTCGGTGTCCATACGGAGCGGTCGAAGGCACTCGTGTTTCTGGCGGCATCGCTCTTGACCGGCGCCGCGGTCGCTTTCGCCGGGGTGATCGGATTCGTCGGTCTGCTCGTCCCGCACGCGGCGCGGGCGATCGCGGGCAACGATCAGCGAATCCTCCTTCCGTTTTCCGCTCTCGGCGGCGCGGCGCTCCTCGTCGTCGCCGACGCGGTTTCGCGCGCGGTGGCGGCTCCCTCGGAGCTCCCCATCGGCGCGGTGACCGCGGCCCTCGGGGCGCCGCTCTTCGCATGGCTCCTCCTGAGAAACCCGTGAGCGCCGCCGGGATCCGTCTCGAGGCCCGGGCGCTCGCAGCGTTCTACGGGAAGAGCCCGGCTCTCCGCGGACTCGACGCGGGGTTTCCGGCGGGAGACATCGTCGCCCTCCTCGGCGAGAACGGCTCGGGCAAGTCGACGCTCCTGAAAGTCTTCGCGCGCATCGTGTCGCCCTCCTCCGGCGAAGCGTTCCTCGACGGCCTCCCCCTTTCCGGGTTGCCGCGCCGCGAAACGGCGCGGCGCATCGCGTACGTGCCGCAGAGCGCCGACCTCGTCTTCCCGATTCGCAGCCTGGATCTGGTCCTCCAGGGTCGGGCGCCCCGGGCGCGGGGATTCTCCGCCGACTCTCCGGAGGACCGGCGGATCGCCCGCGAGGCGATGGCCGCTTGCGACGTCGCCCACCTCGTGGACCGGGACGCCTCGGCGCTCTCCGGCGGGGAACGGCGGCGCGTCTTCCTCGCGCGGGCCCTCGCCCAGGAGGCGGACATCTGGCTGCTCGACGAGCCGACGGCGGGGCTCGACCCGCGGCACCGGTTCGATTTTCTCGCCGCGCTGATGCGTGAACACCGGACGCGCGGGACCACGGTGATCCTCGTCACCCATGAAATCTCCCTGGCCGCCGAGCTCGCCGACCGGGTCGTGGTGCTCGCCGGGGGACGGGCCCAGGCGTCGGGGACACCGTCGGAGACGCTGACCCCGGAGACGATCCGCCGCGCCTTCGGAGTGGAGGCGCGAGTGGACGACGTGGGCGGGCGGCCGCGAGTGTCGATGCGGGCCCCCACGGACGCGCCC
>JALZAT010000089.1:5418-11017 GCA_030948185.1 Acidobacteriota bacterium
CCGCCCGCCCGGTGACGGCACCCTTGCGGGCGGGGACAAGCCCCGCCCCTACACCTCCGGTGGGCCATGAGGATCTGAACGGGAACGAGAAATCCGGCGTGAAGGTAGGATCCGATTCCCATGTGGTTCAAGAAGGACAAGGCCCCCAAGGAGCCCCGCGAGGGGAGGCCGAGCAAGGTTCCCGAAGGGCTGTGGGTCAAGTGCGAGAGCTGCCGGCAGATCCTCTACAACAAGGAGCTCGCCCGCAATTTCAAGATCTGCCCCAAGTGCGGCTATCACTTCCGCCTCTCCGCGCCGGAGCGGCTGCGGATGCTCTTCGACGACGAGGCGTACACGGAGCTCGACGGGAACCTGCGGTCCGTGGACGCTTTGAAGTTTCGCGATACCAAGCGCTACCGCGACCGGCTGAAGCAATACGAAGAAAGCGTCGGCCCCTCGGAGGCGATGGTGGTGGGCTCCGGGACCATGGGTGGCATTCCCGTGATCATCGGCGCGATGGAGTTCTTCTTCATGGGAGGGTCGATGGGGTCCGTCGTCGGCGAAAAGGTGGCCCGCGCCGCCGAACGCGCCCTCGCCGACCGGAGCCCACTCCTGATCGTGTCGACGTCGGGCGGCGCTCGCATGCAGGAGGGCATCCTCTCTCTCATGCAGATGGCGAAGATCGCCGCCGCGCTCTCGCGGCTCTCGGCCGCCGGAGTCCCGTACATCTCCGTGATGACGGACCCCACGACGGGCGGCGTGACGGCCTCCTTCGCGATGCTCGGGGACTTGAACGTCGCCGAGCCCAACGCGCTCATCGGGTTCGCGGGACCGCGCGTCATCGAGCAGACGATTCGGCAAACCCTGCCCGAGGGGTTCCAGCGCTCGGAGTTTCTCCTCGAGCACGGCATGCTCGACTACTTGGTCGACCGCACGGAGATGAAGGAGACCCTCGTCCGAAGCCTCCGGCTCCTCTGGGACGGAGAGGACCGGAAGACCGGAGACGCGCGACGGTAGGAGGCAGAGGGGAGACGGGAGGCGCGCGTGGCCACGGCCCGGCTCTCGCCCGACTCGAAACCCTGTCGCTGCGAGGGATCAAGCTCGGGCTGGCGGCGATCGACGCGATCTGCGGCCGGCTCGGCCGCCCCGAACGCGCGTTTCCCTCCGTCCTCGTCGGCGGGACCAACGGCAAAGGCTCCACCGCGGCGACTCTCACCGCCATCGCCGGCGCCGCGGGCAAGAGAGCGGGGCTCTACACCTCGCCCCACCTCATCCAGGCCACGGAGCGCGTGCGCGTCGGAGAGGAGGATTCGTCGCCGGAGTTGCTCGACGCGGCGCTCGCCCGAGTGTTCGCGGCGGCGGACCGGTCTCCGGAGCTCGCCCTGACCTACTTCGAGGCGATCACGGCGGCGGCGTTTCTCCTCTTCCACGATGCGTCCGTCGACCTGGCGATCGTCGAGGTTGGCCTCGGCGGCAGGCTGGACGCAACGAACGTCGCGCCCGCGAGCCTCTCGATCGTGACGTCGATCGCGCTCGACCACATGGCGGAGCTCGGCGACTCGCTCCCGGCGATCGCGCGCGAGAAAGCGGGGATCTTCCGGCGGGGGCGTCCCGCGCTCGTCCGGGCCGCCGATGCCGGGGCGTTCGCCGCTCTCGCCGCCGAGGCGGAGCGCGCCGGCGCGCGGCTCCACGACGCGTCCCGCGAAATCCATGTTCGCGCCGTCTCGACCGGCCTCGGGGGGACGGAATTCGATCTCGAGACGCCCCTCCTCCGCGTGCGCTTGAAGACTCCTCTCGCGGGTGCCCACCAGGCCTGGAACGCCGCTCTGGCGGTGCGGGCGGCGGAGCTTCTTCCCGCCGAGCTCGGGGCCCTCGCGCCGGAGACCGCCGCGAAGGGCTTGTCGAGGGTGCGGTGGGCGGGCCGGCTGGAGCGTGTGGCGTCGCCCCGCGGCCGCCCCGTGCTTCTGGACGGCTGTCATAACCCCGACGGCGCGCGGGCGCTCGCGGATTTTCTCGACGACGCCGGGATCGCCGGGCGATCGCCACTCGTGTTCGGCGCGATGGCGGACAAAGACGTCGAGGGAATCGCCGCCGCGCTGTTCCCCAAGGTGAGCGAGGTCGTGCTCGTTCGCGCTCCCGGCCCCCGGGCGGCGCCTCCGGACGAGCTTCTCGGCCGGGTGGGGGCTCTCGCCGCGAAGGTCCGCACCGCGCCGGACCTCGCCTCCGCACTCTCGCTCCTGGACGGCCCGCCCGCGGCGCGCGACGCGGCACCTATAATCGTCGCCGGATCGTTGTACCTCGTCGGCGAGGCCCGCGCCCTTCTTCTGGGGAGCTGACCCGGTCGAGACGCCGCGCGCCGAGCGAGTGAAACAGGAGAGAGGGCCCGCACTTGACGACGACGACCGCGCCGTTTTCCAAGAAAGAGTTCGAGCGCCTGGAAGAGGAACGGCTCCCGATCTACGCGGCCCGGAGCGGCCGGGCGGAACGGCCGCACGGACTGCCGCGCACGATGCCGGGCGACGAGCGGACCGAGTACGCCCGAGACCGCGACCGGATCGTCCACTCCCGCGCGTTTCGAAGGCTGAAGCACAAGACGCAGGTCTTCATCCCCTACGAAGGGGACCACTTCCGCACGCGCTTGACCCACACGATCGAGGTTTCGCAGATCGCGCGCAGCGGTGCCCGCGCGCTCGGATTGAACGAGGACCTCGCCGAGGCCATCTCTCTCGGGCACGATCTCGGGCACACTCCGTTCGGCCACTCCGGGGAACGCGTGCTCGACCGCCTCCTCCGCGAGAGCGACCCGCAGGCGGGCGGGTTCAAGCACAACTACCAGGGCGTCCGCGTCGTGGACCGCCTCGAGAAGCGCTACGAGCAGCCGGGATTGAACCTCACCCACGACGTCCGGGAAGGCATCCTCAAGCACACTTCGTGGAAGGTCGACTTCCCGTTCCCGCTCGACGACCGGGAGGGTTTGCGGCCCGGCTCCGGGGGCACCCTCGAAGCGCAGCTCGTCAACTGGTCGGACGAGATCGCCCAGCAGACGCACGACCTGGAAGACGGGCTTCCGCTCGCGGAGGAAGAGGCGATCGAGGCGCTGGCAATCGCCCGGGCGGTGCGCCGGCACCGGCCGGCCGCCAGTGATCCCGCGACGTCGAGATCCTCGCTGATCCGCGGGATGATCGGCGTGCTGACCTCGGATCTCGTCGAGGGTTCGCGGGCGCGCATCGACGCCTGGCTCGAATCCGAGCGGATCGCGACTCCCGACGAGTTCCTCGCCCGCCGCGACCGCCTCCCGGGCGACCTCGTCACGTTCACGGAATCCGGCAAGGCGTTCTACCGTGAGCTGAAGGAATTCGTGTACCGCCACGTCATCCACTCCTTCCCGGTGTCGCGGCACGACGGCCACGCGCGCCGGGTCGTCAGCGGGGTCTACCTCGCCTACCGCGAGAACCCGAGGCTCCTGCCCGACTCGGTTCTGCTGGCGCTGGCGGAGGAGCTCGGCGTGCGCCTTCTGCGGGAAGTTCCCCTGAGGGACGTGGACCACGAGATCGACGAGCGCTACCGCCCGCGGCCCGAGTTCTATCGCGCGCTCGCCGACCACATCGCCGGAATGACGGACAGCTACTGCAATGCCGAGTACCGGGAGCTGGTGACGGGATGAGGGGGGAGCCGAGGAGACCATGAGCAAGACCACCGCCGACACACCCGCTCGATCGATGGCGTTTCTCGAGCGCGATCTCGCCGAGGCGGATCCCGACGTCGCACACTGGATACGCGAAGAGGAGCGGCGGCAGAACGAGGGCCTCGAGCTCATCGCGTCGGAGAACTGGGTCTCCAGGGCCGTTCGCGAGGCGCAAGGATCCGTGCTGACGAACAAGTACGCCGAGGGCTATCCCGGCAAGCGCTACTACGGCGGCTGTGAGTTCATCGACAAGATCGAGACGCTCGCGATCGAACGCGCGAAGGCGCTTTTCCGGGCCGACCACGCGAACGTCCAGCCGCATTCCGGCTC
The DNA here is from genome assembly GCA_030948185.1 of Acidobacteriota bacterium. GTDB lineage: Bacteria > Acidobacteriota > Thermoanaerobaculia > UBA5066 > Gp7-AA6 > JALYUA01. Next base: position 9,413 of record JALZAT010000089.1, read on the forward strand.
GCAGGCGAACATGTCGGTCTACCTCACGGCGCTCAAACCGGGGGACACGATCCTCGGGATGGATCTTTCCCACGGCGGCCACCTGACCCACGGACATCCGCTCTCGTTTTCGGGGCTCGAGTACAAGGTCGCCGCGTACGGCGTGCGGCGCGAGGACGAGCGCATCGACTATGACGCGCTCGCTGCCCTCGCACGGGAGCACCGGCCGAAGCTGATCATCGCGGGCGCCTCCGCGTACGCGCGCGAGATCGACTTTCGCCGCTTCGGCGAGATCGCCGATGAGGTGGGCGCCGAGCTCATGGTCGACATCGCCCACATCGCGGGGCTCGTCATCGCCGGGATCCACCCGTCGCCCGTTCCGTTCGCCGCGTTCGTAACGAGCACGACGCACAAGACCCTTCGCGGCCCTCGCGGAGGGATCGTGCTCTGCCGCGCCGCGCGCGCGAAGGACCTCGACCGCCGCGTGTTTCCGGGGGTGCAGGGCGGGCCCCTCGAGCACGTCATCGCGGCAAAGGCGGTCGCCTTCGCCGAGGCCGGCACTCCGGAGTTCGCCGACTACCAGCGCCGGATCGTGGAAAACGCGAAGGCCCTCGCCACGACACTCTCGGCGCGCGGTTTTCGCCTCGTCTCCGGGGGCACGGACAACCACCTCGTGCTCGTCGACGTCGGATCGCGCGGGCTTTCCGGCAAGGACGCGGAGAAGACCCTCGAGCGCGTCGGCCTGACCGTGAACAAGAACACCATCCCCTTCGACGCGCGTCCACCCGCGGTCGCCTCCGGGATCCGCATCGGAACTCCGGCGGTGACGACGCGCGGAATGGGCACGGCGGAAATGGAAACGATCGGGGAACTGATCGCGCGGACCCTCGAGGCCCCGGGCGACGCCGCCGTGGAGGCCGCCGTGCGGGGGACCGTCTCCGAGCTCTGTGCGGGCTTTCCCCTGAGGTAGCCCGCGGCCACCTCGGGAAACGGAGCGGGGGAGAAAGAGACGGCACGGCGCCGCGCGTTCGCTGCGGCCGCCGCGGCGCTCGTCCTCGGCGCTCTTCTCTTCGCCCGCAACCCGCCCGCGGAGCTGACCCGGAGGATCCGTTTCCTCGAGCGAACCGCGTCCGCAGAGCCGGCCCGACGGAGACTCGCCGGGTCTTCGACCGCCTTCGATCGGGCGTATTTCGCGTTTCTCGAATCGGCCCGCCGGACGCTGCCGCCGGGAACGGCGGGGGTCGCGCTCTTCCTGCCGGCGCCGAGCGAGCCCGCGCTCTACCTCGCTTCCTACGCGATGGCGCCGCTGCCCGTCGCGCCTGGCGGCGCACCGCGCGACCGCTGGGTCGGTCTCGCCTACGGAACCGCGCGAGCGCCGGGCTGGATGGTGCTCCGGGAGTTTCCCGGGGGAGCCCTCCTCGCGCCGGCGCGGAGTGGGACCCCGTGACGGCGCCGGCGTCTCTGCCCGATTCCCTCGTCTTTGTCGCCGCCTGGCTCGGGCTCGCGGGGCTCGCCGGCTGGACGGCGGCACGCGCCCTCTTTTTGCCGGGACGGCCCTTCCGCCTCGAGCGTCTCGGCTGGGGGCTCGCGGCGGGCCTCGCGGCCCTCGCGGCCGGCGGGGGAGCG
>JALZAT010000090.1 GCA_030948185.1 Acidobacteriota bacterium
CGCCCGGGGGAGAGGAGTAATACGACACACTCGCTCATCCGCTCGCCGCGTTAGGAGTCTCCCGACCGAAGGGAGGGAGGAGCCTGACGCGGCGGGAGCCGGAACGCAGCGAAGCGAAGTGAAGGCGACGTTAGGCAGTGGCGGAGGCCCCAACCGCTCCGGCGGCGAGCGCGGCGCGTGCGGCGGCCAGGCGTGCGATCGGCACGCGGAAGGGGGAGCACGAAACGTAGTCGAGCCCGACCGCGTGGAAGAACTCGATCGACCGCGGGTCTCCGCCGTGCTCTCCGCAGATCCCGAGCTTCAGCCCCGGCTTGGCCTCGCGGCCCCGCCGCACGGCAAGGGAGATGAGCTCCCCCACTCCGTACTGGTCGAGGCTCGCGAACGGGTCGCCGGAGACGATCCCCTCCTCGATGTACGTCGGAAGGAACGAGGCGGAGTCGTCGCGAGAGTACCCGTACGTCATTTGTGTGAGGTCGTTGGTCCCGAAGGAGAAGAAGTCGCAGTTCAACGCGATCCGGTTGGCGCGCAGTGCCGCCCGCGGCACTTCGATCATCGTTCCGACCTTGTAGCTCACCCGGTTCCCCGCGATGCGCTTTGCCTCCTCGTCGACGAGCTTCTTCAGTCGGTCGAACTCCCCCTTTGCGCCGACCAGCGGGATCATGATCTCGGGATTGGGGTGAACGCCCTCGGAGAGCGCCTCCATCGCCGCTTCGAAGATCGCGCAGACCTGCATTTCGTAGATCTCCGGGTGCGTGATTCCGAGGCGGCATCCCCGGTGCCCGAGCATCGGGTTGACCTCGGCCATGGCGTGCACACGCTCCCGGATCGCCTCCGGGGAGACGCCGAGGTCCTCCGCCGTGCGCCTCACCGCCTGCTCCTCCTTCGGAAGGAACTCGTGGAGCGGTGGATCGAGGAGCCGGATCGTCACCGGCCGGCCCGCCATTTCGCGGAAGATCCCGAGAAAGTCCTCGCGCTGCATGGGAAGGATCTTCGCGAGCGCGGCGCGCCGCTCCTCCTTCGTGTCGGCAAGGATCATCTCGCGCACGGCGAGGATTCGCTTCTCTTCGAAGAACATGTGCTCCGTGCGGCAGAGCCCGATCCCCTCGGCGCCGAACAGCCGCGCGACGCGGGCGTCCTCCGGCGTGTCCGCGTTGGCCCGGACTCCGAGCCGGCGCCTGGCGTCGGCCCACGAGAGCAGCCGCGTGAAGGCGGAGGCGACGGCGGACTGCTCGAGAGGCATCGATTTCTGCAGGATGACCTGGAGGACCTCGGACGGCTGCGTCGGGAGCTGCCCGAGGATCACTTCGCCCGTCGACCCGTCGATGGAGATCCAGTCGAGCTCCTTCGCGGAGAGTCCCCGGGCGCGGACCTGCCCGTGCGCCGTGTCGACGGTGATCTCGCCCGCCCCGACGACGCACGTTTTACCCATGCCCCGCGCGACGACGGCCGCGTGGGACGTCATGCCGCCGCGCGTCGTCAGGATCCCGACGGCGGCGTTCATGCCGGCGATGTCTTCCGGAGACGTCTCCTCCCGCACGAGCACCACGGGCTCGCCCTTTGCCGCCGTCTCGACGGCGTGTTCCGCGGTGAAGCAGATGCGCCCGCACGCCGCTCCCGGGCCGGCGGGGAGACCTTTCCCGAGGAATCGCCCTCCCTTAACCGCCGTCTCCTTCTCCTTGCCGGGGAACACGGGCGCGAGGAGCTGCACGAGCTGCTCCGCTTCGACCCTCGCCACGGCCTCGTCTTCCGTGATCAGTCCCTCGTCAACCATCTCGGTCGCGATCCGCACCGCGGCGAAGCCCGTGCGCTTCCCGTTGCGGGTCTGCAGCAGATAGAGCTTCCTGTCCTCGATCGTGAACTCCAGGTCCTGCATGTCCCGATAGCGTGTCTCGAGCACGTCGCGCAGCCGAAGCAGCTCGCGATAGGCCTCCGGCATCGTCTCCTCGAGCGAGATGCCGGAGCCGTCCTTCGAGAGCGGCCGGGGCGTCCGGATGCCCGCCACGACATCCTCGCCCTGCGCGTTCGGCAGGAACTCGCCGTAGAACTTCCGTTCGCCCGTGGAAGGGTCCCGCGTGAACGCGACGCCCGTGGCGGACGTGTCGCCGCGGTTGCCGAACACCATCGACTGGACGTTGACCGCAGTACCCCAGTCGTCCGGGATGTGGTGGAGCTTGCGGTACGTCCGCGCCCGCTCGTTCTCCCAGGACCGGAAAACGGCCCCGATGGCTCCCCAGAGTTGTTCGCGGGCCTCGTCCGGGAAGTCCTTGCCCGTGCGCAACCGCACGATCTCTTCGTTCTTCTGGACGATCTGCTTGAGATCCTCCGCCGTCAGATCGACGTCGGACTTCACGCCCCGCTCGCGTTTCTTGCCGGTGAGCACCGCCTCGAACTCCTGCCGCGGGACCCGCAGAACGACGTCGGAGTACATCTCGAGAAAGCGCCGGCGGCAGTCGAAAGCGAACCGCTCGCCCGAGCGCGCGGCCAGGCCTTTCAACGCCCGCGAGGTCAGGCCGAGGTTCAGGATCGTGTCCATCATGCCGGGCATCGAAGAGCGCGCGCCCGAGCGAACGGAAACGAGCAGGGGGTCCTCGGAGTCTCCGAATCGCCGCCCGGTCAGGTGCTCGAGCCGGGCGAGCGCGGAATCCACCTCGTCGTGGACGCCGTCGAGGCTCGCGCCGTGCGAGAAGTCGGCGCACACCCCCGTCTCGATGGTGAACCCGGGCGGCACGGGAATTCCGAGGGCCGTCATCTCCGCGAGCCCCGAGCCCTTGCCGCCGAGCGTCTCCTTGCCGAGACCCGCCCCCTCCGCCTCGCCGTTGCCGAAAAAGAAAACGCGCTTCATCGCATGCTTCTCCCCCGCGCTCGGCGGGTTCTCCTCACCTGGATGCCCCCGATTCCGATCCCCGCTCGACGACGATCTCCGAGAAATCCGCGAGGCTCGAGAACTCCTTCTGAATCGAAGCCAGAAGCGCGAGCCGGTTCCTGCGCAGGTCCTCCTCGGGAGCGTTCACGAGCACCTCGACGAAAAATCGATCCAGCGACGGGGCGATCGACGCGATCATCCCCATGGCCTCGCGATAACGGCGCGACGCGACCAGCTCCTGGATCGACGTTCGGGCCTGCAAAAAGTCGGCCGCAAGCCGGCGCTCGGCGTGCTCGCGATACAGCGCTGCGGAGGGGGGCCCGGCTTCGAGCTTCTCTCGACCGACGATGTTGCGAATCCGCTTGAAGGCGAGGACGAGAGTCCGAAAGTCGATCTCGCGGCGCGCCTGCGAGAGGGCTTCGGCTCGGTCCGCCGCGTCGGCGAAATCCCACACCCCGACGTTCAAGACCGCCGAGATCTCGTCATAGGAGTGGCCGCGGCGCTCGAGCAGGTTGCGCAGGCGCTCCGCGAAGAAAGTCTCGAGGTCCGAGAGGATCCTGTCGTGCGCGGCTCCGGACGCCGGCGGATAGAGGGAGAGCGCCTTGCGGACGACCGGCCTCCAGTCGAGCCGCCACTTTCTCGCAGCGGCGATCGAAACGAGGCCGAACGCCGCCCGCCGCAGCCCGTAGGGATCCTTCGAGCCCGTGGGGACGAGCCCAATCGAAAAGAGCCCGGCCAGGGTGTCGAACCGGTCCGCCATGGAAAGGATCGCTCCCGCGGCTTCGCGGGGCGGATCGTCCGTCGCGGACGCGGGGCGGTACTGGTCGTAGATCGCCTTCCAGACGGAATCGGGCTGCCCTTCGCGGCGCGCGTAAATCCCGCCGACGACTCCCTGCAGGTCCGTGAACTCCTTCACCATGAGGGTCGTCAGGTCCACCTTGGCGAGGCGCGCGGCCGTCAGGACGGACTCGACGAGGTCGGGACGCCCGACGACGTGGGCGATCGTCTCCGACAGCTCCTGGAGACGCCCCGTCTTCTGCCGGTAATCGCCGAGACGGTCCTGGAAGGTGAGCCGCGACAGCGCCTCGAGACGCGATTCGAGCGGGTCTTTCAAGTCGGCGTCGAAGAAGAACCTCGCGTCGGCGAGTCTCGCGTTCAAAACCCATTCGTTGCCCTTGGCGATCAGGCCCTTGCTGTCGGCGACGTTGTCCATCACCGCCACGAAGTACGGCAGGAGCCCCCGGGGGCCCCGCACCGGCAGGTATTTCTGATGCACGCGCATCGCCGTCGTCGTGATCTCTTCCGGCAGGTCCAGAAACTCCGCGGAGAAACCGCCGCGGACGACTCCGGGGAACTCGACGAGATCCGCGAGCATCGCCGCGAGGTCCAGGTCGGGCTCGATGGAACCGCCTACCTCGCCCGCCATTCCGCGGGCCGCCTGCAGGATCGCCATCCGCCGGACCTCACCGTCGGGCTCCACGTGGCAATCGCGGAGCCTTCGGAAGTAATCATCGTGCCCGTTCACCGGGAACTCTTCGTTGGCGAGGATCCAATGCCCGACGGTCACGTTTCCTGAGCTCACTCCCTGAATCGACATCGGAACGACCTGGCCGGCGAAAAGAGCGAGCAGCCCCCGCACGGGCCGCACGAACACGTGGTCTCCCATGCCCCAGCGCATCGTCTTCGGAAACGGGAGCGAATCGACGACGCGCGGCACGACCTCCGCGAGCACGTCCGCGGCAGGGCGGCCGATGACGGTGCGGCGGGCGGCGACGGTCGGCCCGCGGGGGGAATCGATGACGACGAGGTCTTCGACGTCCACCTTCTGCGCCCTGGCGAACCCTTCGGCCGCCCGCGTCGGCTTGCCGGCCGCGTCGAACGCGGCGGATGCCGGGGGACCGAGGACTTCCGACGCCCGGTCCTCCTGCCGATCCGGAACTCCGCGCAGCCAGAGGATCAGCCGGCGCGGCGTCGCGAGCGCCTGCCCCTCGGCGGGGGCGAGCCCCTCTTCCGCGAGCGCCTCCGTCGCTTTGCGAAGCAGGTCCGCGCGGGCCGCGGCGAGCGCGGACGCGGGAATCTCCTCCGTCCGGATCTCGAGAAGAAAGTCGCTCGCTGGCATCACGGGTGGAAGGGGAGTGTGCTCCCGCCCCTCAGCGCGTCGCCGCGGGCTCGGGCAGGGCGACCGGGGGCCCCTCCTGCGCTGGTGATACCGAGGCGCGCGCGCAGGCACAGGCGAGCTCGCGGACGCGGCGAATCAGGCCGACGCGGTCGGTCGCCGAGACGGCGCCGCGCGCATCGAGGATGTTGAACTGGTGGGAGCAGGCGAGCGTCGCCTCGTACGCGGGAAGCACGAGCCCGGCGGCAAGCGCACGGCGCGCTTCCGCCTCGGACCCTTGAAAGACGGCCATCGCGAACTCGGGGTCTGCGACCTCGAACCCGTAGCGGGAGAGCTCGATTTCGTCGCGGCGGCGGATCTGGCCGTAGGTGGTGTCCTCGCTCCACATCACGTCGAAGACGGAGTCGAGCTTGTTCAAGAACATCGCGATGCGCTCGAGCCCGTACGTGATCTCGGCGGTGATGGGCGCGAGATCGATGCCGCCCGCCTGCTGGAAATACGTAAACTGGGTGATCTCCATCCCGTCCATGAGCACCTGCCAGCCGACGCCCCATGCTCCGAGCGTGGGGGATTCCCAGTTGTCTTCCTCGAAACGCACGTCGTGGTCGGCGAGCGTCACGCCGAGGCGCTCCAGGCTCCCGAGGTACATCGCCTGGACATCCTCCGGCGAAGGCTTCAGGACGACCTGGAACTGCAGGTGCTTTCCGAGGCGGAACGGGTTCTCGCCGTAACGGCCGTCGGCGGGGCGCCGCGAGGGCTGCACGTAGGCGCAGCGCCACGGCTCCGGGCCGAGGACCTTCAGAAAAGTGGCCGGGTGCATGGTTCCGGCGCCCATGGGAAGGTCGTAGGGTTGCTCGATCAGACAGCCCTTCGACTCCCAGAAAGCGCTCAGCTCCGCAATCAATTTTTGAAGCGTGAGCATCGAGTCGAGTTTACCGCGACTCCCGGCCTCACTTCTCTCCCCGCACGTCCTCCAGCACTCTCTGAGATTTGAGCTCGTGTCCGAGGAAGTGCCTCCGCGCGCGGCGCGCGACCGCCGCGACTTCGAGAACCCCGGGCGGGCGCGCGGCAGCGTCGAGAGGCGCCGTCAGGATCCGGCGGAGCGTCTCGCGGCCTTCCGCGGAAAGCCGGATCGCCTCGCCGTGCCGGCAGCCGGTATGCACGAACCCGGGCCTCGCCTCGTCGTACAGGAGCGAGCCCTTGCGCTCGAGCGGCGCGCCGCAGACCGCACACTCGGCGGGGCTCGGAAAGAGGCCCGAAAGCTTCAGGACCCACACGTCGAAGTACGCCGCCACCCAGTCCGCCGGAGCCTCCTCGAAGAGGGCGTCGAGCGCATGCCGCGCCAGGCGGTAGAAGGGCTCGGCGGGATCGTCTTCGGAAACGAAAGTCTGGAGACTCTCCGCCATTGCGGAAACGAGCAGTCCCCGATCGAGGTCTTTCGAAAGCGGAAACGAGGAACGGATGATGTCCGCGGATTTGATCGAGACGAGCTCCTGCGAGTCCTTCTCGAAGTAAAAGATCCGCGCCTCCGTCATCGGCTCGAGCGCCCCCGCGTAGGGGTTGCGGGCGCCGCGGGCTCCGCGCGCGACCCCGCGCTTCTTGCCCGCATCGCGCGTGAGGAAGGAGACGATCCGGTCCTTTTCACGGAGGGGGTAGGTCCCGAGCACGAGAGCGTCCGCCGACTGGTGCCGCACGCCGCGATTATGATAGGTCGTGAGGCGCCGCCTCTCCGTATGAAAACAGAGGAAAATATCGTTTGACCGAAAAAGTTACGGAAAATAAGGGGGACCAACGGCTGGATGCCGGGGTGGTCACGCTCGGCTGGGTGTCGTTCCTGACGGACTTCGCGTCCGACATGATCTACCCACTCCTGCCCGACTTCTTGACGCGGCGGCTCGGCGCCGGGCCCGCCGTCCTGGGGCTGATCGAGGGCATCGCGGAGGCGACCGCCTCACTCACCAAGCTGTTCGCCGGCTGGTGGTCCGACCGGACGCGGCGGCGCAAGCCTCTGGTCGTCGCCGGATATTCGCTGGCGACAGCGGTGCGGCCGCTGATCGGCCTCGCGACGGGATGGTTGCAGGTTCTCGCGATCCGGTTTGCGGACCGCGTCGGCAAGGGGATCCGGACGGCGCCGCGAGATGCCCTGATCGCATCCCTCGTCTCTCCCGCGAAGCGAGGCCGCGCCTTCGGTCTCCAGCGCGCGATGGACAACGCCGGCGCCGTCGCCGGCCCGCTCACGGCCGCTCTTCTCTTGAAGACGATCGTTCCTGAGGAGCGCACCGTGTTCCTTCTCGCCTTCGTACCCGGGATTCTCGCCGTCGTGCTCCTCGTGCGGCGGGTCCGGGAAGCGCCCGCGCCGCCCCGACCGCCAGAAACGGCGGCCTCCGCGGCCTCCTCCGCCTCCGTCGCGGACGCGCGGCTCCCGCGGAGGTTCTGGATGGCGACGGGCCTCTTCGTCGTCTTCACGCTCGCCAACTCGACGGACGCGTTTCTGCTCCTGCGGGCGCGCGACTGCGGCGTTGCGCTCTGGCAGATCCCGCTCCTGTGGGCCTTCTTCCACGCCGTCAAAGCGGCGGCGGGCGTCCCCGGAGGTGCGCTGTCCGACCGCATCGGCCGGGTCGCGTGCGTCGGCATGGGGTGGATCGTGTACGTGCTCGCCTACACGGGATTCGCGTTCGTCTCGACCCCCGCCGGCGTCTGGGCGCTCTTCGGCGGCTATGCGCTCTTCTTTGCGCTGACGGAGGGCGCGCAGCGGGCGCTCGTCGCGGACCTCGTCGGAGAGAGCCTGCGCGGCCGGGCGTTCGGAGTTTTTCACGGGAGCATCGGACTTGCGGCGCTGCCCTCGTCGATCCTCTTCGGCATCTGGTGGAAAGTCTTCGGACCCAGGACGGCCTTCCTGATCGGAGCGGGACTCGCGGCTCTGGCGACGATCGGACTCTTCATCGCGAGAGCCGCCGTCAAGCCGGGGCCGGCCGGGAGTCGGTAGTTGGAAGTCGGATGGTACGATCGTCGCCCATGGGTCCCGTCTGGAAGCTGATCAAGGGCGAGAAGGACCTCTGCCATCGCTGCGGGAAAGAGATCATCGACTACCCAGCCGTCGGCCGCGTGGTCGACTTCAAGTTTCTCCCGGAGGAGAAGTACTGCTGGGAGGACTACCGGTACATCCAGCCGTTCGTCGACGACGTCTGGCCCGAATCGCAGACGCCCTTTCAGCCGGTGACGAAGCCCGCCATCCCGTGAGCGCCACCCTTTCGACGCCGTCGGCGGCGGCGGCATTCCGCGGATCCGACCTCGCGCCGATCGCCGAAAAGGTGTTCGCCGGGGAGCGCCTCTCCTTCGACGAGGGCGTCCGACTCTTCACGACGCGCGACTTCCTCGGGCTGGGCCGCCTCGCCAACCACGTCCGCGAGGCCCGCCACGGCAACCTCGCGTTCTACAACGTGAACCGGTACTTGAACCCCACCAACCTCTGCTGGGTGGACTGCGCGCTCTGCGCCTGGGCCCGGAAGGTCAACGAGCCCGGCGGCTACGAAATGGCCATCGGCGAGTGCGTCGAGGAGGCCGGCAAGGGCTACTCCGAAGCCGTCACCGAGTTTCACATCGTCGGCGGCCTCCACCCGACTTGGCCGTTCGACTACTACACCGGCCTCATGGGCGCGTTGAAGGAGCGCTTCCCCGGGGTGCACATCAAGGCCTGGACCATGGTCGAAATTGACTGGATCGCGCGGATCGGAGACCGCTCGATCCCCGAGACGATCCGGGAGCTGCACGCCGCCGGAATGGATTCCTGCCCCGGCGGAGGCGCCGAGATCTTCGAGCGGCGCGTGCGCGACGTCATCTGCACCAACAAAATCTCCGGGGAGCGCTGGCTCGAAGTCGCTCGGGAGTGCCACCTCCAGGGCGTCCGCACGAACGCCACGATCCTCTACGGATCCGTGGAGACGATCGAGGATCGCGTGGACCACTTCCTGCGGCTGCGCACCCTCCAGGACGAGACGGGCGGCTTCACGGGTCTCATCCCGCTCGCGTTCCACCCCGAAAACACGCCCCTCGCCCACCTGCCTGAGACCTCCGGACAGACGGACCTGCGCGTGATCGCCGCCGCCCGACTGCTCCTCGACAATTTCCCGCACGTGAAGGCGTACTGGATCCAGATCGGGACGAAGCTGTCCCAGGTCGCGCTCTTCTTCGGCGCCGACGACCTCGTCGGGACCGTCGTCGACGAGACGATTACCCACGCCGCGGGAGCGAAGACCGCGTCCGGAATGACGCGGCAGGAGTTCGAGCGGGTGATCCGCGAATCGGGCCGGGAGCCTTTCGAGCGCGACTCGCAGTACCGTCGGGTGATCCGCGGCGGCTAAAGCGCCCACCGGCAGTCGCCTCGAGCCTGGCGGCCGGCCTGGGCCCGCGTTCCCGCTCGTCCTGGCCCTCCTGGCCGCGACCGGTTGCTTTGCGCACCGGTTCCGCGCGAGCCCGCGGATCGCCGTCGTGGACGGGGACGCGCTCATCGCGATGCACCCGGCGTACCGGTTTCCGAGCATCGGCCGGGCAAACATGGTCCCCCTGGCGGGACACTACCGGGAGAGGCTCGACGAAGATGACCGCGTCCTCGGGCTCTCGATCGGCGACGCGCCGCGCGCGTATCCCCTGGGTCTCCTCGACCGGTTCGAGGTGGTCAACGACGACGTCTCGCAGCGTCCGATCGTCGTCGTGCGCTGCGCTCTCACGGAGGTCGCGTCGGTCTGGGACCGGCGCGTGGAGGGCCGCGCACTCCTCTTCGAGGGCACGGGAGCGCTCTGGCGCGACACGCTCGTCTTCCGTGACCGGGAAACGCGAACCTACTGGTCCGCGGCGACCGGGCGGGCGATCTCCGGACCCCTCGCGGGCCGGCAGCTCCTCGGGATCCCCGCCGTCGTGACGCGCGCCGATCGCTGGGAGGAAGTCCATCCCGAATCCCTCTACCTCGACGTGGGCCTCGGGACGCAGGCCTCCTCACCCGTGAAGCTGAAGATCTACCGGATCTCACCGATGCAGGGCGTGTCCGGGGAGAAGACGTCCGACCGGCGCCATAGGCCGAAGGAAGTGCTCCTCGCGTTCGCGGCGGGCGACGAGGCCCTCGCGTTCACACCGGGCGAGATCGAGAAGCGGGACTCCGTCGAAACCACGTTCGCGGGGCAGACAGTCCGGATCGACTGGGAGCCGGCTCTCGCCGCCCCGCGCCTGACCGCGGCCGACGGAAAAGAACGGCCCCTTCTCTCGATGTACTGGTTCGCGCTCGACCGCCACTTCGGCCGGGTGGTGACGCTGTCGGAGACTCGAGCCGGGGCGGCGGGCGCCCGGGGTCTCCGAAGGGCCGGCCCGTAACTCCCCGCTCCCGACCTACCGGTTCGGCGCGGCCCCCGCAACCGGCGTCACCTGCCCCCACACGACGACCCACCTCCCATTTCGCAGCGCATACACGTTGCTGTAGCGGTTCTGGCCCGGCGAGCCGTCCGGGCGCCGGAACGAGGTCCTCGCCCGCACGACGGCGAAGCTTCCGGAAACCCGGACTTCCACGTCCAGGAGCTCGAAGAACCCGACTTTCGCCGGCTGGGCGGCCGCCTCGAGAAATGTTGCGCGATCGACGAGGTTGCCGTTGGAGAGGATGGCGGCGAAATCGTCGGCGAGCAGCTGGCGGTAGCGCTCGACGTCCGACTTGAGAAACGCCGTGACGTAGTCCTGGTTCAAGCGGCGGATGATCACGGCGGGGTCTTCCGCGCCTACGGCCGCCGAGGCGCTCGCGGCGGCGAAAAGAAGGCAGGCGCCCGTAGTGTGGACCACGAAAGAAACACGTCGAGCTCTCATGACCCCTCCTCGGTTCGTCCATCGCGTTTTGGAGGCTCCCGCCAGATCGCGGGCGGCGTCACTCCCGCGAAGTCGTCCGCCTCCCGGGTGGCGGCATCGATCGCGTCCGCGATCTTTCCCGCCGCCTCCCCGGACGGCATGTCCCGTGGCAA
>JALZAT010000049.1 GCA_030948185.1 Acidobacteriota bacterium
CACGTCGCCTTCACTTCGCTTCGCTGCGTTCCGTCTCCCGCCGCGTCAGGCTCCTCCCTCCCTTCGGTCGGGAGACTCCTAACGCGGCGAGCGGATGGAAGAGCGAGGCTTACTCCTCTCCCCCGGGCGCGGGGGAGAGGCTGGGTGAGGGCGACGCCCAGCCAACGTTTTGGTGAGGGGGATCGCTCCAACTCGAGCAACTTTTTCTTGCGCCACACACCTCCGCCGTAACCGGTGAGGCTCCCGTCCTTTCCTACGAGGCGGTGGCAGGGCAGCACGATCGAGATGGGGTTCGATCCGTTCGCGTGCCCGACGGCGCGTGACGCAGAGGGGGCGCCCAGTCTCCGCGCGAGGTCGCCGTAAGTCCGGGTTTCGCCGTAGGGAATTCGCACGAGCTCTTTCCAGACGCGGCTCTGGAATGGGCTGCCCGGGACGATGAGCCGGACGGAGAAACGGCGGCGCCTGCCCGCGAAATATTCGGCGAGCTGGCGCGCGAGCTTCTCGAGGTGCGCGTTTCGGCCGGGAGCGACGGCCACGTGAAATCGGCGTCGAAGAGCTGCGAGCTGCGCCTCGAGCCTCTTCCGTGACGAGAACTCGAGCATGCACACGCCGTCCCGAGTCGCCCCGGCCACGAGCGGTCCCAGAGGGCTCTCGATCCGCGCAACGAGGATGGTGCGAGCCACTCCGGGATCTTATGGCTCCGCGCGCCCGTGGCGGGGATGGTTGCCTGCTAGCATCCCGGTCTTCTTCGGAAAGGGGAAACATGGCCGGCAGAACGGGCCACGCCCTGGCGTTTCGAGCGCTCGTGCTCACGGTGGGATTCCTGGCGGCATCCTCACGCGCCGGCGCGGCGCCTCCGGTTGCCGTGGAGGCGATCCCCCCGCGACCGGGAGACGTTTCGACGATCGACGGCATTGTGAGGGCGTACTACGAGGTCATCTCCGGACCGGCGGGGCAGCCGCGGGAGTGGTCGAGAGACCGCACGCTCTATCCGCCGCACGTCCGATTCGTGGAGGTCACGGAAGGAAAGGACGGGAACCTGCGAGCGAAGACGATGACACATCAGGAGTACGTCGACGGCAGCGACGCCGATTTCCTCGAGAAGGGTTTCGACGAGCGGGAGATCCATCGCGTGACGGAACGATTCGGTTCGATCGCCAACGTGTTCAGCACGTACGAGAGCCGGAGGAGACGCGCCGGGCCGGTGATCGCGCGCGGCATCAACAGCCTGCAGCTCTTTTACGACGGCGCCCGGTGGTGGATCGACTCGTCGGCGTGGCAGGACGCGAGCCCGACGCATCCGATCCCGAAGGCCTTCCTGCCGAACTGACCGCGAAACATCGAGCTAACGTCCGACATTCCCGGAGAGCGCACCGCGAGCAAAATTCTCCCCGCGGGAAATTTCATTTTCCGTGAAACGGATGGCGGGCTCGGACCGTACTAGAAGACAGAGTCGCCTCCCACCAAACACAACCCGCCAAATCCTCCGCACCAGCGGAGCCTCGTCAAACGTCGCCTTCGCTCCGCTGGCGCTTCGCTCCGGCCCGCTGTTGCTCCGGTGGTGTGTAACTTTGGGGAGGAAGCGGCGTATCCCGTTCAACAGCCCGATGGGAGGCGCGATGGAAGACTTTTTCCAGGACGTCCGGTACGCCTTGCGAAGCATGCGGCGCAGCCCTGGGTCTTCCCTCGCGGCGATTTTGACGCTTGCGCTCGGGATGGGGGCGACGACCGCGATTTTTTCGGTCATTCGGGCCGTTTTGCTCTCGCCGCTTCCCTACGCGGAGCCCGAGCGGCGCGTGATGATCTGGAGCCGCTGGGTGGACTTCGACAAGACCTGGGTCGCAGACGCGGAGCTGTACGACTACCGGCGCCTCTGCCCGAGCCTGCAGACCGTCGCGGCCTGGGACTCGGGGAGAGCGAACCTCTCGGATGGGGGCGAGCCGGTCCGCGTCGGCGTCGGAAGCGTCACCGAGAATGCGTTCGAGACGCTCGGCGCGCGGCCGCTCGTCGGGCGCGGCTTCACCCCGGATGAAGACCGGCCGGGGGGTCCGCCCGTCGCCGTTCTCTCCTGGGGCATCTGGCAGAGCCGCTACGGCGGAGAGACTTCGATACTCGGCCGCGCGATCCGGCTCGACGGCGTCTCCCGGCGCGTCGTGGGCGTCATGCCGCGGGGGTTCGCGCTTCCAACCGACTTCACGGTCGACTCCCAGGAGCCGGGGCAGATCTGGATTCCGCTGCAGATCGACCCGAAGGAGATCTCCCATGACGGGCACAACTTTTATGCTGCCGCAAACCTCGCCGCCGGCGCCACCGCGCAAGGCGCGACCGCGCAGCTCAAGACCGTCACGGCAAACCTGACCCGGCAGGGCGTGTATCCCGTTCCGATGCGGTTCGAAGCCTTCGCCGTGCCGCTGGAGGAGGAGATCCGGGGCGGCGCTCGCCGCTCCCTTCTTCTCGTGTTCGGGGCGGTCGGATTTCTGATGGTGATGGCGTGCGCGAACGTCGCGAACCTGCTCCTCGCGAGGGCGGAGGGCCGGCAGCGCGAGATCTCCATCCGGGCCGCCATCGGCGCCGGCAAGGCGCGGCTCGTCCGGCAGCTCTTGACCGAAAGCCTCGTGCTCGCCGGCTCCGGCGCCGTTCTCGGGCTCGCCCTCGCGGCGGTCGGGATCCGCGTCATCGCCGCACGCGGTTCCGCGGGGCTGCCCGCTCTGTCTCCGATCGGCATCGAGCCCGGGATGCTCCTCTTCGCGGCGGCGCTCACGGGCGTGACGACGCTTCTCTTTGGTCTCGCCCCCGCGTTGCGAACGCTTCGCCTCGACCTGAATGAATCGCTGCGCGACTCCGCCGCCTCGAACGCGTCCGGCGGTGTGGGCGGCAACCGGCTCCGGCGCGCTCTCGCGGGCGCCCAGATGGCGCTCGCCGTGCTTCTCCTGCTGGGTGCCGGATTGATGGCTCGAACGCTCGACGCGCTCACGCATATCGACCTCGGATTCGATCCGGCGCGCGTGCTGACGGTCCGGCTGAGGCCGGACGAAGCGGGCTATCCGAAGCCGGATCAGGTCGTCGGCCTCTACCGGACGCTTCTCGAACGCGTCCGCGATCTGCCCGGCGTCCGGGCCGCCGGCGTGGTCCGGTCGCTCCCGCTCGCGAGCTCGATCGGCAATCGTGGACTGACCGTGGAGGGGTACGCGCCGCCTCCCGGGACGAACGCGCGAGGCGACTGGCAGGTCGTCTCGGACGGCGCCGTCGAAGCGCTGCGGGAGACGCTCGTGCGAGGCCGTTCCTTCACGGCGGCGGACTCGAAGTCCGGCGCGCCCGTCGCGCTCGTGAACGAGACGTTCGTGCGGACGTACTGGCCGGGACGGGATCCGATCGGAAAGCGGATCCGAATGGGGTCGGCGGCGACTTCGCGTCCCTGGATGTCGGTAGTCGGCGTGATCAAGGACGTCCGGCACAACGGGCTGACGGCCGCGGTGAAGGAAAAGTTCTACGTCCCCCACGCGCAGTTTGCACTGTCGGCAGGCTCCGCTCCCCGCGACATGACGCTCGTCGTCCGAACGGACGGCGACCCGCTGGCGCTTTCGGGGCCCATCCGTTCGGTCGTGAAACGGCTCGACCCGGCTCTTCCCGTTGCCGACGTCCGGTCGATGAACGCGGTCGTCGGCGCCTCGATGTCCGCTCCGCGGCTGACGGCGTTTCTCCTGTCCACGTTCGCCGGGCTCGCTCTCGTGCTCGCGGCCGTGGGAGTCTCGAGCGTGCTTTCGTACCTGGTAAGCCGGCGCCGGCGGGAGATCGGAATCCGCATGGCGCTCGGCGCGTCGCGGGGCAGCGTGCTCGGTCTCGTTCTCCGAGGGGGAATGGCGTGGGCCGCTTCCGGGGTCGGCGCCGGTCTGCTCGCTGCTCTCTTCCTGACGCGCCTCATGGCCGGGCTGCTCTACGGGGTCGCGCCGCACGATCCCCGGACGTTCGCCTCCGTCGCGCTCGTTCTCCTCGCCATAGCGGCGGCGGCGAGCGCCGTCCCGGCGTTCAAGGCGGCGCGTGTCGACCCGCTCGAGGCGCTCAAGACGGATTGACGGCCGACAACCGACAGCTGATAGACACTACCGGGCAGAACGATTCGGCTCGGTCGTCGAGAGTCGGTAGTCATTCGGCGGAGGAGTCATGCTGCGCAAGACCTGTATCTCGCTCCTGATTGCGTCTTCCGCGATTGCGATCCTCGGACAGGAACCACCTCCGGCTTCGCCTCCCAGCCTCCGGCTGCCGCCGGGGCTCGCCCGCGTGCTCACCGATTACGAGACGGGATGGCGCGCCGGCGACGGCGCCGCGCTCGCGGACCTCTTTGTCGAGGACGGCTTCGTGCTGCCCAACGGGGCACCGCCGGTCTCCGGCCGCGCCGCCATCCGCAAGTACTACGGCGGCCCCGGCGGAGCTCTCGTTCTCCGCGCGTTCGCGTTTGCCACGGAGGGATCGACCGGGTACATCCTCGGCGCCTTCTCGCGCGGGGCCGGCGAGCCCGACGTCGGGAAGTTCACGCTCACCCTGCGCAAGGGCGCGGACGGAAGGTGGCGGATCGTGTCCGACATGGACAACGGAAACCGGCGGCCGGCGGCGCCGAACCCGACGCCTGCCTCCTCTCCCTCCGGCGCGCTCTGATGCCGGCGGGAAGAAGGGCCGGTTGCGCCGCGTTGGAGCGTCGAGACCCCTCGTGAATATGCGGCTCGCGGTCCTCCTCCTGGTGGCGGTCGCCCTGGCGATCGCGAACCCGGCCCCCGCACAGACTTTCCGGGAGAACGTCGACGTCGGGTTGGTCCGCGTGGACGTCCTCGCCACGGACGCTGGCGGCCGCCCGGTCCGGGGGCTTCGCGCCGCTCAGTTCACCGTGAGAGTTGACGGCCGAACGGTCTCGATCGTGGGCTTCGAGGCCCCGCCGGAACAGACCTCCTCCGCGCGAATCTCTCCTGCGCCGCCGCCTCCGCAAGGCTCCTCCTCGAAGAGCGAAGCGCCGGCGCCCTCCGCCGCCCCGCTTCGAACTTCGTACGTCGCGTTTCTCGTGGACGAGACGTCGTCCGAGCAGTCCAACCGGCAGGCCACTCTCGCGGAGCTCTTTCGCTTTCTGAAGTCCGGTCTTGCGCCGAATACCCAGCTTCTCTTCCTGAGGTTCAACGGCGCCATCCGGATCGAGTGCCCGTGGACGTCCGACCCGGACGTCGCCCGGCGCTGTGCCGCCGCCACCGCGCGCCACCGCGCGGCGCCGCTGCTGGGAATGCCGGGCCAGCTGAGCGGAAACTCCGAGAGAGGCGCTGGAAATCTCGAGCTGGAGGCGAGGGACGCGATCGGGCACGCTCGCAACTCGGTCGCCGGCATCTTCGACGCGCTGCGGCTCTTCCCCGAAACTGCCGGTCGCAAGTCGCTCTACGTCGTCACAGACGGCGCTCCCTTTCTTGCTCCGGCGGAGATCGCCCGGGACCTCATCGTGGGCTCGAACAGCAGCGTGTCGCAGGGCGATCCGGCTGAGCGTTCACTCGCGGGGCGCGAAGCCGAGCTCGACCGGGACCGGCTCTTCGACAGCCTCGCCTGGAGCGGAAAACGGTCGGCGTCCCTCCTTCAGGAAGTGGCGCGGCTCGCGATCCTCCGCGGGATCGAGATCCATCCCGTCCGCTCGGCGGCGCATGACTTCGGCGGACGCGTCCGGACCGACCGTGCGTTTTCCGATCGGGCGACCGTCCGCGGAAACAGTTCTCTCGATCCCCGCTCCGGCCGCGGCGGCAACTCGCTGCCGACATCCGACCTCGCCGCTGGCACGGTCATGGAAGCCATTGCGGAGAGCACCGGTGGAGAGGCCGTCCTATCCAGAAGGAGCTTTGAGGAGAGACTGGGCGACGAAGCAGCCGCTACGGAAGCCGCCTACGTCGTGACCTTCCGCGATCCGTTCGCCGGGGACCACCGGTACCACCGCATCGAGATCGCCGCCGAGGGCGGCGCGAAGCTCCGGTACCGCCGCGGGTACCGCGTCCTGGACGTTCGTGAGTCTCTGATCGAGCACGCTGTCAACCGCCTGCACGTTCCCGCGGACGAGAACCCGCTCGGCGTGAGGATGCGCCTCGACAGCCTCGGGTTGAAGGGAGGCCTGGCCGAGGCGGAGGTCACGATCGCGTATCCCGCTCCTCCGCAGGCGGGAGGAAAAGCAGGCGGCCCGGGTGTCGTGCAGGTCTTCGGAACCTGTGCCGTGCGCGACGGCGCGCTCTCCGAGCCGATCGACCTCTCGGGAGCCGCCGACCCCGTCTCGCTCGGCGATTCCACGATGCTCGTGCGGTCCGGACGGGTGCGCGTCAAGCCCGGCGCGTACCGCTGGAGCTTCGCGATCCGCGACGAGCAGACCGGGATCGTTTCGTATCTCACGTTCGACCGCTCGCTTCCCTGACCGATCATTTCCCGTTTCGGGCGATCTCCTCGAGCTTCGCCTGCTGGGCCGGGGTCAGCGCGTTCTTGATCCGGATGAGAAGCGCGATCTGCGTGCGCTTGATGTCCTTCTCGAGCGCGAGCACGCGGTCGAGCTGGCCCAGCACCTTCGATTCGTCGACTCTCTTTTCGGAAACCAGGTTCCTCATCTTCTCCATCTCGGCCTGTATGTCGAACTGGAGGTCCAGGAACTTCGGCTGGGCCTTCTGAATCTCGGCGCGAATGGTTCCCCGCTGCGCATCGTCCAGTCCGATCTCGGAGGCGTGGGCCATCACGCGGTCCGGTGGAAAGAGAAACCGGGCGAGCGGATCGTCGCCGGGGGAGGGCTCCGCGATGAGTGCGAGCGACGCGGCGAGGGCGACGAGCACCGCGGCCATCTGAAACGCCGATTTGCGCCGTGAAATCCATCTCATGAGGCAACTCCTTTTCGTCGAGGCGTGGAGGGGGCGGGTGCGCCCGGAGAGACGCGTTCGAAATTGCGAATCCAGTCGGGGATCGGCTGCGCCGCCGGGGGGGGCTCGCCGTAGAGCTCGCTTCCCGGCGTCTCGAGGAGGGAGTCCGTCGGGGACTTCCACTCCGTGATCGCGGCGGCGGGAATGGCGGCGGACGGGCCCGCGGGCTCGCCGGCCGGGCGCAGGAGAACGACCGCGAGCACGGCCGCCGCGGCGGCCGCACCGAGAACCAGGGCGAAGCGTCGGCCGCGGATCGAGGCGCCGCGCGGGGCGCGTCCGAGAACGCCCCGGAAGGAGGGCGTCCCGAGTTCGTCGGCGGTGCGAAGTTCTTCGAAGCGCCGGGCGAGTTCGCGGTCGAGATCGTCGTCAGCCATGACTTTCCTCCACACCCGCGGTCCGCACGGCCAGGATCCTCGCCATCCGTCTCTTGCCGCGGTCGTAGTGGGCGCGAGCGCTTCCCGCCGACACGCCGAGAACCCGGCCGGCTTCCTCGACAGTCATCCCCACGTAGAAGACCAGGTCGAGCACCTCGCGCTGCCGCCGCGGGAGCCGCGCGAGCGCGCGGAGGAGGGCGAGCCGTTCCTCGGGAACCGGCTCCGGAGGCGGCGGCGCGATTCGCTCCGGGCGTCCGAGGAAGAGCTCCGCGCTGCGCCGGCGGCGGCGGGACTCGGAAGCCGTCTTGCGGATGACGCCGAAGAGGAAGGTCTTGAAGGACGACCTCCCGGCGAACTCCGCGCGCCCGTCCAGGATCTTCAGGTAGCTCGTCTGAAGCACGTCTTCCGCCTCCTCCCGGTCGCGCCCGCAGCATGCGAGCGACCATGCGAAACCGGCGCGATGGTGGGCTTCGAGCTCGGTTTCGATTTCACCCGGCGTCATGTTTCGCTTCTACACCTGAGTGGCGCGGGAACCCCGTCCGTATGACGGCAGCACAAGAGATTCGAAGGCGGGGCGACGTTGTATCCTCCGGGCCGAAAAACTCTGGAGGAGAAACGATGTCGACGGAGACGAAAGCCGCGCCGGAGCGCACGGATCAGCCCTCGGCGGACCAGATCCTGATCCAGCTGTTCACGGGAATGTGGGCGATGCAGGCGGTCGCCGCTGCTTCCCGGCTGCGCATTGCCGATCAGCTCGCGACCGGGCCGAAGACGCCCGAGGAAGTTGCGGCCGCGTCGGGGACGAACCCGGGCGCCACGCGCCGGCTCATGCGCGCGGTCGCGAGCCTCGGCCTGTTCGTTCCGGCGGCCGGCGGCCGATACGGATTGACCGAACCGGGGGAGCGCCTCCGATCGGATCACCCGGCCACGTTCCGGGATGCCTTCATCGCGGAGACGGACAACGTTCACTGGCAGTCCTGGGCGAAGCTCGACGACGCGATTCGCACGGGCGACCCGCGGCCGCAGGCCGTCTTCGGATTGCCCGCGTTCGATTACTACGGAAAGAACCGCGAGGAGGGAGAGCAGTTCGGCAGGGCGATGGAGAACATCTCCCGCTTCGCCGCTTTCGCCGTGCTCGAGGCGTACGACTTCTCCGACGCGCGGACGGTTCTCGACGTGGGGGGCGGCAACGGGAGCATGGTCCTCGCCGTCCTCGACCGGTGCCGGAACGCCCGGGGAATCGTCTGTGACCTCCCCTACATCGAGCAGCACGCGAACGAGCGCATCCGCGCGGCGGATGCCGCCGACCGCGTCCGCTTTCAGCCGGGAGACTTCTTCGAAAGCGTGCCGGCAGGCGCGGACGTTCATCTGATGAAGTTCATCCTGCACGATTGGAACGATGCCGAGGCGATCCGGATCCTGAAGCGGTCCCGGGAGGCGCTCGCGCCCGGCGGCCGTCTGATCGTCATCGAGATGATCGTGCCGGAAGGGAACCGGCTCGAGATGGTCCACCTGATGGACCTGAACATGCTGGTCATGACGGGCGGACTGGAGCGAACCGAGTCGGAGTTCCGGTCGCTCTTCGAGCGCTCCGGCTACCAGCTGACCGCCGTGCGCCCGACCGCGAGCCCCTTCAGCGTCATCGAGGCGCGGCCCGTGGGATCGGCGTGACCCGTCGATCACCGTGAGACCCCAGGGCGTGCGCCGCCGCGGCCTGCTCTTCCTTCTCGTCGTGGCGTTTGCGCTCGCCATCCCTCTTTTCCTGGGCCGCCTCGACCTGGGCGGAGGCCGCTGGCCGGTGAAAACCTTCCGGGACCGGGACCGCGCGCTCGTGCGGATGGTGCCGGTGGACGCGACCGTGGCCGGCCTCTCGCGGGTCCCGAGACCTGCCGCGGCATCCTTCCTAGGCCTTCGGCGAATCGCGCCGGTGGAGTTGACCGTGTACCTGGTCCGCGCGAGGCTCCGGGCCGTGATCGATGGTGTGGACGGAGACATTCACCTGCTGCTCGCCGATCCCGACGACCCCGCGCGGACGATGATCGCCGAAATCCCGGTACCGATGTTCTCGATCGGAAGCGGTCTCGGAGACGTCTTCAACGAGGAGCGGAGCGAGGTCCAGCGGCACCGGCGCGAGCGGAACGCGTCCGTCGAAGTGACGGGGATCGGGTTTTTCGATCCGTACACGCACGACCGGCCGGGCGGGACGCCGACGAACGGGCTCGAGCTGCACCCGGTCATCGGCCTGAAGTTCCTCCCGAACATCACGAGAGAGGAGGGTGACCGATGAGTTCTCGGATCCTTTTCGCCGCCGCCGGCATGGTCGGCGTCCTGTTTGTAGTCTCCTCGGGCTGCCGCGGCAACGCGGACTTCAGCGACGTTGCGCCCACGCCGGTCACGCTCAAGGCGGAGGAGTTTCAGTCGGAGATCCTGGCGATCGATCACCTCGTCTTCGCCGAGGGACCGCTCGATCCCGCGCGGCGGGAGGCCCTGGGGCGCCGTCTCGAGGCGCTCGCCGGGCGGGTGAAGGCGACGGGCGATGCACCCTTCCTCGTCCTCGAATCGCTCGAGCTGCGCCGGCTCGGGTCCGGAAGCCGGGACCTGCCGCCCGACGCTCCGAAGGCCACGCTCCAGAGGGAGTGGATGCGGATCCGCAACAACCTCTTCGACGACCGAAGCTGGTTCGCCCGCAGCGCCGCCGATCTCGCAGCTCCGGGACGCTGACTCGGACGCCAGCGGGGGATTCCGTGCAGGCTTGACACGAACTTCCTCTTACGGACATGATATGTGTCTATGAAACATGTCGACCCGCAACCGATCGACCGCGAACTGAAGAAGGGGAGCACGGAGCTCCTGATCCTGTCGCTCGTGGAGCGGCGGCCGCGGCACGGTTACGAGATCTGCAAGCTCATCGAGTCGCGGTCCGGCGGGGTCCTCCGGTTGAATGTCGCCTCGCTGTATCCGCTCCTCTACCGGCTCGAGCGCCGGGGGCTGCTCGAAGGCCGGTGGGTGGAAAAGGCGGGCCAGCGGCGCCGCCGCTTCTACCGCATTACGGCGCAGGGCAGGAAGCGCCTCACGGACCGGCGCGTCACGTGGCGGAGCTTCGTGGATGCCATGAACCGCATTACGGAGGCGGAACATGCCTGACTGGTCGATGGAGATCGAAAGGCACGTCGCGGGCCTCGGTCTCGAGCCGGCGCGCGAAGCGGAGATCGTGGAAGAGCTTTCGCAGCACTTGAACGACCGCTTCGAGGAGCTCGTCGGCCGCGGGGCGGGCGAAGACGCCGCACGGGCGTCCGTGCTCGAGGAGCTCGGCGGAGGCAGTCTCGCGGCCGCGCTGCGCCCGGTCTCTCCGCCCGCGCCTCCCGCCATGCCCCTCGGCGCGGAGGGGACGGGAGGCGGAGGCCTGCTTCGCGGGTTCACGAGAGACCTCCGCCACGGGGCGCGCCTGCTGCGCCTCGATCCCGCGTTCTCGATCGTCGCGGTGCTGTCGCTCGCGCTCGGGATCGGCGCGAACACGGCGATCTTCCAGTTGCTCGACGCCGTGCGTCTCCGCGCGCTTCCGGTTCCGAAGGCGAGCGAGCTCGTGCAAGTCAAGATTGTGAACTCGCATGGGAGGACGGGCGGGTTCACCGCCGCCCATCCGGACATCACGACGGCGATCTGGGAAAGGGTGCGCGACGAGCAGCAGGCGTTTTCCAGCTTTGCGGCCTGGAGCTCGCACAAGCTCAATCTGTCACCCGCGGGCGAAGCCCGTTACGCGCGCGTGCTCTGGGTGAGCGGAAGCTTTTTCGAGACGCTTCGCCTGCGGCCGGGTCTCGGCCGATTGACCACCCCCGCGGATGACCGGCCGGGATGCGCCGCACCGGGCGTCGTGTTGAGCGATTCATTCTGGAACCGCGAGTATGGAAGGCAGGCGTCCGTACTCGGCAGGAAGATCTCGATCGAGGGCCGTCCGCTCGAGATCGCGGGCGTGGCTCCGGCCGGTTTCTCCGGAGTGGACGTCGGCCGCAACTTCGACATGGCGCTTCCGCTCTGCTACGAGCCGGTGGTCGCCGTGGAGAAGCCGCGGAGCCAGGACAACATGCAGTGGTGGCTCGCGGGCCTGGGCCGTCTGCGTCCGGGCTGGACCATCGAGCGCGCGTCGGCGCACCTCGCCGAGATTTCCCGCGGAGTGTTCGCGGGGACCGTCCCCGCCGGCTACGACTCTCGCGACCGGGAGCACTACCTCGGATTCACCCTCGGAGCCCTGCCCGTCTCATCGGGGTGGTCCGAGGTCCGCGAGGAATACGCGACGCCCCTCTGGCTCCTGCTGGGGATCTCCGCGCTGGTGCTTCTGATCGCCTGCGCGAACCTGGCGAACCTGATGGTGGCCCGTTCCGACGGACGCCGCCGGGAGATCGCGGTGCGGCTCGCGCTCGGCGCGTCGCGCGCGCGGCTCGTGCGCCAGCTCCTCGCCGAAAGCCTGATGCTCGCCGCGGTCGGCACGCTCGCCGGCGCCGCGCTCGCGCAGCTTCTGACGCGGGTCGTGGTCGCGTACCTCTCGACCGAGAGGACTACGCTTTTCATCGATCTCCATCCGGATTGGCGCCTGTTCGCTTTCACGGCGGGCCTCGCCGTCGTCACGTGCGTGATGTTCGGACTGGCGCCCGCGATCCAGGCGACGCGAACGGAGCCGAACGAGGCGCTCAAGACGGGCGGGCGAGGCATCGCGGGGAGCGGCTCGCGGTTCGGCGTCCGGCGCGCTCTCGTGGTCTCCCAGGTGTCTCTGTCGCTCGTGCTGCTCGTCGGTGCGCTGCTCTTCGTCCAGACGTTCCGCAACCTCGCGTCTCTCGATGCGGGCTTCCGCCGCGACCGGATCGTCGTCGCGGAGTTCGACTTCGCTCCGATGCGGATCCCCGCCGGCGCGCGCGTGGCTTTCCGGCGCGAGATGGTCGAGCGAATCCGGACGATCCCCGGTGTATCTGCCGCCGCTTCTCTCCTCATCGTGCCGGTCAGCGGGCAGGGTTGGAACGACACGCTGCGGATTCCCGGCCTCGCGGCGGAAAAGAGCCTCGCGAACTTCAACCGGGTCGGCCCCGGGTATTTCCAGACGATGGGCAGCGCGGTGCTCGCCGGCCGCGACTTCGCCGAGAGCGACTCGGTCAAGTCCCCCCTCGTCGCGGTCGTCACGCAGACGTTCACGAAAAGGTTTCTCGGAGGATCCAATCCCGTCGGCCGCTCCTTCCTGGTGCCCGCGTCGAACGGCTCCCCGGACCGGAACTATCAGATCGTCGGGCTCGTGAAGGACGCCAAGTACCAGGACCTGCGCGAGGAGTTCACCCCGATCGTCTTCGTCCCGGACGCGCAGGACCCCGATCCGGGGCTCGACATGCGGGCCGTGATCCGCAGCGACCTGCCGCCGGGTGAGGTCATCGCCGCCGTCAAGCGCGCGGCCGTCGAAAAGTCGCCCGCGGCCATCTTAAACTTCCGCGAGTTCCGGACCATCGTCCGCGACGGTCTGCTTCGCGAGCGGCTGATGGCGACCCTGTCCGGATTTTTCGGCGCGCTCGCGGCGGTCCTCGCGATGATCGGCCTCTACGGCGTTATCTCGTACCTCGTCGCGCGCCGGCGCAACGAGATCGGCGTGCGGATCGCGCTCGGCGCGAGCCGCGGGGACATCCTCCGAATGGTCATGCGCGAAGCGGGGGTTCTGCTGGCGATCGGGCTCGCCGTCGGCGTCGTGCTCTCGGTCGCCGCCGCGAGCACCGCGCGCGGTTTTCTCTACCGGCTGAGCCCCGGGGATCCCCTGACTCTCGTTATGGGCGCCGCGCTGCTGGCGCTCGTCAGCGCCGCTGCGAGCCTCTTCCCGGCGCGGCGGGCGGCGGCCCTCGACCCGATGGAGGCTCTGCGGGTCGAATAGCCGCGCGGACGCCCTATGGCTTGCCGGTCTCCGCGTACCGCCTGTACCGCTCGAATTGCGCCCGAAGGACCGACAAGAGTGAAGCCGTTCTCGCCGGAGTCGGCGACGTCGGCCCGGGAGGGGCTGACCAGGACGAGGCTGACGAGAGCGAGCGCGCCGAGGCCGCGGACGAGGGCACGGGAGATCATTCGGAGTTCCTCCTGCCGGTCGATACAACGTTTCCGGAAAATCCTGTGGGAGATCATGAACAGCTGTCAGACTCTTTCGGAAAGGAGCCTCGGCATGATCGAACGGCCTCGGCCCGGGGAAATCGGCGACTATTACTTCCGGTACATCGATCGCGTTCCGCGGGGCGAGGACGTCCTGAAGGTGATCGAAGCGCAGCGCGATTCGACGGGAGCGCTCCTGCGCGGCATCGGCGAGGAGCAGTCGCGGAAACGCTATGCGCCGGGGAAGTGGAGCATCCGCCAGGTCCTCGGCCACGTGACGGACACCGAGCTCCTCTTCCTCTTTCGGGCGTTCTGGTTCGCGCGCGGATTCGACAGCCCGCTCCCGAGCTTCGACGAAAACCCGGCGGCGGAGCGTCAGCGCGCGGACGATGTTTCCTGGGCGAGCCTCGTGGACGCCTTCGACGCCGCGCGGTCCGCCACTATCGGGTTTTTCCGGAACCTGCCGGCGGATGCCTCGCCCCGCAGCGGAGTCGCGAGCGGGAACCCGTTCACCGTCCGCGCGCTCGCGTTCGTGATCGCCGGCCACGTCTCGCACCACGAGGCTGTGCTGCGCGAGCGGTACCTGACGCCGCCGTGACCACAGGAGGCTGACGACCCCGCCCTGGAGCGCTACGGGTTCTTCGTCCCCGTCTGCGGCTTCAATCCGCGCTCCTCGAGAAGCGGCTCGACGACGGGGTCGCGCCCCCGAAACGCGCGGTAGAGGCTCGCGGAGTCGGCCGTGCCTCCCCGCGAGAGGATCATGTCCCGAAACCGCTGTCCGTTCGCGCGATTCATCCCGCCATTCTCCCGGAACCAGAAGTACGCGTCGTCGTCGAGCACTTCGCTCCAGAGATACGCGTAATAACCCGCCGAGTAGGTCGATTCCCAGATGTGGGCGAAGTACGTCGTGTGGTACCGCGGCGGCACCTCGGGGAGATCGATCTGGAAGCGCTTCAGCGTGGCCGCCTCGAACGCACTGACGTCCTGTTCCGGAGCGTCCGGCGGCAGCCAGTGCCAGGCCATGTCGAGCAGCGCGGAGGCGAGGTATTCCGTCGTGGCATAGCCCTGGTTGAAGGTCTTCGCCTTCCGGATCCGGGCAACGGTCGTCTCGGGCATCGGCTTGCCGGTCTTGAAATGCTTCGCGTAATTCGCAAGCACGGCCGGTTCCAGAGCCCAGTGCTCGTTGATCTGCGACGGGAACTCTCCCCAGTCCTGCGGCACGCCTCCGAGGGTCGGATACGCGACGTTCTGGAAGATCGCGTGGAGGGCGTGGCCGAACTCGTGGAAGATCGTCGTGACGTCGGTGAACGAGATCAACGCCGGCAGGCCCGGCGCCGGTTTCGTGAAATTCGTCACGTTGAAGACCACCGGCTTCGTCCCCAGGAGACGGGTCTGGTCGACGAAGGTGTCGCACCATGCGCCCCCGCTCTTGTTCGGCCGCGAGAAGAAGTCCCCGTAGTAGAGCGCGAGCGGCTTTCCGTCGGCGTCGAAAACCTCCCAGACGCGAACGTCGGGCTGATAAACGGGTAAGTCCTTTCTTTCCCGGAACGTGACGCCGTAGAGGCGGTTCGCCGAGAAGAAGACGCCATCCAGAAGCACCCGCTCCAAATCGAGGTAGGGCCGGACGGAGGACTCGTCGAGGTCGTATTCCGCCTTTCCGACCTTGCCGGCGTAGAACTCCCAGTCCGCGGGGCCGAGGCGCGAGCCGCCCGCATCGGAGTCCAGGATTCTCTGCATCCGCGCGGCCTCGTCTCGCGCGCGCTTCGTGGCCGCGGGAACGAGGTCCGTCATCAGTTTTTCGGCATTTTGCGCGTTCTTCGCCATCTGGTCGTCGAGAACGAATGCCGCCCAGTTCGGGAAACCGAAGAGACGCGCTTTCTCCGACCGAAGCCGCGCAAGGCGCGCGACGATCGCCTTCGTGTCGTTGGGCCCTCCATGGTTTCCGCGGATTCTGTCGAAGGGCGGCGCCTGGAATGGAAGGGGGCTCTCCGAGAGAAATGGATTGGTCGAGGCGGTTGACGCCTGAGACACATCCGCCTGAGCGGGCGCGGCCGGCGGCGGCGCCGCCATCAACGCAGACGCGACGGTCACGGCGACGAGTGTTTTCATGAGGTTCTTGCATCAGCGGACGGGCCGGATCGCGCCGGTCCCCGCGCCGTCAATCTCGATTTCATCGAGCGCTGTGCCAGGAAGTCCCGGACGCGTAACCACGAGCGTGACGGGGCGTCTCTTGGGCATGCAGATTCCCGGAGCGCTCCTTGCGTCCCTGATCGGACTCTTCTGCGCATGGGTTTCGCCGCCGGAACCGCAGGCCCGTGTCACCGCCGTGCTTGCGGAGGTCGACCGCGAGGCGGCGAAGCCTCTCTGGCCGGGCTTCGAGCCCGCTTCCATTCCCCTCGAGATCTTCGACGGCGGGCGCACGTGGCTCGTGCGCCATCCGCGGCCCCCCGCCGAGTTCGTTGCGGTAGCCGGTGCGGCCGGCCTGCGTGTCTTCGAGGGACGGCACGCGACCATGCGCGCAAACACGGCCGTCGAGATCGACGGCGTGCTGACGGCGACGGCATCTCTCGAAGCGTCGGAGACCACCTCTCGAGCTCTCGCCGCACTGCTGCTGCACGAGGCCTTTCACGTCTTCCAGGCGCGCCGTCATCCGAAGTGGGGGGGCAACGAGGCGGAGCTCTTCGTGTACCCGTTCGAGGACGCGGAAGCGCTCGCTTTCCGGAGGATCGAGTCGCGCTCGCTGACGCTCGCAATCGAAGCGGGAAATGCTCGCCGGCGGTCGGCCTGGGCTTCGAGAGCGGCCGCGGCGAGGCGGTCCCGATTCTCCCGCCTTTCCGCCGGCTCGTCGGGCTACGAGCGCGGCACGGAATCCAAGGAGGGGCTCGCCCGCTACATCCAGGCGCGCGCGGCGGGTGAATCGGGATCGCCGTTTCCGGACACGGAGTTTCCGCCGGACAAGGTCCGCGACCGCGCCTACGCGTCGGGCAGCGCAATGGCGCTTCTGCTCGACCGGCTCGATCCGCGCTGGAAGGAGGCGCTCGAGCGCCGCGACGAGCCTCTGGACGAAATCCTCGCGCGCGCGGCAGCGGGGACCGCCCCGGCCTCACTGCCGGCGCAGGAGGAGGCGGAAATGCGGCGCCGGGCGGCGTCGGACGTGGCGGCCTGGTCGGCGTCACGAGCCTCGCTTCGCGAACAGTTTTTCGCGACGCCCGGGTGGAGGCTCGTCATCGAATCGGCGTCACCTCTCTTGCTGCAGGGTTTCGATCCGCTCAACGTCGAACGGCTCTCCGCCGATTCGATCCTGCACACGAGATTCGTGAAGCTCGGAAACGCAGAAGGCGCGGTCGAGATTCTCGACAGACGCTGTCTGACCGAAGCGGCGGGCAAGCATCCCCTCTTCGACGGCGTCCGGCGCGCGACCGTGGCGGGCTTCCCCGGTGAGCCGCCCGTGGACGATTCCGGCGATACCGTCCGGATCGCCGTTCCCGGCGTGACGCTAGCGTTCCGCAACGCGACCGTCTCGCGCAGCGGAAACAAAATCACCGTTGCGGTCGGGCCGGCGGGGTCAGCGGCGCCGCGCTCGGGGAGGTCGGGAGGGAAGGGGGGGGACCTCGGCGAATTCTTCTGGATGACGCTGCCGCAGAAATCCAGGTCCGGGCACTGGCAGTCGAGGAGCTTCTCGAGGAGCCGGGTCATGTCGCGCAGGCGCCCGGCGGTCTCGCGCACCTCTTCGAGCTTGCGTTCCGCGAGGCGGCGCCAACGGTCTCGGCCGAACTCACCGACGAGCTGACGGACCTCGGCGATCGTGAAACCGGCCTGGCGCGCCAGCTGCACGACCGCGACGGCCGCCACCGCCCTGTCGTCGTAGTCGCGCTGCCCGGAACGCCGGCGCGCCGGCGGGATGAGCCGCTCCTGTTCGTAGTAACGCAGCGCCGAAGGGGGAAGACGGGTGCGGCGGGAAAGCTCTCCGATTTTCACGATGATGCCTTCACGAAAGGAACCTTACGAAAAAAACTTTACGAAAAGAGCCTTGACATCGAGTGCACTCGAAGTTTTACGGTCTGGGACCCAGGAGGATCGTCATGAACTGGAAGTCCATCGCTCTCCCCCTCGCCGTCCTGGCCTCACCGCTCGCCGCGGCGCGGGCCGACGAGCCGCTCGTTTGCAACATCCGGGCGCTGAGCGACACCGAGCGGGAACAGCACCTCGCGCGGGGACGCAAGCTGCTCGGCGCCGTGGTCCGCACGACGGAGCTTGCCAACGGGTACGAGCTCGCATTCGATCTGGCGCGGCTCTCCGATTCGAAGGGGCTCTCGTGGTGCGTCGTCGAGGTCGCGGAGTGGGTCGATCTCGAGTCGCGGTGCTGCCCATTCCTCGATTTCCAGATCGACGTTTCTGGGAAGGCATCCGCCGTCAAGCTGCGGTTGACGGGCCGCGCGGCGAGCGTGAAGGAGTTTCTTCGGAGCGAAATCCCCATTCTGGGGAAGCCAGTCCTGAGGAAAGGAGTCTGACGGCGGGCTCAGGGCGCGGGGCGGGCCGGGGCCGACATCTGCGTGACGGCGCGCCAGCGGCCGCTCCGTCGCGCGTAGACGCGCACGTACCGGTTGTCGTTCGGCACGTCTCGCCCCTCCCCGCGCCGCATCCGCTTCGTGCGGGCGCTCACGACCGCGGTGTCTCCGAAGACGTGCGTGCGGACGTTGAAGATCTCGAGGCCCGTGTAGCTCCGCGTTCCGTCCCGATACGACGCCATCACTTCCGCCTTGGTGATGTCCTTTCCCGAAGCGTCGACCACGACGTCGTAGTCGTCCGCCACGATGCGGTCGTACGTGGCGAGGTCCTTGCGCCCGATCGCCTCCACGAGCTGCCTCTCGAGCGCCTCGACCTCGCGGACGGAGCCCGGAGGCTCCGCCGCGAGAGCCGAGGAGGCAATGACGAAGAGGGTGGCGAACGCTAGCGTACGTTTCAATTTTTCTTACCGCTCCTGTTACAGGCGCATCCTCTGAAGCCCATTCGGCCGTGCGTGGGAGGCCACGGTCCGAATGGGGACGCGGCGCCTTTCCGCGCTGCTGCGCGGGACGCCGCTACTTGTTCGTCCAGCTCTGCTTGCCGACCTTCCAGGCGCCGTTTTCTTCCGCGAGCTCGATCGTTCCCTTGTTGACCTCGCCGTCGGACTTGCCCGTCGCCATGAGGGTCGCCTTCTTGCCGTCCACCTTCAGGTCGGTGAACTTGATGTCGGTCGGTTCCATCGCTTTGAAGAAGCCCATGACCTCCTTGGGTGTCTTCCCCATCTCCTTCAGCTGCTTGTCCATGTCCTTCGCGGCTTCCGCCACCATGCACTTTTTGTAGGCCTCGAAGTCCTGAGCGTCGATGGCCTTGATCAGCGCGCGGTAGGCCTTGGCCTGCGGAGTCCCTTCGAGGTCTTTGGCGTTGCCGGCGGCGAGCGCCGGAACGGCGGCCAGCGTGAAACCGACGAGCAGCAGGAGGGCACGCGATGCGTTTCTCATGAAGTCTCCTTGTTTGACGGCCTGTTCTTCGATGGCGATTGGGTCAGACGATCGTAGCGAGCTCGCCCAGGTATTCGACGAACGAGCGCGCCGCGCCGTCGAACCCCTGGATTTTCGGATTCGTGGACTCGATCACGTAGTACTCGTCCGGGGCGTGCGCGCCGGAACCGTGGCCGAATCCGAAGTGGCCGGCCGGCAGCTTCAGCGGCTCGCCGGTGAAGACGTAGCCGGGCCAGGAACCCGCGATGCGCGGCCACAGGATCGGGTCGATCCCCGAGCGGCGGTATACGGCGAGCTGCGCGCGAATCAACGCGGAGTCGCCCGGGGTGCTCGTCGGGTCATAACCGCCCGTCATGTTGACCTCGATGTCTCCGAAGCCCTTTTTCGCGAGATGCTTCTTGAGAGCGTCGAGCGCCTCGGACGCCTTCATGTCGGGTACCAGGCGCATGTCGATCTTCGCGACCGCCCGGTGGGGAAGGATCGTCTTGCCGCCGGGTCCCGTGTATCCGCCGACGAGCCCCTCGATGTTGACCGTGGGGCGGGAAACGAGACGATCGAGCGAGTCGACGAAACCCTCGTCGTTGATCCAGTGCTCGACGCCCATGCTCTTCTTCAAGAGCGCTTCGTCCATTCTGCGGGAGCCATCGACGACCATCTGCTTTTCCGCCGGGGAGATCGGCCGGACGCGGTCGGTGAGGCCCTCGATCGCCGGCGTGTTCCCGTCGGGACCGATCAGGGTGTTGAGCGCCTGAACGAGGTGCCATGCGGGGCTGTCGACCCGCGCCTTGTTGCTCGAGTGGATGTCGAGCTTCGGCCCGCGGCCCCACTTCTCTCCGGAAGAGACGAGCTCGAGCTCGACGACCCCTTTCGCTCCGAGCGTAACCGTCACCGTGCCGTCGAGACTCTGCGAGGGCATCGGCATGAAGACGCCGATCGTCTTTCCGAGCGCCGACTGGATCTCGGGTCGCCGCACGATCTGGGGGAAGTGCGGGGAGCCGATCTCCTCTTCGCCCTCGGCGACGAGCACGAGGTTGACGGGCAGCTTGCGCCCAGCCGCCCGGAAGGCATGGAGCGCCGCCAGAAAGGAAGCTTCGGGCCCCTTCTGGTTCACCGTCCCGCGGCCGACGAGAATCTTGCCGAGCCCGGGCTTGTCGACGAGGCGCGCTTCCCACGGCGGGGACGACCATTCCGCGGGATCGACCTGCTTGACGTCGTACATGAAATAGACGCCGAGAGTCCGGGGCGCGCCCGCGTCGAGCGTGGCGAACACTCCGGGCTGGCCGTCCGTCGGGACCTTGTCGGCCCGATCGAACCCGGCGGCTTTGAGCATCTGGATGAGCAGGTCGCACCCTTCGTTCATCCCCCGGTTCTCCGCGGCGATCGAGGGTTGCCGGATCCAGTCCTGCAGCCGGCGCACGTTCTCCTCGTGGTGCTTTTCGATCTCCGCGAGCACGGGCGCGAAGCGGGACGAGGGGGCCGGGGACGGGGATGCGCCCCGAGACGTTTTCGGCAGTGCAAGGGCGGCGGCGCCGAGGGCGGCGCCCTGGAGGAGTTCTCGTCTGTTCATGAGGGGGAAGTCTAACCGCGGTGGGCGAAAAAGACCGCCGCGGGCGCCGCCGGCCTACTTCGATTCGTCGGAGAGCCAGTCCAGCAGGTTCTCGTATTCGGGCGATTCGTCGGCGAACCGGAGTCCGAAACCCGTCGTCCCTGTGGGGCGCGGGATCCCGCTCGACTCCGCGCTGCGAACCACCCGTCCCGTCAGGAAGAGCTTGCGGCCCTCGGGCAGGTGCACGGTCAGGCGCAGCAACGGACCCGAGCCCGGGATCCGATTCGAGCGCACGAACATTCCGCGCCTCGAAACATCGCCGGTCACGCCGCTGCCGTGGAAGGACTCCTGCGAAAAATCGACGGCCATCTCGACGGGCCGCCGGCGCGCCGTCCGTTTCTCGACGCGCTCCGCGTTTCGGCGCCGCGCGGGAACAGGGCGGGCGGTCAGCATCCGCTCGGCTCCGGGCCAGCGCGTCGAGGGGCGGGCCTTGCGTTCGTGTTCCGCGTCACTGCGGGAGCCCGGGGCAGGCGGGCGTTCCGATGTCGCCAGGGGCGGCACGGCCACGGGACCCGCCGCGGCGAGGCCGGTGGAGAACTCGACGCGCGGGATCTCCCCCGAGACCGTGCGGCCGTCCACCGGCACGAGGCACTTGAATCGAACAGGAAACACGTTCTCGGCGGCTTTGCCAAGGAGGCTCCACTGGTCCGCGAGCACCTCGGGCGTCACGGGGGCGTCGAACCAGAAGCCCACGTGCCGTCCGCCCGTCACGATCACCGGCTGCAGGTAATCGATGCTGGAATCGTCCGCGGGAAAGCAGAACCCGAAATGTCGCGCCGAATCGACGAGTTCGAATTCCGTCGCCGCGAGAAAGACGTCGTCGTCATTCTGCGACAGGGAGTCCCGGCGCACCGGTACCACGAGGGCTTCGGCGTCGGAGCCGCCCTCGTACCGCCAGACGGGGACCGATGTGAGGTCCTCGACCGTCAAGTCTGCGAGGCGTTTCACCTCCCGTACGGTATCGCAGGACCGGCGAGGGCGCTCCTCTCCCCCGTGCGCGGGGGAGAGGCTGGGGTGGAGGGGGCTCCCGCCCCCATTGCGCCCGAGGTTCTTACAGCGACCCGAGAAACGCCATCAGTTGTCCCTTTTCCCAGGAAGTCATTCTCGTGAAGCGGTCGCGCGCTTTCCGGCCCTGACCGTCATGGGCGAGGATCGCCTGCTCGACCGTCGTCGCGCGGCCGTCGTGGAGGAGCGTCGTGATGGATCGGAGACCCCAGAGGGGTGCCGTCCGCATGAGCTTGCCCGTCGCCATGCCCTGGGTGATCCCGTCGCCCAACGTACCCATGTCGTGGAGCAGAAAATCCGAGTAGGGATGGAAGGTCACGTTGTTCAACGCGGCGACCGCGCTCGGCCCCGTCCGCAGAACGGGAACATGGCAATTGGCGCACCCGATCTTCAGAAACTGAAGCTCGCCGAGCACCGCCGCGACCGGTACGGGACCGCGAGGCGGGGGAGACAGCATCCGCATGAAATCCGTGAACTCTTCGACTCCCTCTCCGTCGTCGTTCATGCCCGGAGCGGGATTGCACGCCAGCGCGGCGCAGTCGCCGTGCGGACAGTTCTCGCTGGGGAACTGCGGGCTCGTGATTCCCATTTCGTTCAAGTACGCGTCGCCGGCGAACTGGTGCAGGTTCGGGTTCTGCGCCTTCCAGCCGAACTTCCCGACGGCCTGCCGTCCCGTCGTGAGGTCGGTGACGGCGGCCACGACGCCCGCGCAGCCGTCCGGATCGTGACCCTGCAGTGCGGCGATTCCCCGGAATACGGCGTCGGGAACGGCTTCGACGAGTCCGAGCCCGAAGAGCGGCGTCGTTCTGCGGCGCGCGACAACCGTCGCCTGCCTCGGAACCGATTCCTCGAGGTATTCGCATGTCCCGGTCCCGGTGGCCCCGATGCCGTGATCCTGGATGAGCGACCCCCCGAATTCCGTCATCGGATCGAATTCCCCGTTGGACTTCATCCTTCCGAAGCGCGTCTCGAGACGCGCGCTGCCGCCTCCGACCATGGGAACCGAATGACAGTTCGCGCAGGAAACGTCGTTGAAGAGGGGGCCGACCCCTTCGGCGATCGTCTCCACGGCGGAAAACTCCGTCTTGCCCGCGTTGAACTGATCGATCTCTGCCGCGGTCAGACCCGGCAGCGGCGCACCGAAATCGGCGGAACCGCTTCCAAGGGGAGCGAGAGCGAGACACCCGAAGACCACAAGAATGGGACCGACGAGACGAAACACGAATACTGGGCGCATGACCGGCTCCTTTCCATTCGCCCTAAAAAAAATGCGGGCGCTTTGCGCACCCGCGTGAAGAGAGACAGGAACACCTTAGGAGCGGCGGCCGCCGCCGACAACTGGCCGAAAGAATCAAAAAGGACCAGCCTCGGCCCGTCCGGAAACCTGTTCCGTTCGACAGGTCCGAAGGCCCGATTCGACAGAGCCGCGCGCCGTTCGACGGAAAGCTAATCGTCCTCTACGGAGTCGAAGACGATCTCACACCTCGAGGATGGGGGCCGCAAGTCGATCCATCGCCAGTTCTCCGTCGGCGGCGGCGACGGCAAGGACCGTCTCGTGATGGAGCTCATCCTGACGCGGAAAAATTGACGCTTCCGTTTCCGCTTCCATCCGAGGAGCGGTTTCGACCGCGCGGGGGTGCTATTCTGTGCTCAGATCAGTGCGTAGTTCGTCAGGTCTCCTCCCCGGATCCTGTTCCTTCGCATGAAGATCTCTCCCCGAGTGAACGACATCCATGGGCGCTTCTGCGGCGCCATGCAGCACCGATACTTCATTCGCGCGCACATGTCCGCGATGCTCGCGCTCGTCCTTCTCTCGGGGGTGCTCGCGGGCCGGTTCCTTCTCAAGTCCGGACTCACGAACATGACGTTTCGGTACCCCATCATGGTTCTGGTCTCGTACGGCGTCTTCTTCGGCCTGATCCGGGTGTGGCTCGCGTACGTCTGCCGGCTTTCCTCCTCGAAGCGCGGGAATGCGTCCGGCTCCGACTCTTCGGGTGGCGTCCTGGATGGGTCGAGCTGGTCGGGCGGCGGCGGAGGAGGCGGAACTTCCGCGGGCTTTTCGGGCGGTGGCGGGTCTTCCGGCGGCGGCGGATCTTCGGGAAGCTTCGGAGAAGTCGAGGCTCCCGCTCCGCGTCAGGCGTTCTCGCTGCCTTTCCACGCGCGCGGCTCCGGGTCGGGCTCCGGCTCGCGTTCTTCGGGCGGCGGAGGGGGAGACGACGGGATCCTGCTTCTCGTTCTCTTCGTGCTGCTCGTCGTCGCGGTGTTCGGGGCCGGAGCGTACGTGGTCTACCAGTCACCCGTGATCCTGTCCGACGCGGCGTTTCACGCGATGCTCGCGGGCGGACTCGCGCGGACGGCCCGCGAGTCCCATGACCCCGGGTGGTTCGGCGGCGTCCTGAAGGCGACCGCGATTCCTTTTGCGGTGGTATTCATCCTTTCGGGAGTCTTCGGGTACGAGGCGCAGCCTCTGCCCGGGCTCGGCCACCGCCCGGGAGGTCCTCCGGACGTGCGTGTTTTGAGCTCGATTCCCCCCCACCGCGTCCTCCGGTACCGCTACCGCCTCGGCGAGCGGGGCTGGACCGCGCTCCTGGAGAGATTCGAATCGCTCAGCCGCAGGGGAGCCATCGTTGGCGACGACGGGCGCGGGAAGACGGCGCTGCTCGAGGACCTGCTCGGGCGGCTCTCCGGAACCGGCTTGCGCTTTCGCGGAGTGCTCCTCTCTCCCGGTCAGCGGAAGCTGGACGACGAGCAGCGGGACACCCTGTTCGCCCTTCTCCAGCCCTCCGATCTCCTCTGGATCGACGGCGCCGACGCGCTGTCGAGGCTGTCGTGGATCCGTGTCCGGCGGGAAAGTCGCGCCGCGGCGGGACTCGTGGTCACGACGTGCCGCGAGGGCCTTCTCCCGACGCTCTATCGCGGATGCGCGGAGGCCGACGTCCTTTCCGAGATCGTGCGGGAGGCCACCGGCTCCGGGCTGGAGCGCTTCGGGGTTCGCGCCGAGGATCTGGTGCGCCGGCACAACGGCAGCGTGCGCGAGGCTTTGCGCGAGCTCGCGAGACTCTCGGCCCGGGAACCATCCTTCACGACGGAAAAGTAACCGCCGTCGTGTTTCCGCCGCTGACGACCACCGCGATTCGCTCGCCCGACGCAGGCTCGTAGCGGCGCGCGAGGAGCGCGGCGAAGGCGGCTGCGCCTCCCGGCTCGGCGACGACGCGAGCCGCCTTCCAGAGCGCGCGCTGGGCGGCGACGATCTCCTCGTCGGAGACAAGGAGGACGCGATCCACGAATCTCTTTACGATCGGAAAGACGAGCTCGCCGACCCGCCTGGGCGCGAGGGAGTCCGACGCGATGCTGTCCGTGGGGGCGTCGACGGGCCGGCCCGCCTCGAGGGCGCGCGTCAACGTGGGCGCGCCCTCAGGCTCGACGGCGATGACGCGCACCGATCCTCCGAACCACGCGGAGATCCCGCTGACGAGGCTGCCTCCACCCACCGGACCGAGGACCGTGTCGAGCGCCGGCGACTGGCTCTCGAGCTCCAGACCGAGCGTCCCCTGGCCGAGCAGAGTCTCGCGCTGGTCGAACGCATGGACGGGCAGCGCTCCGGATTCCCGCGCCCACCGCTCACTCGCCTCGAGCGCGTCGGCGTACCGCTCTCCGATCACGGTCAGATCCGCGCCAGATTCGCGGATTCGCGCGATCTTCGCGGGGGAGGACACGGTCGGTACGAAGATCTTGGCGGGAATGCCGAGACGGCCGGCGGCGTACGCCACGGCCGCCCCGTGGTTTCCTCCGGAGGCGGCGACGACTCCCGCCTTCGGAATCGCGCGCGTCAGCAGGTTGGCGAAGGCTCCCCGGGTCTTGAAGGAGCCCGCGTGCTGGAACAGCTCGAGCTTCAGCGCGACTGCGCCGGAGCCGAGGTCGAAGTCTCGAAGGTCGGTCTCGAGGACAGGAGTGGTCCGGATCCAGGGACGGATTCGCGGCTCCATTTCGCGGATGGCCTCCCGGTCGATCATCACGCCCAGCTCGCTCACGTTCATGTCTTCGCTCCTCTCCGCGCCTCCCATTCACGGCGGCGCTTGACAACCATATCGTTAATTGGCAAATTGGCAACATGACTATTGCTTCCGCCGGCCTGCGGGCGCTCGCGAACGAGAAGCGGCTGCAGATTCTGGAGTGGCTCAAGGACCCCCGGGCGCATTTCGCGCCTCAGGTCGACGGGGATCTCGTGAAGGACGGGGTGTGCGGCCTGCGCATCGCCGAAAAGCTCGCAGTCAGCCAGCCGACGGTCAGCGAGCACCTGCGAGTTCTCTCCCAGGCGGGGCTGGTGCGGGGCAAGCGGATCCGCCAGTGGACGTTTTACCGCCGCGACGAGGCGCGAATCCGCGAGGTCAAGCGTCTGCTGGGGCGGATCTAGCGCTCGGCACGCCGCTTCTCTATCCGGCCCAGATATATCCGCTATGGATATAATGGAGCCATGGCTGAAGACGCGTCCTCCGCCCGCCGGCTCCTTCCCCTCCCGCCCGCGACGTTTCACATCCTCATGGCCCTCGCCGAAGAGGACCGCCACGGCTACGCGATCCTCCAGGACGTCGCGGTGCGAACCGGGGGCACGGTCAAGCTCGGGCCCGGGACTCTGTACCGGACGATTCAGCGGATGCTCGAGCAGGCGTTGATCGAAGAAGTCCGTGAGCGTCCCGCGCCGGAGGACGACGACGAGCGGCGCCGCTACTACCGGATCACGGCATTCGGCGCGTCGGCGGCCCGGGCCGAGGCGAAGCGGCTGACGGAGCTCGTCCGCATGGCGCGGGCGAGCGGCTTCGTCACGCGGACCAGCTGAATGCGTTTCTACCGCGCCCTCCTGCATCTCTATCCCGCGTCGTTTCGCGGGGAGTACGGCGCCGATCTCTGCGCGCTCTTCGAATCCCGCCTGCGCCGTTCTTCCGGCGTCGCGGCCGCGGCCCTCTGGGCGGGCGCCATTCCCGACGTGGTCTGGAACGCCGTCGCGGCGCACGCGGACCTGCTTCGTCAGGATCTGCGCTATTCGATCCGGACTCTCCGGCGCACGCCCGGGTTCGCGCTCACGGCGATCGTCGTCGCCGCACTCGGGATCGGGGCGACGACCGCCGCCTTCTCGCTCGCGGACCGCGTCCTGATTCGTCCCCTGCCTTTCCCGGACCCCGACCGGCTCGTCGCCGTCTGGCAGGATCAGTCCTTTCGGGGTTATTCGCGGATGGAAGCGGCGCCGCCCAACTACCTCGACTGGAAGGCGTCGAGTCGCTCGTTCGAGTCGATGGCGGCGTATCACGGCGCCTCTTTCAACCTGGTCGGGCACGGCGCGCCGGCGCGGATCGAGGGGATCGCGGCGACGGCGGAGCTCCTCCCGATGCTCGGCGCGCGCGCTCTCGTCGGGCGCACGTTCCGGCCGGAGGACGATCGGCCCGGTGCCCCCGGCACAGTGCTGCTCTCCGAGGGTCTCTGGACCACGCAGTTCGGTGCCGCGGAGGACGCGGTGGGGCGCCGCGTGCTCCTCGACGGAGACTCCTATGAGGTGATCGGAGTTCTCGAGGGGGGATTCCGGTTCCCGAGCCCCGAGACTCAGTTCTGGATCCCGGCCCGCTTCGACGACAACTCCAACTACAAGGACCGCACCAACAACTGGCTGCGCGTGCTCGGCCGCCTGAAACGGGGCGTGTCGGTCGAGGCCGCGCGAACGGAGATGCGGCTGATCGGCTCCCGCCTCGAACGCGCCTACCCCAAGGAGAACGCCCGGACCGGGGTGTCCGTGATTCCGCTCAAGGACGAGAAGTCGGAGCAGTCCCGGCTTCTGCTCGCGACCCTTCTCGGGGCGTCGTTAGGCGTGCTGCTGATCGCCTGCACGAACCTGGCGAGCCTTCTCCTCGCGCGCGGGCTCGCGCGGCGCCGCGAGCTCGCGGTACGCACCGCGATGGGCGCGGGCCGGGAGCGGCTGGTGCGGCAGCTCCTGACGGAAAGCCTGCTTCTGGCGTTCTGCGGCGGCGGGCTCGGAGTTCTCCTGGCGGCCGCCGCCGTTCCCCTGATGGCGCGGCTCGTGCCGACCGGGCTTCCGATCGCGGCCGGCTCCGGCGTGGACCTGCGCGTGCTGCTTTTCGCGGGCGCGGTCACCGTCGTCACCGGCCTCGCGTTCGGAGTTCTGCCGGCGCTTCGCGCCTGCGGCAATCCCGATTCCGCCGGCCTTCGAGAGAGCGCGCGCTCCGGAGAGAGCCACGCCACGGAAAAGCTCCGTTCGATGCTCGTGATCGCGGAGGTGACCGTGTCGGTCGCTCTGCTCATCGCGTCGGGACTCCTCGTCCGCGCGCTGTGGCGGCTGCAGGCCCTCGATCCGGGTTTCCGCGCGGAAGGCGTGTTGACGCTCAAGACCCCGCTTCCCACGCCGAAGTACGACGGCACGGAGATGAGGAACCGTTTCTACGAGCGCGTCCTCTCCGAGCTCCGCGGACTTCCGGGCGTGACCGGCGCCGCCTACGTCGGCTTTTTGCCGATGGTGAACCGCGGCGGAATCTGGCCCCTGACGCTCGAGGGCGAGGCGCAGGATGCGCAGACCTCCAGGATGGCGAGCCTCCGCATCGTGACTCCCGGATTCTTCGCCACGCTCGGCATTCCCGTAAAGCTCGGGCGGGACGTGGCGGCTTCGGACACGCAGGCGACGCCCTCCGTTGCCCTCGTGAGCGAGTCCTTCGCGCGGCGGTGCTGGCCGGGCGTGAACCCGATCGGCCGCCGGTTCCGGATCGCGTTCCACGACCCCACGGTCGTCGGCGTCGTCGGCGACGTGCGGGTTCGGGGATTGGAGCGGGAGAGCGAGCCGCAGGTCTACCTGCCGTCCCGCCAGCTGCAGGACGGGCAGATCGTGACGTACATCCCGCGCGACCTCGTGGTCCGGTCCTCGGCGGCACCGGCGACTCTGCTTCCGGCGATCCGCCGAATCGTCGCGAAAGCGGATCCCGAGCTGCCTGTTGCGAGCGTGCGGCTGCTGACGGAAATCGTCTCGGGAGAGACCGCTCCGCGACGGGTCCAGCTGGCGGTGCTCGGAGCGTTCAGCGCGGCGGCGCTCCTTCTCGCCGC
Organism: Acidobacteriota bacterium; assembly: GCA_030948185.1. Classification (GTDB taxonomy): domain Bacteria; phylum Acidobacteriota; class Thermoanaerobaculia; order UBA5066; family Gp7-AA6; genus JALYUA01. The sequence continues at coordinate 28,607 of JALZAT010000049.1, forward strand.
CATCGGAATCCATGGCCTCCTCGCCTTCACGGTTTCGCGCCGTGCCCGCGAGATCGGCGTGAGGCTCGCGCTCGGCGCACGCTCGGGCGACATCCTGCGGATGGTCCTCCGGCGCGGGGTGCTTCTCGCGGTCCTCGGAATCCTGCCGGGCGCCGCCCTCGCCTATGCCGCCGGACGCGTTCTGAAACGGCTCCTCGCCGGAGTTCACCCCGCGGACGCCGGCACGTTCGCGGCCGCGGCGGCGCTCACGTTCTTCGCAATCCTCGCCGGAAGCTTCGCCCCCGCCCTTCGCGCCGTTCGGTTGGATCCGATGACGGCGATGCGAAGCGAGTAGCCGTCCCGCCGCGGCGGGACGTCGTCAGCGGGCGAACCCGGCCGGGTAAGTTCCGGCGCCGCCCATGCGCAGCACGAGCGACGAGATGAGCCCCAGGCAGATGAAGATCACGATCGCGACGAGAACCACGACGATCGTGTAGGGCAGCGACCGCTCCACCGGAGACTTCATGAGCACCGGCAGGCCCAGGTAGAGCAGGTAGAAGCTGTAGAGGCCGAGAAGGGCGAGGATCCCGAGCGCCGGAATGATTCCGAAGATCCCGGCGAGCCACGCGGCCGTGCTCGAGTACGCGGCGACCTTGAGCGCCTGGATCCGGTTGGACTGGCCTCCGAATTTCGGCGCCAGCATGTCGATCACGATCGCCAGGATGTACACGCCGACCAGAGCTCCGACGTAGCGCACGATCGCGCCCGCAAGACCGGTGGTGATCGGGACGACGATCCGGCCGCCGCCGAACGGAAGCGTGAAACCGACGAACGAGAGACCGATGAAGCTCGCGATTGGGCCGATCGCGGCGAGCGGCGCGATCCACCCGGAATAGAGAGCCGCGGTGGTGGTCGATTCCCCGTCGATCACCTGCCACTCTTTTTTCGGCTCGAGCAGAATCCCGCGGATCCGGCTGGTGGAAATCATGCGACCTCCCTCGAAGCGTGCTCGGTTGTCGGAAGCGGCGCGCCGCGAATGGGAGGGATTGTATCGTCGGCTTTTGCCGTGCGCCGAGGATTCTGACCCAGGCCGTCCCATCTCACCTCCAGCCTCCTGCAGTAAGATCCGCCAAAACCCGGAAAGAGAAAAGGAGCACTGCCATGAGGAAAATCCTGGTTGCGGCCGCCGTGGTGTCCGCGATCGCACTCACCGCCCAGGGGCAGGTTTCCGAGTCGAAGCAGTCGGGGTCCCCGACGCAGAAACAGTTTCAGATGAGGATCGCGGAGCCTGCCAACGGAGCGACGATCGCGGGCGGCGACTTCAACGTCGTTCTGGCCTTGCCGGAGCCGAAGACCGAGGGAACCGCGCTGAACCCGTCGGAGCGCAAGTCCGCGTCGACGCCGGTCTACCAGGTGTGGATGGACGGAAAGAACCTCGGCAACATCCCGGCCACGCGCAACGTGATGAACGTCCATGCCGAGAAGGAAGGCGCGCACAAGATTTCCGTAGTCGCCAAGAACGCGGCCGGCCAGGTGGTCGGACGCCAGACGATCACGGTGACGACTACCGCCGCCGCCGCCGGCGCCGCGCCCGCGGACTCCGCGGCTCCCGCCAAGAAGAAAGTCGCGAAGTCCTAGAGCGCAGAATGCGCATCGACTTCCCGAGAGCCCGGCCCGCCCGGGCTCTCGCCATTTCCGCCGCCGCGGTGCTCTGGGTCGCGAGTCCCGGCGCGGCTTCGACCGCCGCCGGGGAGGACGCCCCGGCAGTCCGCATTCGGGCGACACGGGTCCTCGACGGACGGGGCGCCACGCTCGATGGGCCCGTCGTCATCACCGTGAGGGCAGGCCGGATCGCCTCGCTCGAGCGCGAGAAGGCGCGCGAGCCCGTGGACCACGATCTGACGGGGCGGACGGTGCTACCGGGCTTGATAGACACCCACGTCCACCTCGCGTGGACGCTCAACGCCGAGGGACGGCTCCACACGGAAAAAGATGGCGAGCCCCCGGCCCGGACTTCCTTCGCGCAGGCCGGCAACGCATGGGCGACGCTGCAGGCGGGGTTCACGACGGTCCAGAGCATCGGTTCGCCCGCCGAGAAAGAGCTCCGGGACGCGGTCGAGAAACGGGGAGTGCCCGGGCCCCGCATTCTCACTTCTCTCGAGCCGCTCGCGGATGAGAAGAAAACGGCCGAGGAGCTTCGAGAGCTCGTCCGCAAGCGCAAGAGTGAAGGGGCGGACGTCATCAAGATCTTCGCGTCCCGGTCCATCCGCGAAGGCGGAGGACAGACGTTGAGCGACGAGCAGCTTCGCGCGGCGTGCGGCGAGGCGGCGCGTCTCGGGTTGCGGTCCGTCGTGCACGGACACAGCGCCGAGAGCATGAAAGCCGCCGCGCTCGCCGGCTGCACCCAGGTGGAGCACGGCGTCTTCGCGACGCGCGATGCCCTCGAGACGCTCTCCCGGCAGGGGACCTACTTCGACCCCCAGGTGTGTCTCGTCTTCCGCAACTACCTCGACAACCGGGAGCGCTTTCTCGGTATCGGCAACTACACGGAGGCCGGATTCGCCGCAATGGAACGCGCGCTGCCTCTCGCCGTTGCGGCGTTTCGCCAGGCCATTGCCACGCCGGGTCTCCAGGTGGTGTTTGGAACGGACGCCGTCGCCGGGGCGCACGGCCGCAATGCCGAAGAGCTCGGGTGCCGGGTACGCGACGGCGGTCAGAAGCCGGCGGAAGCGATCGTATCCGCGACCTCCCTCGCCGCGAAATCGCTCGGGCTGGACAAGACAATCGGCGCGCTCGCGCCGGGGATGGACGCGGATCTCATCGCCGTGGACGGCGATCCACTCCGCGACGTCACGGCGCTCTCGCGCACCGTGTTCGTCATGCGGAGGGGAGTCGTTTACCGGCAGTCGTCCGCCGGTTCCCGGTGACCAGATCAGTTCGGCCAAAAAAAGTGCGGTCCGGGCATCTCGGCTGCCCGGACCGCGAGGAGGAAAGCCCTACGAGGCGGAGTCGGTGCCCTAATTGCCGCGGGGGCCGCGGAAACAGCCCTTCAGCTGGCTCTTCTGATCCGCGTCGAGCTTCGAGGCGATCTGGTCCCGGAGCGAGAGCGCGTCCGCCTTGAGCTTCTGCCGCTCCGCGTGCATCGTGATCGTGTCCTGGCCGATGACCGACTTGTCGACGCCCGCGTCGAGATCCGACTTCAGCTTCTGCCTGTCGGCCTGAAGCGACTGACGGTCGGCCTGGAGCGTCGGCTTCGCCGCGGCGATTGCGGCGTCGATGTCCGCCTTCTGGGCCGCGGAGAGGTCGAGCGTCGCGAGGCAGCGGCTCAACCGCCGCGCCGCGAATCCGCCATGGGCGCCCATCCCCCGCCGCTCCTGCGCCGCGAGCGGCCCCGCCACCAGGAGGGCGATCACGCCGGCTGCGGCAAACGTAAGAGCGATTCGTTTCATTCCGGTCTCCTTTCGTGGGGCGGCCATCGCCCCTTGACGTCTCTAGAGACGATGGGGAGACCGCGGGAGATTACATACGTCGCGTGTTTCACCTCTCCCCCGCGCACGGGGGGACACGTCGCCGTCACTTCGCTTCGCTGCGTTCCGGCTCCCGCCGCGTCAACGTCGCCTGCGCTGCGCTGACGCTTCGCTCCGGCTCCCGCCGCGTCAGGCTCCTCCCTCCCTTCGGTCGGGAGACTCCTAACGCGGCGAGCGAATGAGCGAGTGTGGCGTATTACTC
>JALZAT010000011.1 GCA_030948185.1 Acidobacteriota bacterium
TACCCTCTTCCATGACCGGCTCCTTTCGTATGCGGCTCTGGTGCGCCGAGTACTAACCCGCGATTGTTGCGAATCGCGAGCCGGTCGTTTCCATATCGTCTGAGGAGCGCAGCGACGAAGGATCTGCCCTCGCCCTCGACGCGGGCACCCTTGAGCGACAGGGCAGATCCTTCGCTTCGCTCAGGATGACAAAAGAAGGGCCGGTAAGGCGGGGAGAAGAGCCGCGAGACCGGGCATAAGCTTCGCCTCGTGAGTCAGGAAGTTTCCGTCCCTCCGCCTCTGTCGGTACCGCGCGTCACGCTCCAGGTCATCGGGATCCTTCTCGCCACCGCGGCGGCGCTCTGGGTCGTGTTCCAGATTCGCGGCGTCATCCTGCTCGTCGTGCTCGCAATCTTTTTCGCCTACCTGATCTCGCCGCTCGTCTCCCTCGCGCGCCGCCCGATCACGATCCGCGGCCGGCCGCGGGCGCTGCCCCTTCCGGCGGCCATTTGCGTCGTCTACCTCCTGATCTTCGGCGCGCTCGCCGCCGCCGTCTGGCTCCTTTTTCCGGTCGCCGCGTCTCAGTTCTCCGCGCTCGCGGGCGAGGGTCCCCGGTACGCGGCCGGTGTGCGCACGTGGCTCACCTCCGTCCAGATGTACGAACGCTCCCACTTCCCGCGCGAGCTCCAGACGGCCGTCAACGGCGGCATCGAGCGGGCGCTCGCGGCCGCGGTAGCGGCCATCGAGCGGGGTTTCCTCCCCTTCCTCGCCAGCGTCGCCGGCTTCGTGCCGTGGCTCGTGCTCGTGCCGATCCTGGCGCTCTTCCTCCTGAAGGACGCGGACGTGTTCCGGAGATCGCTGCTGCGCCTCGCTCCGACGGCGCGAATGCGGTGGAGGGGCAAGGACTTCTTCCAGGACGTCAACGCGGCGCTCGCGGCATACATCCGCGCGCAGCTCATCGCCTGTCTCATCGTCGGCGCGGCGTGCACAGCCGGGTTCGCCGTGATCGGAGTCCCCTACGCGCTCGTTCTCGGAATCGCCGCGGGGCTTCTCGAGTTCATTCCGCTGGCGGGGCCGGTCACGATCGGCGCGGTCGCCGTTTTCCTCGCCGCCTTCCGCTCCCCCGGGCAGGCGGTCACGACGCTCGTTTTTCTGATCGTCCTGCGCATCGTCGAGGACTACGTCGTCTACCCCCGGATCATCGGACGGGGGATCCATCTGCACCCGCTCGCAATCATCTTCGCGATCCTCTGCGGCGCGGAGCTCGGCGGCCTCGCCGGGATCTTCTTCTCGATCCCCGTCGTCGCCGTTCTCTCCGTCGCCGTGCGTCACTGGCGGGAGCACCGGGCGGAGGAAGCCGTGATCGTCCCGGACTTGCCGGCATGAGTCGGCGCGACTCTGCCTGACATAGGCTTTCGCCACGAACGGAGGTTCCATGAGGCGTCTTGCGGCAACGGTCTCTGTGTCTTTCCTCGCAGCGGCGGCCGCGGTCCTCGGCCAGGCCCCCGCCCCCGGAGCGCCCGCGGGAAAGGACGATCTCGAGCGCGCCGTCTCGCTCATGGCGAAGATCGGCAACGCGGGCTCGCCGGCGTTTTCTCCGGACGGAAAGCGCATCGCGTACGTGTCCAACCTCGGAGGGCTTCCGCAGGTGTGGACGGTCGACTCGGCGGGCGGATACCCGGAGCTCGTTACGGGATTCGACGATCCCGTCGGGTTCGTCACGTGGTCGCCGGACGGCGCCTGGCTCGCGTTCACGCTCGCCCCGGGAGGCGGGATGAACGAACAGGTCTACGTCGTGCGTCCGGACGGCACCGCGCTGAAGCGGCTGACGGACGGCGCGAAGGAGACGAACCGACTCGGCGTGTGGTCGAGGGACGGGCGGCTTCTGACGCTCGGATCCAACCGGCGCAGCGGCGCCGCCATCGACGCGTACGTCTGGGACGCGGAGACGGGCACCTCGCGCCTCGTAACCGAGAACCGCGGGATCGGCTCGTTCACCTCCCTTTCGCGGGACAAGAAGTACGCGATCCTCGAGCGGCTCGTCAGCCGAGGAGACAACAACGTCTATCTGGTCGAGATCGCGTCGGGCAAGGAAACGCTTCTGACGCCGCATACAGGCCCGGGGAGCTACTCGGGAGCGTTCGGCTCCGACGGACGCACCGTTTACCTCGCCGCCGACAAGGACCGCGACCGCCGCGCGTTCGCGCGCATGGCGATCGGCGCCGACGGGCGTCCCGGGCCGCTCGAGGTCGTGCTCGCGCGCGAAGACGCGGAGCTCTCCGGGTTCGAGGTCGACGACGCCGGCGCCCGCGCGGCGCTTCTCTGGAACGTGGCGGGTCGAAGCGAGCTCGAGCTGTGGGACCTCAGGGCCGGCAAGTCGATCTCGAAACCGAAGCTGCCCGCCGAGATCACCGGCGGCCTCGACTTCTCGCGCGACGGGAAGTCGCTCGCGCTCGTCTGCTCGGGAGCGGCGACCCCCGCCGACATCTGGGTCCTCGACGTCGAGACCGGGCGCCTGCGCCAGCTGACGCACAGTCCTCATGCCGGCGTCGATCTCGCGAAGCTCGTCCGTCCCGAGTTGCTGCGTTTTCCGGCCCATGACTCGCTCGAGCTTTCCGGGTGGTTCTACCGGCCGGCTGGTGCCGGGCCCTTCCCGACGGTCCTCTCCTTCCACGGCGGACCGGAGGGGCAGGAGCGGCCGAGCTTCAACAGCCAGTACCAGGCGCTCCTCGGCCGCGGCATCGCCGTATTCGCTCCGAACGTGCGCGGCTCTTCCGGGTTCGGCAAGAAGTTCGTGAACCTCGACAACGGCGCGCTGCGCGTCAACGGCGTTCGGGACATCGAGGCGTGCGTCTCCGCGGCGGTGAAGGCGGGAGCGGACCCGAAGCGGATCGGGATCATGGGGGGCTCCTACGGCGGCTACATGGTCCTCGCGGGCCTGACCGAGTACCCGCAGCTCTTCGCGGCAGGCGCCGACCTCTTCGGAGTCGTGAACTTCGAGACGTTCTTCAAGCACACGGAGCCGTGGATGGCGGCGATCTCGAAGATCGAATACGGCGACCCCGACACGGAGGCGGACATGCTGCGGCGGCTCTCGCCGATCCACAAGGTGGACCGCGTGAGCGCGCCGACGATCGTCCTGCACGGCGCCAACGACACGAACGTGCCGGTCATCGAGGCCGAGCAGGTCGTCGAGAGCCTGAAGAAGCGCAACGTGCCGGTCGAGTACGTCCTCTTTCCCGACGAGGGGCACGGCTGGCGCAAGACGCCCAACCGGATCCGCTCCGCGGTGGCGGTCACAAGGTGGTTCGAGAAGTATCTGAAAGGCTGAAAGGGAGCATCATGGCTCACCCCTCACGCTTCACCGCCGCTTGCGCGGTTGCCGTCTCGTTGCTTCTCAGCGCGCACGCCGCGGCGGAAGACCTCACCGTCGTTTTCAAGACGACGTTCGGAAACAACGAAGGGACCACGACCCAATACCTGACGCAGGAGCGCAGCAAGACCTCGACCCGCGACGTCGACTCGATCATCGGGTTCGCCGATGGGAAGCTGACGATGATCGACCATCGAAAGAAGGAGTACTGGCAGACGACCATCGAGGAGATGGAGGAGTCCTGGGATCGCCTCGCCCGCCAGATGCGCACGAGGGGGGGCGCCGACATGTTCGACATGCGCGGCGAGCCGAAGCTCGAGAAGCTTTCCGGGCACCAGAAGTTCGCCGGTTACGAGTGCGAGCACTGGTCGCTGCAGATCGGCGACGCTCTCGAGGTCGATTTCTGGGCCGCCCCATCGTTGATACCCCCGGCGAAGTACTACGACGCGCGGCGTCTCGCTTCCGCGTCGATGGGTCCCATGGGCGTTCTCTTTCAGCGGATGTACGAGGAGCTCAAGAAGGTGAAGGGGTATCCGCTCTCGACCGCGGTCATCATCCGGACACCGTTCTTCCGCACGCAGTCCCTCGAGGAAGCGACGGAAGTCCGGAAGGGGCCGATCCCGCCGTCGACGTTCGACGTGCCCGCGGGATACACGAGAGGGAAGTCTCCGTTCGACCGGTGACGAATCGGGCCCTCCGGCGGGCGATATCATCTTTTTTCCAATCTCGATGATGCCGTGTCGCCGCTGACCAACGTCGTCCTGCGCATTCTCTTCGGCCTCGCCTTCGCGGCGGCCGGGCTCTGGTGCGCGCGCACGGCGGTTCTCGCCTGGCGGCGGCGCGAGGAGTGGAAGCGCGGCGGCATCGTCGTTTCCGGTGAGGTCGTCGCCTTCGAGGAGAGAAGCTCCAACGACGCCTCCGACCGGCGCCCCCTGTTCGCGCCGGTCGTCACCTTCCGGACGGCCGACGGGCACGCCGGCCGCTTCACTTCGTCGGAGGCCGTCCGGCCGAACCCGTACGAGGTCGGGCAGAAGATTCCCGTGCGCTACATGTCGTCCAATCCTTCCGACGCGGACCTCGATTCCGCGACGGGAAGCCTTCTGACGTTCGGGGCCCTCGTCACCTTCGCGGTCGTCTTTCTCGCGATTTCTCTGCTCCCGATCTTCATGCCGATGCCGGCGCGCCGATGAGCGCCCCGAGCGGGCCGGCGCGCGATCCGATGATCGGAACTTCGCTCAAGCACTACCGGATCGGGGAGCGGATTGGCGCGGGAGGAATGGGCGTCGTGTACCGCGCGCACGACGCCCACCTCGATCGCACCGTGGCGATCAAGGTCCTCCGGCCCGAAGCGGTGGAGGACGCCGAGCGCAAGTGGCGTTTCGTGCGCGAGGCGAAGGCGGCGTCCGCGTTGAACCATCCGCACATCGTCACCATCCACGACATCGACAGCGACTCGGGCGTCGACTTCATGGTCATGGAATACGTCGACGGTTCGTCGCTCGAACGCCTCATTCCCCCTTCGGGCCTGCCGCTCGACCAGGTGCTCGACTATGGGGAGCCAGATTTCGTCCGCACTCGGCACGGCGCACGCCGCCGGTATCGTTCATCGCGACATCAAGCCAGCAAACGTCATGGTCGGACCTGGCGGGCGCGTGAAGGTGCTCGACTTCGGCCTCGCCAAGCTCCTCGAGCCCGAAACACCGCAGGGAGCCACGACGGACTCGACGGCGACCGCGGGGACGGCCGAGGCGCGCACGAGGCAGGGAGCGATCCTCGGGACGATCGCGTACATGTCGCCCGAGCAGGCGCAGGGGAAACCCGTCGATGCCCGCTCCGACGTCTTCTCCCTGGGGTCGGTCCTCTACGAGATGCTGGCGGGCCGGCGCCCGTTCCAGGGCGATTCGCATCTCCTGACGTTGACGGCGATCCTCCGCGACGCCGCGCCGCCCTTGAAGTCCGCCCGCGCGGACGTTCCCGCCGAGCTCCAGCGGATCGTGACGCGGTCGCTTGAGAAGCGTCCCGAGGACCGGTATGCGTCCGCGGGTGAGATGGAGGCGGACATTGCGCGGCTGCGGGGCGGTTCCGCCCGCGAGCGCTCCGATCGCCCGCCGCCGCTCTTTCGGCGGGCGTGGTTCGTAGCCGCCCTCGCGGCGGCCGCTGCGGTCGCCGCGGCGGGGGTCTTCTGGCTCGTACGGGACTCCCGGATCCGCCGCGCCCGCTCCGTGATGCTGCCGGAGATCTCGAGGCTGGCGGAACAGCAGAAGCCCGCCGCCGCGGTGCGCCTTTCGCGCGAAGCGGAGCGTTACGTGCCGGCGGAGGTCGCGAAGCTGCGGCGGGCCGCCTGGCTCCCGGCGTCCGTCGAGACGGACCCTCCCGGCGCGCAAGTGTCGATGCGGGACTACCTCTCGACCGAGGCGGACTGGCAGCCGCTCGGGACGACTCCCATTCGGGGCATTCGCCTCCCGATGGGGTACTACCGCTGGAAGATCTCGAAGCCGGGATACCAGACCGCGCACGCCGCGGGCGCCATGGGCGTCGAACGGCGGCTCGACCTCGCGCCGGCCGTCCCGGCCGGCATGGTCCGCGTGGCGGGCGGGCCGTTCTCGCTGCGGAGCCTTCCGGCCGTACAGCTCGACGACTTCTGGATCGACGAGTACGAGGTCACCAACGCGCAGTTCAAGGCGTTCGTCGACGCCGGCGGCTACTCCAAACGGGAATACTGGAAGCAGCCGTTCACCCGCGACGGACGCGAGATCCCGTGGGAGGCCGCGATGGAGAAGCTCCGAGACACGACGGGGCGCCCCGGCCCCTCGACGTGGGAGCTCGGCGCGTTCCCCGAGGGACGCGGCAACTATCCCGTCGAGGGCGTGAGCTGGTACGAGGCGGCGGCGTACGCGGAGTTCGTTGGCAAGAGTCTTCCGACGGTTTACCACTGGTATCGGGCGGCGGGGATCGGCGCGATGACCGAGAACTTCTCCGACATCCTTCGGGTCGCGAACTTCGGGGGCAAGGGCGCGTCAGCCGTCGGGAGCCGCCCGGCGATGAGCCCGTTCGGCAGCTACGACATGGCCGGCAACGTGAAGGAGTGGTGCTTCAACGACACGACTGGCCGAAGGTACCTGCTCGGCGGTGCGTGGACCGACGCAAATTACATGTTCCGGGAGGCCGATGCGCAGGACGCGTTCATCCGGCTGCCCGGCTTCGGATTCCGGTGCGTCCGGTATGTGAAACCGGTCGCGGCCGCGCTGACGGAAACGATTCCCGTTCTCGCGAGGGACTACTCGAAGGAGACGCCGGTCTCGGACGATGTGTTTAGTGTGTACCGGAACTTCTTCTCCTACGATCGGTCGCCTCTGGACCTGCGCAACGAGGGACCCGAGGAGACCTCGCCCTACTGGCGGCGGCAGAAGGTCAGCTATGCGGCGGCGTACGGAAACGAGCGAGTGCCGGCCTACCTGTTTCTTCCGAAGAACGCGCGGCCGCCGTTCCAGACGGTCGTCTACTTTCCGAGCTCCTACGCCCGTCTCATGCGATCGAGCGCCGAAATGGACATTCGGTTTCTCGAATTCGTGATCCGGAGCGGACGGGCCGCGATCCATCCGATCTACCAGGACACGTACGAACGGCACATCGAGAACCCGCCCACGGGTCCGAACTTCCGCCGGGATCTCGTCATCCAGTGGTCGAAGGACCTCGGGCGGACGCTCGACTACCTGGAGACGCGGCCGGACATCGACCGCTCTCGGATCGCGTACTACGGGATGAGCCTCGGCGCGATCGACGGCGTGGTTCTCGTCGCTCTCGAGAACCGCTTTCGGACGGCGATTCTCTCCTCGGGCGGCTTCCGGCTCGAGCGGGTGCCGCCGGAAGTCGAGCCGATCAATTTCGCACCGCGGATCCGGATCCCCGTGCTGCTGATCGCGGGCCGCTATGACTTTGCGCACCCCTACGAGACCACGCAGGTCCCGCTGTTCCGGCTCCTCGGGACCCCCGCGCAGGACAAGAAGCACGTCTCGTTCGAGGGTGGGCACATCTCCGTGGCGATTCAGCCGATCGTTCGGGAAATGCTCGACTGGCTGGATCGGTACCTGGGGCCGGTGGCGCCCGCTCGTTGAGGCGGAGAGACGCGTGAGGGGCATCGCCTGGGAAGAAGCGAAGCGCCTGACGAACGCGGGCTTCGATAGATCCGACGAATCAGGACCTTGAGCAGTTCAAATCAAGCTGGCGGAAATAAAGGCGGCGAAGAAGTAGGCTCGTGCCTGACTGTTATCTCAGCTTAAGGGGTTTCGTTGAGGGGCGAGCGCCGACGACCCAACAGCCACGACTTAAGTATTCCCGGCTTTCTCTCATCAATCGCGAAGTATTCGTGAATCAACCCTCTGTACAGACGGCTGCGTGCAGCGGGCGTGAGTGCCGCGCCCAACGGCATCTGACCGCCTTTCACGTACGAACTAATCAGCACCCGGTCCATCGGCCAGTTCAACGCGCCGAGACGGTTTGGCTGATGGCACGCGCCACAATTTGTCGCGTCAACTCCCGTCTTCACCGCCAGAAAACCAGGCGCCGCCTCACTCGCGGTGGTAGCACCCAATCCGGGACCCAAACTGGTCGCATCGAGGTACCGGTCAAAGCGCGGCCGGCCGTATTTGAGGAAGCGCTCGTTGACTGTGCGCACGAACAGCTGCTCATCGCGACTCACCGTCCCGCTGACCGGAAAGATCGGCAGGATGCCGCTCTTGTGACACTTCGCACAGTTGTCGTCGCCTTCGCCCAGATCCCAACGCCCCTTGATCGTGATCGAACCGTTCCGCCGGTAGGTTCGGAAATAGTCTTTGAAGTAAGCGTTGGTTGTACCGTCGGGTCCCGGCATTACCGACACGACCGAAACGTTTCGGACCGGCGCGCGCGCTTTGGGATCGGGGATACCGAACTGCACCCATTTTTCCGGAACACCCTGCGCCGCATTTCCCGGCACGACGATCAGCAACCGCCAGAAGCTGTCCGGGTTATCAGGGGTCCCCAGATGCCGGGACTGGTAGCTGAAGAATATGAGTTGGTCATTGACCGCCCTGGTCACATTCAGTTCCCTCAGAGTTGCCTTCGCCTGTGGTAAGGTTGCGAAGCGACTAACCACGCGCAGAAAATTCGGAGTCAGGAGGAAATCAGGGATGGCTACGTAGGCACGCGTCTCGGCAAAATAGACTCTGTCAGGGACGTTAAAGCCAAGCTCATGATCCGGTTTTCGTTCGAGCGCCAGGGTCGTGATGTAGCCGACGAACTCTGGATACTTCGCCGTGAAATCTTTTTCCTGCATCAGCCTGCACTGCTCCAGCGTGCGGCTTATGCCGTCGAGCACTCGCTCGTAAGCCGTCTGCGCATTGTCGCTTTCGTACGCGCGTCGCGCGGCCAGCACCAAAGCATCAACTCTCCCGGCCAGCCACGCGTCCGGCCTGGCCTTTACCTGATCACACGGAGCGGCCGACACCGTGGGAGCGCAAAGCACAGAACACAGGATGATGACGCCGATACGAAGGTTGGATGGGATAGTGTGTTGCACCTTAAATCGATTCATTACTTTCGCATCAATAGCAGAGCTTGTAGAGGGGCGTCAAAGTTTTGGTGGTTGGCAGTGTTCACGTTTGCGAGCCATCCCGGTGGAGACGCGACCCGGCCGGTGGCGCCCGCCCGTTCACGATGGGCCGCGGGTGAGGGACATCGCCCGGGAACAGGGGAAGCGTCCGGCATCGAGGATCGCGTCGATCGACGTGATCCGGGGCGCGATCATGATCCTGATGGCCCTCGATCACGTGCGGCTCTATCTGACGAACGCGAGCTTCGACCCCATGGACCTCTCGAGGACTTCCGTTCCCCTCTTTCTGACGCGATGGATCACGCACTTCTGCGCGCCGGGGTTCGTGTTTCTTGCCGGGGCGGGCGCGTATCTCCGGGGCCGGCGGGGGAGCCGCAGGTCGCTCGCCGGGTTCCTGCTCGTGCGCGGGCTCTGGCTCATCCTCCTCGAGCTCACCGTCGTTCGCCTCGGCTGGACTTTCAATTTCGACTACCGGCATTACGTGCTGCTGGGCGTCCTCTGGATGCTCGGATGGTCGATGGTCGCGCTCGCGGGTCTCGTGTTCCTGCCGTATCCGGCGATCGCCGCGTTCGGATTCCTCGTGGTCTTCGGGCACAACGCGCTCGACCGCTGGGTGCCGGCGCACTACGAGGCGCTCCAGGCGGGGTCCCATGGGTGGATCTGGCAGATCACGTACCTGGGTGGGACCATTTCGGCGGGGCCGGACGGCCCGCTCTTCGCCGTCCTGTACTCGCTCGTGCCCTGGATCGGAGTCATCGCGCTCGGGTACGCGTTCGGAAGGGTGCTCACCTGGCCGGAGGAGCGCCGGCGACGAGCGTGTCTCGCGATCGGCGGCGCGGGACTGGCCCTGTTTCTCGTGCTCCGCGGCTTCAACCTGTACGGGAACCCTTCACCCTGGAAGTCGCAGCCGTCCGCGGCCCTGACCGTGCTCTCGTTCCTCAATACGAGGAAATATCCCGCCTCGTTGCTCTTCCTTCTCATGACGCTCGCGCCGACGATCCTCGCCATCCCGTTCGCCGAAAGCCTCCGGGGCCGCGCCGGACGCTTCCTGCAGGTCTTCGGCCGGGTGCCCCTCTTCTTCTATGTCCTTCACATCTGGGTCGCGCACGCCATCGCAGCGGCGCTTTCCGCGATCCGATACGGCCGCGTCATCCCGTGGATGTTCGCGAACCATCCGTACATGCCGGGGCCGCATCCGGACGGCTATGGATATGGGCTCCCCGCCGTGTGGCTGGTTACCGCGCTCGTCGTGCTTCTTCTGTACCCGGCGTGCCGCGCGTTCGCGGCGTTGAAGGCGGAGCGCCCCGGCGGCTGGCTGAGCTTCCTCTAGTCCCGCGCCACTCGGACCGCTTCTTGCACTTCCGAGCCCGCCCGGAACGGACGAAACATTCAGGACGGGAGAGAAACCATGGATCAGAACGGAAACGGCGGCGAGGGCTCGAAGTCGAAGCAGCTGCAACGCCACACCGAGGACCCTTTCGGAAAGGCGTTGACGACGAACCAGGGAGTTCGCCTCGAAAACGATCAGGACACGCTCAAGGCGGGCGATCGCGGCCCGTCGCTTCTCGAGGATTTCCACTTCCGCGAAAAGATCACCCACTTCGATCACGAACGAATCCCCGAACGCGTGGTGCACGCGCGCGGGTCCGGCGCGCACGGCCACTTCCAGGTGTATCGGAGCATGGCGGGCATCACGAAAGCCGCGTTCCTGCAGGACCCGGCCGTGAAGACCCCTGTTTTCGTGCGGTTCTCCACGGTCGCCGGGTCCCGCGGCTCGTCCGATCTCGCACGCGACGCGCGGGGATTTGCGACGAAGTTCTACACTTCCGAGGGCAACTTCGACCTCGTCGGAAACAACATCCCCGTCTTCTTCATCCAGGATGCGATCAAGTTTCCCGACCTGATCCACGCGGTGAAGCCGGAGCCCGACCACCACATGCCGCAGGCGGCCTCGGCCCACGATACCTTCTGGGACTTCATCTCGCTGATGCCGGAGTCGACGCACATGATCCTGTGGGTCATGTCGGACCGGGCGCTCCCTCGCAGCTACCGGATGATGGAGGGTTTCGGGGTCCACACGTTCCGGTTCGTCGATGCGGAGGGCCGCTCGCGGTTCGTCAAGTTCCACTGGAAGCCGCTTCTCGGGGTGCACTCCGTGGCTTGGGACGAGGCGCAGAAGATCTCCGGAAAAGATCCTGACTTCCACCGCCGCGACCTGTGGGAGGCGATCGAGAGCGGAAACTTCCCCCAGTACGAGCTCGGGGTTCAGATCGTCGAGGAGGAGCGGGAGAACGACTTCGACTTCGACCTTCTCGACGCCACGAAGATCATCCCCGAGGAGCTCGTTCCCGTCGAGCGGATCGGGCTCCTGACGCTCGACCGCAATCCGGAGAACTTCTTCGCCGAAACGGAACAGGTGGCCTTCCACATCGGCAACGTCGTACCGGGGATCGACTTCACCAACGACCCGCTGCTCCAGGGCCGCCTCTTCTCGTACACGGACACACAGTTGCTGCGGCTGGGCGGCCCGAACTTCCACGAGATCCCGATCAACAGACCCGTCGCGCCGGCCCACAACCACCAGCGGGACGGCCTCATGCGGCAGACCATCGATCGAGGAAAGGCGTCCTACGAGCCGAACACGACCGGCGGGGGGTGTCCCATGCAGGCCGGGTCCCTCGCGGGCGGGTTCGTGCACTTTCCCCAACGCACCATGGGGGAGAAATTGCGTGTGCGCTCGGAGAAGTTCTTCGATCACTTCAGTCAGGCGAGGCTCTTCTTCAACAGCCAGTCGGAGCCGGAGAAGGACCACATCGTCGAGGCTTTCCGGTTCGAGCTCGGAAAGGTCAAGCGCAAGCCGATTCGGGAGCGCATGGTCGGAATCCTCGGTTACGTCGACGCGCGGCTGGCGGAGCGCGTGGCGGAGGGCCTGGGGATGCCCGAGGTCCCGGCCCTCGACCCGCCGCTCAACATGAGCTTCGGAGCGGACTCGGAACCCGCCAGCCGGCAGCCCGTCCTCCAGAGCACGAACGGCGCCGTCTCGCCCGCTCTCTCCATGGAGAACACCGTGAAAGACACGATCGCGACTCGCAAAGTCGCGATCCTCGCGGCCGACGGAGTCGACGAGGCCGCCGTCTCGGCGATGCGCAAAGCGCTCGACGCGGGTGGCGCTGCGGGAAAGATCGTCGCGCCCCGGCTGGGATACCTCACGGGAGCGGATGGGTCCGACATTTTCGTCGAGTTCAGCCTGCTCACGGCCTCGTCGGTGCTGTTCGACGCCGTCTACGTGCCTGGCGGCGCCTCGAGCATCGAGGCTCTCGCCGGCGAGAGAGACACGCTCGAGTTCCTGAGCGACGCCTTCCGGCATTGCAAGACGATCGGTGCGACGGGGGAGGGAATCGATCTCCTCCGTGCGGCCATCCCCGGGCTGCCTGCGGGAAAACCGGACACGAGCGCGAAGGGAAACGGCAACGGGAATGGGAATGCGTCGCGCGAAGGCGTCGTGACCGCGCCCGACGCAGGGACCGACTTCCTCCGAAACTTTCTCGCCGGCGTCGCGATGCACCGGCACTGGACCAGGGTCGGAAAGAACAGGACGGCCCCGCCGCCCGACGGCGAGGAGACGCGAGGCCGGCAGACGTCCGGGTCGATGCCCGCCCGGATTTAGGAAAAAAGAGCTCTTCCGCCTGGGGGATCCGAATCCGACGGTCCCGGGTTCAGACTTGAGCGCCCCGGCGGCGCGATTTCTCGCCCCCGTTTTGAGACCGCGTCCCGCCGCGGCGCGACGCGGTCTCTTTGCCCTTACGCTCTTCGGCGATCTGCGCCTCTTCGATCGCCGTCTTCACGCCGCGTTTCTCCTCAGGCGGAGGAAGCTCGGCGGGCAGTCCGAGCGAGTCGAGCCAGAGCTCCCGCGCCCACCCCTTCGTGTGGTACAGGTGCTCGTCCTCCTGGTCCTCCACCTGCTCGTAGGCATCCGTCAGCGTCTTTTTCGCGGAAGCGGGCGCCTTCTTCGCGACTTCGCCGATCAGCTCCCAGTTCTGGTGGTCCTTCGTCTCCGCGTCGACGACGCATTCGGCGGCCACCAGCTGGGCCGAGGCGAGCGATCCGTCACGGAGCGCCTTTTCCATCGCCGCGACGAGGTTCTGACCCTTCTCCCGCACCAGGCGGCGGCCGACGGTCTGCTTCTGGGGATCCAGGCCGAGCGACCCGAACACGCCCTCGAGGATGCGAACGTGCTCCGAGGTCTCCCGGCCGTACTTCCTCCACTCCTGCTTCAGCTCCTCGTTCTGCGCGCACGCGACGGCCGCCCGGTAGACCTGAACGCCGCCGAGCTCGGTCTCCAGGGCCTGATACAGGAGCTCCGCGACCTGCTGTTTTTTCATCACAGTTTCTCTTCAGGCTTCGGCGGGACGCCGGCGGCCCTTATCGCGGCCCTGGCCCGGTGCGCTGACGCCGCGGCCGGACGATGCCTTCCCGGGAGTGCCGCGGCCGGAGGACTTTCCCTTCGCCGCCCTTTCCTCTTTGGGGGCTTTGCCCTTGCGCTCCTCGTTGACCTGGGCCTCTTCGAGCTCGCTCTTGACGTCCTTCTCCTCCTCCGGCGGCGGAAGCACGGCGGGCAGGCCGAGCGAGTCGAGCCAGAGCTCCCGCGCCCAGCCCTTCGTGTGGTACAGGTGCTCGTCCTCCTCATCCTCGACCTGGTCGTACGCTTCCTGGAGCGCTTTCCTCGCGGCTGCGGGCGCCTTCTTCGCGACCTCACCGATGAGATGCCAGTTCTGGTGGTCCTTCGTCTCGGCGTCGACGACGCACTCCGCGGCCACGAGCTGGGCGGCCTCCGGCGGGCCTGCCTTTTTGGCCAGGCGCATCGCGGCCACGAGACTTTGCCCCTTTTCGCGGACGATCCGGCGGCCCGGCGTCTCCTTCTGCGGATCGAGACCCAGCTCATCGAAAAGGGCTCGGACGACGCGGACGTGCTCCTCGGTCTGTTGGCCGTACTTCTCCCACTCCTCCTTGAGGTCGTCGTTCTCGGCGCATTCGATGGCGGCCTTGTACACCTCGACTCCTCCGAGCTCCGTCTCGAGCGCCTGGTAGAGGAGCTCGTCGACCTGCGGCTTCTTCATGGCTTTTCTCCTGTGTTTTTTGTATCCGCTACGCCGGACCGGACGTCGGCCGGGCGAGGAAGAGGTAGCAACTTTCGTTCCGAACAAGCCGCGAGGTAGGGATCCGGCGGCCATTTCCCATCGCGCCCGCATTTCGCGGGCAGGAAGCGATCGAGGGTGGCCCGGTCGCGGTGACCAAATCGTTCCGCGTCGAGGAGGCCCCAAAAAGGAAAGGGCGGGAGACCGTTCCCCCGCCCTGCAGATTCCGCGTTCGATCGTCAGGAACGCGGCATGTGCGCGAACTCGCCCGTCACCGGACGGGTCGTCGTCGTGCGCGTCGTCGTGACCGTCGCGCCCGTGACGTCGCGGTCATAGATCGACAGGCGGTCCACCCGGCGCCGTCGCGCGGTCATGGCGACCACGAACACCAGGCCGAGAAGGAGGATGCTGCCGAGGACCCAACCCGCGATCCCGGAGGAATGGGTCGTGGTCTCAGTCGTCGACGACTGGCTGTTGGCCGCCGGCGCCGCAGGCGCGTCAGAACCAACCGAGGCAAGGGGAGGAGGAGCCGTGCTGCCGGCCGCGTCGGCGGGCGGAGGAGGGTTTCCCGTGTTGCCGCTATCGACGGAAGAGGTGCCCGCGGCAGCCGCGGCCGCCGAACTCTCGGGAGAGCCGGCCGGAGCCGGAGCGGTCGTCTCGGTGACCTTCGTCGTCTGCGCCTTCTTCGTGCTGACGCCCTTTGTGTTTGTGGGTGCGGACA
Organism: Acidobacteriota bacterium; assembly: GCA_030948185.1. GTDB lineage: Bacteria > Acidobacteriota > Thermoanaerobaculia > UBA5066 > Gp7-AA6 > JALYUA01. The sequence continues at coordinate 14,799 of JALZAT010000011.1, forward strand.
CGCGCGAGCTCTGGCGCGTCGTCTTCTTCACCTCGGTCTGCGATGTCCGCTTGGCCGAAGCCTGGTCCGTCGGGGCGCTCTGCGGCTCGACCGCGGGAGCCGGCTGGTCCTGCGGAGGAACCGGCTGGGAAGCGTCCGGGTTCGGGTTCGACTGCGGCGGCAGCTGCTGCTGCGGCTGGGGCATCGGCGGAGGCTGCTGCGGGTTTGCGTTCGGGTCCTGCGCCGAGACCGCGGTCGCGGCCGCTGCGAAGACGAGAATTGCGAAAATATTTCGACACGTGGATCGCATGGGGCACGCTCCTTCTGATTCCGAGGCCCTGAGAAGACCTCAGGTTTCGTCTCTTCGGCGGCCTGTGAGGTCGGGCCGCTTACCCACCGCCCGGCTGACTCCGGACACACTTGGATAGAGCAGAATGCGTGCCAGTAACGGCCGAAAACACTGTCATCCTGAGCGCAGCGAAGGATCTGTCCTGCGACCGGAGTGCCCTCGTGGTGCTCTCGTCGAGTCGCGGGGCAGATCCTTCGTCGCGACGCTCCTCAGGATGACAAGGGCGGATCGACAGGGGCCGGATCATTTTTTTTGACTGCCGGCCGGGTCGGACAACTCCCGGATCCGCTTCTGCGCGTTCGCCCGGAGCTGCGCCCTGGCGGCTTCGTCGGCTTTCGAGTCGGCGGGCAGCACTTCCAGAACCTTGCGCGACGCGGTCAGGGCGCCTGCCCGGTCTCCGGCGGCGAGCGAGACCTCCGCGAGGCTGTCGTACGTGTTCGATGACCCCGGGTAGAGCTCGGTGTTCAGCCTCAGGATCGCGACGGCCTTCGGCAGCTCCCCTCCCGCGGCGAGCTGGTAGCCGAGGTTGTTGAGGCGCGACTCCGAGACCCCGGGATCCGAGGGCTTCTCGGTAAAGAGCTTCCGATAGCCCGCGAGCGCCTCCTCCATCCTACCGGCGGCGAGGTCCTCCGAAGGGAACCGCTTCCCCGCCGCCACGCGGGAGGCCACGACGGAGGTGTCGTCCTGGGGCATGACGCGGATGCCGGTGACCCCGCCGCCTCCGCCCCTTTCGACTTCGTAAACGATCGGCCGGTCCTTCCGGACGAACCGGTCAGGGTTGACGGCGTGGAGCTCGAACTCCTGCGGGGTGCCGGCGCGGCCGAGAAGCCGCCCCTGGGCGACGGAGAGCGGCATCGCGTCGTCTCCGTTGATCTGGTAACGGCCCGAGAGCGCCTCGAGATCGGCCGCGGGCAGCTTCACGACGTCGACGGGGGGCGGAAGATACCCCCACTCGTACTCGTTTTCGATTCCGCGGAGGATTTCTTCGCCGAGGGCAATCCCGTTGTCGGAATTCACCATCACCGCGGCGCCGAAGCCGCCCTCGCGGTCGGCGATCAGCAGAGCCTGGAAGCCCTCGTCCGCGCCGTCGTGTCCGAATGACGTCCGCTCCTGGTGGCGCTGGAGGAACAAACCCAGGCCCGCGTCGCCCTTGACGCGCGTGGTCATGCGCGACGCCATTTCCCTCGACAGCAGGGCCCCGCGGTCTCCACGGATGGAGGCCCGATCGCGATGGCGAAACGCGCGAGGTCGCCGGCCGTGGTCCAGAGGCCCGCGGCAGCCATTTCGGGATAGGTGTGCCGCTTGCCCGCGATCGGTGTTCCGTCCCGGCGGTATCCCGCGGCCGCGAGCCGCAGCTTTTCGGGCGGAAGCGGCTGCGCGTACGTGCTCGACGTCATTCCGGAGGGCTCCAAGACGAGCTGCCGCATGAGCTCTGGAAACGGTTTGCCGGTGACGTCGGTCAACGCCAGCTGCGCGATCGTGTAGCCGCCGCCGGAGTAGCGGTACCGCGTCCCCGGCTCGACGTCGATGCGCACGGGCGCCGTGTTGGCCGGGGGCGCGCCGTCCAGGACCTGCGAGACGGTCGGCACCGGTTCGCCGACGGCGTAGCCCGGGAACCCGCGAACGGTCAGGCCGGCGCTGTGCGACAGAATCCGCTCGAGCGTCGCCTTCTTTCCCGCCGCGGCCGGGCTCTCGGGCAGCTTCCAGGATTTGAGATACGCGTTGACGTCGCGGCCCAGGTCGAGCTCGCCCGCCTCGACCTTGCGGAGGACAGCCGTCGCCGCCACGGGCTTGCTGATCGAGCCCGCCTGAAAGAGGGTCTCCGGCGTCGCGGGTTGCTTCGTCTCGCGATCCGCGAATCCCCTAGCCTCGGTCCACACGACGCGGAAGCCCCGAAAAACGGCGACCGAAACCCCCTCGACCTTGTAGTGGCGCATCCGTTCCTCGAGCGGCCATCCCTTTTCGCCGCGGAGGACAACGGGCGGCAGCAGTCGGAGATGCTCGAGATGCCCCGGCGGCGGCGCCGGCGAGGCGGCGATCGCCGCGGCGAGAATCGGCGAAGCGAGAAGGAACCCGCTCGGTTTGCGCATGGGACATTCTCCGACGGCCGGCGGAGGCCGGGTAGCGTTGGTTACGGCTTCTTCGGCGCGGCGGCGACGACCCGCACGGGGCTCCCGTCGACGAGAGAATCGGGCGGGCTGTCGACGATGGGCACTCCGGGAGCGAGCCCCGAGATGACTTCGACCCTGTCTCCGTAATCGCGTCCGATCGAGACGGCGACGAGCCTGGCGCGATTGTCCCTGCCGACGGTCGCGACACGCGGGCCCTCGGCCCGGAACAGCAGGGCGCTGACGGGCAGGAGGAGAGTCGGCGCGCCGCTCGACATCTTCAGGTGAACCTTCACGGCGGCGCCCGGAAGGATCTCTCCGTTCTTGTTGTCGAGGTCAATCTCGACGAGCATCGTGCCGGTCGCCGGGTCGATGGCCCGCGCGTTGCGCACGATCTGGCCTGCGAAGGGCCGCCCGGGCCGCTCCGCGATGTCGACCTCGACGGGGAGACCCGGCGCCGCGGCGTTCGACGCTGTCTGGGGGACACCGACGAACACGCGCAGACGGTCGGTCGTGGCGATGTGGAAGAGTTCCCGCGCGGGGCCTCCGGAGCTGCCGACGTCGACGAGCTGTCCCACGTTCGTGTTGCGGGCGGTGATCACGCCGTCGAAGGGCGCCTCGATCCGTTCGAACGAGACCATCTGCTGCAGGCGGCGCACGTTCGCTTCCGCGGACTGCGTCGCCGCCTGGCGCGCCGCGAAACCCTGCGCGGCGTTGTCTGCGTCCTGTTTGGAAACGGAGTCGCTCTTCGCGAGCTCGAGGTACCGGTCCGTCGTGAGCCTGGCGAGGCGCTCGTTCGCCTTCGCGGACGCGAGGTCGGCCTTCGCCGCCTGAAGCTGTTGCTCGATTTCCGGAGAATCGATCTCCGCGAGAAGCTGGCCCTTGCGGACCCGCGCGCCGATGTCCGCGTACCACTTTTTCAAGTACCCGGCGGTGCGGGCGTAGATCGGCGCGTCCGTGAAGGCCTGCGCCGTGCCCGGGAGGAGGAGCTCCTGCCGCGGCGCCCCGCGCTCCGGGATGAACACGGAGACGTAGGGAGCCGCCGTTTTTCGGGCGTCCTCCGCGAGAGAGGTCCGCGCTCGCACGCGCGTCACGATCCCGAATCCCGCGACGAGCAACGCCGCAATGGCGAAGCCCATGAGGACGACGCGTGCCCGTCCCCGAGTCGAGGCGCGCTCCGTCCGGTCAGGCATGCGCCTCCGGCGTGGCCACGCGCTCGGCGGATGAACGGCGGCCGTGCAGCACCGCGAAGAAGGCGGGCACGAAGAAGAGCGTTGCCACCGTCGCCAGGAGGAGTCCGCCGATCACGGCGCGTCCGAGCGGCGCGTTCTGCTCTCCGCCTTCGCCGATACCGAGAGCCATGGGAACCATTCCGATGATCATCGCGAGGGCGGTCATCAGCACGGGGCGGAAACGCGTGAAGCCCGCCGCGAGCGCCGCTTCGAGAGGCGGCTTGCCCTCCTCCATCTGTTCCCGGGCGAAGCTGACGACCAGGATGCTGTTTGCGGTCGCGACGCCCATGCACATGATCGCGCCGGTCAGCGCAGGCACGCTGACCGTCGTCGAAAGAATGAAGAGCATCCAGACGATTCCGGCGATCGCGGCCGGCAGCGCCGAGATGATGATGAACGGGTCGAGCCAGGACTGGAAGTTCACGACGATCAGGAGGTAGACGAGCAGAATCGAAAACGCCAGCCCGGCGAGGAGCCCGGCGAAGGACGTCCGCATCGTTTCCGCCTGGCCTCGAATGATCACCTGCGATCCGCGGGGGAGGTCTTTCTCGGCGGCGGCCACGATCCGCGCCACGGGTTTCGCGACGCTGCCGAGGTCCGTCCGATCTACCGCGCCATAGATGTCGATCACGGGTTGCGCATTGTAGTGAGAGATGCTGCCACTCTGGGACCCGCGCGAGATCGTCGCCAGGTTGCCCATGGTCTGCGGCACCCGTCCGGACGCGGAAACCGGGATGTTCTGGATGTCGGCGAGCGAGCTGATGCGGTACTGCGGCGCCTGCACGGCAACGCTGTAGCTGACGCCGCTCTTCGGATCGAGCCAGAACGTCGGAGAGGTCTGCGAGCTCCCCGAGAGGGCGACGAGCAGGTTGCCCGCGACGTCGCGCTGGGAGTAGCCGACCTCCTGCGCCCGGACCCGGTCCACGGCGAGAAAGAGGCGGGGGGAGTCGAACGGCTGCTGGATCCGCAGATCCACGAGCCCTGGAACGTAGCGGATCTTTTCCATCAGCTTCTCGGCGAAAACGTGATTCGCGTCCACGTTTCTTCCGATCACCTGGACGTCGATGGGCGCCGGGAGCCCGAAGTTCAGGATCTGGCTGACCATGTCCACGGGCAGGAAGTAGAACGTCACCGCGGGGAACTCGCGCTTCAGCCGCGCACGAAGCTGCTGCACGACCTCCTGAGTGGGACGGTGGTTTTCCTTGAGCGAAAGCAGAACGTCCGCGTCCGCGGGACCCACGGGTGCGGAGTTGCTGTAGGAGAGATTCAGGCCGCTGTACGGCACGCCGATGTTGTCGATGATCGTCTCGATCTCCCCGGCCCCCACGGTCTCGCGGATCACGCGGTCGACCTGGTCGCAGAGCCGGGCCGTTTCCTCGATGCGGGTGCCGGTCCGGCCGCGGAGGTGGAGCTTGATCTGGCCGGCGTCGACGGACGGGAAGAAGTCTTCGCCGAGCCAGGGATACAGGACGGCGACCGAGAGCGCGCAGCCGGCCAGGAACACGACGACGAAGGCTTTCCGGCGCTGGAGCGCCGCCGCAAGCAAGCGGCGGTAGGACTCGCGGATCTGCTCGAACCTCGTCTCGAAAGACTCGTGGAAACGGCCGAACACGCTTCGCCTCCGGTCGGGTGAATGGGCGTCCTGCTCGTGCGCCTTCAGGAGGTACTTGGCCATCGTCGGCACGAGGGTCCTCGAGAGGAAGTACGAGGCCAGCATCGCGAACACGACCGCCTCCGCCAGCGGCACGAAGAGGTAGCGCGCGACGCCCGTGAGGAAAAACATCGGCACGAAAACGATGCAGATCGCGATCGTTGACACGAACGCTGGCACCGCGATCTGGGAAGCACCGTCGAGAATCGCCTGCTCGACCGGCTTGCCCTGCTCGAGGTTCCGGTTGATGTTCTCGATCTCGACCGTCGCGTCGTCGACGAGGATGCCGACGGCGAGCGCCAGGCCGCCCAGCGTCATGATGTTGATCGTTTCGCCGAGCGCCGACATCGCGAGGATCGAGCAGAGAATCGACAGGGGGATCGACACGGCGATGATGACCGTGCTCCGCCAGCTGCCGAGGAAGATCAGGATCATCAGTCCCGTCAGGCAGGCGGCGATGATCGCCTCCCGCACGACGCCGTTGATGGAAGCGCGGACGAAGATGGATTGATCGTTCAACGGCGTGATCTTCAGGTCCGGCGAGAGCGTCGCCCGGATCTTCGGAAGCTCGGCGCGGACCCTCGAGATGATGTCGAGCGTCGACGTCGCGCCGGTCTTCAGGATCGTCAGGAGCGACGCGCGCTGCCCCTCGACGCGGACGATGTTCGTCTGCGGCGGGCTGCCGTCGCGGACCTGCGCGACGTCGCGGATGAAGACGGTCGAGCCGTTCACGGTCTTGATGGGGATCTCGTTCAGCCCGGCGACCGACGTGGGGCTGCTGTTCATCTCGACCGCGTACTCGAAGTTGCCGATCTTGGAGGTTCCGGCGGGAAGGATGAGGTTCTGCACGCTGATCGCGTTGACGACGTCCGCCGGCGCCAGGCCCTTCGCCTGCAGGGCGGCGAGGTCGAGGTCGACCTGGATCTGGCGCTGCTTGCCGCCATAGGGGAAGGGAATGGCAGCGCCCTGCACGGTCGCGAGCTGCGTCCGGATGAAGTTGTTGCCGGCATCGAAAAGCTGCTGCTCCGAGAGGCCGCGGCCGGACAGGGCGAGCTGGAGCACGGGCACGCTCGACGCGTTGTAGGTGATGATGAAGGGAGGCGTCGTGCCCGGGGGCATGGACCGGACGCTCGATTGCGAGATCGCCGTGACCTGGGCGACCGCCTCCGCGATGTGCACCCCCGGGCGGAAGAAGATCTTGATGACGGATATCCCCGAGAGCGTCTGCGACTCGATGTGCTCGATGTCGTTGACCGTCACGGTCAGGCCGCGCTCGTAGCCGGAGACGATCCGGTTTCCCATCTCCGGCGCGGAGAGCCCGCCGTAGTTCCAGATCACCGAGACGACGGGGATGTTGATGTTCGGGAAGATGTCGGTCGGGGTGCGGAGGATGACGAGCGGGCCCAGAATCAGGATGACGAGCGCCAGCACGACGAACGTGTAGGGGCGGCGGAGGGCGAGGCGGACGATCCACATGGAGTGAGTAGTCGGTAGTCGGTCCAGTTACGGAGCCGACAAGTCTAGCTGACGGCTGACCGCCGGCTCCCCATCACGCCCGGATGCGAACGAGTCCCAGGACGAGGAGGTAACCGCCGTAGGCAATGAGCCCGACCCCCGCGAACCCGAGAAGGAGCCCGCCGAACCGGACGTGCTCGATGACGCCCAGTGCGGCACCGATATCGTGGTAGTTCCTCGGGTCGAGGTCGACCGCCGTCCGGATGAGAAACCACCCGATGATCGCGGAGACGGATCCCCGCGCGAAGTATCCGAAGCGGCCCGCCTTCAGCACGACGGGCGCCGCGGCGCCGAGGCTCGTCTTGCGCGGGAGGTTGGAAAGCCGGCCGCTGATCGCCTGGATCATCTGGATCGCCCCGATCAGGATCACGACGGCTCCCGCGATCTCGAGCAGAGTCACGCCCCACGGCCGCGCGAGGAGCCACGCGAGGAGCGATCGGGTGCTGGGCCCCCGGCGGAGACGCAGGAGGAGAGCGATCGCTCCCCACGCCATCGCCGCGTGCGCGAGCGCGTCCACGAACGACCGGATCTTCGAGAGGAACGATCGTTTCGGGTCCGCCACCTCGAGCAGGCGGCCGAGCGTGAAGGCGGCGAGCCCGGCGGCAATTCCGCCGACCAGCAGGCTCCCGGACGGCCGCTCGAGGAAGTAGCGGAAAGACCCGCCAAATCCCGTCACCCGGTCTCGCGCGCCGGCGACCGCGACCCGGATCGCGAGGTATCCGACTCCGGCGTAGACCGCGCCGAGCGCGCAAAAGCCGACCCGTGTCAGAGCATTCCGGAAGCCGCGCATCGAGCTCCGGGAGCTCAGGTGCCGCGAACCTGGAGGGCCGTCATCGCTCCGCCTTCGCGGTCGAGGAGAGGTTCACCGTGTGGAGCAGCGGAGAAGCCGGCGGCTCCCAGGCAGCCCGCAGAGGCGCCGCGTCGCGCAGAAAGCGGTCGAGAAAGCTCACCGTCGTGACTCCGACGAGGTCCCAAGCGGCCGCCGTCTCCGGAGTCGCCGACGTCGCCTTCGCCGCGGAGGGCGCGTTCTTCACCATCGCGCCCGTGCTCGAGAAGTGCGCGTGCCGCATGCCGTCCACCCGGACGAGCCACCGAGGGCCGGACAGGGATCGGAGAAACTCGAGGTCCGGAACCATGAAGCGGTCGCCCTCCTCGTAGAGGTGGAGCAGCGGGACGGAGCCCCTGGCGAGGTCGAATCCTCGCGCCTTTTCGAGCCGTCCCTTTCCGGCTTTCGCGCCGATTCCGCCGTCGAGGCTCACGATCGCACCGACGTCGGAATCCCGCATCGCGAGCAGAAGCGCCGAGCGCGCGCCGAAGCTGTGCGCGACGATGCCGTACCGGCCGGCCCGCGGCCCCGGACCGACTCGAAGCTTCCGCGCCGCGAAAGCGAGGTCCGCCGCCTGGGCGTCCGCCTGAACGGTGATGTCCTCTTCGCTTTTCATCGGGCCGTCGATCCGGGCCTGAGAGGGCGTCGTCGCGACGACGTAGCCGCGTGAGGCGAGGGACTCGGCCAGGAACGCCTGATCGTGCGCCGACTGCCCGTTTCCCTGCGCGATCAGAACCAGCGGAAAGCGGCCCGTCACGGGGAGCGGGTCGCGGGTCGCGCGCATCTTCGACGACAGCCAGGCGTCGACCTCCTGGGCCGAGATCCCCGCACCCGTCAGAAATCGACGATATTCCTCGACGGCCGCCGCCACGGCCGCCGGAGTGGCGGCGTTTTCGATCTCGGAGGCGGACAGGGCCACGAAATCGCGGAACTCGAGAGGGGTGCCGCCCGCGGCCGACGGATACCAGACGGAGATCTGCACCGGGCGGCCTTCCGGATAGGTCGAGGTCGAGCGGGTCCGGTCCGCGGCATGGGTGATCCGGAAGCCCACGGAATACGAGCTCGCCTCCGGGGTGGTTTCGGCGCCGGTATTGAACAGGAAGGTCGCCGGCAGAAGGAAAGCGACGATGCGCATCGGGACGAGTCTAAATGGAATACGTCCCCGCGCGCCTCCAGGATGACTCTCTCGCTGCGATGCGACTCCCCCTCACCCTGCCCTCTCCCCCGTGCTCGGGGGAGAGGAGCTGGCCGAGTCCGGCCGCAGCGACCGCCAGAGCCGGGCGTGCTCCTCGGACTTCTCCCGCAACTCGCTCACGAGCTCGTCGAAGCGCGGATCGTGGCGCAAAGGGGCGAGAAGCGGGTCGGTCTCGAATAGGGAATGGCACGGATAGCCGTTGTGCGCGGCCGCCGTGAGCCACGTCATCGCGCCGTTGCGGTCGCCGAGCAGCGCCAGGGCGCAGGCGACGTCGTACTGCGCGTGGTGGTAGTGCCCGAACGCGCGCTGGTTCTGTTCGGTGAAGGCGATCTGCCGGTGCGCTTCGGCGCCCTTTCCCTCCAGGGCCGCCAGAATGGCGCGCACCGGATAGAAGAGGACCTCCCGGACGAACTGCCTGCTCGCGACGTCGACGGTGCGAGCCGCTCCCGCTCGATCGCCGGCCCGGATCTGTCCGTGTGCCAGGTAGTAATTGATCCATGTGACGTGGGGAGCGCGCTGAAAGGCGGTTTCGGCGATCGCGAGCGCGTCGGCCCAGTTTCCGTCCGCCGCCCGGCAGAGGCCGCGATACATGGATGACTGGTAGTCCGCCGGATTGATCGCGAGCGCCTGACCGATTTCGGCGTCCGACTCACGCACCCGGGATCCGTGGACGAGGATCAGGCCGGCGAGCGCGTGCGCCTCGCTCATGCTGGGGCGGCCCGCGAGCGCTCCGGCAATTTCCTTCAACGCTCCGCCGAAATCGAACCCCCGCTGCGGCGTCCACAGGAGGCGTGCCCGAAGATACCGGCCCTCCGGAAGCTGGGGATCGATCGCAAGGGCGCGATCGCACATCCCGACGGCTCGCTCGTACCAGTCGCCCTCGGGCTCGAACGTGAACGCCATCCGCGCGTACGCGTCCGCGAGACCCACGAGCGGCAGCGCGGAGCCGGGATCGATCGCGTGGGCCCGCTCGAAGGCGTCGATCGCGACGTTCACGTCCGACAGGCTCTCGAGCAACATGTGGATTCGTCCCGTCAGAAACAGCTCGTGCGCGCCCGCCGCGGGTTGCGCTCCCTGGGCGAGTCGCCGCTCGTCGGCCGGAGTCAGCTCGATCTGGAGGGCGTCCGCGATCCTCCGCGAGACCTGGTCCTGCATGACGAAGAGATCGTCGAGGGACGTATCGATCTTTCCGCCCCACAGGGGTTGTCCGCTGTCGGCCGCGACGAGCTGGACCGTCACCCGGAGACGAGACCCGGAGCGCTGGAAGCTTCCGTCGACCACGATCTCCACGTCGAGCTCGCGTCCCGCGACCTCCGGCGAGACGAGTCCTTCGCGGTACGCGAGGATCGCGGACGTCGGCCGCACGATCAGCGAACGCACCTGTGCGAGCTCCGTGATGGTCGCGTCCGCGAGTCCGAGCCCGAGGTATTCATTCTGCGGATCGCGGCCGAGGTCTTTGAACGGCAGAACGGCGAGCGTTCGTCTTCCGGCGCTGTCCGCAGCGGCGCGCTTCCTCGAAGCCGCGGCGCCGGCTCCGGCCGGTCCGGCGTACGCCTCGAGCGCGAAACCGACGTCGCGGGCGCACTGAAACCTCTCGTCCCTGTTCTTCTCCATGCACCGGCGCGCGATCCGGTCGAGGGCGGCGGCGGGAGCGCGAAGCACCTCCGGCAGCTCTTCCGGCTCGTTCTTCAGAATGGCGGTCATCGTCTCGATCGGCGACGCCGCGCGAAAGGCGCGATGTCCGGAAAGGGTCTCGTAGAGAATCGCTCCGAACGCGAAAATGTCCGAGCGGTGGTCGGCCTCGAGCCCGCGCACCTGCTCCGGGGACATGTAGCCCACCGTTCCGAGCACGGTTCCCGGGTCGGTGGCGGCCGGGGTTTCGAGGCTGGACTCCGCTGTGGAGATCGCGCGCACCTTTGCCAGGCCGAAGTCGAGAATCTTCACCGTCCCGTCGCTTGTGACGAAGAGGTTCTCCGGCTTCAGGTCACGGTGAACGATCCCCCGCGCGTGCGCCGCCGCGAGGCCGCGCGCGACCTGCGCCAGCGCCTCGACCGCCTTGCGCGGCGGCATGGGGCCCGCCGCGATCCACTGGCGGTAGGTCTGGCCGGAAAGGAGCTCGAGCACCGCATAGGGAACCGGCGCCTTCGCATCGAAGTCGTGGATGCCGAGCACGTTGGGGTGCGACAACGCGGCGGCGGCGCGCGCCTCGGTGGCGAATCGGCCGAGCGCGTCCGCGTCGCAGGTGAGCTCCTCGGGAAGGACCTTGATCGCCACCTCGCGGCCGAGCCGGGTGTCCCGCGCCCGATATACCTCGCCCATGCCGCCGGCGCCCAGCGGAGAGAGGATCTCGTAAGACCCGAGACGGGTCCCGGGGGAAAGCGCCATGGAACGCGGCGATTCTATTCGCGGGCGAGCCCGCCGCCCGGACAGCATTTGTCTTTCCGCGTGCGATGAGATCGGCACCGGAGGTTCTCGACCATGACGGCACTGGCAGCGCGGCTCCCGGACTCGGCGCGATTCGGGCTTCGATTCCTCTGCGCGGCCTGGCTCGTCGGGTCGGCGGCCGTTCTGCGTGTCTTCGCCACGGCGGCGCCGGAGATCGGCGATCGAGGCGCCGGACCCGCGGTGCTGCTCCTCCTGGCCGGCTGCGCCGCCTTCGGCGTGGCGCTCCTCTGGCGCACGCGGGGCAGCGGCCTCCGCGAGCTCGTCGAAGGCTCCGCGGCGCTCGGCTTCTGGGCAGGAATGTTCGCCCTGCTCGTCTAACCGTCGCCTCCGCTGCGCTGGCGCTTCGCTTCGGCTCCCGCGACGCAAACCTCCTCCCTCCCTTCGGTCGGGAGACTATTTGCGTCGCGAGCAGATGAACGAGCGAGGCTTACTCCTCTCCCCCGGGCGCGGGGGAGAGGGTGGGTGAGAGGGATTTCGCGGCGCGGGGGTCAGCTTTTTGCGCGCGCTCGTCCAGTCGGCTTCTTCCGCCTCCACGCCCAGAAACCGACCGCGGCGGCGAGAGCGATACCGAACCCGATGGCGACGCGATTGCCGACGGCAAGCGCCTTCTCGAGGTCGCGTCCCGCCCAGTAGCCGAGCAGCGTGGAGCCGACGCCCCAGACGATCCCCGCAGCGATGTCGGGCGGAAAGAACCTCCTGCGCGGCACCTCGATCGCGCCGGCCGTGACGGGAAGCACGGTCCGGACGAAGGGAACGAACCGCGCGAGGAAAATCGGGAGGACTCCGTTCTTAGACAGCCACGAATGCGCCCGGTTCCATTTCTTGCCGAGCCGGCGGCGGATGGCCTTCTCTCCGTAGCGGCGCCCGATGACGTAGCCGGCGCAGTCCCCCGCGATCGCCCCCGCGACGCTCGCGGCGGCCGCGGCCCAGAGCGGGACGCGCCCTGTCGAAGCGAGCACTCCTCCGAGGACCACGGCGGTCTCTCCCGGAACGATGAACCCGAGGACGAGCCCCGTTTCGAGCGCCGGGAAAAGGAATACGGCGGCGAGCGCCCAGCCCGCGGGAATCCGGGAGAAGACTTCGATCGCGCGCTCGATCAAAGAACTCATTGCGGCCGGGTCTGCAAGTCTGATTCCCAGGCGGAGGAGGCCGCGCCCCTCACCCTGACCCGAACGTCGCTTCCACGCCGCTTCGCTACGTTCCGGCTCCTGCCGCGTGAGCCTCCTCCCTCCCTTCGGTCGGGAGACTACTCACGCGGCGAGCGGATGGACCATTGAGGCGTCAGTGTGAGAGCGGTCCCTCGATCTCGCCCGCTCCGTCTCTTCCAAACAGCAGCCGGCCGTCGGACAGAGACGTGTCACGCAGCGTCACCGCGAGGCCTTCGGCCAGCGTTTCGACCGGGGACACCTCGATCTCGTCGCGGACCTCCTTCGGCAGATCCTCGAGATCCGCCTCGTTGTCCTTCGGAATCACGATGTGCCGAATGCCCGCGCGAACGGCGCCGAGGACCTTCTCCTTCAAGCCGCCGATCGGGAGGACGCGACCCGAGATCGTGATCTCGCCGGTCATCGAGACGTCGTTGCGAACGGGCCGCTTCGAGAGCGCCGAAACGACCGCTGATGCCATCGCGATGCCCGCCGACGGACCGTCCTTCGGGATGGCTCCCGCCGGAACGTGGATGTGGATGTCGCGTTCAAAGTCGGACTCGTCGATGCCGAGCCACGCCGCGTGGGACCGCGCGAACGTCCAGGCGGCGCGCGCCGACTCCTTCATCACGTCGCCGAGCTGGCCCGTCAGGATGAGCTCGCCCTTTCCGCGCATCATCGACGCTTCCACGAACATGATGTCGCCCCCGGCGGGCGTGTAGTACATGCCCGTCGCGATGCCGATCTGGTCTTCGCGCGCCATCTTCTCGGGGTGCACCTTCGGCCTGCCGAGCAGCGTCCGAACGTCGAACTGCTCGACCCTCGTCGACTCGATCTCGCGCGCGGCGATCCGACGCGCGACCTTGCGGGCGAGCCGTCCGAGCTCGCGCTCGAGCTGCCGCACGCCCGACTCGCGAGTGTAAGAAGCGATGATTTCCGCGATCGCGCCGTCGACGAGCGTGATCTGCTCCTTCTTCAGGCCGTTCTCCTGAACCTGCCGCGGAACGAGGTAGGTCTTCGCGATCGCGAGTTTCTCGGCTTCCGTGTATCCGGCGAAGTTGACGACTTCCATCCGGTCGAGCAGCGGACCCGGAATGTTCTGGATGAAGTTCGCCGTCGCGATGAAGAGAACCTCCGAGAGGTCGAACGGCACCGAGAGGTAGTGATCCGTGAAGCTGTCGTTTTGCGCCGGATCGAGGACTTCGAGGAGGGCGCTCGCCGGGTCTCCCTGGTAGGAGACGCCCAGCTTGTCCACCTCGTCGAGCAGGAAGACCGGGTTCTTGGTCCCCGCCTGCTTCATCCCCTGGATGATCCGGCCGGGCAGCGCGCCGATGTAGGTGCGCCGGTGGCCGCGGATGTCCGCTTCGTCGCGGGCGCCTCCGAGGGAGATGCGAACGTACTTGCGCCCCATCGCCCGGGCGATCGACTTGGCGATCGACGTCTTGCCGACTCCGGGAGGTCCTGCGAAAAGAAGAATCCGGCCGCGCGCCCGCGCCGACTGCCGCTCCTCCTCCTTGACCACGCCGGGCTGCGGCTCTCCATCCGGAGATTCCTGCGCCGCCTTCTTCTCGGCCTCCGACTTCTCGGACTCCCGCCCCTCCGCCTGCGCGAGCTGGCGCACGGCGAGAAACTCCAGAATCCGGTCTTTGACGTCGGAGAGCCCGTAGTGATCCTGATCGAGGACCTGCGAGGCCGTCTGGACGTCGAGCCGCTCGTCGCTGCGCTTGTTCCAGGGAAGCTCAGCGATCGTCTCGAGGTAAGTGCGGATGACCTGGGACTCGACCGACTCGCGGCCGATCCGGGTGAGCCTCTGCCATTCGCGGTCGACTTCCTTGCTTGCCTCTTCGGGAAGGTCGAGCTGGTCGAGCTTGGCGCGCAGCTCCTTCAGCGCTTCGTCCTGGGATCCCTCGCCTTCGCCGAGCTCCTTCTGGATGGCGCGCATCTGCTCGCGGAGGTACACCTCCCGCTGGCGGCCGCCGATCTCTTCCTTGACCTTCGACTGGATGTCTTCCTGCGCCGAGAGGACGTCGATCTGCCGCTGGACGTGCACGAGCACGCGGCGGAGCCGATCCTCGACGGAGAGCGTTTCGAGCAGGGACTGCCGCTCGGCGATCGCGATGTCGATGTATCCCGCCACGACGTCCGCGAGCCGGCCCGGCTCGTCGACCTCGGCAAGGATCTGTTCGATCGCCTCGTTGGGGAGCCCCATCTTTCTGCCGAGCTCCGCGGCCCGCTCCCGGGCCTCCCGGTGGAGCGCCACGAACGCGGGGTCTCGTTCGTCCAGGGGCAGCATCTCCGCCGCCTCCGAGACCGACGCCTCGAGATAGCCCTTGCGAGGGACGATGCGCATCGCGATCCCGCGGGCCTGGCCCTCGAGGACGAGGCGGATTCCGCCGAGGCCTCGCTGGACGGAGTTCAACTTCGCGATCGTTCCGATCGTGTAGAGGCCCTCGGGGGCGACGTCGTCGCTGTCCTGCCGCTGGGCCACCGCAAACACCCGCCGCTCCGGGTCCTTCAGCGCCGCCTCGATCGCGCGCAGCGTTCCGGGCCGCCCCGCGGCGATCGGAAGGCTCACGCCCGGAAGGAGGGCCGAGTTCCTCATCGGAACGACGGGAAGAGTGAGCATTTCGGTCATTTCGATTTCCACCTTTTCTTCTTGTCCGATGAGAAATACGAGCCAGGTCCTCCGGGGGGTTCAGGGGCGTGCCGGGCCGCAGGTGCCCGTCTCCGCGCCTTTTCCGGCAGATTCCCGTCGCGGGAGAAAACGAGCGCGTCTGAGGGGGAATTCCAGAAGCGGGCACGCGGGCGGGGCAGCCGGCGGGAATACGAAATTGTTCAACGCCCCGAATCGGCACGATCGAAATCAGCGCGGTCTCGGGCTCCATTGCGGATACGAGACTCCCTGGAGCGGGACGGCTTCGAACTTGTTGGCTGGAACGTCTTCGCGCTGCTTCGGAGGCGCGACGTTCGTCGACGCCACCCGGAGGAGGACCTCTCCGGGGCGCGGCGTCACGTCCGGGCTCGGAGGCCGGGAAGCCGCGGCGGCGACCGCCAGGCTCTCTCGGAGCTTCCGGTTCCTGCCGAGGACGATCCGCGTGGAAGCGTCGATCGCGCCCACGTCCTTCCTTCCCCGGCGAAATGTCAGCGTTTCGTCAACCGCTCCGGCAGCCAGACCTCCCGCGCGCCGTCGATGAAAAACAGCCCGGCGCGCGTGGGTTGGCCGGTCAGATCGCTCCAGACGCGCCGGTAGTGCTCGATCTGAGGTTTGTAGAAGACGACGAGGGCGTCGAGGTTTCCCGCGACGGTGTCGGACTTGTAGTCGACGAGCGTCCAGCCGTCGGACTCCTCGAACACGAGGTCGATCGCGCCGGACAGCAGCGTCTCGGGCGGGGTGTCTCCCGCGAAACCGAGATCCGAGGAGGGAACGGAGAGCGAGAAGGGCACCTCGACAAGGCAATTCTTCGATGCGAGGGCGCGCTTCCAGAGCGCGGAACGCCGAACTCCCTCCACCGTGGCGACGGCCGCCTCGAGGTCCTCGGGCGGGCGATCCTCTTCCGCGAGCACGTTCTTCGCGAGGGCCCGCAAGTCGACGTTTGGGTCGCGCATCGCCGCCTCGAGGAGGCGGTGGAGGGCGCTGCCCCACGACATCCCCCGGCCCGTGCCCGGAATGAACGGGCGCGTGGCAGCGTCCGCGGAGGGGAGACTCGCGTGGACGAGCGCCGTGACGCTCGCCGCGGAGATGGTCGGCTTCGAGGACCTGGCGAGACGCTCGGCACGCCGGGCGCGGAACGTCTGGAGCTCGCTCGCGGCCACTCTCGGCGCGGGCGTGGCGTCCGCGGGCGCCGCCGCCTCGGGAAGCGTCTGGCGTGCCCACGCGTCGAATCGCTTCCACGGACCGCCGACCTCACCCTTGCTGTTTCGCCGGAAGCTGACGATGAGGGCGTCCCGGGCGCGGGTCGCCGCGACATAGAGCAGGCGCTCATCTTCCCGGTCCTGAAACTCCTTCTCGAGGGCGCATTTCTCGTCCCATCCAGGCGGCCTCGCGATTTCCTCCCTGGAAAACGGTCCGGTGCGCTTTTCGACCAGAACGTGGGCGCGAGGCGGGTCGCTCGACCGGTCCACCCAGAGCCTCGGTCCCGGAGGATTGGCGTCCGTCGGGTCGGCGAGAAACACGACGCGCGCCTCGAGGCCCTTCGCTCGGTGAAGGGTCATCAGCCGAACGACGTCAGAGCGCGTCGGCCGGGTCACCATTTCCTCGACCTTGTCCTGCTCCGCAAGTTCGGCGAGGCGGCGGACGATCTCGGGAAACGGCTCGCGCTGCCGGGAAAGCTCCCGCGCCGTCGCGAGCGCCTTGACGATGTTGCCGGCGCGGGCGTCCCCGAGGGAACCGGAGGCGGCGAGTGCGATCGCTCCGAGGCGCTCCACGAGCCGGGAGAGCGCGGCGGCGGGCGGGAGGGTCGCGGCGAAGTCGGCGCCCTCGGCCAGGATGTCGTAGGCGCGGCGGATGCGTGCGTCGTACCGGGCGGGAGGACGGGAGCGGAAATCGAAGCGTCCTCCCGCCTTCGCGAATCGGTAGAGAGTCTCGTCGTCGATCCCGAAGAGCGGCCCGCGGAGCGTCGCGACGAGCGGCACCGGGTTTTCAGGGTCCGCGATCGCCTCGAGCGCCGCGAGCAGCGTGGCGATCTCGTCGGAGTCGCGAAACGCGCCGCCGCCGGCGATCTCGTACGGGACTCCCCGCGCCTCGAGCGCCCGCGCGTATGCCGGCAGATTCGCGCGCCGTCGGGACAGAACGAGGAAATCCGAAGGCGACGCGGCGCGGGAGACTCCGAAGGGAGGCCCGCCGCGGATCGACGAGGCGATGGCATCCGCAACGCGCTCGGCGTCGTCCGCGGCCATCTCGCGGGGTTTGTTCGAAGACCGGACCTCGATCCGGTAAACGGCCGGGCAGTCGTTCGCCGCGTCCTGCCCGCGATGCGGATGGAGCGGGACGTGGGCGGCCTGCGACGCGGTCGCGTTATTCGGGAAGATGCGCTCGAACACTCCGTTGACCCAGGAGCAGACCGCGTCCGTCGAGCGGAAGTTCGTCGAGAGGCGGAGCACCTCGCCGCCGGACTTCTGCAGGATCGTCGAGACCGTGTCGTACGTCTGGATGTCCGCGCGGCGGAACCGGTAGATCGACTGCTTTGGATCGCCCACGACGAAGAGGGACCCGGGCAAAGGCTCGAGCTTGCGCCAGTCGCGCTGCTCGGTGTCGCGGCCCGTCAGATACAGGAGAACCTCGGCCTGAACGGGATCCGTGTCCTGAAACTCATCCACGAGGACGGGGGTGAACCGCTCCTGGAAGGCGCTCCGGACAGCCGGATGGTCGCGGAGGAGGTCGCGTGCGAACACCAGCTGGTCCTGGAAGTTGACGCGCGCCTCGCGGCGGCGCCACGCGCGGTACTCGTCGACGGCGGGCTGGATCGCCGCGAGCGCGATCGGATGGAGATACTCCTTCCAGCGGCGCAGCGCGGGCTCGATCACCGAGGCGCGGAGCTCGTCCAGGTCGGCCATCACGCGCTCTCCGGCCTGCTTGTGATTGCCCGGCCACGACTTCGCCTTGCACTCTTTCGGGCGGGCGAGCTCCTTCAGGACCGCGACGAGCTCGGGCGCCGAACGGAGGTCCGTCAGCTGGCGCAGCCGGCCGGCCGTGCGGATCGCCGACTGGAGCCGGTCCCAGCCGGCGGCGGGCACGGCCGGGGGGATCGCCGCGAGCGCGCGTTCGAGAAACGCCTCGATTGGCTCACGGGCGGGGGAGAGATCAGGCGGGGCGGCGTCGCCGGACGCGTCGAGGACGGGCACCGCGTCGCCGTGCTCGCACATCAGGTCGTAGGTCTCCCGCAGGTGCTCGAGCTCGATCCCCGAAGCGAGGAGCCTTCCGAGGACCGGGCTTCCCTCCGTGAAGAGGCGCTCGCCGTACCGCTTCCACGACTCGGCGCGCGCCGCGAGGTCCGCCGCTTCGTCGAGCTCCTCGAAGCCGGGATCGAGGCCGGCCTCGACGGGACGCTCGCGCAGGAGACGCGAGCAGAACGCGTGGATGGTCCCGATGAAGCAAGCGTCGAGGTGAGTGAGTGCGTTGGCGAGCCGTTCCCGGCGCTCCGGGTCGACTTCTTCGCGAGCGGCGGCTTCGAGCGCGCTCTGGAACTTCTGGTCGAGCTGGGCCGCGGCCTTGATCGTGAAGGTGACGGCGCAGATCCGCTGGACGGACGTCCCGGCGAGGACGAGCGCCACCATGCGATCGACCAGGCTCGTCGTCTTGCCCGTGCCGGCGGCCGCCTCTACGAGCAGGTTGCGATCGATCGCCTCGCGGATGCGGGCGCGTGCGGCGCCGTCGGGAAGCGCCGGCGTCTTCTCAGCCACGGAGGTTCCTCCACGCCGCGAGGGCCGCGGTGGCCGATCTTTCGAGCTTCGCCTTGCTGCGACGCCCCGCTTCCTCCCGGTCCGGGCAGAAGCGCGACAGGTCCCTGCAGACGAAGCAATCCGAGTCCTTGTCGGGGGAGTGCGGAAATGCGCCGGCGGCGAGCAGATCGAACAGCGTGTCGAGCGTTTGCCGGGTCTCTTCCTCGGAGTACGCAATCGCGAAGCGCTCGCCCAGGCCGCGGCGGCCCGGGAAGAAGTAGCCGGAGCTCGCGATCGTCGGCGGCGGAGAGGCCGCCGCGACGGAGGTGCGCCGCCGCGGCTCGAGCGCCTGCCAGGCCAGGGCGTACAGGGCCGGCTGGATCTGCCGTCCCGCGGCGATCCCGAGCTCCTCGTGCGTGTACATCGCGGCGCCCGTCTTGTAATCCCAGACGAGGAATCGCCCCGCCGCGTCGCGGTCGACGCGGTCGATCGAACCCCGCAGGCGGAAGGAGCGCCCGCCGCCGAGCGCGATCTCGACCGGGTCGGGAAATTCAATCGGATGCTCGTCGTCGGAGATCCCAAAGGCGACCTCGAACGCGACCGGCTCCGCCTCGGCCGTGCGCGCAGCCTCCGAAATGAGAAAAGTCCGGCACGCGAAAAGAACGTCTTCCCGGCGCCGGGAGAAGGCGAGCGCGCTCCGCGGAGGGACTTTCTTGCGCATCGCGTCGAGCTCCGCGTCGGCGACCGCCTCGAGCTCCGTGAGATCGGCCGGCCACGCGGGACGCCGGCCCTTGCCGGAAAGGTCCTCCAGGAACCGGCGGAAGACGCGGTGGATCAGGCTGCCGATCGCGCGCGCGTCGAGCCACGCGGATCCGTTCTCCTCGGGCTCGTCGGGAGCCGAGAGCCTGAGCACGTGCTGCAGGAAGTACCCGAAGGGGCACTCCGCCAGCATCTGGATCCGGGAAGCCGACATGGGCAGCCCGTTGATGCGTGGATCGAGCTCGGGAGCGGGCGCCGAGAAGACGCCGTCCCACGGAGTCATCACCGGCGAGCGGCGCGCCTCTTCGGCGGCGAGGCCGTCATGGAGCCAGGGATGGAGTGCCGCGACGGCCGCTTCCGCTTCCGGTCCGCGCCGGTCCCCGATGCGGGCGAGCCACCACTCCGTCTCGTCCAGCGCCCGGGAGATATCCGGAACGAATCCCTCCCCCTCGCCGACCGCCGCCGCGAGGCTGGCGTAATCGGAGGCGGTGCCACCGACCCCCGATCCCGCGCGGTGTGCTTCGAGAAGGAACGGCGAGGGAAACACCTCGCCGGGATTCGCGAGATCGCGGAGGTTGAATCCCGCGTAGCCGAGGGTGATGGAGCCGGTCAGGCGCGCGACGCAGGCCTGGAGGGCGAGGGCGCTCTCGAGAGAGCGGTCGGGCGCGAGGGGCAAGGCGACGCCCGACACCGCGTTGATCCCGCGCCGCTCGTCGTCGGAGAGCACCGGGTCCTCGCGCCGCTGGCCGGGATGCCGCTTCTCGTCGAGCCCGATCACGAACGTCCGGGGGCGGCCGGAGAAGCCGCCGGCGCGGAAATCGGCGAAGTGGATCTTTCCCGGACGCGGTCGCTCCGGGACGACGTGCAGCGAACGGACGGCCTCCGCGAGGCGCACCGCGTCGGCGGAGAGCGCGGCCGGCCGGCCCGGCAGGGATTCCAGCTCGGTGAAAAGCTTTGCGAGCGCGGCGGCCGCCGTCGCGTCGAGCTCGTCGCCGACGCGCGCGAACTCCGACACGAACGTGCGGGCCCCGTGGGAGATCGCCGCGAGTGGCGCGATCTCGGAGGCCGGAACGAGCGACAGCGCCCGCGCGATGAACGTGCGCGCGGCACCGAGGGCGGCGAGCCTTCGCTCGCGCCGGGACTTGAGCGCGGCCGGGTCATCCTCTTCCTCCGGACGCGGCCGGCGGAACGCGATTTCCTGCGCGAGCCGGTCGAGCGCGGACAGGTGGCGGTCACGTCCCCACCCGATCGCGGCGCGGCGCATCTCGCGCGCCGCCGAGAGCGGCCCGACCCGTGAGGACCATTCCTTCGGGAACGTCAAGACGCCGGAGGCGAGCCCTTCGCGGAGCGCCTCGGCCTCGAAGCCGCGCTCGATCCAACCGAGGAATGCCAACGCGGCCTGGCCCGGCCTCGTGAACGTCACCCCGATCCCGCCCGAGAACGTCGCCGGAATCTGGTGCTCCGACGCGAGCTCGAACGCGAGGGCCGGATAGGTCGCGGCATCCGTATGGAGGACTTCGACCTCGTCGAACGGAATCCCCTCGCCGAGGACCTCCCGGAAGACCCCGCGGATCTCATTCTCCTCGCCTGCCGCACGGAAGATGCGGGCCGACCGCACGCGTGAAGTCCATGCGCCGGGCGGGTCGGTCTCGAGAACGATCTTGCGGTCCCCGGCGAGGGCGTCGAGGAACCGGCGTTCCGCCGCCGAGAGATCGAGGGCCTCGGGGAGGAGGAGGAGTGGGCGCGGTCTCGCGACGTTTCCCGCACCTTCCCGTTTTTCGATCGCGGCGGTCGCGCGCCGGAGCACTTCGGCGCGGTCGACCCAGGAGCCCTGACGGAGGGCCGCCTCGTAGCTTTCGAGGATCTTCTGGAGCTCCCGGGGCTTTCGGGGATCCGCGAATGCGGCCGCCGGGAGGGAGCTTAGAGAAAGGCCGGCCGCGCGCAGCTCGTCGAGAACGCTCTGGATCGCGCGATGGAAGCCGGGCCGCTCGCGCAGCGTTCCGAAATACGAGCTCTCGCTCAGATGATCGGCGCACGCCTGCTCGATCAACGCGAGCGCCTGCGCGCGGGAGAGCAGCGACGAGCCTTCGCGGGCGAGCGCAGCCGCGACGGCACCGTGGGCAAGCGTGCGCACCGTCTCGACGCGCAGTTGCACGACCGTTCGGCCGGAGCGCGCAAGCCGCTCGACGATCTGGTGCCCGACGAGGAGCGAGGGGGCGAGAAGGATCTTCTCCTCCAGCGGCCGGTCCGCGCAGACACGGGCAAGCTCTTCGCCGAGGCGCGAGAGCGGGGCCGCGGCAGCGGCCACGGAGGTGTGAGGCGAGAGCGGCGTTCCGGAAGCGGAAGGAGGAGAAAGGGGAGGCTCCCGCCGCCGCGCGCCCGATCGCAGCGCCGGAGGCGCCGCGGGCGGCGTGGGTTCGGAGATTTCTTCGAACGGGAGAAACGGCTGTTTGGACACCGAGGAGGCGATCTTAATCCGCCGCCTCCGGGCAAATGGAGTCCGAGCGAAGGCCTCTTACGAGTGGGAGACTCCCGGATCCTTCGAGGGCTCGCACTCGTCGCCGCGGACCTCCTTGCGGTCGGGCCCCTCGAACTGCTCCATCTGGTTGACCATCTGGTCCTTCTCTTTTTCCGTCATGTTCGAGTCGATTCCCGGCTTGTCGGAGTCTTTGCCCGCGTAGGGGGTCCGCGGGTCTTCCTTGGCGTCGGTCATTGGAGCCTCCTTGCGCGGAGAGTTCGCAAGGAGCGGGCCACAACCTGCGTCCGCAGTACACTGCGGGCGCACGGGGGAGCCGACTTGGCGATCCGCCATGGCTGAGAGTCCGGCGAGTGCCGGAGACCCCAATGGACCTGATGCGGGTAATGCCGCCGTAGGGAGGACGAGATGAGCACCCATCGCGAAGTGCTTCCGGGCAACGAAGTCGCCAATCGCGAGCCGCTGGCGGGATCCAGGAAGGTTTACGCCGCCGGCCCCGGAGGAATGCGCATTCCGTTTCGGGAGATCGCGCTGCACCCGACGAAGGGGATGCGCGGAGAGACGGAGATCAATCCGCCGTTTCGCGTCTACGACACGTCGGGGCCTTATACAGATCCGGATGCAGCGATCGATCTCAAGCAGGGGCTGCCGGAGCTTCGGATGCCCTGGATCCTCGCCCGCGGCGAGTACGACGTCACGACGCCCGTGCGTTCGAACGCGCCGGGGCTCGCGCTCACGATGGCCCGGCCGCGAACGGTGCTGCGCGGTCGAGGGCCCGTCACGCAGATGCACTACGCGCGAAAGGGGATCGTCACTCCGGAGATGGAGTTTGCCGCGATCCGCGAGGACGTCGCGCCGGAGATGGTGCGGGACGAGATCGCCCGGGGCCGCGCGATCCTTCCCGCCAACGTCAACCACCCGGAATCCGAGCCGATGGTGATCGGCCGCCGTTTCCTCGTGAAGATCAACGCGAACATCGGCAACTCGGTCGTGACGTCGTCGATCGAAGAGGAAGTCGAGAAGATGACGTGGTCGGCCCGCTGGGGCGCCGACACGGTGATGGACCTCTCGACCGGAAAGAACATTCACGAGACGCGCGAGTGGATCCTCCGCAACTCGCCCGTTCCCATCGGGACGGTGCCGATCTACCAGGCGCTCGAAAAAGTCGGCGGCAAGGCGGAGGAGCTCACGTGGGAGGTCTTCCGCGACACCCTGATCGAACAGGCGGAGCAGGGCGTCGACTACTTCACGATCCACGCCGGCGTTCTGCTTCGCTACATCCCGTTGACGGCGAAGCGCGTCACGGGGATCGTCTCGCGGGGCGGCTCGATCATGGCGAAGTGGTGCCTCGCGCACCACGCGGAGTCCTTCCTCTACACGCGCTTCGACGAGATCTGCGAGATCATGAAGAGCTACGACGTCGCGTTCTCTCTCGGCGACGGGCTACGCCCGGGCTCGACGGCGGACGCGAACGACGAGGCGCAGTTCGCCGAGCTCACGACGCTTGGGGAGCTGACGGACAAGGCCTGGGCGCAGGACTGCCAGGTGATGATCGAAGGGCCGGGCCACGTCCCGATGCATCTCATCGCCGAGAACATGGCCAAACAGCTCACCATCTGCAAGGAAGCGCCCTTCTACACGCTCGGCCCGCTCACGACCGACATCGCGCCGGGGTACGACCACATCACGTCCGCAATCGGCGCCGCGCTGATCGGCTGGCTCGGGACCGCGATGCTCTGCTATGTGACGCCCAAGGAGCACCTCGGGCTGCCGAACAAGAAGGACGTCAAGGACGGAGTCATCGCGTACAAGATCGCCGCCCACGCGGCCGACCTCGCGAAAGGCCATCCGGGCGCGCGGCTTCGCGACGACGTCCTCTCCAAGGCGCGATTCGAGTTCCGGTGGGAGGACCAGTTCAACCTTTCTCTCGACCCGGAGACCGCACGCGAGTTCCACGACGAGACCCTCCCGGCCGAAGGCGCCAAGGTCGCGCACTTCTGCTCGATGTGCGGCCCGCACTTCTGCTCGATGAAGATCACGCAGGACGTGCGCGACTACGCAGCGAGCCTGGGGGTCGCCGAGGGCGTGGCGCTCTCGAAGGGCATGGAGGAGAAGTCCGAGGAGTTCCTGAAGGGCGGCGCGGAGATCTACCAGAAGCTGTGATCGTGTCCCCGCCGTCGTAAAGGAATTCACCCCGCCGTTGTAGAAGAGAGGGGACGCCGGAAACCCGGATGCCGTCGGGTCCGTACGAACGCCAAGAGAAGCGAGAAGGAGGAGTTATGCCCGAAGTCACCAAACACGATCCCGGGGCGTTTTCGTGGGTGGAGCTCGCGACGACCGATGCAGAGGCCGCCAAGAAGTTCTACCAGTCGCTGTTCGGCTGGGATCCCGTCGACCAGCCGTCGGGCCCCGACATGGTCTACACGATCTTCAGGAGAAAGGGCAAGGACGTCGGCGCCCTCTACCAGATGCGCCCGGATCAGAAGGGGATGCCGCCGAACTGGGGCATCTACGTAACGGTTGCGTCCGCGGACGAGGCGGCGAAGAAGGCGAAGGCCGCCGGCGCCAAGGTCCTCATGGAGCCGTTCGAGGTCATGACCTTCGGCCGCATGGCGGTCATCCAGGACCCGCAGGGCGCTTTCTTCTCCGTCTGGCAGCCGCGCGATCACATCGGATCGCAGGTCTGGGGCGAGCCCGGCGCGGCGTGCTGGTGCGAGCTCCAGACGTCGGACACGGACGCCGCGCAGAATTTCTACACGGCGGTCTTCCCCTGGAAGCCGAATCCGAGCCCGCAGTACACGGAGTGGCATCTGAACGGAAAGGGCATCGGCGGGATGATGAAGATCGGCCCGGAGTGGGCACCCGTCCCGCCGCACTGGACGCCCTACTTCCAGGTCGAGGACACGGACGCGATCTTCGCGAAGACGAAGTCGCTGGGAGGCGGAGCACACTTGCCGCCCACGGACTTCCCCGACGTCGGCCGCTTCGCCATCCTTCACGACGCACAGGGCGCCTCGTTTGCGGTGATCAAGCTGTCTCGAGGATAGACAAGGCTCGGCGCTAGTCCCGCAGCAGCTCCCGCCTCGCCGCGGCGAGGCGGCGCTTCTGCGCAGCGTCGATCTTCGGATAGTCGACGCCGAGCTCTTCGAGCGCGTCGACGACGGCCGCGGCGACGACGAGCCGGGTGAACCACTTGTTGTCCGCGGGCACGACGTACCACGGCGCCCTCTTCGTGCTCGTGGCCCGGATCGCCTCTTCGTAGGCGTTCATGTAGTCGTCCCAGCGTTCGCGCTCGCGGACGTCCTCCGGCGAGAACTTCCAGTTCTTGTCGGGCTCGTCGATGCGCGCCAGAAACCGCTTCTTCTGCTCTTCCCGCGAGACGTTGAGAAAGAACTTTCGGACGACGGTTCCGTTTCGGGAAAGATGTTTTTCGAAGGCACGGATGTCGTCGAAACGCTGCTCCCAGATTTTGTCGCCGACGAGGTCCGGGGGAAGCTTCTCGGAGAGGAGGACTTCCTTGTGGACCCGAACGATGAGCACTTCCTCGTAGTGGGAACGGTTGAAGATGCCGATCGTGCCCCGCTGCGGCAGCGCGCGGGAGACCCGCCAGAGGAAGTCGTGATCGAGCTCCTCTTTCGAAGGCTCCTTGAACGACACGACCTCGCAACCGACGGGGTTCAACCCTGTGAAGACGTGTTTGATGACGCTGTCCTTGCCGGCGGCGTCCATCGCCTGGAAGACGAGGAGGAGAGACCAGCGGTCCTGCGCGTAGAGTTTTCCGTGGAGATCCGAGAGCCGCTCGATGCCCTCCGCGAGGAGATCCTTCGCCTCGCCCTTGTCGATCGAGAGCCCGGCTGTGTCTGCGGGGTCCCAGTCCTTGAGACGGAGTTTCTTCCCGTCTTCGATTCGGTATCGCCGGGCGAGCTTTCGCGCGGGTTTGCTGAGCTTCACGGAAACCCTCCGATCACACCTTCACGAAGATCCGCCGGCGGTACATCCACGCGCCGGCCCCGATCCACACTGTCAGGAACGTGAGAGCAAAGAGGAGCGAGCCGATGCGCGCGTCCTCGAAATGCCGGAAGACGGTCCCGTAGATCGTTCCGTACAGCGAGCGGCGCTGGCCGTCTTCGGCGGGGAGCTTGATCGCGATCATCAGGATCGTCGCCAGGGTCGCGAGCACGAACAGCGCGATCGCGTTCGTTCCCAGCCACTCGAAGGGTTTTGACCACTTCTTCCATCCGCGGACGTCGATCACCCAGAGACACAGCGCGAGGACGACGGAGGCGAGCCCGGCCATGGCGAGCGCGTAGGAGGACGTCCAGAGATTCTTGTTGATGGGAAACGATGTTCCCCAGATCAGCCCGAGCGAAAAGGCGAGCGCCCCACCGGCCATGAGAGCCGCGAGCCTCGCCGGCCAGGAGAGCCGTTCTTCCCGCAGGAGGTGCCCCGCCGCGATCCCGAGGAGCGTCGTCGCCACCGCGGGGATCGTCGAGAGGGGGCCTTCGGGGTCCCAGTTGGGCTTGTGCTTCCACGTGTGCTCTCCGAGGACGGCTGTGTCCACGTATCGCGCGAGGTTGGCCTCCAGGTCGAGGTGGCCGGGGCCGTAGATCGGCACGGGCACGAACGTCATGAGGCCCCAGTAGAGCGCGAGGAGGACGGCCGCCGCCGGAAGGATCCCGCGGGGGCCGAGCAGGAGATAGATCGCCGCGGCGAAGAAGTAGCAGACGCCGATGCGCTGAAGCACTCCTGGGATCCGCACCTGCTGCCGGTGGAAGAGGAAGAAGGAAAGGACGTTCAAGGCCAGCCCGATCCCGAAGATGATCGCGGACCGCCGGAGCGTGTGGAGGAAGAGCTTTCTTTTGCCGGCTTCCGCCAGCCGCCGTCCGAACGAGAACGCCATCGATACGCCGACGATGAAGAGGAAGAAGGGAAAGATCGTGTCGGTGTACGTCCAGCCGTGCCATTCCGCATGGAGCAGCGGCGGGTAGACGTGATTCCAGTCGCCGGGCGTGTTGACGACCATCATCCCCGCGATCGTCGCGCCGCGGAAAACGTCGAGAGCGAGGAGTCTGCTCCCTCTGCTCCCTCTCCCGGCGGGAGAGGGTTGGGGTGAGGGGCGTGCCCTATCCGACGAGCTCCCCGGCTCCATTCAGCGCGCCCGAAAGACGCCCGCGAGCCCGTCCGGCTCCTTGCCCGCCGTCAGCCGCCGCACCACCTCCATCTTCTGAAGGTCGATCTCCGACACGACGTCGGCGTTCGTCGAGGCGACCCACGCGCGCTTCCCGTCGGCGGAGACGAGGATCCCGACCGGGGTGGGGCTCTTCCCGAAACGGGTCGAGAAGAGCCGGGTCTCGCTTCCCGGCACCGCTTCGCGGTCCATCGAGATGCGGCGAATCTCCTTGCGGGCCGCCGCGTCGAAAACGATCACGTCGCCGGACTTCGCGCACGAGACGAGCGCACGGCGCCCGTCGGGAGTGAACTTCACCCGGATCGGGAATTCGGCCGCGGGAATCGTCGCGGCCAACGCATTCCGGCTCGTGTCGATGACGGAGATGGTGTTTGCCTCGCGGTTGGCCACCCACACCTCCGCGCCGCCCGGGCGGATGTCGATTCCCTCCGCGCCGGCCCCCGTCGGGATGTCCGTGAGCACGGAGCCGGCGTCCACGTCCACGACGGTCACCGACCCGGACCCGATGTTGGCGACGTAGGCGCGTTTCCCGTCGGGAGAAACGACGACCATGTGCGAGACCTCTTTCCCGAGCGGGATCGTCGATCCGAGCCGGCGCGCCAGCGGCTCGACGACGAGGAGCTCCTTGCGGCCCTCCGCGGTGACGAGGAGCTTCTCCGCCGAAACGGCGGCCAACCCGTGGGGCCGCGATCCGTCGGGGAGAATGATGGTTCCCGCCATCGCGAGCTTCGCGAGGTCGATCAGAGTGAGCGAGCGGCCCGGTGCCTCGCGCGTGCCGTAGTTTGAGACCACGGCGACGCGGCCGCCCGGAAGAATCGTGACCTCGTGCGGCCCGACGCCGGTCGGGAGCGTCGCGAGCGATTTGCCGGTCGTGGCGTCCAGCACCGAGGCCGTGTTGTCGGACTTGTTGAGCACGACGAGCATGTCGCGAGGCGGACCCGCGTTGCGCCGGGCAGCCGGCTCCGGGCTCGCGGCGCCTATGGAGACCGCGCCCGCAAGGAGCAGGGCCGGCAGAAAAAGCGCCCCCCGTCGCCTCATGCGGGCACCACGACGAGATCGCCCGGCCTGGCGGAAAGGCTCGCGGGCGGGAACGTGTCCTTGACCGCGTAGTCGTCCTCGATCCGCACGCCGAACTTGTCCGGCATGTAGATCCCGGGCTCGATCGTCACGGTGTTGCCGGCGGCGAGCGGCCGCGCATTGCCTCGAACCAGGTAGGGCTGCTCGTGGACGTCGAGCCCGAGACCGTGCCCCAGCCGGTGGGTGAAGTACTGGCCGTATCCCGCGTCTTCGATCACCTTGCGGGCGGCGCGGTCCGCCTCCTCGCCGGTGGTTCCGGCCTTGAGCGCGCCGATTCCCGCGAGGCTCGCCTTGTCGACGATCGCGTAGACCTTCCGAAGCTCGTCCGAGGCGGTGCCGAATGCCACCGTCCGCGTGACGTCGGAGCTGTACCCGCGCACGGGGCCGCCGCAATCGATCAGGACGACGTCTCCCTTGGCCAGGCGGCGCTCCGCGGGGCCGCCGTGAGGAAAAGCCGACGAAGGGCCGAACTGCACGAGGCCCCAGCCGGACACTCCCTGGTTGCCGAACTCCTCATGGAGGATCCGGGCGACCTCGCTCTCGGTCATCCCGGCCCGCATGCGCTTGTGCGTCGCTTCGATCGTCGCGGTCGTCCGGCGGCCGGCTTCGTGGATGAAACCCTGTTCCTGTTCCGACTTGACCATGCGGAGCGGGTCGAAAAGGGACGTCGTCTCCTCGAGCTTCGCCGAACCCGCCGCCTGCAGCGCCGAAACCGTCGCATACGCCGTCGAGCCCTCGATGCCGACCGTCTTCTTTCCAGCGAGCGCCTTTGCGGTCAGGGCAAAGGGGTCCTGGTCTTCGTTCCACGTCCGGACCTCGTCGACGACGGCGTTGCGCTTGTGGTTCGCCTCTTCGAACGAGGGCGTGATGAGCACCGCGGGCCCGTCGGTCAGGAGAAGCAGAGCGGTCAGGCGCTCGCTGCGGCCGATCGAGAGATTGGCCGACCACGCGAGGTTCGTCGACGCCGTCACGAAGACAGCGTCGATCCCGCGCGCCTTCGCGGCCGTCCGCAGGCGAGTCTGCCGCTCTTTGAAGACGTCCGCGGGCAGGGGCGGAGGCAACGGAGGCACGGCCGTGGCCGCCAACAGGTCCCTTGGCGCGAGCGCGGCGCGTCCGGCCACGGCCGCCCCGGCGGCGAAGAGGCCTCGTCGTGTCCATGCGGGCATAAGGGCACCTCCCGTCGAGTCGAACTAGGATATAGGTTCTCTCGACCCTGAGGAGGGCCCCATGCCTTACCCGCCGTTGATGGTGCAGCCGATGCGCGAAGAATTGACGCGCCTGGGATTCATGGAGCTCTCGACGCCGGACGACGTGGACCGCGAGATCGCCGCGAGCGACGAGCCTCTTCTTCTTGTCGTCAACTCCATCTGCGGATGCGCCGCCGGTGTCGCGAGACCCGGCGTGGCGATGTCGCTCTCCCACCCCTCGGCGCCGGCGCGGCGCGCGACGGTGTTCGCCGGTCAGGACACGGAGGCGACGGCGCGGGCGCGCAGCTACTTCGAGGGCTTTCCTCCGTCCTCGCCGCAGATCGCGATCATGGCGAACGGGCGCCTCGTGCACCTCGTGCAGCGGCACGAGATCGAGGGCCGCACCCCCCAGCAGATTGCCTCGGCGTTGACGGCGGCGTACGAGAAGCTGCCGAGGACGATTCAGCGCTAACCCGGCTTGCTTCTCCGCTTCCTGTCCTTCGCAATCTCCCGCGCCGCGTTCGCGCCTGACGCCCCGGTGACTCCTCCCCCCGGGTGCGTTCCCGATCCGCAGAGATAGAGCCCCGCGATCGGGGTTCGGTAGCGCGCCCACCCGAGCAGGGGGCGCATCGTGAAGATCTGGTCGAGCGAATGCTCCCCGTGGAAGATGTGGCCGCCCGTCAGGCCGTAGGTGTCCTCGAGGTCCTGCGGCGTCAGCACCCGTGTCGCGAGGACGCGGTCTTCAAAACCCGGCGTGTGCTCGGAAACGATCTTGCCGACCACGCGCGGCAGCTCGGAGCGGCGCTCCTCCCACGTGCCGCTCGCGAGCCGGTACGGCGCGTACTGGACCCGCACCGACAGGACGTGGGCGCCTTCGGGGGCGAGGGAGGGATCGGAAATCGTGGGGATGGTCGCCTCGCAGAGCGGGCGGGGGGAGAGATCGCCGTACTTCGCGGCGTCAAAGGCGCGCTCGATCTCGTCGATCTCGGTTCCCAGGTGGATGCGCCCCGAGAGAGCTCTCTTTGCGTCTGCCTCGCCGCTGCCAAGGGCGCGAAAGCCGGGAAGGCCGGAGAGCGCGAAGTGGACCATGGCGACGACGCCCTGCGACCGGTAGTTCGACACGTTCGCCAGGAACTCCGGGTCCTGCTCGCCGGGATCGACGAGGCGGAGCAGCGTGGACTTCGGATCGGCGCTCGAGACGACCGTGGCTGCTTCGATCTCCTCGCCGCCCTCGAGGACGACCCCCGTGGCCCCGCCGTTGCGGACGCGGATCGAGACGACCTGCGCGCCCGTCCGGATCTGTGCTCCCGCCGCCCGCGCGGAGGACGCGAGCGCCTCCGAGAGAGCGCCCATGCCGCCTCGCACGAGCCCTCCGGGCCCGCCGGAGTGCGGGTCTGCCGCCGCGCCGAGCAGCAGGTTTGCGGCGGTTCCCGCCGACCAGGGGCCCGCGAACGAACCGGTGACACCGCGCGCCGCGAGGACGGCCCGGAGAGGCTCCGACTCGAACCACTCGGCTGCGAAGTCCGCGACCGCCATCGGCCCCCACCGCAGGAGACGCCAGGCGTCCCGCTTCGGAAGGGCGCGAAACTTCCGGCCGAGTTTCGCGAAGCCGAGCACGTCCGTCCCGCCCGGCCGGTCGATTCTGGGCGGCGTCATGGAAAGGAGCGGAGCGAGCAGAGACCCGATTCGCGAAAGGCTCTCGTGGAACGCCGGGAAACGCTCCGCGTCCTTCCGCGAGAAGGAAGCGAGCCCGGAGGCCGTCCGCGCGGGATCCTCCTCGAGGAGAAGCGCCCGGCCGTCCGCGGAGGGAGCGAACATGCGCATGGAGGGCCGGATCTGCTCGAGGCCGTGGCGTTCGAGATCGAGCTCGCGGACGATCGCCGGCAGCATCGGCCCCGGGGACGAGAAGACCATCGAGGCCCGGAAACCGGGATGGAACTCCTCCGTAACCGCAGTCCCGCCGACCATCGGGCGGCGCTCGAGGACGAGCGGCCGGAATCCCGCCCTCGCGAGCATCCCCGCCGCGACGAGGCCGTTGACGCCGCCGCCGACGATCACGACTCTGCTCCCTCTCCCGGCGGGAGAGGGTCGGGGTGAGGGGGGGCTGCTCCCTCTCCGGGCGGGAGAGGGTCGCGGTGAGGAGCTCACGCGCGCCGTCTCTTCATGTCCGCGAGAAGGACGCCCGCCGCGTTCTTTCCCGGAGCGCCCATGATCCCGCCTCCCGGATGGGTGGCAGAGCCGCACATGTCGCGGCGGCGAGCCGCGCCGGTCCGGAGGCCGCCTGAGCGAAGCGCGGCCGAACGGACCGCTTCGAAGTTCGCGCTCACGCCCGCCGCCTCTTCATGTCCGCGAGAAGGACGCCCGCCGCGTTCTTTCCCGGAGCGCCCATGATCCCGCCTCCCGGATGTGTGGCGGACCCGCACATGTAGAGGCCGCGGATCGGGCTCCGGTAGCGCGCCCAGCCGGGCGCCGGCCTCAGGAAGAAGAGCTGCTCGAGCGTGAGCTCGCCCTGGAAGATGTTTCCCTCCGTGAGGCCGAACACCCGTTCGATGTCGAGCGGCGTCAGGACCTGCCGGTGCAGGATCCGCTCGCGGATTTTCGGTGCGTGGACGGCGATCGCGTCGATCACGGCATCTCCGAAGGCCTCGCGCTGGTCGTCCCAGTTCCCTTCCTTCAGGTGGTACGGCGCGTACTGGACGAAACAGGACATCACATGCTTGCCCGGCGGAGCGACGGACGGGTCGGTCAGGCTCGGGATGACGATGTCCATGTACGGGCGCCGGGAAAACCTGCCGTACTTGGCGTCGTCGTAGGCGCGCTCCATGTACTCGACAGAAGGCGAGATCGAGATCGCGCCCCGCAGGTGCGCCCCGGCTCCCGGGAGGGCCGTGAACTCCGGAAGGCCGTCTAACGCGAGGTTGACCTTGCCGGAGGAGCCGCGGAACTTGTAGCGCTCCAGGTCCTCCACGAAATCGGCGGGAAGCTCGTCCTTCCCGACCATCTTCATGAAAGTCAGCCGCGGATCGACGCTCGACGAGACGACGGCCGTGTCGATCTCTTCGCCGTTTTCGAGCACGACTCCGGTCGCGCGGCCGCCGCGCACCCGGATCTTCGCGATCGGCGCCTCCGTGCGGATCTCGACTCCCGCCTCGCGCGCCGCGTCGGCGATCGCGTTCGAGATCGCCCCCGTTCCGCCGCGCGCGAAGCCCCAGGACCGGAACGCGCCGTCGATCTCGCCCATGTAATGGTGGAGGAGGACGTACGCGGTCCCCGGCGAACGGACGCCGAGGAAGGTTCCGATGATTCCTGACGCGGCCATCGTCGCCTTCAGGACGTCGGTCTCGAACCAGCGATCGAGGAAGTCGACCGCGCTCATCGTCATGAGCTGGACCTGGTTGGACTGGTCTTCCGGGCGGAGCTTCTGGAACCGCCGTCCGATGCGCAGAAGCTCCCACAGACCGCGCGGGTCGAGCGAGGTGGGGTCGGGCGGCGTCATCGACAGGATGGGCTTGACGAAGCGCCCCATCTCGACCATCGCCTTGCCGTATTCCTCGTAGGCCTCCGCGTCAACCTTCGAGTGCCGCGCGATCTCACGGCGGGTGCGTCCGTGGTCGTTCACGCGCCAGAGGTAGTCCCCGTTCTCCATCGGCGTGAAAGTTCCGTCGAGCGGAAGGATCTCGAGGCCGTGCCTTGGAAGGTCGAGCTCGCGGATGATCTCGGGACGCAGGAGCGAAACGACGTAGGAGGCGACGGAGAACTTGAATCCGGGGAAGACTTCTTCCGTCACGGCGGCGCCGCCGAGCACGTGGCGGCGTTCGAGCACGAGGACTCTGCGCCCGGCGCGCGCGAGGTACGCGGCGTGCACGAGTCCGTTGTGCCCGCCGCCGACCACGACGACGTCGTAACGCTGGCTCATTCTTCTTGGGGGGGCGAGTTTATATAATCCGCGCGCCCACAACGAAGTCCATCGAGGTCACGTGCCCATCGGAACCGCGGTTCACGATAAGACATTCGCGCTCTGCGAAAGCCTGAGCTATCGCGAGTGGTCGGGCTTCTACGCGGTCTCCTCCTACGAAATCCACCACGAGCACGAGTACAACGCGATCCGGAACGCCGCCGCGCTGATCGACGTGTCACCCCTGTACAAGTACCGCGTCAGCGGGCGAGACGCGACCCGGCTCGTCGACCGCATCGTCACGCGCGACCTCGAGAAGGTCGCGGTCGGGTCCGTCATCTACACGCCGTGGTGCGACGAGCATGGCAAGACGATCGACGACGGAACCGTCTCGCGTCTCGAGGAAAACGTGTACCGCTGGACGGCAGCGGACCCCTCGATGCGTTGGTTCCGCCAGAACTCGGTGGGGCTCGAGGTCGAGATCGAGGACATCTCCGAGAGCGTCGCCTCGCTCGCGCTGCAGGGGCCGACGTCGGCCCGTCTGCTCCAGGCGGTCGCCGAGGCGGACATCGGAAAGCTGAAGTATTTTCGCGTGACGCGCGGAACGATCGCGGGCATACCGGTCGAGATTTCGCGCACGGGATACACGGGAGACCTCGGCTACGAGATCTGGATCCCGTGGGAAAAGGCCGGGACCGTGTGGGACGCGTTGATCGCGGGCGGGAAGCCTTTCGACGTTCGCCCGGCGGGGATGCTGGCGCTCGACGTGGCGCGGATCGAGGCCGGTCTCCTCCTGATCGACGTGGATTTCGCGAGCAGCAAGAAGGCGCTGATCGAGTCGCAGAAGTATTCGCCCTTCGAGATGAACCTCGGCAGGCTGGTCCACCTCGACAAGCCGCGGTTCGTCGGTCAAGCGGCGCTCGCCGCGGAAAAACGGCGCGGCCCCTCCCGGAAGATCGTGGGGCTCGAGATCGACTGGACGTCCGTCGAGTCCCTCTTCGACCGCGTCGGGCTCGCTCCGCAGGTGCCCGCCGCGGCGTCGCGTGCCGCCGTCCCCGTGTACGGCCGCGCCGGCCAGGTCGGAAAGGCGACGTCGAGCACCTGGTCGCCCACGCTGAAGAAGTTCATCGCGCTCGCCACGATCGACCGGGGAAACGAAGCGGCCGGCACCACCCTCGAGTTCGAGCTGACCGTGGAAGCCGTTCGCCATCGCGTTCCTGCGCGCGTCGTCGAGACCCCGTTCTTCAATCCGCCTCGCAAGACGGCGGCCCCGAGCGCCGGATGACGGCCGCCGGCGAAGTTCCCCTCGCCCAGGTCGTCGGCGCGTACGACGAGGCGACGCCGCTCGAGGAGGCGTGGACCATCCCGGCGAGCTGGTACGTGGACCGCCGGATCGCGGACCTCGAGCGGAGCACGGTCTTTTCTCAGTCGTGGCAGATGGTCGGACGGTCCGATCAGGTCGCCGCCGCGGGCGCGTTCGTGACGGCGGAGATCGCGGGCGAGCCCGTCGTCGCGGTCCGCGGCGGCGACGGCGTTCTCCGGGCGTTCTTCAACGTCTGCCGGCACCACGCCGCCGCCGTGGAGACCCGCGCGGAGGGGACGACGCACCTGCTGCGCTGTCCGTACCACGGCTGGACGTACTCGCTCGCGGGGGAGCTCAAGGGCACGCCGGATTTCCAGGGCGTCTGCGGATTCGACAAGGGGAGGATGGGCCTCCTCCCCATGGCCGCCGCCGAGTGGGAGGGATTCGTGTTCGTCCGCCTGTCTCCCGAGGGACCGAGCCTCGCCGAGTTCCTGGGACCTCTTCCCGGGCAGTTCCGCCCGATGAACCTTTCCGGCCTGCACTTCGTCGAGCGCCGCCGCTACGGGTTCGACTGCAACTGGAAGGTGTTCGTCGACAACTACCTGGACGGCGGATACCACGTGCCGCACCTCCACAAAGGACTCGACAGCGTTCTCGACTACGCCAACTACAAGATCGAGAACGGCGAGCGCTTCTGCCTCCAGTGGAGCCCCGTCGTTTCCGACGGCGCCGAGGCTCAGACCGGCGCGGTGCGAACGGGGGACCGCGCTCTCTACTACTGGATCTATCCGAACTTCATGGTGAACTGGTACCAGGGGCTGATGGACACGAACCTCGTGCTGCCGCTCGGCGTGGATAAAACGGAAGTGATCTTCGACTTCTACTTCGCGGACGTCTCGGAAGCCGCGCGCGACCGCAACAGGGCGTCGATCGAAGTCGGGCAAAGAATTCAAGACGAAGACACGGCGATTTGTCACTCGGTGCAGAAGGGACTGGGCTCGCGCGCCTACGGTGCCGGCCGCCTTTCGGTTCGCCGCGAGGGAGGCGAGCATCTTTTCCACCGGCTTCTCGCGGCAGATTTGAGATCCGGGTTGAAATGAAGATTTCCGAATTCGTCCAAGCGAAGCGTTCTCTCGGCCGCCTGTTCGCAAAGCGAACGCCGCGGCCGAAAGCCGTGAGGCGCGGACTCGGAGCATAAGGGAGGCGCTATGCCCACCAGCCGGCGGGGATTTCTCGGCGCGGCCCTCGCAGCCGCCGCCGCCACCGTCTCGAGGCCGTTCGCGGCGCGCGGACAGACGACTCCGACTCCTGCGCCGGCTCCCGCGGCGTCCCCGACGCCGGCGCCTCCCGATCCGAAAGCGGAGGCGCTCGCAAAGCTCGCGCGGGAACGGTACGGGAAGTTCCTCTCGCCGGACGAGCTCACGTTGCTCGATGAGCGCTGCGCCGCGATCGAGCGCAGGAGCCAGCGGCTGCGCGCGGTGCGGTTGACCAACAGCGACGAGCCCGTGGCGGAGTTTCGGGCGGGCCGCCTTTGAGCGCCCTCGCCGCAGACCTCCTCTTCCGGCCCATCGCCGAGATCGGCCGCGCCCTGCGCGCGAAGAAAGTCTCGCCCCAGGCGCTCGTCGAGACGTCCCTCGAGCGCCTCGAGAAGATCGGACGCTCGCTGAACGCGGTCGTCACGCTCGCGGGCGAAGAGGCTCTCGCGCAGGCTCGGGACGCCGAAAAGGATCTGGGCCGCGGGCATTCGCGCGGACCCCTGTTCGGAATCCCGTGGGGCGCGAAGGACCTGCTCGCCACGCGCGGCATGCCGACGACCTGGGGCGCCGCGCCCTACCGCGAGCAGAGGTTCGACGAGGACGCGACGGTCGTGCGACGGCTTCGCGATGCTGGCGCGATCCTGACGGCGAAGCTTTCGATGGTCGAGCTCGCCGGCGGAATGGGTTACAACAACGCGGACGCGTCGTTCACCGGACCCGGCTTGAATCCGTGGAACCGGGCCCACTGGAGCGGCGGCTCTTCGAGCGGCCCGGGATCCGCTGTCGCCGCGGGGCTGGTGTCGTTCGCGATCGGCTCCGAGACCGTCGGCTCCATCCTCACTCCCTCCGCCTTCTCCGGCGTCACGGGCCTGCGTCCGACGTACGGCCGCGTCTCGCGGCACGGCGCGATGGCGCTCTCCTGGACCCTCGACAAGCTCGGGCCGATGGCCCGCACCGCGGAGGACTGCGCAATCGTCCTTCGCGCGATCGAGGGGCCCGACCCGCGCGACCCGACCGCCGCCGCATCGATGCCGGTCACTCCGGCCGCTGCGGGCAAGAAGCGGCTCGTCACGCGACGGCTTCGCGTCGGAGTTCCGAAGGGCGCGGACAAGTACATGCAGGAGGAGGTGGCGGCGAATTTCCGCGAGGCCATCGCGATCCTCGAGCGCTTCGCCGATGTCCGCCGTGACGTCACGCTGCCGGATTTCCCGTACGGGTTCTGCACCGGCTCGATCGTGGCCGCCGAAGGAGCAAGCGCGTTCATCGATCTGATCGAAGGCGGCCGGCTTCGCGAGCTCAAAGCGCGCGCGGATCGAGTGGGCGGATACGCGAACGCGATGGTCCCGGCGGTCGACTACCTGCACGCGATGCGGCTTCGCGGCAAGATGCGGGAGCCCTTCGCCGCTCTCTACGAGAAGTACGACGTGCTCGTGGCGCCCGCGCGCGACACCGTTGCGAATCCGATCGGGATCGACTTCGACAAGGCCTTCCCCGACGTCGGCAAAGATCGGCCGCAGGGATGGGTTTCAGCGACCGGCGTGCTCATCCAGGCGGGCAACCTCCTCGGGCTCCCGGCGCTCTGCCTGCCCGACGGTTTCGGCCAGAGCGGCCTCCCGACGGCGATCCAGCTCGTGGCGGCGCCGTTTCGCGAGGACCACCTCTTCTCGCTCGGCGCCGAGTATCAGCGGCGCACGAGTTTTCACACGCGCCGGCCTGCCGAAACGTCGCCTCCGTTCAGCTAACGCTTCGCTCCGGCTCCCTGACGAACGAGTGGGGCTTATTACTCCTCCCCCGGTGCGGGGGAGAGGTTGGGTGAGGGGGAGGCCGAGGCGTAGCCGACGATGACCCGATAGACGCGCGGCGGGCGTCAGATCATTCGGCGGATTCCCGCCGCTCGTCTTGCCTCCGGTCTGATTGGGGCGTGGAGATCCGAAGCCTGCGGTGCGCGCGGCGGCTCTTGAGGCGCCGTTCGCGTTCCCGGCGATCCTCGCTCCCCGCCGGCTCGTGCTCTGTGTGGGACGTGTTTTCGTTCGTCGCCATCTCGAAATCCGACTCTCGAAGAAAAAGAATGTGCCGGGGTCATCCCCGACACATTCCTTTTATCTCAGATTTCCTCAGGCGAGGCGGCGTCGTCCCGTTGCCATGCGATAAATCAGGAGCACGACGATCGCTCCGACCAGGGCCCCGACGAAGCCCGCGGGCTCGTTCGGGCCATAGAGGCCGAGCGCGCGTCCCAGAAACCCGCCCACGAGGGCGCCGACAATTCCGAGCAGCATGGTGACGATGATTCCGCCCCCGTCCCGCCCAGGCATCACGAACTTCGCGAGTGCTCCGATCACGAGACCGAAAATGATCCAGCCGAGAATACCCATGTTTTTTCCCTCCCGGCCCCATACATAGCAAGGCTTCTGCCACATACGTCGCCTTCACTCCGCTCCGCTGCGTTCCGGCTCCCGCCGCGTCAGGCTCCTCGAACGTCGCCTACGCTCGGCTCCGCCTCACTCCGGCTCCCGCCGCGTCAGGCTCCTCCCTCCCTTCGGTCGGGAGACTCCTAACGCGGCGAGCGGATGGGAGAGCGAGGCTTTCACCTCTCCCCGGGCGCGGGGGAGAGGTTGGGTGAGGGGCGACCCTTAGTACACCCCGCCGGTCAGGTGCACGATCCCGGTCCACAGGCCGCGGACGAACCGGAATGTGATGAGGGGGACGACGACCGCGGCGGAGATCCACACGATGAGGCTCGTTTTGAGGCTCCAGAGCGGGCCGAATCCGGCACCGATCATGAGCAGGAAGGCGCAGAAAAACGTGTTGATGTCGAGAGAGCCCACCCACTGTCCGTGCTCGCGCGCGAAGCCGACTCCGCAGACGGGGCATTCGCGGTTCATCACGAAATAATTCTGGAAGAGGCGGCCCTGCCCGCAGACGGGACACCGGAGCTTCAAACCGCGCCAGCAGACGGTCCGCCAGTAGCCCCTCGGCCACCCGGGCCGGTGGTGCGTTGTCGCCCCTCGCCAGGGCCGGACGGGAGGGGGAGCGGCAGGGCCAGGTTCCCGGGCGTTCATCCGCAGGATCTTAGTTCGTCCGGCTCAGGCTGGATGGTACGGAATCTGCTCTGATTTTCTGGAGGGCCGGGTCGCCGGCCTATCACCAGAGATGGAACCCAGAAGGAGAACGAATATGGGCCGTAGGAATCTTTCGGCAAAGGCCATCCGCGATTTCGCGCCGGTCTTGATCCCCCTCGTGACCAAGGTCGTAGTACCGATGGCAGTCCGCAACCTTCAACGCTCGAAGAGCGATGTCGAGGACGCGTTCGACGGCGCGCGCGGCCGCTTCGAGAAGAGCCTCAAGCGCTCCCGTTCGGATTTTGACGACGTCCGGGACGAGGCGGTCGACCGGGGCAAGAAGCTCTATGACGAGGCGATCAAGCACGGCAGCGCGCTTCTGGAGATGCTCGCCGCCCGCGGCGGGAACGTCGCGGAGGAGTGGGCCGACACGATCCGTCCGAAGAAGCGGGGTTTCCCGTACGGGAAGGTGCTGGCCCTTGCGGCCATCGTGGGAGTCGGCGTGCTCCTGATCAACCGCGACTGAGCGGCTTTGTCATCCTGAGGAGTGCTCAGGATGACAAGCGTCAGCGGGCGACCACCTCGCGGCCCTCAGCGGGCCGCGAGTTTTTTGTACTTGATCCGGTGCGGCTGGTCCGCCTCGATCCCCAGCCTCCTCTTCCGGTCCGCCTCGTAGTCCTGGTAGTTGCCCTCGAACCAGATCGTCCTGCTGTCGCCCTCGAAGGCGAGGATGTGGGTGGCGATGCGGTCGAGGAACCAGCGGTCGTGGCTGATGACGACCGCGCAGCCGCCGAAATCGAGAAGCGCGTCCTCGAGCGCCCGGAGCGTGTCGACGTCGAGGTCGTTCGTCGGCTCGTCGAGCAGCAGGACATTGCCGCCCTTCTTCAACGTCCGCGCGAGGTGCAGGCGGTTCATCTCTCCGCCCGAGAGGTCGCCGATCCGCTTCTGCTGGTCGGCGCCCTTGAAGTTGAACATCGACACGTAGGCGCGCGAGGGAATCTCCCGCTTGCCGACGACGATCCGATCGAGGCCGCCCGAGATCTCGTCGTGGACCGACTTGGAGGGATCGGGACGGTCGCGGTCCTGGTCGACGTACGAGGCGATGACGGTCTCGCCCACCGTGAGCTTTCCGGCGTCGGGCTTCTCCTGGCCCATGATCATCTTGAAGAGCGTCGTCTTCCCGGCGCCGTTCGGGCCGATGATCCCGACGATTCCCCCGCGCGGAAGGTCGAAAGAGAGGTCCTCAATGAGAAGGCGGTCGCCAT
The DNA here is from genome assembly GCA_030948185.1 of Acidobacteriota bacterium. Lineage (GTDB taxonomy): Bacteria > Acidobacteriota > Thermoanaerobaculia > UBA5066 > Gp7-AA6 > JALYUA01. The sequence goes on from JALZAT010000011.1 coordinate 55,087, forward strand.
AGGACTTGCGGACGCCCTCGGCGCGCACCACGATGTCGCCGAGGCGCGGTCCCGGCGGGATGAAGAGGTCCGCGGTTTCGCCTCGCGCCTCGGGACCCTTGTCGGCGAGCAACGCTTCGTACTTCTCGAGCCGGGCCTTGCTCTTGGCCTGACGCGCGCGGGGCGACATCTTCACCCACTCGAGCTCTCGCTTCAGCGTCCGGCGCTTCGCCGATTCCGACTTCTCCTCCATTTCGAGCCGCTGTTCCTTCTGTTCGAGCCAGCTCGAATAGTTGCCTTCCCACGGAATGCCGGCGCCGCGATCGAGCTCCAGGATCCAGCCGGCGACGTTGTCGAGGAAGTAACGATCGTGCGTCACGGCCACGACCGTCCCCTTGTACTCGCCCAGATGGCGCTCCAGCCATGCGACAGATTCCGCGTCCAGGTGGTTGGTGGGCTCGTCTAAGAGCAGCAGGTCGGGCCGTTCGAGAAGAATCTTGCAGAGCGCGACCCGGCGCCGCTCTCCCCCGGAGATCTTCGTGACGTCGGCGTCGGGCGGCGGGAGCCGCAGCGCATCCATCGCGATCTCGAGCTGCCGGTCGAGCTCCCACGCGTTTGTCGCCTCGATCGCGTCCTGGACGCGCTGGTACTCCGCCATCAGCTTCTCGCTCTCGGCCTCGGAGAGCTCCTCCGCCATCTTCTCGTTCAACTCATCGAAACGCTTCAGGAGGCCGCGCGTCTTGGCGACGGCGATCTCGACGTTGCCGAGCACGTCCTTGGTCGTATCGAGCCGCGGATCCTGAGACAGAAATCCGATGCGCGTGCCCTCGGCGGGCGCGGCGTCTCCGGCAAAGTCGGTGTCTATGCCCGCCATGATTCTCAAGAGCGTCGACTTGCCCGCGCCGTTCAAGCCGAGGACGCCGATCTTTGCGCCCGGATAGAACGACAGGTAGATGCCCTTCAAGATCTCGCGCTGCGGAGGCACGACCTTCCGCAGGTTCTGCATCGTGTAGATGTACTGGTGGGCCATAAGAACGGGGGAGTCTACAGGAGGAAGGTGAGAGGTGAGAGGTGAGAGGTAACGGATGAGGGGTGCGGCGTGAGGGCTTCTACCTTCCTCCTCTCTCCTCTTTCCTCTCACCTGTGTTGATCCCCATCGTCCCGAACAGGCGCTCCTCGAAATGGGCGTTCTCAAAGCCCTCTTCGCGCATCAGGTCGCGGACCCCGACCTGGCCGGGATAGCGCGCGAGGGACTCGGGGATGTAGAGGTACGTCTCCGGGTCGCGGTGGAAGAGCCAGCCGACGAACGGCATCATCGTGCGGAGGAAGGCCTGGTAGAGCCCGTTGGCGATCCGGTTCCGCGGTTTTCCGAAATCGAGGATCACGGCGCGGCCCCCCGGCGCGAGCACCCGGCGCATTTCCGCCAGGGCGGCGGCGGCGTCGGCGATGTTCCGAAGGCCGTAGCCGACGGTGATGACGTCGAAGGCGCCGTCTGAGAAGGGGAGCCGGAGGGCGTCGGCCTGGACGAAACGTGTCCGGCGCCCGTCCTCGAGCGCGCGCCGCTTCCCGACGGCGAGCATGGGAAGTGTGAAGTCCGCTCCCACGGGGCGGAGCCCTCGGCCCGCGAATTGCTCGGCGAGAAACGCCATGTCGCCCGTTCCACAGCAGAGGTCGAGCCACCGCGGAGCGGGCCCCTTGCCCCGAAGCCCGAGGCGGACCGTCCTCCTCTTCCACCAGCGGTGCAGGCCGAAGCTCATGACGTCGTTGACGAGGTCGTACCGCCAGGCGAGCCGGGAGAACATTTCCCGGACCTTCGGCGCGCGCTGCTCGTCGTACGAAAGGTATTTGTTGGTCACGGGCGAACTCTATGCGCACTCGACTGTTGTAAAGTTTTCAACGCCATGACCGACAACCTGACCGGCAAGACGAAGCACAGAGCCCCCACCGAGGCCGAAGCGCGGCAGGTCGCCGAGGACGCCCGCGAGTCCGAGTGGACGGCGCCCTCCTTCCTGAAAGAGATCTTCCTCGGCAACTTCCGCCTGGATCTCGTTCATCCGTTCCCCGAAGCTCCGAAGGAGCGGCCGGAGTTCCGCGCCTTTCTCGACCGGTTGGAAAAGTTCCTCCGCGAAGAGGTCGACTCCGATGCGATCGACCGCGACGGCAAGATTCCCCCCGCCGTGGTCGCGCGCCTGGCGGAGCTCGGCGCCTTCGGCATGAAGATCCCGAAAGAATATGGCGGGCTCGGCTTCTCCCAGGGCGAATACAGCCAGGCCATCAAGTTGATCACCAGCCAGGACGGCAACCTGATCGCCCTGCTCTCCGCGCACCAGTCGATCGGGGTGCCGCAGCCATTGAAGCTCTTCGGCACTCCCGAGCAGAAGAAGAAATACCTGCCGCGCCTCGCGAAAGGCGCCGTCTCCGCGTTCGCCCTGACCGAGCCGCAGGCCGGGTCCGATCCGGCGGCGCTCGCCACCTCCGCGGCGCGCACCCCCGAAGGCGATTTCATCCTGAACGGCGAGAAGCTCTGGTGCACGAACGGCACGCTCGCGGAGCTGTTCGTCGTCATGGCGCGCCATCCCGACACGCAGAAGATCTCCGCGTTCATCGTGGAAAAGGAGTGGCCGGGCGTCGAGGTCGTGCGGCGCCTGCACTTCATGGGTCTGAAGGCGATCGAGAATGGCGTCGTTCGCTTCACGAACGTGCGCGTGCCGAAGGAAAATTTGCTCCTCGGGGAGGGCCGGGGTCTCAAGCTCGCGCTCGTCACGTTGAACACCGGCCGCCTGACGCTGCCCGCCTCCTGCGCGGCGGTCGCCAAGAGGTGCCTCGAGATCAGCCGGACCTGGGCAAAGGACCGCGTCCAGTGGGGCCAGCCGATCGGCAGGCATGACGCCATCGCGCAGCTGCTCGCGGAGATGGCCGCGACCACGTTTGCCATGGAGGCGGTCACCGATCTGGCGTCCGGCATGGCGGACATGGGCGACCGGGACATCCGGCTCGAGGCCGCGGTCGCGAAGATGTGGAACTCCGAAGAGGGCTGGAAGATCGTCGATCGGACGCTGCAGATCCGCGGAGGACGCGGCTACGAAACCGCGGACTCGCTCCGGTCACGCGGCGAGCCGGGCATCCCCGTCGAGCGGATGATGCGCGATTACCGGATCAACCTGATCTTCGAGGGCTCCTCGGAGATCATGCGGCTCTTCATCGCCCGCGAGGCGCTCGACCGGCATCTCGCCGTCGCCGGCGACCTCGTCAATCCGAAGTCGCCCCGGTCCAAGAAGCTGAAGGCGCTCCCGAAGATCGGCGCCTTCTACGGGACGTGGTACCCGTCACGCTGGCTCGGCTGGGGCCGCTGGCCGCGGTTCTCGGAGTTCGGCCGCCTCGCGCCGCACCTGCGGTACCTCGAGCGGACGACGCGGCGGCTTTCGAGGTCGATCTTCCACATGATGGCCCTGCACGGCCCGAAGCTCGAAAAGCGCCAGGCGCTCCTCTTCCGCGCCGTCGACGCCGGTGCGGATCTCTTCGCGATGTCCGCCGCGGTGGCGCGCGCCCAACAGCTCTCGAAGGCCGGCGCTCCGGAGGCCCGCGGCGCCGTGGAGCTCGCGGACGTCTTCTGCCGGATGATGCGGCGCCGCATCCGGGAGCACTTCCACGCGATGCGCGCGAACGACGACGTGCGGAAGTACCGCACGGCCCGCCGGATTCTCGAGGGCGAGCACACCTGGCTCGAGAAGGGGCTGGTGTTCATCCCCGAGCTGCACGGACAGATGGCGCCGGAGCCCACGCCCCGGTCCCGCGAGTCGACGAAGACGGCTCTCGCCGCGAGCGGCTGATCCTCCCGTCCTCCATCGATCCCGTCGTAATCCGAGCGTCAGCCGGTAGAATCCCGCGCACACGTGACACTCGCCCCCGGGCAACACCTCGGGCCCTATCAGATCGTCTCGGCGCTCGGCGCCGGAGGCATGGGCGAGGTCTACAAGGCCTTCGACGCGCGGCTGTCGCGGCACGTCGCGATCAAGGTCCTGCCGGCCGAGGTGGCTGCGGATCCTGAGCGCCTGCGCCGGTTCGAGATCGAGGCGCGGGCCGCCTCGGCGCTGAACCACCCGAACATCCTGACCATCTACGACGTCGGCGAATCGGGTGGTGTCTCGTACATCGCGACCGAGTTCGTCGATGGCAAGACACTCCTCCAGCTGCTCGCGGCGGGACCCATCCCGTTGAGGCAGCTGCTCGAACTCGGGACGCAGGTCGCCGACGGAATCGCCGCCGCGCACGGAGCCGGGATCGTCCACAGGGACCTGAAGCCGGCCAACGTGATGGTGTCGAAGGACGGATTCGTCAAGCTCGTCGACTTCGGGCTGGCGCGCCGCGAAACGCGAGGCGACCAGACCGCGACGGCCGCGGCGACGGGCACGACGCCCGGGGTGGTGCTCGGAACGGTCGGATACATGTCCCCGGAGCAGACGCGCGGCGAGCCGATCGATTACCGCTCCGACCAGTTCTCCTTCGGCTCGGTGCTCTTCGAGATGGCGACGGGCGCCCGGGCCTTCGAGCGCGGCAGCGCGATCGAGACTCTCTCGGCGATCCTGCGGGACGAGCCGCCCCCGATCTCGACTTTCCGGCCCGACTTCCCGCCGCCGGTGCGTTGGTTGATCGAGCGCTGTCACGCGAAATCACCCGCCGACCGCTACAGCTCCACGCGGGATCTCGCGCGCGAGCTGCGCGGGATCAAGGACCACGTCTCCGAGCTCTCGGCGGAGCGCGTCGCGGGCCGTTCCATTTCGCCTCCGCGAAGGACGGGGATCCTCGCCGCCGCCGCCGCGGCGCTCCTGGTCGCGGCCGCGGGAATCTGGCTCGGCAGGTCCGGTGCGTTCTCTCGAGCGAGAGTTCCCGATTTGAAGAGGCTGACCTTCCGGAGCGGCTCGGTCGCCCGCGCGCTCTTCGTGCCGCGGTCCAACTCGATCCTCTACACGGCCTCCTGGGACGGCCAGCCGGAGGGCTCCTACCTGACGCTTCCGGAGTCGAAGGGCGCGGACCGAAAGCTCGATGCGCCGGTGCAGCTTCCGATGGCGTACACCGCCGACGGTTCGGAGGTCCTGGTGCTCCTGGGGCGGCCGATCGCCGAGTTGAACGCGTTTGGGCCGCTCGCGTGGTGGCCGGCGCTCGGAGGCAAGCCGCGGCCGGCGCTCGAGCAGGCGGGATGGTCGGACTGGGCCCCTCGCGGGCGGTTCCTCGCGGCCGTGCGCGTCCGGGGAGGCGAGCGCGTCCTCGAGACGGTGGATTCGGAAGGACGGAGCGTGAAGACGCTTTTCCGAACCGTCGGCGCGATCTCGTGGGCGCGGATTTCTCCGGACGAGAAGCAAGTCGCATTCATCCACCACCCATCCCGGTTCGACAACGCGGGCGAGGTCCGCGTCGTCGCGATCGACGGTTCGGCCGGGCGGGCGGTGAGCCCCCGTTACGAGACGTGCACCGGGCTGGCGTGGAACGCGCGAACGGGGGACGTCTGGTTCACCGCCACGGCGGACAGCGTTTACAGCACCTCGCTCTGGGCCGCCCGCCCGGGAGGGACCGCCCGGCGGATCTATTCGTTCCCGGACGTCCTCGTTCTGCAGGACGTGTCGGGGGATGACGGCCTTCTCGTCGGAGGGTCCGCGGACGTTCGGCTCTTCGCCCGAAAGCGGGACCGCAACGCCGTCAATCTGTCGTGGCTCGGCAGCACCTACGTCACGGATATGTCGCACGACCGGAACAACGTGCTCTTCATCGACGGGACGGCGGAGGAAAAAACTCTCGGAACCTGGATCCGGCCGTTGAACGGCGGAGAGGCGGTTCGCGTGGCCGACGGGGAAGTGGGCAGTTTTTCTCCGGACGATCAGTCGATCGTCACCACGACCCGCGCGGGAAAGGGAACTCCGCAGGTCGTGCTCGTGACGCTCGCGACGGGCCGATCGGTGCCGCTCACGAGCTCGACGGCTCCCAATTCTTCCCCGTCGTTCGCGGGTCCCGACTCGATCCTCTTCTCCCGGGCGGACGGCGGCAAGATCGAAGTCTGGAGGACCGGCATTGCCGCGAAGCGGGAGCGCCGGCTCGCCTCGGGGTGCGACCGCCCATCCGCGAATCCGGCGGGCACCACTTTCCTGTGCATCGGAGGAACGCAGGACGATGTCCTTTTCGCCGCTCCGATTTCATCCGCCGGTGAAGCGCCGCTGCGCACCGTGCACGCGCTCACCGGAGGCGGAAAGTTCATCTACGCGCGGTGGAACGGCGCCGGAAACGAGATTTACGCGGTGACGAATCGAGGAAGGATCCTCCGGCTCGATCCGGCGACCGGCGCCGTGCTCGGCGAGGAGCCCGTGCCTCTGGACGACGACCCGGCTTCGTCCCGGTCGATCATCGCGGCAGTCTTGAGCGACGATGCCTCCGTGCAGGCCTATTCCGTCAGCCGGAAGAGTTCCAACCTCTATCTGTTTCGCGGCCTCTGAAGAGCGAGCAGCCGTTGCGTCTCTGCCGTCACCCGGACCTCGTCTGCCAATGGACGCCGGAGGGGTTCGAGGTCCGGAACCTGTCGTCCGGCGCTCGCCTCAGGGGGCCCGCGGACGTCGTCCGGATTCTGGACGCGTTCGGTTCTGCCCGAAGCGCCCCGGAGGCGGCAGGGCTCCTTCCCGAAGAGGACCGAGCGGAGCTCCTTCAGGGCATCGCTCTTCTGCGCCGCCATGGATTTCTGATCTCCGAGGCCGCCGCCGCGCGAGCCCGTTCCCGGGCGGCCGCCTGGAAAGGCAACCTCGCGGCCGCGCAGTACCACGCCGCCTGCCGCGACACTCCGTATCTCCGCGAACCGGCGGAGATCGAACGCTACGTTCGCGAGAACGTTCTTTCTTCCCCGAAGCCGACGCGCTTCAAGCACTACGCCGCCGCGACCGGCAGGCGGCTTCCGAGGGCCGTCCCCACGGGAGAGGCGGCGGCGCTCGCGGGAGTGCTTCGCGGGCGGCGCACCGTGAGGGAATTCCGGCGCCAACCGGTTCCCCTCGCGGCCTTCGCGCACCTCCTGCGCGCCACGTTCGGCGTCACCGGAACAATGGAGACGGACCTTCTCGGTCAGGTCGCCTTGAAGACGAGCCCGTCGGCGGGCGCGCTGCACCCGGTCGAGGCGTATGTGATCGCGTGGAACGTGGAGGGCCTCGCGTCCGGCGTTTACCAGTACGACGCGCAGCGGGATGAGCTCCGGCGTCTCCGTCGCGGAGATTTCCGGCGCGCCGCCGTCGAGGCCGCCTCGGGGCAGGATTGGATCCGACGGGCGGCGTTCCTCTGCGTGATGACCGCGGTATTCCCGCGGGTTCTCTGGAAGTACCAGCTCGAGGACGCCTACCGGACGCTCTTCCTCGACGCGGGCCACCTCGCGCAGACTTTCTGCCTCGTGGCGACCTCGCTCGGCCTCGGGCCTTTCACGACGGCGGCGATCCAGGACTCGAAGATCGAGAAGCTCCTTCGGATCGATGGCATCGACGAGTTTCCGGTTTACCTGTGCGGTGCCGGGCTTCCGGGCGTCACGGCGCCCGACCCATATACTGGGCGCCGCTCTTCCTCTTCGGTATTCGGCAGGACTTCGAGCGGCGGAGGAAGCAAGGAGACGACATGGCGAAGACGAAATCCGCGGAAGGCCCCAGCTCCGAGGTCTTGATCGCAGGCAAGACCTACAGGCTCGAGAAGGGTGCCGGCACGGTCGGCACCCTGCCCAAAGGCGCGAGTTGCGGGAACTCGTCGCGGGCGTTGCCCAAGGGCGCGAGTTGCGGGAACGCCGCCCTCCCGAAGAGACTCAACAGATAGTCGGCGGTTTCGCCGTCTTTCTCAGGCCGGGATCTCGTCCGTCCCCTCGTTGATCCCTTCGAACAGGATCGTCGAGAGATAGCGCTCGCCCGTATCGGGGAGCATCGCGAGGATCACGGAGCCCTTCGGCGCCTTCGCGGCGACCTTCTTCGCGGCGGCGAACGTGCCGCCGGAGGAGATCCCGCAGAAGATGCCCTCTTTCGTCGCCAGATCGCGGGCCGCATCGCGGCTCTCGATGTCGCCTACCGTCACGATCTCGTCGTAGACGCTCCGGTCGAGCACGGCGGGAACGAAGTTCGGGGTCCAGCCCTGGATCTTGTGCGGCTTCCATTCTTGCCCGGAGAGAAGCGCGGCGCCCTCGGGTTCGGCGACGACGATCTTGACGTCCGGGCGCGCCTTCTTGAGCATCTCGCCGGCGCCCGTCAACGTGCCGCCCGTTCCGTACCCGGTGACCCAGTAGTCGAGCCGCTTGCCCGCGAAGTCGCGGAGGATCTCGGGGCCCGTCGTGTTGCGGTGGTACTCGGGGTTCGCGGGGTTCTCGAACTGCCGCGCCAGGAACCACCCGCGTTCCTTCGCGAGGTCCGCGGCCATCTTCACCATGCCGGTGGCGCGTTCCGCGGCCGGGACGAGGACCACCTTCGCGCCCAGGATGCGCATGAGCTTGCGGCGTTCGATCGAAAAACTGTCCGACATCAGGGCGACGAAGGGATACCCCTTCACCGCGCAGACCATCGCGAGGGCGATCCCCGTGTTCCCGGAGGTCGCCTCGACCACCGTCTGCCCCGGTTTGAGCTCCCCGCGGCGCTCGGCGTCCTCGATGATCGCGATCGCCAGGCGGTCCTTGACCGAGGACAGCGGGTTGAAGGCCTCGCACTTCACGTACATGGTGACGCCGGAGGGCGCGAGGCGATTGATGCGCACGACGGGGGTGTTTCCGATCGTTCCGAGGATGTCTTCGTGGATCATTTGAGACCTCTCTTTGGAAGCTCGTGGACTCGAAGGGCGTAGGATATTCGATCCATATGAGAATGCGATCCGCCTGGATGTCGACAGCCCTCTCTCTGCTCGCGTCCGTTTCCGGGGCGGCCACTCCCCGGACGATGCGCGTTGACTACTTCCACACCGGCAACGCGACCGAGGAGCGTTTCAGCCTCGACCGTGTCGTCGTCGCGCCGCTCGAGTGGCCCGGGAACCCCGCCCGGCCCATCGACGACACGAACCTCGGCAAGTATTTCTTCGAGGTGATCGATCGGGGCACGAACCGCGCCATTTTTTCCCGCGGGTTCGCCTCCATCTATGGGGAGTGGGAGAGCACGGAAGAGGCGAAGGAGCGGTTCCGGACGTTTCACGAGTCGCTGCGGTTTCCCACGCCGGCGGGCCCCGTGCAGATCGTGGTCAAGAAGCGGGACGCGCGAAACGCATTCCGGGAGATGTGGTCCACGCTCGTCGACCCGAAGGACCCTCTCGTGGACGGATCGCGGCCTCTTTCCCCCGGCCCGCTCCTCGAGATCCAGCGCAACGGCCCCTCCGAGACGAAATCGGATTTTCTAATACTCGGAGACGGCTACACGGCCGCGGAGCGGGGCAAGTTCGAGAAGGACGCGAGGCGGCTGGCCGAGATCCTCTTCTCCGTGTCGCCGTTCAAGGAGCGGCGCTCCGATTTCAACGTGTGGGGGCTTTGTCCTCCATCCGAGGAATCCGGCATCTCACGCCCCTCGACGGGAATCCACAAGCGCTCGCCGATCGGGGCCACCTACGACGCCTTCGGATCGGAGCGGTATGTCCTGACGTTCGAGAACCGTACGTTCAGGGAGGTCGCGTCCTTCGCGCCGTACGAGCACGTGGAGATCCTCACGAACTCCCGGACGTACGGAGGCGGAGGAATCTTCAACCTCTACTCGACCGTCGCGGCGGACAGCCTCTGGTCTCCCTATGTCTTCGTTCACGAGTTCGGCCACCACTTTGCGGGCCTGGCGGACGAGTACTACACGTCCGACGTCGCCTACGTGCCCGCGACGGAGCGCGTCGAGCCGTGGGAGCCCAACGTGACGGCGCTCAAGGACCCCGCGAGCCTCAAGTGGAAGGACCTCGTCACACCGGGAACCCCGATTCCGACGCCCTGGAACAAAGACGCTTTCGAGAAGTATTCGCGGGAGATCCAGAAGCGGCGGCGACAGATCCGCGCGGAGCGCCGTCCCGAAGAGGACATGGAGCAGCTCTTCCTCGAGGAAAAAGGGGTGGAGACGAAGCTCCTGTCGTCGGACCCGAACGGATCGCGGGTCGGGGCGTTCGAAGGCGCCATGTACGAAGCCTCGGGCTACTACCGACCTCAGATCGACTGCATCATGTTCACGCGCAACGCGGTGCCCTTCTGCGCAGCGTGCCGCCGGGCGATCGAGCGGATCATCGACCTGGACGTCGGCCGGCAACCATGAGCTATTTCCGGGGCCTGCAGCTGGCGAGCTTCGCAAGGCGGCACCTCGGGCGCATGGGGCGGGGGCGCCGCGAGGTGATTTCGCATCTGACAGCGCCAAGCGCGGCGAATCTTCCGATGCCGACGTTTGTGCAGTTGAGGGTCACGAACCTGTGCAACCTTCGCTGCAAGATGTGCGGACAGTGGGGAGACACGGGGATCTATCGCTCGGACGGGTTCTCGGCGTCGGCGACCGATGGTAAGACCGAGGCGGTCCGGATCCGCGAGCTCATCGGTTTGAACAGACAGATGGCGCTCTCCGATTACGTCCGGCTGCTCGATGAGGTCGCTCCTTGGCAGCCGATCATCAGCCTCTTCGGAGGGGAGCCGTTGCTCTATCCCGACATCCTTCCGCTCGTCCGCGAGATCAAGAAGCGCGGGCTGACGTGCACGATCATCACCAACGGGGGGCGCCTCGAAGAATACGCCCGCGAGCTCGTCGAGGCGGGAATCGACTCGATCGCGATCTCGATCGACGGTCCGGAGGAGGTTCACAATCGCATTCGAGGAAAGAGCGACGCCTATCAGAAGGCTGTCGACGGCGTGCGCGCGATCGCTCGCTGGCGGGAGAAGCTCAAGAAGCCGCTGCCGATGCAGATCGCGATCCTGCCGGTGACCGAGCTGAACATCGAGGCGATCCCGGCCGCGATCGAGGCCCTGCGTGAGCTGCCGATCGACACGATCAACGTGGGTCTGCGGTGGTTCGTCCCGAAAGCGGTCGGAGCCGAGTACGAGTCGGTCATGCGCGAGACGTTCGGAGTCTCGGGCGATTCCTGGAAGGGATTCGACTTCGACTCGAAGGTGATGAACGGCTCCCGCACGAGGCAGATGACGGACCTGGTCCGCCTCCTGAAGACGTTGAAGCGGCGGCGTTTCCTCGACTCGGCGCGGGGGAAACCCTGGACGTCGTTCGTGCCGGACGTCCGGCCGGCGGATGTCCCCGAGTACTTCTCCGATTTCTCCAAGACCTTCGGCCACAACCTGTGTCCGGTCGCCTGGTACTTCGCGCAGGTCGAGCCCGACGGCGACGTAACCTTCTGCGGCGACTTCCCGGACTACGTGATCGGAAACGTCCGCAGGCAGACCTTCCGCGAGGTGTGGACGGGCGAGAAAGCCAACCGCTTCCGCGAAAAGCTCGCGAAGGAGCCGCTGCCGATCTGCAACCGCTGCTGCGGGAACTTTGTGTACGGGAAATGGCAGCGCCCGGAGCAGCCGCTGCCATCCTGAGGCAGACTCTCGAGCGGGCTTCAGCCGCCGGGCGAAACGGGTTCGGCCCAGAAGCGATAAAAGTTGAACCATTGGCTCGGATTCGCGCGGATGACCCCCTCGAGGTCCAGAGCGACCCGCGAAAGCATCCGGACGGCGTCCTCGTGCGGGGAGAGCTTCGGGTCCGCGCGCAGAGGCTCCCCCCACACGTTGAAGTACGAGCCGTCGGGGGCCCGGAGGAAAAAGCCGGGGAGCACGTCGCAGTCGCAGAACCGCGCCAGGAGGGCGGGGGAGCGGAGAAACGGTGTGGGGCGCCCGAAAAAGGGGACGATGACCTGGTCCTCGGGGTAGGCGCGATCGACGAGGAGCGCAACCGCGCGGCCGCGGTCGACCGCGGCTCGGACCTTGAAGGCCGTGGCCATCGAGGAGCCGATGTCGATCGACTCGACGCCCAGGCGCGTCCGCAGCTCGAGGCGCATCGCCTGCACGTTCGGGTCGAGCTCCGGCTGCCCGACGACGGCGGGCGTCAGGCCGTGGTCCCGGAGCGTCACGGCTCCCATCTCCCAGTTGCCGACGTGGCCCGTCACGAGGAGAAAGCCCCGTCCCCCGCGCCGGCTGGCAGCGAGAACCTGGCCGTCCGTCTCGAAGGTCGTGATCCGCGGCACGAAGGCCTCGCTGCGCAGCCTCCAGGCGTCGATCGTGTGGCGGCCGTATTCGAAGAACTGCGCGCGTGTGAGCCGGGCCGCTCCCCGAGGCTCGGCGCCGAGGGCGATGCGGAAGTTCTCGCGGATTCCTCTCTGGGTCTGGCGCAGGAGCGCGATGGCGAGCGTGTTGCCGACGAGGTTGATCGCGTTCAAGACGGGCATCGGGAGCCAGTGCGCGCCGTAATGGAGGCCGCCGTAGACGACGGCGTTCGAGAGACCGTGGCTGACCCATTTTTTCCGCGCCCGCGAAGGGGAGACGGATGACGAATCTTCCACCGGCGCCTCCGCCCCCCTGTTCCGCATCGTGCAACGACTATACAATTCGAGGTCTGCCGATGAACGTTCTTCTCCTGAGGCCGGACCCGGGCAACGAGAGATTCGGCCTGGGGCCGTTTTTTCGCGTCGAGCCGCTCGGCCTCGAGTACGTGGCGTCTGCGCTCATCGACCGCGGCCACTCGGCGGAGATCCTCGATCTTCGATTCCGATCTGGCGGGCTCTCGAAATCGATCCGCCGGAGCCGCCCCCGCCTGGTGGGAATCTCGGCGATGCACGCCCTCGAGTTCGATCGCGTGCTCGAGACCGCGCGGGAGATCCGCCGCTGCTCTCCCGATTCGTTCATCCTCGTCGGGGGACATGCCGCGGCCGCCTACTCCGGGCCGCTCGAGACCGATGACATCGACGCCGTGTGCGTCGACGACGGAGAAGAGGTCGTGCCGGCGCTCGCCGACGCGCTCGCGGCGGGCCGGCCGCTCTCCTCGGTTCCCGCCCTGCGGCTTCGGACGCGCGAAGGATGGAGGTCGACGCCCCCGCTTTCGGAACGTACGGGCCTCGACCGGGTGCCGACACCCGCCCGGCACCTCGTCGAGCGGCACCGCAGCGGATACCACTGCCTGCTCTTCAAGCCGGTGTGGCTCGTCGAGACGGCGCGCGGGTGCCCCTTCCGGTGCAACTTCTGCTCCGTGTGGCAGCTCTACGATCGCTCGTTCCGGGAACGCTCGATCAGAGCGGTGGTCGACGATCTCGCCTCCGTGGGCGACGCGGTCTTCATCGCGGACGATCTCTTCTGGAACCATCCCGCGAGAAGCCTCGAGCTGGCGGCGGCGCTCAAGCGCCGCGGCGTGTTCAAGCGGTGGATCCTCGTTCAGACGCGGACGGACCTCGTCACGCGCCACCCGGAGCTCCTCGAGGCGTGGAGACCGCTCGCGAAGGACTTCGACATCTTTTTCGGGCTCGAGTCCGCGTCCGACCAGGGGCTCGCCGACGTCGTCAAAGACAACCTGGTCTCATCGAGCGTCGAGGCGGCGCGAGTCGCCCGGTCGATGCGGTACGGCGTGACCGGCAACTTCCTCGTCGATCCGGATTGGACAGAGGAGCAGTTTCGGGAGCTCTGGGCGTTCGTGGCGAAGCACGGCTTCCAGCGCGCGGGATACACGATCCTGACGCCTCTGCCCGGCACCGAGCTTTTCCAAAAGCTCGCTCCGATCCTCGAGAACCAGTCGTGGTTCAAGTACGACATGCACCACGTCCTCTGGGAACCTCGCCTTGGCGCCCGGAAGTTCTTCGAGCTCTACGCCGAGACGTGGCGCCGTTCGATCCTGAACACGAGCGGCGAAAAGACGTGGCTCGAGTGGATGCGGCAGGTCCATCCCGCCCAGATCCCATACCTCACCCGCGTCCTCTTCCGCACGCAGCGCATGATGAAAGCGAGCGAGTACCTGAGAGAGCACGAAGCGACGCGCGTGCCCGCTCTCGAGATGCCCAGCGAAGCCGAAACGTCGGCATCGATTCGCTAAACGTCGCCTCCGGTGCGCTGGCGCTTCGCTCCGGCTCCCGCCGCGTCAGGCTCCTCCCTCCCTCCGGTCGGGAGACTCCTAACGCGGCGAGCGGATGGTAAAGAGAGGCGTTACTCCCTCGCCCCGCGCGGCAGATCTACTTCTTCCTCGTGAATTCGAACAGGCCCGTGTTCGCCTTCCCCATCGCGGTCGCCGTCCACTCCGCGTCGAAGTGATCCCGGTCCTTCATCGTCAGGACGAGCCCGGTCATCCGCATCGCGTCGGGGGAGGACAGGTTGGTCACGCCGACGAAGGAAAACCGGATCTTCTTCCCCTCGTCGCCGGGCGCCCGCATGCGGGACTGCGTGCTCTCCGAGCAGTAGTGCGTCATGGCGAGCCGGTTGCCGTCGGGATGGTACATGGTCACCATGTCGCCGCTTTCGGGTGAGACGAGGGTCTCCATGAGGGCCGTTCCGTTCGAGACGAGGCGATAGTTCGCCTTCGTCCTCACCTTGCCTCCGTACACGCCGTCCCAATCGCCCTGAAGAGACTTCATCGATTCCCAGGCGGCGCTTCCCGCGGCGGGGGGGCCCGCCGCACCCGGACCGGCGCCCAGGACGACGATGACCGCCAGGACCGCCGCGGGGACCGCCAGCGTTCGATAGACGTGATTTTTCATGCGTTCCTCCCTGTTTCTGCGATCAATTTTTCCATCCTGTCAAAACAGACCTTCCAGCCCTGTTCATGACTGCGCCGCTCCTTCTGGTCGACGTCCCTTTCGTGGGTCAAGACGACCTCCGTCGTTTGGCCGAGGTCGCGAAACTCTACCGTGACGAGCGACTCGACGGAGGATGCCCGCCCCGCCATCATCTCCACCCAGGTGAAGACAAGGCGCTCTGGGACCCGGACCTCGCGGTAGGTCCCCTTCACTTCGCACTCGTCGCCGCGGTGGGTCCCGCGAAACAGGAAGCTGCCTCCCTCCCGGAGGTCGAGTTGCACGACCCATGTCGAGCCCCCCTCCTCGCCAAACCAGCGGGGGATCTGCGCGGGATCCGTGAACGCCTGGAAGACTCGTTCCCGAGGGGCGTGGAAACGGCGGGTGACGAACAGCGGGGCGAGGACTCGAGATTCGTTCATCGTCTTTTCCTCTTCGTGCGAGCTCCCGGGGAAGTCCGTTTCGGTCCGGCCCCCGCGGACTCGCTCAGGTACTTTTCCAGCCCATCGAAACGGGACTCCCAGAACGCGCGATGACGCACGATCCAGTCTTCCGCCGGCGAGAGCCCGCCGGGCACCAAACGCAGGTGGTGGACGCGGCCCGCGCGGCGCCTCGCGACGAGTCCGGCGCGTTCCAGGATGCCGAGGTGCTTGGAGACGGCGGGCAGCGACATCGGGAGCGGACGCGCGATCTCACCGACGGTCAGCTCCGAATCGGCGAGCCTCGCCACGATCGCGCGCCGGCTGGGGTCCGCGAGCGCCGAGAAGGCCAGGTCGAGCGCCTCGCTCTGACTGTTAACCATACGGTTAACTATTCCGGAAACGAGCCTGCTGTGTCAAGCGTGTTTTTCGTGTCCGCCCAACCCCGGTATTCTCCCGCCCTCATGCAGGGCACCGGGTCGATCGAGCTCCAGAGCCTTGCCCGCCGTTACGGCGAGCACGAGGCGGTCAGGGATCTGACGCTGTCGATCTCGCCCGGCGAGGTCTTCGGGCTCCTCGGACCCAACGGCGCGGGCAAGTCGACGACTCTCAAGATGCTCGCGACGCTCCTCAAGCCGACGGGAGGCCGCGCCTTCGTCGGCGGATTCGACCTCGTCTCGCAGAGCAACGACGTCCGGCGGGTGATCGGCTATGTCCCGGAGGGCGCGGAGCTCTACGACGTCCTGACGGGAAACGAGTTCCTCGATTTCGTGGGCGACCTCCACCGGCTCTCGGGAGACGAAGCGGCCGGCCGGCGGCGGGCGCTCGCCGAGAGGCTCGAGATCGCGCCGGAGCTCGACCGGCGCATCGGCGAGTACTCCAAGGGCATGAAGCAGAAGCTGCTGCTCATCGCGGCCCTCCAGCACGAGCCGGCGGTCCTCCTCTTGGACGAGCCTCTCGACGGGCTGGACGTCGCGGCGCAGGAAGTGCTGAAAGCGATCCTGCGGGAGGGCGCCGCGCAGGGAGGCGCGGTGGTCTACTCGTCCCACATCCTCGAGGTCGTGGAGCGCGTCTGCGACCGCGTGGCGATCCTCCATCGGGGCGAGCTCGCCGCCCTGGGCGCGCCGCGCGAGCTCGCCGTGAACGAGCCGCTCTCCCAGATGTTCCTCCGGATCACCGGTTCGGGCCCTCCGTGACCGGCGAGACACCGATCGCGCGACGCGTGCTCGCGCTCTTCGGCGCGGATCCCGACGTGTTCCTTCCCGTCGCCCGCATGCACGGCCTGATCGTGCGCCGCCGCGCCGGGCTCGTGCGTAACCGGGGCGCGCTCGCGCAGGCGAGCCCGTTCCGGATGCTGTGCCTCTTCGCCCTCCTCTACGGCATCTTCGGGGTCCTCTTCCTCGTCGAGGTCCCCGCGCGGATTCTCGGCGCCGGGCTCGCGGTCGCGATCGGCTGCCTCTTCCTGCTGATGGTCGTCGTCACCGACTATTTCGACATTCTCGTCAACCCTCGCGAACAGCTCGTCCTCGGAGCGCACCCGCACGACGACCGATCGATCCTGCTCGCGAAGCTCTGGGTCGTCGGCCGGACACTCGGGCTGCTCTTCGCGCTGCTTTCCGTGCCGCCGTTTTCCGTCGTCGCGGTTCGCGACGGGGTCCTTCCGGCCGCGCTGTTTCTCGCGGGCTCGGCGGCCGCCGCTCTGACGGTGTGCATGGTGGGTCTGTATGCCGGTGTTGCGGTCATCGCGCTGTTCGGACGCGCGGGTTTCGAGCGCGTCATGCCCTGGCTGCAGATGGCGTTTCAGTTCTCCTATTTCCTCTTCATCGGAGGGCAGCGCCTCCTCAAACTGATGACGGTCACGACTCTTTCGCCGGCGGCGGCGTGGTCGCTTCCCTCTCTCTGGTTCCTGGCGCCCCTGCAGGCCTTCGAGGAAGGCGGGTTCTCCATGTCGACCGCCGGCCGGACCGTGCTCGCCGCCGCCGCGCTGGGCTCTCTGACGATCGGGGCGACGCGCTGGCTCGGTTCACGCGTTGGGGAGCGTCTTCTGGAGCCGATCCAGCGCAGGGCGGTTCGATCCGCCTCCGCGCCCGTTCGGGAACCGCCCGCCGGGCGGCCTGCCCGCCGCGGCGGGATCGGCCGCGTGTTCGGAGTGTCGGAGCGCCGCCGGTTGTTCGACCTGCTCCGCGTTCACCTGCGCGCCGACTGGAGAACGCGGTCGGAGTTCTTCATGACGCCGATCTTGTGCGCCTTCCTCCTCTTCACGTCTGGAAAGGTCTGGACGGCGTGGATCGGCCTCGGGGTCGCCGGCTGGTTTCTCCTCGCGTCGATGGACGTCCTGACGCGGAGTCCCCGCCCCGAGCTCCTTTGGTTCGTGCTCGTCAGCCCGGTAGACCGCGCCCGATTTTCGGAGCGGGCAGTGGATCTCATGCGGTTCTTCCAGCTCCTTCCTGTGTTCCTGCTCTTCGCGGCCATCAAGTGGAAGGCGATCGCACCCGACCTCGCCGGCCGGCTTCTCTTTCTGGCGCTCCTCGCCGCGTACGGCGACCTCCTGATCCTGGCGGGCCGGGGCATTTTTCCGGAGTTCCCGTTCTCGAGGCCGGGAGGAGCGGAGTCGACGACAGGGCGCAGGATGGTCGTGCTGCTGGTGGGGAGTTTCGCGTCCGCGGTCGTCACGGCCGCTCTGTACCAGCTGGCGCGCCGCGGGAACGTTGGGATGGCGGCGGCGATCGGGCTGCTCGCCGTGGCGCATTTTCCCGTCGGCGCCTGGATGCGGCGGCGCGTCGAGACCGCCGCCGACGAGCTCGAGCTCCAGCCAGGAACCGTGGCATGAGGCTTTCACCTTCCGCGCCGGGCGGACTTGTTGCAGAGTCTCGTTCCGTGCGGAGTCCACGGATCTTCCTGCTCTCCCCGGCCAGCTGCGGCGGGGAACGCGCGCGGCTGGTCTTCAACGACCGCGCGCAGTTCGACCTCGCGGTCCGGCTGCGGTCTCCGGGGGGCGCCGCCCTCGGGGACGTGTTCAGCTTTCTTTCCGGCCTGTACTTCCGCGGAAAGCTGACCTACGCAAACGCCTTCGCTGCGCCGCCGCCGGGCGCTCCCGGTGTCCTCGTCATCACTCCCAACGAGGGGCTTCTGCAGGCGGAAGAGCCGGTGACGATCGCGCGGCTTCGCGGTTTCGCCGGCGTGCCGATCGACGTGTCCGAGCCGCGATACAGGCGCCCGCTGAAGCGCCACGCGCGGAACCTCTCGGATCTCATCCCGGCGGACACCGAGGTCGTGCTGCTGGGCAGCATCGCGACCGGCAAGTACGTCGACATCCTCGCGGCAGTTTTCGGAGAGCGCCTGCGCTTCCCCGGCGACTTCGTCGGGCGCGGCGACATGAGCCGCGGCGGGCTCCTCCTGCGCTCGGCGCGGGAGGGCCGTGAGCTCGAGTACCGCCCGATCGCGGGAGCGGTGCTCCACGGCAAACGTCCCCCGAAGCTCGCCCGCCTGCCGCGGGAGCGCCCGGCGGAGCCGGAGGCCCCCCGGTGAGCCCGCGCCCCGGCAAGGCGCGTCGGCCGGCGAAGGGAAGGAAAGCGCGGACGGCGGCGGCGGCGACCAGGTCGCAGGAGCCTCGCGCCACGCGCGACCGGCACCCTGCGCTCCGGAAGGGCCCTGCGGGCGGCAGCGCTACGGCTTCGACCGCGGACCTCGAGATCCCGCGCGGCGTCGACGACGCCGAAGTCGCCGCCGGCGGCCGCACGGTCAAGCTGACGAACCTGCGCAAAGCGTTCTGGCCGGAGCTCGGCGTCACCAAGGGAGACCTCCTCCGCTACTACGCGCGCGTCGCGCCCTTCCTCATCCCGCACCTGCGGGACCGCGCCATGGTGATGAAGAGGTATCCCCACGGCGCCCACGGAGAGTTCTTCTTCATGAAACGCGCGCCCTCGCCGCGGCCGGACTGGGTCGAGCTCTGTTCGATCGAGCACGCGTCGGGGAACGTCATCGACTTTCCGATGGTGCAGGACCTTCCCGCGCTGCTCTGGGTGATCAACCTCGGGTGCATCGACCTGAACCAGTGGTACGCGCGCTGCGACGACGTCGACCGGCCCGACTACCTCCACTTCGACCTCGACCCCGTGCCGGGTGCCGACTTCCAGAAGGTCCTCGACACGGCGCGCCTCCTTCACGAGTCCCTCGAGGCGCTCGGGATGCCCTCCTATCCGAAGACGACCGGGTCGAAGGGCGTCCACGTGTACGTCCCGATCGTGCGGGGTCCCACGCAGAAGCAGGTGTGGTCCTTCGCCAAGGAGTTCGCACGGGTCATGGAAGCGAAGGTGCCGGCGCTCGTCACGGCGGAGTACAAGGTGGCCAAGCGCCCCCGCGGGCGCGTGCTCGTCGACTACAACCAGAACGCCTGGGGGCGCACTCTTGCCTCCATCTATTCCGTGCGGCCCAAGCCGCTCGCGACCGTCTCCGTCCCGGTGACCTGGAGCGAGATCGACAAAGGCGTCGCGCTCGAGGACTTCCGGATCGACAACGTGCCCGCGCGCGTCGCGAAGAAAGGCGACCTCTGGAAGCCGCTTCTCGAGGCCGAGGGGCGCTTTCGTCTCGAGAAATACCTGTGACGCTTCCGATCCGCTCCCCGTTCCCTCCCATGTCGGCCCTCCTCGTCCCGGAGATCCCGGAAGGGCCCGAGTGGCAGTACGAGCCGAAGTGGGACGGATTTCGCTGCATCGCGTTTCGGGAAGGCAGCGAAGTCGAGCTCCAGTCCAAGGCGGGACAGCCTCTCGCCCGGTACTTCCCGGAGATCGTCGCGAACCTTCTCGAAGTCAAGACGCCGCGATTCGTCCTCGACGGAGAGATCGTGATCCCGGTCGGAAAACAGCTCTCCTTCGACGACCTCCTTCAGCGGATTCACCCGGCGGAGAGCCGCATCCGCAAGCTCGCCCAGGAGACACCCGGCGTCTATCTCGTCTTCGACTTCCTCGTCGACGAGAAGGGCAACGCGTTGAACGGGCTGACCCTGGCGAAGAGGCGCGAAAAGCTCGAGGCCTTCGCGGCGAAGTCCCTGAAGGGGATGGAGGGGATCCGGCTCTCTCCCGCGACGACGGAGCTCGCTGTCGCGAAGCGATGGCTGCGCTCCGCCGGCGGCGCCATGGACGGCGTCGTCGCCAAGCGCAGGGATCTCGAGTACCGCTCCGGCGACCGCACCGGAATGCAGAAGATCAAGCTCTTGAGAACCGCGGATTGCGTCGTCGGCGGATTTCGATACGCCTCGAAGGGAGGCGGCCTCGGGTCTCTTCTGCTCGGCCTCTACGACAAGAAGGGCAAACTCGACCACGTCGGGTTCTGCTCGGGTCTGACCGCGGCTCTCAAGAAGGAGCTGTTGCCGGCGCTCGAGGCGAGCGTCGAACCACCGGGCTTCACGGGACAGGCGCCGGGCGGACCGAGCCGGTGGAGCACCGAGCGGACGGGAGAGTGGCAGCCTCTCGCCGGAAAGCTCGTCGTCGAGGTCCAGTACGATCACTTCACGGGCGGCCGCTTCCGCCACGGGACCAGGCTGTTGCGGTTCCGGCCGGACAAAGCGCCGAAGGAATGCACGAAGAAGCAGGTCGAGCAGGAAAGCCGCGTGTCTGCGATGGCGTTGCTCGCCGAGGGGGCTCGCCGGCCGGGAAAGCGGGAAAAAGGGTAGCCCGGCTCTATCGATTCAGTCGAAGTAGCCGCTGACGTCGATCACCACGTCCACGGCTCCCGCCGTCATTCCGGAACGCACCCCGACCGATCCGCCGGGACCGAGAGAGGCGCGCGCGTTGTTCGCCCGCGTCTGTCCTGCGCGAAAGTTCAACGTGCTCGTGGCCGACGGCGCGGCCGCTCCCGCCGCCAGGACGATCCACCCCGCCGCGGTCGAGGCTGTCACGGTCACGTTCGCGGCGATCGTCCTCGCGAACGCGGGAATGCCGCACCGGCCCGCGACCGTCACGAGCCGTTCCGCTCCCGGGGCGAGAGCGGGCCCTCCGCCGGATCCGGGCGGCAGACGCGTATCGAGAAGGCGGCAGCTCGCGATCGTGTGGAAGGAGGTCGATCGAACGAGTGTGAAGTGGTCCGCGAGCGTCCCGGTGGAGGTCAGGAACCGGGCGTCCAGCCGGTCGCCGTCCACGTCCACGACCAGGGAGCCGAGCTCCGCGGCCGAGAGATACATCGCAGGATGGTCGAAGCTTCCGCCTCCTACCTGGCCGGACGTGCCCGCCACGACGTAGACGGTTCCGTTGTGCGGATATCGGCCCGCCCTCTTCACGTAAGCCCCCGAGCCCTCTTCGCGTCCGCTGCCGGGGTTCTTCTTCATCGCCGGCGTGAGCGATGTCGAGATCCCGTAGCGGCCGTCGAGGAGGAAGGAGCGCTCGTAGGCGTGGCTGTGTCCGCTGAGGACGAGATCGACCCCTCCCGCTTCGAGGACCGGGACGAGTGACTGGCGCATTTCGACGAGCTCCGTCTCGACGTCCGAGTCGTGAGAGCCCTTGGAATATGGCGGATGGTGCCAGTAGGCGATCGTCCACGACCGCGTGTTTGCCCCGAGATCGCTGGCGAGCCACGCGGCCATGGCGCCCGTGGCCGACCGCGAGATCCCGTAGGAATCGAGGCAGACGAAGTGCACGTCCGCGACGTCGAACGAGTAGTACGCCTCGGTGCCGGACGGGACGCCGCCGGCTTCCGCGGCCGCGGGGAGGGTGAAGATGTCGAAAAACGGGCCGGTCTGGCTGGCCGAGTTCGCGCTGATGCCGTCGTGGTTGCCGAGCGCGGGCCAGAGGAAGGTGTTTCGGAGGACCCCGGGAAAGGCGTCGAAGACCGCGGCCTGGTATTCCGCGTCCGTTCCGGAGAAGTACGCGTTGTCTCCGAGCATGAGCCAGACGTCGGTCGCGCGGCCTCCCGCGTACGCGAGGTACGAGTCCCGAACGGCGAGCGCGTTCGCGTTCGCGGTTCCCGAATCCCCCGTGGCCCAGATCCGCAGGGGCCGGTTCGCCCCCGGAGGCGGCGCCGTCGCGAAGAAGTGCGTCGAGTCGCCGCCGGCGAGCGTCGCCGTCGAAGTACCGACGGAGTAGAAGTAGCGCGTCTCCGCCGCCAGGCCGGAGACGACCACCGAGTGCTCCATCGTCGATGCGGGATCCGAGGCGAAGAGCGACAGCGCGGCCGGCGAGCTTCCGTGCCGCACACGGCTGTCTGTCGCGACGTCCGTCCTCCAGCGCACCACGACGGACGTGGGCCTCTGGAGCTGGAGGTACGGGCCACGCGTGACGACCTGGGCGGCCACGACGCGGCCGAGCATTCCGAAAACGAGCACGGCCAGAGCGAGCGGCCGCGACACCCACAGGGCGCGCCCGCGCGCACCCGC
Organism: Acidobacteriota bacterium; assembly: GCA_030948185.1. Taxonomy (GTDB): domain Bacteria; phylum Acidobacteriota; class Thermoanaerobaculia; order UBA5066; family Gp7-AA6; genus JALYUA01. Next base: position 77,545 of record JALZAT010000011.1, read on the forward strand.
GGGAGGAAAGGTCCGGATCGGCCGGGAAATTGTCATGGCGGAGCACAGAAAGGGTAACCGGGGCAGGAGAACTTGCGCAAGGCCCGCATACCGGCGGGCGTCAAAATCTCGCGTCCGGCTACTCCAGGTAGTACTCCCTCTTCGCCCGCACGACCACCGAGGGCCGGTTCACGCGCACCTGGACCTGGCGCCAGCTCTTGCGCCGGGTCTCCGGCGGCGTGTAGGTCAGAAAGTACTGGCTCTTGAGCTCCGCGACGACCTGCCGGAACGTGTCGTTCAACTTCTTGATGCTGCCGATGAACCAGCAGCGGCCGCCCGTCTGATCGGCCAGCCGGTCGAGGAACACCCTGAGGGTCTTCGACTCGTCCGTTCCCTGCGCGATCGAGAAGATCGAAACTTCCGACCCGCGCGCCATTTCGATCACCTGCGCGACGGACAGGCGGCTCTGGTTGTCTTCCCCGTCCGTGAAGAGGATCACCGCCTTCCGGTGCTTGATCGCCTTCAGGCGCCGAAGGGCCGCGGCCGTCACGTCGTAGAGAGCCGTTTCGCCCGCCGGGCGCGCCTCGTCGATCGCGGTCTGCACCGCGGCGTGGTTTTTCGTGAGGTCGACGGCGCCCACGATCGTCGAGTTGAACGTGTAGAGGCCGATCTCGTCTTCGGGTTTCAGCGCCGCGACGAAGGCGTGGGCGGCCCGGCGCGCGTCTTCGAGCTTCGGTGTCATGGACTCGGAGATATCGAGCACGAGGATCGCGGCGAGAGGCGAGTCCGTCGCCTCGAAGGTCTCGATGCGCTGGGGCTGGCCGTCTTCGAAGACCGCGAAGTCTTTCGCGGTGAGCCCGTGCACCGCGTGGCCCTTCTCGTCCGTCACGATCGGAGAGAGCCCCACCGCGTGCGCCATCGCCGACGACACGAATCCGACGTCGCGCGTGCGGACGTGGGATCTCGCGACCTCGCGCCCGCCTCGGACGAGCGCGACCGTGACGTCGTGACGGCGCACCGTTTCCCCGGCCGCCCAGGAAACGATCCACGGTGGCGCGTTCGCCGCGCCGATTTTCCGGCCGTCGACGAAAACATCCACCTGGTCTCCCGGCAAGGAGCCTTCGATGGCCGCTTCGATCTTCGTCTCACCCGTGGGGAGGTCGTCCGCGGTGGGGGCCACGACGCGGATCGACGTCCGGGTCTCCGCCGGCGAGGACGGCGCCTGCGCGAACGCGCTCGAAGGGGCCGCGACGAGCGCCGACGCCAGCGCTGCGAATGCCGCAGCGGCGGCCCCGAGGCGCGCGGTCACTTTGCCGCCTCGGCCGCTTCGTCGGCGGCCTGGTCGCGCATCAGCCTGCCGCTCCGCAGCGCCGCGTCGAGGAGCCGGTCGACGTCGGCGCTCGAGAAGGCGTGCGCGGCCCGAACCGCGGCCGCCCAGTCGTACGCGAATGCCATCTTCAGGCTCCCCAGCGTTTCGTCGAGCGCTCCGGACAACACGATCGGAAGAACGGCCGCGGGCAATCCGGCGTCGGACACGCGCCGCGCGACCGATATTTTCAGATCATAGAGGCGATCCGAAAGAAGTTGAGGAGTCCGGTAATCGGCGAAGCGCTCGAAGGGCGGAAGCTCCAAGTCACTGAGGGAGAAACGTCCCGCATAGAAGGCGGCGCGGGGGCCGAACTGTGACAGTCTGTCCCGCGCGCCGGATTCTCCGACCCGGGAACGCAGCCGCTCGAAGGCCGCCCGCGCCCGGACCGCCGAGGGGAGGGCGGGCACACCGGCGCCCAGTTTCCCGAGAGCGAGGCGTCTCCCGATCAGATAGAGATCGGACGGGGCGAGCTCCCGCGCGATGTCCTCGAAGGTCGAAAGGTCATCGAACGACGCGACCACGCTCAACCGCGACCGGGGGACGATATCCCGCGCGAGGTCGGTCCAGAGCCGCGCGCGCTCGCGGCTCGGCACGCTCGCGAGCGCCGCGATGAGCTCTTCCGCGGCGTGGCAGGACGCGGCGACGACCGTCAGCGCGTCGTCATCGAGCAGGACCGCGGACATGCGGTGGACTGCCGCGACCAGCCCGGAGCGGATCTCTTCGCTGCCGATCGACGCACCGGGTTTTCGCGGCACCTGATCGGCGTGGAGAAGCCCGAGCGCGTCGGCGAGGCCGAAGATCGACCCCGTCACGCGCGATCCGCCGCCGTCGGGCTGATCGACGAGAGCCGTCCTCGCAAACGCCGAACCGACGACCTTGCCTGCCACGGGGGGAGGGTGGAACGCGTGGCGCCGGACGAAGTCGGCGTCCTGGTAATAGAGGTCATCCGGTTCCGCGTAGGAGGCGTAGACGTGGCCCAGGTACGCCTCCAGGTGCCGTTCGGCGAAAACCGCGTCGAAGCGTCCGATCTCCTGGGCGACCCGGGCGAGCTGTTTCGGTTTCGAGATCTGCGACAGATCCGAGGACGCGTCCCGGGCGCGCGCGAGGTCCCTGGCGAAAGGCGTGTCCGCGTCGCGCTCGCGTTTTCCGCGGTCCGCCGGAAAGAGCCCCATCTCTTTCGAGAGCTCCGCGAGGGCCGCTTTCGCGGCACCGAGATCGCCCGCCGCGCCGGCGGCCACGAGCGCATCGCGCCGCGCGTGGAGATTCTCGAGAGCGGCGAGCCAGAAGAGCCGCTGTTTTTCCCGGAACTGCCGCCGCCGCGCGGCGTCGTCCGCGCACGGGTCGAACCGGTAACGTCCGCCCCGCCACTCGAAGGACGCCGATGCGCCTCGCCCGACCGTCGCCTCCGTGAGCAGGTCATCGGAATTCGCGCTCGGCTCCGGCACCTCGGTGGCGAAGAGCTCGGGCGCCGGCTCGCTCGCGTCTGCGAGCAGGTACGTTCCCGGAAGCGCTCCGGGCCGGCGCGCGGTCGCGGGAGAGAGCGCGGCGGCGCCTTGTCGCTCCGCCTCCGCGCCGGCTTCGAGCGCCTCCGTCAACCAGTCCCCCGCCCACTGCGGATCGAGTCCGGACGCGGCCATTGCTTCCTCGAGCGCGCGCCGCTCCTCGAAGAAGGCCGGAGCGAGCGGTCCCGCGATCTCGTCGTGCGGGGGGCACGCCGGCTCGGAGAGGGAATGCCTCCATGCTGCGGCCGCGCTCCGGGTGGCGCTCTCCCGCGCGCGCGCCGCGGCAAGGCGGGCCTCGATCCGCGCGTTTCGATCCCGCACGGCGTCCCGGTATTCCTGTTCCCTGCGCGTCTTCTCGGTACGGCGGGCCTCGATCGCCCTCGCCTCCGCAGACCGGAGGGAAGCGAGCAGCCCGCCGGAAAGCCAGCCATAGAGCTTCCCTTCGCCCTGCGCGGGAGTCACCTCGTCTCTTGCAAAGAGGGGAAGGTCGAAGAGCAGACTCGTGAGCCGGCGGATTTCCTCCGGCGGAAGCGTGCGGGCGCGGGCGATTTGGGCGAGCAGCTCGATGGCTCCCTGGAAGAGCCCCGCCGCAACCTCGGATGCGCGCGAAGGGCTCGACCGGTCGAGCCGGTCGAGCGTGAAGAGATACCGGCGCGCGAGGGGAGCGTCCAGGGGAAGGTCCTCGAAAACCGCGTAGGCGGGCCAGAAGCGGTCGAGGCCGCTCGCGAGCAGAAGAAGAAGCGCCGGGTCGGCCAGGTCGGGGCGTCGTTCCAGAAGACTGCTGACGAAGAGAAACCGGCGCTGCGCCGGAAAGCGGATCGAGCTTCCCGCACTGTCGGTCCGGAAGAGGCGGCGAAGGTATTCCTCCGGGGGCGTGTTCCGCGCCGGCCGCGCGAGCGCCGACGCGAGCTCTGCGGCGTTTCGGGGGAACGCGGATTCCTCGAAGGTCGCGGGCGGGAGAAGAAGGTCGCCTTCGTCGGAGAGCTTCAGGAACCGGGCGAGGTGCGCGAAGTCATACGGGTCTCGGAGGACGAGCCCGTAATTGACCCCTCCCGGATCGATCGACCGGTACAGGCGGCGAAACCGCTTGATCGCTTTCGCGCCGCCGCCCGAACGGCCGAGGAGGAGCTCTCGCGCGAGGGCGTCGGGAAGCTGTTGCAGGACCGCCGCGACGTACGCGGCTTTTCCGGAGTCCGTCTGAAAGAGGGCCGGCAGAAACGCGAGCCTGTCGGAGGGCGACACGCCGACGATCTCCGCCCAGACGGGCTCCGCCTCTTTCCCGCCGGGCAGGACGAACCGGCCGTCGCGAAGCATGAGGGCTTCGGGATATCGGCCGAATGCGTCGAGGACCTTTTCGTAGAGGATGCGCCAGGCGAGAGCGCGGCCCCGGCCGTCGCGAAAGGTCGTTCGCAGCTCCTCCCGGGTCTCGGCGTCGATCGCGTGGAGCGCCACGAGCATTCTCGAAGCCCGCACGTTCTTGACGAACCCGAGGAACGCGGCCGCGGCCGAGAGCGACGGGTCGTCGAGCGTATCGCGCCACACGGCGAGACCGAAGGGCAAGGGCGCGGTCCCGTCCGGCGCCGCGATCTCCACCTTCTCTCCGGCCTTGAGGCGCGCGATCACGGTGGAAACCGGGATTCCGAGCGCCTCGACGCATCCCTGCCGGCGGATGGAACGCGCGTCGTCGCGGCGCTCCATCGTGAAGGTTCGAGAGTCACCCTTGACCCGGATCCCGAGCCACTCGAGCGCCGCGCGGGTCTTCTTCCAGTCGCCCGCCGCCGTCGCAAGGACCGCGGGATCTCCGAACTCGGCCTTCCACTCGGCGAGGTCCTCCGAGAAGTCCACGACCAGTTTCCGGCGCTCCACCTCTTTCCAGGGAACGTGTGTCCCCGTCGCGAACACGAGAATCTCGTGGACGTCGAAGAAGAAGGACGAGCGGGGCCGCGTCGGGTCGAGACCGAGGAGCCGCCGGACCGCGGCGGGACCGCCGGGAACGGGCACCTCGTCGTCGGCGCGGCCCGGTCCGGCCGCCAGGAGAGCCGCCGCGCACGCCGCCAGCGCGATGCGGGGGAGGAAGCCCCGCCTCGCCCGAGAAGAAGCCGTTCTGTTCGCCGCGTCCGCCGCCATGGACACCGTTTGATCCGGCTTCGCGATGAAATCGCGGCCGGGCGTGTCCGCGGACTATATGCCCGGGCTTACGCCGGTGCTACCGGCAGCTCCGGCCGCTTCCGAGGCGAGCCGCCTCGCGGACTCCGCGGACTCCGACTTGCCCAGCTCGTCGAAGAGCGCCGCCGCGTCCTTCAGACACCGGCTCGCCTCGACGGCCGCGTCCGGATCGTCCTCGCGGGCGAGCCGCAGAAGTGTCACGCCCCGGTGGAAGAGCGATCGGGCGCGGCTGTCTGTGAGGGCGTGCCGCTGCCGGATTTCCGCGGCTTCCTCGAGGGAGCGGGAGCTCCCCGCGAGATGCTGCCGCGACCGCGACGGGTCGAGATCCGCCATGCGGCGCAGCGCGAGCCCCCGGTTGTGCAGCGTCACGCCGCGTGCGATCTCCCGCTCGGACGTCCTCCAGTCGAGCGCCCGGTCGAAAAGACGAAGAGACTCCTCGAGCTCGGCGGCGGTCGAGGCGAGGTTCGAGAGCGACGTCGCGAAGTTGTGGTTGGTCCGAGCGAGCCACGCTTCGTCCGAAGCAGCCTCGAAGAACGCCGTCGCTTCGAGAAACGCTCGTCGAGACCTCTCGAGGTTCGCGGCGGGGCCCGGGCTGCCGAAAAAAACCCCGAGATTGTGGAGGAAGCGGGCGCGGTCTTCCGGAGCGTGGAACGGCATCGCCGGGAGCGATTCCCAGAGGTCGTCCGCGAGAGCGCGCGCGATCCCGGCGTCCTCCTCTCCGCCGGAGCCGCGAAGCTCTTCCTGGGCGCGGAACCACTCCCGATACGCGCCGCCGGGGTCGGCCGCAAACGCGGATCGGAAATGCCCGAGCAGCTCCGCGGTCGCACCCGACACGGCCTGCTGGTGCCCCTGCTTCTTACTGCGGAGCGGGCGTCGGAGTTCGCGTCGGCCGGCGCGACGCGGGACGTGGAGTCGCCATCTTCGGGCTTCGCGTCGGCGAGGGCTCGGCCTGCGTCGGCGGAGGTGTGCCCTTCTCCTCGTAGAGCACGCCCGGCGTGCGGTCGTAGATGGAGGGACTCGACGGAGTCGCCACCGGAAGCGGTGTCGGCGGCCCGGTCGGGAGAGGTGTCGGCGACGGCGCAACCGGGGCGGCCTGCGCGGGCGGAGCTTTTCCCGTCGAGCTGCTGCACGTGGCGCAGAAAGACAACAGGCCGAGGACGCCCCCGAAAAGAACTGCCCTCTTCATGGACGGGCTCGCAGCATTTCCCATGCCGGGATCCCCCCGGCTCCGCAAGTGCAGCGTCTCACGGAGCGACGGACCAGTAGAGCGAATTGAACAAAAACGGATACGTGCCGTGCGTCTGTGCGCGATGCTGCGCGCGGAAGCCGAGCAGCACGAGCTTGCCTTTCCCATACGTCATTGCCACGGCGGCGGCTTTTCGGGTCAGCCGGTCCTCCCCGCGGATCCAACCCGACATGAGGACGTCGCGCCCGTCCGACGGATACGACGCGAGGACCCACCGGTCCATCTCCGAGCCGGGGACGGACGTCTGGAACGCCAGGGCCGAGTCGCCGAAGACGGCCGCTTCCGCGGGGAGTCCCCACGTGACCGGATGCGGCGTGACCTGGACGCGGAGAATCGAGCCGGGGAGGCCGAAGTCCTCGGATCGCACGCGTGCCAGCGCGTTGCGGACGGGCACGTTGAATTCGTCCATCACCCACTCGGAAGAGGAAGCGAGGGCGACGATCGTTCCGCCGTTCTCGACGAACTCTTTCAACGCCTTGGCTCCCTCCTTCTCGAGGCCGCCGGCGTAGTCGGGCGGGAGCTCGGCGAAGTACTTCATCTCGCCTTCCTCCCGCTTCGGCCGGCCCTTGTCGATGACTTCCTTTTCGACGTCGGGAAGAACGATGACGTCGAATCGGTCGCGAAGCTTTCCGTCGCGGATCGTTTTGTTGTCGAGCGGCTTCGGGTCGAAGCCGTACTGTTCGAGCACCCATCGAGTCCACCCCTCGTCCATCGAGGCGGCCCAGGGCTTGTACAGGCCGACTCGCGGCGCGGCGAGCTTGTGCGCGCCGGAGGGGACGGCCGAAACCGCCGCCCAGGAGACTCCCGGAGAGAGGCTCGCGCCGGCGCCCTTCGCGGCGGCGGCGTCGGCGAACACGGTGCCGGCGGGCCACTCCCTCCCGTCCTGCTTGACCGCCGCCTGCGCCATCGCCACCGTCCCTTTCGCCCTCAGCGCGGCGTTGATCGCCCGCGCGTTCTCCGGGCTGCCGGGCGCCAGCGCGTATGCCGACCCCGCCGGAAGCGCCGCGGCGGCGGGCATCGCGAAGGGTGCGAGGTTTCCTGCGGGAAGCGAAGCCTTTTCCACTTCCACGCCCATCATGAGAGGGAGCGACCACGCCGCGACGTCATACGGCCTCACGATGTCGCGGCCGGGGACGAGCTTCACCTCCGGATAGCGCTGTGTCGTCAGCATCTCCGTGACGAACCGGCCGTACGGCTGGGCGAGCGGAATCCAGACGTCGCCGTTGGAGGCGGATTTCACCTCCACGCCGTGCTCGACCATGAGCTGCGCGAGGCGCAGCGCGGTGGCGCGATCGCGCTGGCCGGCCGGAATGCGGAATGCGTCTTTGGGGGCCGCCGCAGCGATCGCGGCGCGGGAGCGCGCTGCCATGTTGCGAAGGAAGTCTTCCCGGCGGTCCGCGCACGTCTCGAGGATCGCGTCGGACGCGATCCGCTCGTAATCCATGATGTCGCGGAGGCGCCAGGTGCCACCGGGCCAGGGGTTCGGGAAGTTGATCTGCGGGACGTATTCGACCAGACCCTTGCGGCCGCCCGAGAGCTCGCCCGCCGCGATCGTGATCGGAGACGCCATGCGGGCGGACGCGACCTCGGTCAGGAGGCCCGAGATGTTCTTGTACCAGGCCGTGTTCTTGGTCCCGCCAGGCCAGTACGCGTCGAAGGAGTACCCGTAGATCACGCCGGTCTTGCCCGCCTGCTCGAGGCGAAATGCCATGTTCGAGCCGATCAGGTTGACGTCGCGCCAGACGAGGGGATGGATCGTGGTGTCGACGGGGTCCGAGTAGGGAGGCATGAAGATCCGCGGCCCCGTGGACCCCATCTGGTGCTCGTCCAGCCAGACCTGCGGAAACCACTCGTGGTACACGGCGCGCGTCATAGCGCGGGATTCCTTCTGGGTCAGCATGTACCAGTCGCGGTTGTCGTCGTGGCCGACGTAAGGGTGGTAGAGCCACGGCATGCGGCTGCCCTCGAACTTCGTACCGAGGTTCTTGCGGTACCAGTCGGTCTCCATGATCTGCCCGTCGGGGTTCAGCGACGGAACGAGGAGGAGAACGACGTCCTTGAGCCTGCGCTTCGTCTCCGCGTCGTCCGCCGTCGCCAGCGCGTGTGCCCATTCGAGCGCCATCTGGGTCGAGCCGATCTCCGTCGAGTGGATGTTGCAGGTCACGAGCAGGATGACCTTGCCCTCTCGCGCGAGCGCGCGCGTCTCCTCCTCGGAAATCTCCCGCGGATCCGTCAGCTTGCGGGCGATCTCCTGGATCCGTTTCAGGTTCCGTATGTTTTCTTCCGACGAGATCACGGCCATGAACATGTCTTCGCCGAGGGTCGTCTTTCCGAGCACCTCGATCCGGACCCGCGGAGATGCGCTCTGAAGGGTCTTGAAGTAGGTGGCGATCTGGCGATAGTCGGCGAGCTTCCGATCGGCGCCGACCTCGAATCCGAGCGCCTCGGAGGGTGTCGGAATCTTCGCCGCCCGGGCCGTCGGGCAAATCAGAAGGGCAAGAAGGGCCGCGAAGACAAGCCGCCCCGGGAACGACGCAATCTTCATGAAATGCTCCTCGTTTGTGACGACAAGAGTATCGCGGGCGCAGAGCGCCGAGGCCTCTCCGAGCGCCGGTTCCACGCTCCGCGAGACGATCGCGCTGCGGCTCTGGTGCTGGCGGCACATTCCTCTGCTGGCCTGGATCCGTCCGAGCGTGGTCGCCATGGATGGAGACCGCTGCATCCTGCGCGTGCCGCTCTCGCGCAGGACGCGCAACCACCTGGGCTCGATGTACTTCGGAGTGCTCTGCTCGGGCGCGGACGCCGCGGCCGCGCTTCTTGGGTTCCGACTGCTCCGCGAGCGCGGCGCGCGCATCTCGGTCATCTTCAAAGACGTCCGGGCGGAGTTCCTGAAACGCGCGGAAGCCGATGTTCACTTCGCGTGCGAGCAGGGCGCTGAGATTCGCGCGCTCCTCGACCGCGCCGAAGCGACGGGCGAGCGCGAGAACCTTCCCGTGCGGGTGGTCGCGACGGTGCCGAGCCGCTTCGGCGACGATCCCGTCGCGAAGTTCGAGCTCACGCTCTCCGTGAAGCGCAGGGGCTAGAGCAAAAAAAGCGCCCCGGACCAGGGGATCCGGGGCGCGCGCGTCGAG
>JALZAT010000012.1 GCA_030948185.1 Acidobacteriota bacterium
CATCTACGAACGTCTTCGTTCGCGGGCCTCGGCACCGACCGGCAGAGCCCGGAGGAGGCGCGCCGGGGAAACGCGCTAATCGGACATGAGGCCCCCACCGAAGGGACCAAGTAGGGGCCGCTCACTTTGCCTTCCGTCGACGGTCAGCGAAGGCCCAATGACGAACTTTCCCCCGGGCCGAGAGTCTCGAAAAAATCCGATCACCATAGGCCCCCACTATCGAATCGGGGGTCAGGTTGCTCGTCACGAGCGTCTCGAGGCCGGAGCCGTATCGCTTGTCAAAGAGCGCGGCGATCGCGATCCGGTTTTCCTCGCCGAAGAGGTCGGTCCCGTGGCCTTCGGCGCCGAGGTCGTCGACGACGAGGTGCCGGACGTTTGCGACCGCTTCGAAGGCCGGGCCGTGCTCGCCGCCGCGGCGCTCCTGCCGGGCGATCCGGAGGGCCTCGAGGTAGAGGCCGACGTTCAAGAATTTCACGCTCGAGCCGCCGCGCAGGGCCGAGGCGAGCTCCCGGATCGCCTGCCACGTCTTGCCGCCCCCCGTGGGGCCGTGCAACAGGCCCCCGGTCCATGGCGCCGGGTCCTCGAGGGCCGGCATGTGGAGCTCGAGGATCTTGCAGGCCTCGAGGCTGCCGGGCGTGTAGACGGGCTCCCGGCGGATCGCCTCGGCATGGAAGTCGCCGAGGCCGCACCGCCACATCCGGAAACGGCCGTCGCGGGAAGTCCGCTCGCCGTGCACCTGACCATGGAGGGCCTCGCGTTCGGGGTCCGAGAGGTTCTTCGGTGTTTCGGCGGCGCTCATGCTCGAGGGCGCTCCTTCCGCGCGGGGCGCGCGTTCTCGAGATCGAGGGTGACGGTGACGGCCGAGGCTGCGTGCAGGCCGTTGACGAGCTCCTCGATCGAGGCGTCGACGTCACGATCGTCGTGCAGGTCGAAGGTTGCGGAGAACCTGCGGAAATCTCTCAGGCCGTCGTCCGTCATGGTTTCGGCACTTCCGGTTTTTCGCCGGCGAATGAGGTCGGGTCGCCGATCGTTTCGCTCGTGACGTCGGCGTACCGGCCCGGGGTCGCGTGGGGCGCGGCCGGGCCCCGGCGGTTGTCGAATTGGCCTTCCTCGATCCGGGTCAGAGTCTCCGGTTTGACGAGGAACCCGAAGTTTCCGATCCAACCCGTCGAGCCTCGCGCCTTGCCGAGGGCGAAGTCGCTCTTTGCGAATCGCTCGATCGCTCGCGCCCACCGTTCGAGATCGGGCGCCTCGCGCAAACGAACGACGGCGAGCCGTGCGCGTTTTCCTTTGACCGGGAGTCGGACGGCGAGAAGGCCCCCGCGTTTTTCGTTCCAGACCGCCGCGAGCTCGTCGACGGAGGGGGCCCGCTTCTTTCCCTCTTCGAGTCTCTCTCCGGTATTAGTACCTGAAGAGATATACATACCCCCGGTTTTTGTTCTGCTATCGCTGTTACCGTCCTGCTGAGGGTCAAAAAGCGTCCTGCTATCCGGCCCCCACCTTCGAGCGGCGCCGATCCGGCCGGCCCTGACCTTCAAGTAAGACTTACCCTCGCGCTCGGCTAATGCGCGCTCCCGTAGAGGGTTGTAGTCTTGAAAGTCGTGGATCCAATACCCTGATACCCCCGGGTTGAACCCCGCGCACGGGCACTCGTCGCGGCCCTGTTTGTGCCAACGTCCTGCTATGCACAAGTCCTCGGCAAGGTCGTCCGCGTCGGCCGGGTGCGTGTCGTTCGGGTCGGCGACCTTGCCGAGGTGAATTCCTGAGAGGTCGATCAGGGTCCGGACCTTCGAAGCCGGCAGGAACCCATCGGTGAGGTGACGCGCGGCGTATCCGATCGCGGCGACGTCGAGCGCGATCGCCAGCGGGCCGACCGCCTGCATCTTCGGATGTTCCGGGTAATCGTCCTCGAATTTCACGGAGCTCACAATCTCGTCACCGGGAAGGGGTCCGGCTCGAGGGTCGAGATTCGGACGGTGATCCCCGGGCGATCACCGAACCATTTGCGGACGGTGAGCTCGACGACGTCGACGTCGTTGCCCATGTACCCGAGCGCGACGAGGACGTCTTCGATCGTTTTCGCGAGGTTGGAGCAATCCGGTTTCGATCGGCACGGCATCCGGCCGCGCGCGCGGAAGGCGCGAAACTTTCCCTTGTCGTGTTCCTTGAGCCACGGCCACTCGTACTCGACGATCAGGGAGACGTCGCCGACGAGCGGCTTTGCCGGCGCCATTCCCCGGCCCGAGAAGAGGCCCGCTAGGAGCTCTCGAGCGCCGGCGAGCTCCGGCTTGTCGGTGAGCCCGTAGACCGGGACGAGTGTGCCGCTCGGGGTCCGCCGGAGCCCGCGGCTCGCGATCTTCTTCGCCTGATGCGTCGCTCGAGGCGGGACACACGCGACGAAGAGGCTCACGCCCCCGGGGCGAAGCTGAAATCCCTTCACGCTCGCCCCTTGCGCGCGTCCCGCTTGCGCCTTTCGCGCCGCGACGCGGCCGTCGCCCGCTTGTCGAGAAAGACGCGGAATTCAACGGCGCCGCCGCGCGCGCGGAAATCCATTCGGTGGACGAGGCCGCAGTCGCAGCACCGGAATTTGTAGCCCCGGTGAAAGGGCCGGACCCACTCGCCGGACTTCGGGCGATCGTATTTCTTGCTCAAACCCGCTCCCCCTTCGGCTGCGTCGTGAGGTGGAACCGGCCGCACACCTCGCACCGGTAGGGGCGTTGTTGCAGGGTCTTCCCGAAGAAGGCGGCCTCGGCCTCGGCGACGTACACCCATTTTCCGGTCGGGCACTTCGGCGGGGGCGGGACGGCGCGCGGGCGTTTCTTGCTCTTCATCATGACGGGAATTCGCGGACGCGGAGGTCCTCGGGCCATTCGCTCGGGTCGCCGCCTTTCGAGCTCGCGAGGCGCTCGCCTGTCATTGTGGCGAGCTCCGCGAAGTCGCCCTCGGGACGAGAGCCGACCTGTTTCATGAACGCGGGGACGCCGGCGGCGCGACACTCCGCGAGGACCGTGCGGGCCCAACTGAGCGCGAACGGGCGCGCGCCGGGCCCCGATTCGCCCCCGACGATCACCCAATCGAGGAAGGGCGCGTCGCCGAATTGCCGCCGCATGGCTGCCCGCGCGAGTTGAGCGAGGGCGGCGTGATCGTCGACGTCCGGATCATAGCCGCGCGTCCAATGGGCGCGGTACGCCGGCGCGAGGTAGCGGAAGAGCTCGACGGGCCCGAGGAGCGGCTCCGCCGAGACGAAGCGCCGGGCCGCCGGCGCCTCGAGCAGGAGCGGGATCCGCTCGTCGGCGGTTTTCTGATCCTCGATCGAGACGCCGAGCCACACGTTCGGGAGGACCTTGTGCAGCCGCGCGAACCCCCGCATGAGCTCCGCGCGCTTCGTCAGAACTTGGAAGGTGTGCTGCGGGCACCGCTCCATGACAGAGAACACGCGAGCGACGTCCTCGATCGAGAGCTTCTCGTGAAAGAGGTCGGACATGGAATTGACGAAGACGCGCCTCGGCGCCTTCCACCGGAGCGGGTCCTCGAGGTGCTTCTCGACGAGCTCGACCTTCCCCGTCCACCGGCCCTCGGTCGCGCGAGCGTGCTCGGCGCGATCACTCCCCGCGTACCGGCGCGCGAACCCGTGGAACGGGAAACCCTCGTCGGAGAACCTTCCGGCGACGCGCTCGGCGTAGCAATTCTCACAGCCGCGGGAGACGCGCGAACACCCGCGGACGGGGTTCCACGTCGAATCGGTCCACTCGATCCCGGTCTTGACGCTCACTCTTCGGCGGCCGCCTTCTCGGTCTTTCCGACGCACACGGGCGGCCGGTGTTCCGCGTAGGTGTTGGCGAGCGTCGCGCGGCCTTCGATCTCGACCCACCGCTTCTCGGGCTTCGCGTCGACGATCACGAACGAGCGCCGGCCCTTCGGCGTCGTCCGCGGGAGGTATTGCACCTCCGCGTTGCACGGGGGTTTGTCACACAGAGGCATCGGCGCTCCCTTCGATTTCCTGCTCGCGTTTCTTTCTGAGGGCGAGGACGGTTTCGCGAAGCCGAGCGATCTCGGGCGCGACCTTCCCGTCCGGGAACGGGTTCCATTGGGAGCCGAGGAGCTCGGCGCACCGGTCGGCCGCGAGGATCACGGCGGCGACCTCGTGACCCGTCATATCCGAAAGGTCGTAAGTCACGATCGCCCCGCGGAGCCCGTCTCGCCACGAGAGGATCTCGGCCGGAAGCGCGCGGATGTTCGCCGGCGTCGGCGTCCACGGGTGCTCGGGGCACTCGGGCCGCTGACAGGTGACGCACCATCGGACGAGCTCGACCGTCGCGGCGTTCGCTTGAGCCTTCGCGAGGTCGGCGGCCTGCTCTCGCTTCATGCGGCGGATCGCCTTCTGATCCCGCTCGATCAGCCGGCGCGCGCGGCCGGGGTCGACGTAGCTATTCACCTTCGGCCTTGACCGCGCGGAGCGCCCGCACGGCGTACACGAGATCCCGCTCTTGCGGGAGAGGCATTCGGAGAAGGCAATCGTCGACGCCCGCCGCGGCCGCGGCCGCTTCTTTCTCTCTCAGCCAAACGTCGGCCGCTTCGAAGAGGGCCGTCTCGGCGATCTCCCGAATGCGTGCGAGCTCGGCCGGCGTGAACTTGCTCACGGGTACACCTGCGCCTGAGTGACGACGACCTGATCGACGCTCGCGTCGCCCGGAAAATCGAGGGCGATCGTGTGGACGCCGGCCGAGAAGTGCACGGTCGGCCCCGTCCCGCGCAGGTACGACGAGAGCGGGATCCACCGGGCGGCCGCCGAAGGCGCGAGGTTGACCGCGTCCGTCGCGGCGCCGTCGATCGAGAACTCGACGATCCCCGGGCCGCGGCCGTGCGCGAAGATCCGATAATCGCCGGCGACCGGGATCCGGAAAGCGAACGTGATCGCGCTCGGGACGCCGGAGAGAACGATCGCGGGCGTCGCCGGTGTGGCGGTCGGTGTCGGGGTTCTCGTCGGTGTCGGGGTCGAGCTCGGGGTCGCCGCGACGTTGACGACGACGAAAGGGCCCGTTTCGGTCAGCTTGTTCGCGACGCCGTTCGCCGGGAAAATCCGAATGTTGTACGTCCCCGGGGGCGGGATCGCGAATGAGAGCGTGACGGTCCCCGAGGCGGCCGCCGCGGGCGGAGTCTGCGATCCGGTGAGGTACTGCCAACAGGAAGCGCAAGCGGAATAGGCGAGGTCGGGATCGCTTGCGCGATACAACGCGGCCCACGCTTGCGGCCCGAGGCCGTCGGCGTCGACCTCGAAGGAAATCGGCTCGGTCCCGAGCAGGACGACGACGGGCGTAGGTTGAGGAGTCGGGGGCGCCGCTGTGACGGTCGGCGTCGAGCTCGGGGTCGGCGTTCCGGGTGTGCCGGCGGCGTCAGGAATGAACGGGTCCGGCCACGGGAGCAGGAGCGCCGGCGTCCCGGGCGGGAGCGCGACCGTCATGCGCTCGAGCGTCGTCCCGCACCCGAAGATCACCTTCTGCACGCTCGAGGGTGCGACGTCCCCGGCGGCGTTCGGGGTCGGAATCTGACCCGGGCCCACGCCCGGCCAGCCGTAGAGATATTGAACCTGCCGGGCGTCGAGCGGGCATTGCGAGGAGGGCCCGACGGTCGGGTTCGGTTGCGGCGCGTCGAGCGTCCATTGGCCGCCCTGACAGGAATAGAACCGCTTCGCGATCGGAGGCGGGACCGGCGCCGTGCCGACGACGTTGAACGATTCGGACGGGATCGTCCCGTCGTTGGTCTGATAGGAGACGATCGAGCCGCCGGCGTATTCAACTTCGAGCAGGTGCGACGTGCTCGTGCACGAGGAGCTAGAGCTCGGGGTCACGACGGCTGCGGCGGTCGACGCGGAGCTCGCTCCGAGCGCGCCGCGTTTCGTGACGGGCGCGGGGGTGGGGCTCGGGGTCCTCGGCGCCGTCGTCGAGCATTGGACAGAGATCACCGTCAGAAAAACCGCGATCGCCGTCGCGCACACGAAGAACGTCTTCCGCATCGGGCTCCCCTTTCGCTGCATGCCAACCCGCCTCGAACCACGAGGCCGCCATTGCACGAACGGCGGCCACTTCCCACCTGACCTCGGACAGAAACCGATCCCGCTCCCGGACGAGGTCCGGGTTTTTCGTCAGGCCTCCGGCCCCGGCTCCGGCTCCTCGCCGGTCGCCGTCGGCCCCGGATCGCCGTCGAGGTGTTCCGGCTCCGCGCCCTCGGCGCCGGCGTTGGCCTCGTTCGCCGCGGCGTCGGCCGCCTGCTGATCGAAGAGGCCGCTCTGCCGGTCCTCCTCGTTCATCTTCTCGGGCGTGAGCTCCTCGCCCGTGTCGACCCGGAAGAACCGCCACAGCGCGGCGCCGTAATCGGCCTCGCGCCGGACGTCGATCGAGCGGTTGACTTCGCCGTCGCGGATCTCGTCGCGCAGGCGGTCGACCGTCTTCTGAATCCCTTTGATGTGCTCGGTTGCCGCGGACGCCTCGTCCTTCTTCTCCTGCTCGGCGTGCTCGAGCCGGACGAGCGCCTCGGCGAGCTCATGCGCGAGGCCCGACGTCTCCGCGTCCGTCAGCTTCACGCGGAGCGTCTTCTTCCGAACGTCGCCGGCGGGTTCTTCGGCCGGCGCCGTCTCCCGCTCCGGCTCGATCGGGCCGCCCGACTGTTCGACGATTCCGAGATCCTCGGCCGGGACGGGCTCCGGCTTCTCTTTCTTGCGCGTCATGCCCGCCCCCTCATGCGATCGCGGAGCGCGAGGAGGAGCCACGCGAGGCCCACGACCGCGGCCGCGTAACCGATTTGTTCCATGGCCGCCCCCTTACTTTTTCGCCTCGTCCTTCGGTTTCTCTTCCGCCTTCGGCTCGGTCTTCTCCGTCAACTTGTCCGCGAGCTTCTGCGTCGCGCTCGAGGCGGCCTCTTTCGGCGCGGCCTCGGCGGCCTTCTTCGCGAGCGCGTCAGTCCACGTCGTCTCACCCTCTTTGATCGAGGCCCACAGGAGCCGGAGGTCCTCGAGCTCCGCCGGCGAGAGCGTCGCGATCTCTTTGCCGACGTACTCGGTCACGGCCGTCGCCGGGACGTGCAGGGCGGCGAACCCGTCGAGGATCCGCTTGCGCGCGGCGTCGGGGTCCTTCCGAGACTCCTCGCGAAGAGTCTTCTTACAGAGCGCGATCGCCTCCTCGACGACGTCGGGCGGGAGCACGCGCAGGCCCGCGGTCCGGATCGCCTTCGAGCAGAGCGACCCGGCCTTCATGAGCAGGTCGTCTTCCGTCGCCTCGACGAGATAGGTCCGCTTGTTCTGCGTATTCGTGCGGAAACTGATGTACCCGAGCGGGTTGTCCGCGGTCGGCTTCGGGCTCGAGCGTTCGACCGTCTTCTCAACGTAAACGTCCTGTTCGACCGTGACGTTGGCCTCGAGGTCGGTCACGCGGCACGCGAGGATCCGGAGCGTGCGCGAGTCAAAGCGCGCCGGCGTCTCGACGTGGACGTTCTTGAAATGCCGGAGCGCCGTCTCGACGAAACGGATCGAGGCCCCCTTCACCTTCCGATCGCCGACCGGCTTCGCGTACTCCGCGACCTCCGCGAACGACGTGCGCTCGCACTCGTGGAGGAGGTTTTGCCGGAAGAGGTCGAAATTCCGAGGGTGCCGCTCCGCGTAGACGTATCGCGCTTGAACCTGCGCGGCCGCCTGCGCCGCGAGCGCGCTCGAGGCCGTCTCGATCCCGAGCTCCTGCTCGCTCGCGCCGAATTCCTCGCGCTTTGCGACCTGTTGATTCTTGACCGCCGGGACGCCGCCCTTCGGGAGGACCTCCGGCTCCGCCGCCTTCGCCTGTTCCGTGCTCATGCTTCTCCCGCTGTCAGTTGGAGGGCTCCGAGAAATTTCGGTTTGAGCGGCCGCGCCCCCGGCCGGGTTGTCGTGTGCTTCTGAACGAGGTCCTCGACCATCTGCTTGACCTCGGCGGGATCGACGGTTTTCGGGACGAGAAGAGCGAACTCGTTCCGGAGCTCGCGGAAGGCGGCCTGCCAATCCGTGATCCGAGAATCGCGGTTCGCCTTCGAGCTCACCTCGAAGTCCTCGTCGGTGATCCCGCCCGCGTCGCCGATCGAGAGCTTGAGAGCCATGCGGAGATCCGCGTCGCGCTTGGTCAGGTTCGCGAGCGGGACCTGCACGCGCGCGAGCTCCCGGACGAGCTCGACCTCCTGCGCCGTGGCCGGCCGCGGTTCGTACTTCTCGCGCCCGAACCGGCTCCGGAAGTAGGCCTTCGTCTTCTCGGATTCCTCGACCGGCGGCGGCGTGTCCGCTTGGACGTGATCGCGCCAGAACCGGAACCCGATTTCTTTCAGCGCGTCCTCGAGGGCGCGGTTGCGCTCGAGGTGGAAGACCCGGAGCTCCTGCCCGCCGATCAGCGCCGCGAGGTCGAACCGCTCGAGGCCGAGAACCGGCATGATCCACGCGCCCTGCGCGACGTACTCCTCGGGGATCTCGTCGCTTCCGTCTTCGCCGAAGTCGAAGGCCTGCGAGAGCCCGATGTTCTTCGCGTCGACGACGACCTCTTCGTCGTGCGCGTCGGGGCTCGCGATATGCCACGGGTCCCGCGGGTGCCGGCGCGGCTCGTCGAAGAGGTACACGAGCGACCGCTTCTCGCGCTTCGCGTAAACCTCCGTGATCTTTCGCTCGAGCGCCTTGCCCCAAAACTTCGGATCGCGGCCGAGGCCCTCTGATTCGATCTCCGCCGGCGCCCGGCCGGTCTTCTCGAGGAAGACGTCGAACGGCGTCTTGAACCTCGAGAGCCCGGCGATCGCCGGAATGTCGGAGCTCCCGATACCGCTTGCGCGATCGACCCGGTCAGGGACGAGGGCTTTCTTCCGTTTGGTCAGGACCCCTCCGTCTCCGGCGGGAGGGCCGCGCGGACCGCGGCGTCCTTCGACTCGAGGAGTTTCCGGAGGGCGACCGTCCGCTCCGCGTTGCGGGGGAGCGCATGATGAATGTGCTCCGCGAGATCGCAGAAGGGTTTCGACACCTCCTGCAGCGCCGGCGGGAGGTGATCCGCCTTGAAAAAGCGCATGAGGGTATCGCGCGCGGGGGGTTCGTGGGGTGCGTTCAAGATTCCTCCTCCTCCGCGAGCTCGCGGAGGCATTCACGGTGGAGCGGGATCCCGTCGGCCGTCTCGACGACGTCCTCGGGCTTGATCGGGAGGAGGCAGTTTTCGCAGAGCACGAGCGCCTCCTCCTTTACTTGAAGAGCGGGAGCGGCCTCGGCGTCGCGGCGTCCGGGCTCGCCCTTCTTCGCGCGGTTCGGATCCGGTGACAGTTGGCGCACACGACTTCGCATTTAGAAATTTCCGCCAAGATCCGCTTCCAAGATCCGATTTGAGCGACCCGGGACAGCGGGAATCGCTTGTCTCTCAGGTGATCGAAGTCGAGAGCGTCCGCGCTCGCGTTGAAACCGCAATCGGTACAGCCGAGTTTCAATTTGAGCGCCCGCAATCGCTCTTGGAGTCTCGCTCCGTAGGCGCGCACGAGCTTCTGATGCCTCTTTCGGTTTTTCGGATACCAGACGTCGCGCATGTAGCGCGCGTGCGCGCCCGGGGCCTTGTGCGGCATCGGCTCTCCGGTTGGTTGCGGGCCGGCGATTCGAACGCCGCTCGTCGACGTTATGAGCGTCAACTGGTCCCGACTGACCGCCCGCGGTAGAGGTGGAAAAAGCGGGGCGCCGGCTCCCGCCGGACGAGGAGCGCGACCTCGCGCCCGTGTGGCCGCCCCGAGAAGTCACGAGATCAGAGTCCCGAGCCGGAGGATCCGGAAGCGCCGGTGCTTCCGCCGCTCCCGCCCGTAGGGGGCGCGGCCGGGGTGTTCGCCGTGATCGCCGCGGCGAGGTCGGCCTTGCTCGCCGTCAGGGAATCGGTGAGCGCCTGCAGCTTCGCCGGATCCGTGCCGGCGGCCTTGATCTGTTCCGCGAGCCCCTCGATCAGAGTCTTCGCGCTCTCTTCGACCTTCGTGTTCTCCGCAACTTCCGCCGTCAAATCGTCAAGCTGTTTCAAGGTCACCTTCCCTTGGGCCACGAGGCCCCCCACCGCGTTAAGAATTAGGTCGAGCTTCCGCGCGACCTCTGCGTCGCCGCTCAATCCGTGGACGTACAGGTCGATCCGATGCGTCTCTCCTCGCTCGCGTTCGTCGTCTCTGTCTCTGTCTATGGCGTCACCCCCTCTTTCTTGGTTCACTTCTTCACGAGCCGAGCGCCGCCCGATGAACGCCGCCGCCCTTCGCGTGCTCTCCGCGCGAGGTCGCGATCCGGCGCAGGCCTCGGTATGTCCGAGACGTTGCGTTGTCGGCCTCGATCCGATCCGGGACCTCGAGGCCTTGAAACCACCAAAAAATGCGGCGGAGGAGATTCACGGTTGGCTCCTCTTCCTGCGTTCCTTGAGCGCGGCGTCACGGTAGAGGTTCCGGACGTACATCGGCGCGCTCTCCCATGTGTCGAGGGGCGTGCGGCGCTCCGCGGCGAAGATCGCCTTCGCGCGCTCCTCGACCTCACGGTCGTCGCTCTGCTTCTCTACAGGATCAGGGTCGAAGTCTTCGGCGAGCATGGCTCCTCCGGTTGTGGCTTCGTCTCGCGGGCGTCTTCCTCGGCGTGCTCTTCGGCGTGGAGGATTTCTTCGAGGGCGGTCGAGAGGACCGCCCCGCACTCCGGCCGGGTGCACCGGATTTCGACCTCCTTCATTGCTTCCTCCGGGCCGGGAGCTCGTCGCAGGCGCAGGTCCTCGGGCGCCGGCGCGTCGTTGCCTGCGCCCCGTAGATCGTGAAGCGCGTCGTCGTGACCGTCTCGAAGACGAGCGGGACGAGACAGAGGGCGCAGGCGAGCTCCCCGCCGCGGATGATCGCGAGGACCTTCCGGCCGTGGCGGTCGTGGAGGCGTCGTCGAAAAGGGCCGCTCAACGGGCCGCCCTTCTGCGCCGGTGACGCTGCAGGCCGATCTCCGTCGCCATGTGGAGCAGGTTGTCGCTCGCGACCGGCGCCTCTTCACCCTTGACCGGCCGGCGATACTTCGCGAGGAAGGCCTCGACGTCGGCTCGATCGAACGAGATCGGCCCGTGCGGCGGCTCGAGGAACGCGATCAGCCCCTTCCGCATGTTGCGGCGCAGGGACGTCTCGGACATTTTCAGGACGCCGAGCGTCTCGTCGAACGAGAAGCGCCCGTCGATCACGCGAACGCCCGACTCCGCCGCGTCTTGCGAATGCGGTCCTCGACCGCGATCCGAACGAAGCCCGCCAAGTCGCGGCGTTCCTTCCTTGCGGCCTCCTCGGCCTCGGCGCGCATCTGTCTCGTGAAGCGGACCGTCGTCGTGATCAGGTCGTCCTTGTGCTCTTTTTTCATACGATGTGGAGCGAAGAATGCCAGCGACCACTTAAGAATGCAAGCGATCCCGCGACCTTTCGTAAACTAAATACACAAGTCGCTGCGCGAAAAAGGGGTTGTTGACCTTCTAGAGAATGCGTCGTATTCTCTTAGAATGCGAAAAGTGGTGAGGCGGCGACGGCGCGGGGGGATGGGGTTGGTGCAGGTGAGTTGGAGAGTGCCGAAGAGGGTCCGCGTCAAATTGGAGGAGATCGCGGAGAACGATCCCGGTCACATGAGCGTCGCGGCCCTAGTCTCTCAATGGTTAGAGCAGGTCCTCTTCCCCGGCCCGCCGAACAAGCGGACCGACCTGCTCGCGCAACTTGAAAGGGGTCCCGCTGATGATTCCCGATCCGCTTCGGTCGCTCCTGATCCGCGACATTCGGAAAATCGCAAGGCTCGAAGGCATTGATCCCGATGAGGCGCTAACCCGCGTCGTCGGGGCCGGCCTGCGCGTCTACGCTCGTAAGCACGGCCACCGCCTCGGGAAGAGCTACGCGCTTCTCGACTCGGAGCTCCAAGGGATCCGGGCTCTCCCTATGGCGATAGAGCGGACCGACGACGAGGCCGAAGCGCGACTTCGGCTCGTCAGGAAGAGAGGCTCGAAATGACGTCGTTCGACGTGGTCGACCGGTTGATGCCCTTCCTTCTCGGCGGGTTGGTCTTCGCCCTTCTTTTTGTCGTCGGCCGGCGGCTTTGGCTTTGGTACTTCCGGATCGACGCGGCGATCCTTCTGCTCCGGAAGATCGAAGAGAACACGCGCGCGCGGTAGATGGTCTACGTCCGCAAACGGAGGCTCCAGACCGGGGTCTTCTATTACGTTGTCACCGCGCGACACACGAAACCAATCAAGTGCGGGAGCGGCCGGGAGGGCAAGGACGAGGCGAACGAGCTCGCCTCAGAGATCCGAAAGGCGCGGCGCGATCTCGAAGCGGGCCTGCCGATCCCCGTCGAGTGCCGGTGGACGTTCGAAGACCTCAAGACGGCGCACCTCGAAGACGCGCGCCGCCGGGGCCTCCGGACCGCACAGCCACAGTTTCAGGGGCGGATCTCCTACCTTGAATCCCGCTGGAACAACATCCTCGCCTTCTTCGACAAGCACGAGCCGCTCTCCGCGCTCACCTCGACCCGGATCCGGGGGTTCATCCGATGGAGGGAGACGACCCCGCGGGAGGGCCGCAAGCGCGTCGCCGGGCCCATCCCGATCAATCAGGATCTCTTTACGGTCCTGAACCCCGCCCTCGCGATCGCGAGGGCCGCTCCGGAGTCCGGCTTCGCCGGCAACCCGTTCGACGGGATCCGGCCGCTCGTGGCGACAGACTGCCGGGAACCCGTCGCCCTCCCCGAGGACGAGCTCGACGACGTCGTCGCGGCGTGCTGGAAGCGGCACCCTCCACTCGGGGCCTACGTCGAGCTCCTCCGGGAAACCGCCTCACGGCTGAACGAGGAGCCGTGGATCGACGGGGACCTCCTCCGATACCCCCCGTACAAGCGCGGCCGGGAACGAGTCTTTACCCTGACCGACCGCCTCCCGGCGCTCATGAAGGCCCCCCGGTCGTTTTCCCGGCGCATCTGGCTCGACGTCGTCGGGGACCTCGACTTCCGGCCGCACGACATTCGGCACTCGTTCCTGACGATCCTCGGCAAGCGTCCCGGGATGAGCCTGCTAACCCTCATGAACTACGGCGGTTGGCAGAGTCCGTCTATGGCCGAGCGATACCTGCACCCCGGGACTGCCGCGCTCCGGCCGGCGTCGTCATTGCCGCGATTGCAGCCCCGCGAGCAGGCACGGCGCCGAAAGAAGAAACCCCGAAAGCGGAGATAGGGCCCTTTTTACGGTGGTGGGGCCGGGCGGACTCGAACCGCCGACCTAGAGTTTAGGAATCCGTTGATTCCTAGCGCCTCCGCGAGGATTCGCGGGTTTCCGAGGGTCACGAGAGCCAACAGCGCCTCCCGCGGCGGGTCGGCAGTACCGGTGCAGGCGGCGTGCCTGCGCGTCAACTACAATGGCGGGCATGCACATTCGAGCGCGGCATCTCAGGAGGGACACGTTCTATTACGTCGTCACGAACCGGCACGAGCGGCCCATCCCGTGCGGCCCCGGGGAGGATGGCGAAGCGAGGGCGCGCGAGCGTCTCGCGGAAATGGAGAACGATGCACGGCGCGCAGCCGCGGGGCTCGGACCGGAGCCGTGGCCGGGCGTCGTGAGGCCCGACCGCGATCGCCGCGGGGTGATCTACTTCATTGGCTCGGGACCGTCAGGCCCGGTGAAGATCGGCTACACGCGGGAGCACGGGGCGAAGGCTCGGCTCGCCGCCATTCAAACCGGCTACCCGATGCAGCTTGAAGTCCTCGCCACGATCCCCGGGAACCGCGAAGAGGAGCGGGCGATGCACGAGCGATTTCGCCGGAGCCGCCTCTGCGGGGAATGGTTCCTCCGGACGCCGTCGCTAGAGGCCATGATCCGGTCGCTTTGCCGCGCGTAGCCGCGCGCGCCGCCGGCCGATCAGGAGGAGCCCGGCGATCACCGTCGAGGGCCCGAACGTGAAGGACGCGCACCCTCCGCCGCTCTTCTTTCCGCCCGCGGGAATCGTCGCCGGGCCGAGCGTCGGGAGCGGCGTCGGCGTGACGGCCGTCACGGTCGGCTGCGGCGTGGCCGTGAGCTCCGGCGCCGGCGTCTCTGAGGGGGTCGCCGTGGGGCTCGGCGGGGGCGCCGTGGGCGTCTCGGTCGGAGGGACGACGGTCGGCGAGGGGGTCGGCGTTTGCGTCTCTACGGGCGTCGGAGACGGGCAGGGAATGAATCCGTCGACGATCCAACAGGGCCGCGGCCCCGGAGTCGGGGGCGGCGTCCATGGCGCGGGCGTCGGTGTCGGCGTGACCGTGGAGGGGTCCGGCGGGATCACGGCGAAGGTCTTCACCCGGAGCGTGGCGCGCAGTCCGTCGACCGAAAGGACCGTCACGGAAAACCCGCCCTTGAGGTTGAGGAAGACGTCGCCGGCGGTCATGGAGAAGATGTAACAGTCGTATCCGTCGACGTACCCGTGAATCGTGACCTTCGGGGCGCGGGCCCACGCGGCATCTACGCCGACCGGCGTCCGAAGCGTGAAGTTGTAGGTCGTATCCTCGCCGGAGATCGAGAGGTTTTGAATCCCGTCGATCTGCTCGAGACGCTCGATCGTCACGTCGCCGTCGACGCCGCGGCCGAACGTGATCCGTTGGTCCGGGCGGCGCAATCCATTGTTGACGTACTCGCGGAACGTGAACCGCTGACCGACGCCCATGATCGTCGTCGGGTCCCCGCGCTCGTGTGCGTGGCAGGTCGAAACGTCGAAGGCGAACCCGCCGACCGGCGTCGAGAGACAGATCGCGCCCGCCGCGTGCTCGCGGATCCCGCCGATGCCGACTCCCTCGTGACCGGCGATCTCGTGCGCGACGACGTCCTCCGTCACCATCTCGAACCATGCGCTGTTTCCGCTCCACGTCGCCCACGCGGTGTTGGAAGGGCAAAGCCCCGGGAGCCCCGGGAAGACGAACAGAAAACTATTCGCGCCGGCGCCGTGTCCCGCTGCGGTCGCGGCTGCGACGGGGTCGCCGTTCCAAGAACTGAAATCGCAGGTTCCGTCAATACGCGCCGGCGGTTGGGCTCCCTTTGCCCGATACGTCGGCGCGACGTCGAAGAGGAAGGTATGCCGAAAATCCGTGTACTCGGCCATCTGCAGCGCGGCGCGTTGGAGGAGCGCGTCAAGCTGCGCGCCGGAGGCCGGAGGATCCTGCGCCGTGACGGGCGACTCCCAAGCGGACGGGAGCGCGAGGTATCGGTGAACCGTCTGCGCCGGCGAGCTCGCGGCGGCGAAGAGGAGCGCGGCCGCGATCGCGGTACGGATCACGCGCGCTTCCGCATGAAAACGTGATTCCCGACCGTCGCGACTTTCTCGAATTCGTCGACCCACGCGGGGAGAACGACCCGCGGGTTGTAATACTGAACGGCGCCCGGGACGTTGTGCGAATGCTCCGACTCGAGCCACGCCCGAAGGCATTCCTGATAAACGGGGTCGACGTCGTCGGTCTTCAACACGCGGATCGCGAGCGCGTTGTCCTGCTTGTCGTCGTTCCATACGGAGAACTGCAGGCGCAGGAAGCAGGTCCCGATCACGGTCCCGTCGGAAAAGAACCCTTGGCGCATCCGCTCGCGGAACGTCTCGCCTACGCAGACCTTTCCGACGTAGAGCTCGCCCCCGGCTTCCGCCTTGATCGTCAGCGCGGCAAAGGCGTCGTCGGAGATCACCCTCACGGTTTTTAAGGGGCGTCGGTCAGCGGCGGTGATTGGTCGCGTAGTCGTCGAAGGCCTTGCGGCCCTCGTTGGTCTTATCGTCGACGCGCTTGATCTCCTGCCGGATCATTTCGACGCGGATCTCGAATTCGCTCCGCGGAATCGCCTCGGCCTTCTTCGCGAAAACCTCGTGATTCTGCAGAGCGATTCGGTCGAGCCGGGAGTCGACCGCGTTCGTGAATGAGCTCGTGAGGATCCACCCGACGCCGCTGACGAGCGCGGTCGTGTAGATCACAAGGAAGGCGACCACCCGAAAGAGTGAAATCGAGATCCCGCTCATACGGCGATCCGCGGCGTCCTCCTCCGGGGCGTTCTCGTTTGACGTCACCGTGCGGAGCCTCCGCCGTTCGGTCGAGATCCACACGGGGAATGCAAGTGCACCCTTGGCGGACGTCACGGAGAGGAAGAGGAGGAACGCGCCACGGGAACCGCGGCGTCGAGGGTGCTCCTCACGGCCGCGCTCACGGACGGAGAGAGGGCGGTCTTCTCTTCTCCGCCCGGCCCCGCGATCGCGCTCTTCGGCGAGAGGGAGAACTTGACGAAGTGCCAGCCGGCGGCGGAGAGAAAGATCCCGACGGCCGTCAGGAGGCAAGAGACGAAGGGGATCGTCGCCGCCCCGAATTCGTGAATGCACCCGACGGCCGCGATCAGGAACGCGCCGATCGCGTTGACGATTACGGCCAGCTTCGGCCACTTCGCGAAGAGGTCTGCGAAGAACGGGACATTCTTCAATCCCGAGATCATGAGAAACCACGCCCCGCCCGCGATCGCGTAGGCCTCGAGGTGCTTCAATAGATCCGGCGAGAGCCCCGGGCCGGTGTACGGCATCGGGCCCGGGACGGGCGTTGCCGTAAGAACCGGGAGAGCCGTGAGGGCCGGAGTCGGGTCGGCGATCTGCGCGAAGAGGAACCCGGGCAAGAGGATCGCGACGACGATCGCGAGCAGGAAGAGGATCTTTTTTAGCACACTCACCTCCGACTAGAGCCGACGCCGAGGATCGGGACGAAGTGAATCGCGAGGACGATCAGCGCGACGACGCCGAGGACGAGAAGCGCGGTCGAGAGCCACGGCGCCGGAACCGTTTTGACGACGATCACGTACCCGATCACACAGGCGAGAAAGAAGACGAGGAGCCAAACGAGCGGATCCATCGGCTCGCGCTCAGACCGTCGGAACCGGACCGCCCGCGGGAAGCAGGAGCGGCGACTGTCCGGCGGCGACGCGCGCAGCCGCGATGTAGTCGTCGTAACTCTTGGAGGCCGACTCGTCGATCAGCGCGAGGAAATCTTCCTTCGTCGGGTTGGGCTTGTGGAAGAGCTCGACGAGCTTCTTGTAGGCCTCCGGCCCGTACATGATCGCGAACTGAATGATCGTTCCGATAGGCATTAGACTTTCACTCCAAAAGACCGAATGAGATCGACGAGCGAGGACGCCGCGGCCGCGACTTCGGGGGGCGCGGTCGTCTTGTCCGAGTAGGCGACAGAGACGGCGCCGCGGAAGACCTTCAACGCCGCTCGATATTTTTCGTCGGCGTCCCGGACGCGCGCGGCCTTGGCGGCGAGGTCAGGCGACGGCGCGGTCCCGGGCGGTGTCTGTTGAACGTAGTACGACGCCCACGCCTTCATTGCGAGATCGCGGAGCTCGACGACGGAGCCGAGCGTTCGATACTCGGTTTGGATCGCCGTCGCCGAGCCGCACCCGGTCGAGAACGTGAGCGCCGGGACGGCGACGAGAAGGGACAGGGCGAGGGCGACGGCGCGCAGGATCTTTTTCATGCGCGGAGCGTCGCACCCGTGTCAAGTCCCCCCCGCCGCCTATGTCTGCAGCCACGAGAGGAGCCAGATCGTCCCGACGCCGGCCCCGAGGCCCTCGGGGTCCATATAGAAGCCGATCTCGTCCGGGGTTATGTAGTCGGTCCGGCCGATCGTGCCCGACACCTCCTGAAAATGGATCCCGTCGAACGAGAAGAGGAAATGCCGGTTCGTGTTGTCGTCGTTGATCCGAAGCCAAAAGACGTTTCCCTTCGGTCGCGAGGTCACGTCGTCGTTGGTCAGGGCGTAGTTCGCCGTCCACGTCCCGGGGGTCGGGAGCTTCTGAGCGTTCAGCTTGACCGAGGTCGAATTGAAATTGTAGAGGCAGAAGGTGACGCATTTCGTGGTCGACGTCTCATAGAGCACGAGGCCGCCGTTCCAATCGGCGACGCTGCTCGAGCCGGCGATGATGAAAGCCGCCGTGATCGTGTAGGGGGCCGTCGGGACGGCAATCGTCCGCATGCGCGCCGCGCGCGCGGCGACCGTCTGCGGCACGAGATAGACCCCGCCGTTGGTCGTCGAGATCGTGGACGTTCCCTGATTCCGCCAACCGAACGAGGTCAGCGCCGGGTCGGTCAGCTTCACTCCCTGCGCCCATCCCTCCCACGCGGAGCCCGTGCTCCTCATGGGCGAGATCACGGAGTCATTCGGAAAGTAGAGATCGCCAGAGGCCCCGTTGGTCCCGCCGGGCGTCGGCGCCGAACCGTAGGCCCCGGTCGTCGTCACGTTGCCGGTCCCGCCTCCGCTCGAGGGAACCGGGTTGACGCTCCGGAGGGTCCACCTTGAGGAGGTCGAATCGTAGATCAGGCGCGCGACGGATCCGTTCGTCGCGGCGAGGGCGACGTTAGCGCCCGAGGCCGTCACAATCCGATTCGCCGCGGTCGAGCTCGCGTCGGCGTTGACGATCGTCATTGCCTGCGCCGTCGTGTTGTAGACGTCGAGGACCTTCCCGTCCTGCCCGCCCGTGAAGCCGCCGATCGAGAAGGCGCCCGAAGGCCCGGTGATCCGAACATTCGACGTTTTCGCGCTCAGGGAAATATCCGAGTTGAGCCCGTTGGAGAGCGTGAGCCCGCTCGACCGGATCGCCGAGTCGCCGTTGACGTCGAGCGTCGTGACCGCCGTCGCGTTGCCGAGCCCGAGACCCGTCGCGTTGAAGAGGCCGACCGAGCCATTGGAGATCCTCACGTCGACGGAGGACGTCCCGTTGACCTTCGTCGCCGTCGTGTTCGCCGCGAACGAGTAATTCGAGGAGCTCGGAGTGACCCCCGTGTTGTAGAGGGCGAACGCGGTCGAGTCGGCCGTATCGGTGCGGAGGAAGAGCTTTGGCGCGTTGAACGTGAACCATCCGGCGGCCGAGGTCACTTCGAGGCGCGTCGCCGAGCCCGTCTCGTCCCTGAGCGCGAGGTCCGTCGCAGCCGATCCGAAGCCCGCCCCGAGACTCCAATTCTGACCGGTCGTCGCGAAGCGCATCTTCGGGCCGTTATTCGAGCCGGTCGTCGAGCCGGTGAGTTGAAGCTGCGTGCCGTTCACGGTGTCGTCGAGGCGCAGGATCGGGTCCGAGCCGCTCGGCGTGACGCCGATCCCGAAGCGTGTCGCGCCGGAGTCATAGCGGAGATCCGAGTTGCCGAGCGTCGCGGAGCCGGTCCAATACGGAACGCGGTTCGTCGTGCCGCCGGAGAGAACGCCGGAGGTCGCGGCCCACTTGATCCCGAGCGCCTGCGTCGAGTCGGCGGTGAGGACGAATCCGTCCGTCCCGACGGGCACCCGAGCGTCGACGGTCGAGAAGCCCCACAGGTCGCCCTTCGTCGTCAGCGGCGAGGTTGAGCCGCCCGTGCATGCCGCCCACGCGGGAAGCAGCGAGACGACCTTGAGGCATTGCCCGTTCGTCCCGATCGCGAGGCGCGCGATCGTCCCGTTGACGTTGCTCGTGTAGTAGGTGTCACCGACCGCGGCGCCGGTCCGCGCGCGAACCTGCGTGAAGAGGTTGAAGGTCGTTTGAGCGGGGGCCGAGACGACGAGGCCGAGGCCGAGCAGGAGCGCGAGAGCGATTTTTTTGATCAATGGAAATACTCCGCGACGATCTTCGCGGCCGCGTCCGGAGGGGTCACGCCCGCGACGAAGGTCACAACATTGGTTGCAAATCCATAGTCCGCCGGATCCTGAATCTGTCCGTCGATCGCGATAAAGGCGAGGTCGGTAATGTTGAACGTAAAGGCGAAGTCGCGCCGCACGCCGTCGGGCGCGGTCGAGCTCTTCTCCGTGATCCGCGCCCCTCCTCCCGTCGCCCGCTGCACATACCGGAGGACGGCCGTCTTCCCGGTCGCGAGAACCGGCGTGAAGGTGACTTGCCCGGTCGCCGCGTTGTAGGTGTAGAGATCGCCGTCCCGTTGGAGGTCCCCGTCGATATAGACGAAGAGGTTCTCGGTCACGGGCTTGTCGCCGATCGGCGCCGGCTGCGCGACGCTGTTGCCGGCGAAGACGATCGGCGTCTTCCACGCGACGACCGCGACGCCGACGGCCGCGGTCACGAAGGCGGTCGTCGCGAGTTGAGTCGTGTTCGTGCCCGCCGACGCCGTCGGCGCGGTCGGCACTCCGGTCAGGGCCGGCGAAGCGATCGGCGCCGCCCCGATCGCGCCCGGCGTCAGCTGATCGGTCCCGCCGGTCGCGTGCGTCGCGGCGTGGAGCGCGAGGGCGCCGGCGGATCCGACATAGACCCGGTTGTCGGTGACGACGGTAATCGCCCCGCCCGCGGTCGTGACGGTCCACAGGAGGAGCGCGCCGGCGACCGGCTGCACGGCCGTCTGTGTCACGACGAGCGCGCCGGCCGGAGTCAACCACACGCGATTAACGGCGGCGTTGACGAGGACGACCGTGTCCTTCTGCCCGTGGATCTGCCGGAAGTCGGCGAGGAAGGCCTCGCCCGGATGAACGTCAAAGTTGAGCCCGGCGGCCGCCACGCCGAGAAAGCGGCCATACACGAGGGTCGTGTTCGTGAGCTCCGCTCCGGAGATCACCGTCCCGCCGGCGCCATAAAGGACCTTGACATACGCGAGGATGAGCTCGCCCGAGGGCGGCGCCGGGTAGATGATCGCGCCGGCGGCCGCCTTTACGCCCTTCGTGATCGTCGGGACAAGGGTCGCGCCCTGAGAGATCACGGCGCCGTACGCTTCGCCGACCCCGAGCGCCACGACCGCGGAGTCGTTCTGATTGAAGGTCAGAGCTTCGGCGACGTCGCTGTATTCGACGCCGGCGAAGAGCCACGCGCCGAGCGCGACGTGCACCTGATTGTCCGGGGTCCCCGTCGGCGTCGCCGCGCGGCCCGAGATCAGGAACGAGCGCGGTTGGTTCTTCCCGTCATTGATCCCGCGGCCGCCGACCGAGACGCCGGGCGGGAGCGGGACAGCGGCCGAGTTGCCGGCGAACTCGAATTTGACGTTGACCGCCCCGCCGCCGGCGGAGGCGGAATTCTGCTCGATCCACAGGTCGAGGGTGACGGAGTCGCCCGGGAGGATCGACGGGAGCACACCGTCGGCGAGGTAGCCGAGGACCTGCGTCTGACCCGGGACGAAGGTCTGCCCGGGCGTTGCCGAGGAATCAATCCCGGTGATCTGCATCCGCCCTTGGAGCTCGTCGACGACGGGGTTGCCCTGCGTCGCGTACGTCCCGCTTCCCGGGGTCTTCTCGGCGTACATGTGCGCGAGCAGGCCCGTCACGGCCGCGACGCCGAGGTTCTTCACGAGCACGGCCTGATGTGCCGAGGCGGCGCCGCGCGTCGCGGTGAACGAGAGGACCCCGAGGGGCGTCCCGTCCGGTTTCGTTACTGACAGGCTCACGAGATCCTCCTAGTAAAGCGGAACGTCTAACTCGAGAATCGGCGGCCCGTCGGCCGTCAGGGAGTAGAAATTGAAGACGTCGTTTATGTCCTCGTTGTCGATCAGCGGGTGCACGAGCCCCGGAACGTCGCCGAAGTAATCGAACGAGGTCAGGAGCGCGACGACGAAGGGATCCGGGAGCGGACCGGTCGCGGTCAGGATCGAGAGGTCGAGCTCGACCGTCAGGCCGTAGGTGTTCGGCCCCGTCGCCCATCCCCCGAGGATCGCGAAGTTTCCGATCGAAAAGTTGCGAGAGAACGCATTCATCTGCGGGACCGTGATCGGAAAGACGAGCGACGCCGGGACGAGATAAATGTTGATGTTGTGCGCGGAGACGACCGGCGTCTTTACTGAGAATTTGATCCGGCCGTGCCGCGCGCCGGGCGAGACGCCATTCGCCGCGAGGTCGAACTTTACGAAGGACCGCGCGAGCGAATAGAGGAGCGTGTGAGCGCAGGCGCCGACGACCTCGCGCCGGTAGTTGGCGAGGACTGTGTCCGACGTCGAAACCGTATTCGCCGAGGTCTTCTTGTACCCGAACCACGTCGAGCAATCCGCCGGGAGCCCGTTGCCTTGATCGACGTCCCGAAGCGTCCAGTCGGCGATCCCGGCGCTCGCGAGGATCTGCGTCCCCGCGGCGTACGTCGCGCGCCTGCGATCCGTGGGGGGCGTGCGCGGGTCCGTTGGGCAGGCCTTCGTCGAAGGGTCGAGGGTGATATTTAACTGCGGGAGGTTCGTGACGGTCCCGAGCGCCGGCTCGGTCCCGAGCACGATCCGGTCGCCGATCTTCGCGTGCTGCTTCGGGGCCTGACGCGCGCACCCGCCCTGCCCGTCGTCGACGACGAGTGTCCCGTCCGGGTTGATCCCCGTGACCGTCCCCTCGACCGTTAGCGACTGTTGCTTCGCGACCTGCCGCGCGACGGAGGTGACTTTCTCGACGACGTCCTGAGCCGTGTTTGCCATAGGTCAGCGCGTCCAGAATTCGAGCTCGAGGAGCATCTTCGCGTCGCCGACGGGATCGACCGTGATCGTCCGGCCGACGACGATGTGCAGGCCGTCGAGGAGCCTCTGAGTCGAGACGAGCCGGACCGTGTCGCCGATCTTTATCAGCGGGTTCGCGGCGAGCGTGACCTTGCGGACGATCGCGGTCGCCCTCTGCATTTTGCGGCGCGCGACGGCCGAGAGGTCGTCTTCCGTCTCGGCGAACTCGACCGTATAGGCCAGCTTCGAGGAGACGAAGTCGCAGGGATCGTAAAGTGTCGCGACGATCGGCTGTTGCGTCAGGTTCGAGAGGACGCTCCCCTTCGTCATAGCGACCGGAAGCGACCCGTTGATCGAGACGGTCCGGTGAGTCGTCTCCCCGGTGAGGATGTTGAAGTCGTCGATCTGCGCCGTGTAGGAATCGGGCCCCGTGGCCTGATAGGTCGTCGTCACGATATGCGTATTGATGAACTGAAAGACCGGGTCGGCGCGATAGCTCCCGTCGGCGTAGAGGTCGGGCGGCCCGTCGGGGTTGGCCGGCACGCCGGCGATCGGGTCCTCGTACTCCGTGATCGTGTCGACCGTCTCGACGATCTCGCCGTCGACGACCCTGTATTTCGTGCTTTGGATCTTGAGGAGCCCGAACGTCTCGGCGAGGTCGCGGCGCCAATCCGCGGCGCCGTATTTCCACTCGTGACGGTAGATGCTCATATCGTCGAGCTCGAGGCGTACGGCTGCCACACGAGCGGAAAGTTGTCGGCCGTGATCGTGAAATCGAATCCCCCGGCCGTGAGGTGCACGACGCCGGCGACGTAGAGGTGCACGTCGCCCGTGAACGTCGGCCGGAAGTCCGCCCCGATCGGGGTCGGCCTGTTGTGAGGCAGGTCAACGTAGATTTCTGTCTGCAGAACGGGGGGCGTCGCGGCCGGATTGATCGCCGGCCCGGAGACGGTAACGCTCGCGCTCGCGCCGGGAAGCGGGAGAATCCCGAAACCATTGCGAGGGCGATACCCGACGGCGAAGCCGAGCATCCGAACCGTTTGCGGCGCGACCTCGACGAAGGTGTACCCGCCGAGGTTGAGGCGGAGGTACTCGTCGAGCCACGTCGGGATTCCGAAATTGAAGAAGAACCGATTTCCCTCGCGGCGCGTCGGCCCGGTCAGCTGCGTTGAAAGATGAATCTCGGGCGGAGGGGTCGGCGCCGGGCCCGGGCCGGGGAAGGGTTCGGGCGGGAGCGTGTGAGGAGCGGTCGTGTCGACGTCGCAGCGCGCCTGCGGCGAGCCCCATCCGCGCGTGACCGCATCGGCCGAGGCGATCTTCCCGTCCTCGTCGAACACGAAAGTCGTTTCGACCTCGCTCACGGCCTGATAAATCTCGGCCGGGAGCGTGCGCGCGTTGCCGCCGTTCGCGCCGCCGTACACCCACCGGCCGCCCGTGGAGCGGAAGCCGCCGCGGTTGGCCGGGTCCTCGAAGAAGAGGGCCGCCTTCGGCGCGAGCCAGCCGACCGACGTCACGCGCTTTCGCAGGAGCGTCCCGTTATCGTCGAGAAAGGATTCCGTCGTCTCCTTCGAAATCTCCATGAAGGTTTCCGATTCGTTGACGTGGAAGGTCTTGTCCCCATAGGCGCCGTCGTAGAGATTGGTCGCCGGCGTCCCGTCGAAATTCGGATCCTTCGCGGCCGGGTTATAGAACCCCCATTTCGTGATTACCCGGAGAGTCTCGATCCCGTTCGTCTTCGTGATCTCCGTCCGGGTGCGCCCGACGGTGAGGAAATGCTGCGAGGGGTAGATGCAATATTGCGAGACGCCGCTCCCGTCGGGCTGTTGCCGGTAGGAGAGCAGGCCGCCCGGCCGGACCTTCTGACACTTCGGGTTATAGAGCCCGTTCTCGTCGTTCTCGGTCGAGGTGACGGAGATAATCGGCGTCCCGCCCGGGCCCGTGTTCTTCACCGGCAGAGCTCCCGAGACGAAGACCCGCGACGGCGCGAGCGAGGGCGGGATCTCCTCGAATTGATCGAGGTCGAAGTCCCCGTTCGCGGAGTCGAGCGCGAAATCGGGCGATCCCTTCATGTCGATTCGCTTCACGACGAGATTCCCGTTTTCGTCGAAGTAGGGGAATCCATATTCCGACTCCCACAGCTTCTCGAGGAACGGGAGGAGCGAGGCGTTCGAGAGCAGGATCGCGCGCGTGACCTCTCCGCCGACGGGCGTCAGGACTTTGTTCGCGGGGATCCCCACGGCGGCCGCGAGCTCGACGGTGATCTGACCTCGGCGCTTCCCGGAAAACGGGTTGAGCTCGTAGCAAAGCGGAATGTTCGCGTAGACGAGCGAGAGGTCGACGGCGGTCAGGTCGCCGTCGACCGGGACCTGATTTTTGTTTCGCTTCTGATAGGTGACGCCCTCGAAGAGCTTCGTCTCCGTCATGGCCGCCGGGCTCTTGCCGAGCCCGAGGAAGAACTGCATCGGCAGGTTGCCCCACATTCTCGGGGCGGCGTGCGGCGCGACGGGCCCCGGCGGAGCGGGACACGGATCGTAAGGGATCGACGGGACGATCGTCGTCGGGATCGACCAGAGCGTCCCGATCGGACGCACGCGAACGGTGCGGAAGTTGCCGACGACCATGTCTTCGACGTACTCCGCGGTGGAGGCGCGGCCGTTGTAGAGGTCGCTCCCCTCGAACGTGACGCGGCCGCGGGTGTACCGGACGCGCGCCGTCGCGGCATCCCACAGCGCGCGGTCGAAGGTCAGGGCCTCGTCGAAGGACGGGGGCAGGCCGCCGGCGTCGGAGTCGGGCCGCTCCTGTTTCACGATCCCGCCGGCGAACGCGCACGCGCCCCCGAAGGAAACCGTCCCGGCGATCGAGGCGAGGACGTCGGCCACGATCAGACCTCGGCGAGCTTGATCGACCGCGCCTCTTCGAGCGCAGCCGCGAAGGACCTGCCGGCGTCGCTCTCGACCGTCATGCGGTAGAGCGGGACGTAAGACACGATCAGGCGATCGACGCCGGCCGCCGGCGCCGTCCCGAACTTCATAGACGAGATCAGCGCGAGCGATCCCCCGAGGGCCTTCCCATCCGTCCCGATCCACGCCTCGCCCGGCGCCGGCGACCCGGCCGCGATCTGCGCCTCGGTCTTGTAGACGACCGTCGAGCGCGTCACGGTCAGGCCCGGCGCGCTCCCGTAGCTCGCCGAGTAGAACTCGACGCGGGTCGCGTACTCCGGGAAGATAATTTCGAGGTTCGTCCCCTCCGCGACGAAGGGCTGCATTGTCGGCGAGGCCGGCCGCCGCTGCAGGAAGTAGGTCGTCGCTGCTCCGTCGGTGTCATAGACCTCGCGGTGCTGCTTCCACATGCACACGTCGAAGGGCTGCCCGACGCCGAGGAGCGCGGTCAGGTGTTCGAGGAGGTCCGTCTCCGGGACGTTGCGGTACGGGACGACGATCGCCTGCTTGTCGAGCACGTTCGGGAGCCCCGCGAGGATGAAACCTCGATCGACGCGGAGGCTCATGTTCGCCGTTCGCGTGCGCGTCTCCCACCGGAGCGGGGCAAGCTGAATCGGGTTGGGGTCCCGCTTGAGGATCTTCCCGCCCATGTAGAGCGAGTGAAGGATTCCCCCGCGGTCGAGCGGTGTTTCGGCGGCCATTATTGGAGCCTCCCGGACTGTGCGATCCGTTCGAGCAGGAGCGCGAGCGCGCGGATCTGCGGGTTGTTCGAGAGGGCCTCCTGTTGGAGCCCGGCGAAAGAGGAGTTGGCGATCGCAGCGAAATATTTGATGAACGAGTCGACGTCATAGTCGCCATTGCGGAGGCTCGTCAGGTTGCGGTCGATGATCCCGGAGAACTGATTGTTCGCTCCGAAGGCGGCCTTAAGCTGCGCGTCGAGGGCCTCGAGCCGCGCGACCCCTTCGGCCTGATGCGCGCGGCTGCCCTCGGAGCGGGTCGCCCCGTCCGTCACAGACGCGCCCGAGCCGTATTGAAGATCCCGGATCGCCTTCTGAAACGCCGTCAGCTTCGAGCCGAGCGTCTCGATTGCCGGCGCGGCCGCCGTCGCGGCCGTCGCGACCTGCGTCAGGTTGGCGGCCGCCTCTTTCGCGACCGATCCCATGGCGCGCAGGCTCACGCCGCCCCCGCTCCGCCGCCGCCGGCGTCGCCCGTGAACGCGGTCGTCGCCGTGTCCGCGTTCGTGGCCGACGTCGCAACCCGGTCCATGGCCTGCGCGATCGAATCGAGCGAGGCAACGATCGCCGGCGCGTTCTCCGGGAGTTTCAGGAGCTCGAGCCGGAGATCGCCGAGAAGGCCGGTCGTCTTCGGGACGGAGACGTGCAGCTTGCCCGTGTGCGCGCCGTGGACGGCGTCGAGCGCCGGGACGTGGTCCGCCTTGATGTGCGCGGTCGTGTCGGTGAGGGCCTGTTTCATGTCGTCGTGCAGTTGCTTCGAGGGCTTAATGACGGTGATCACCCGCTCGTGTGCCTTCGCCTCGTCGTCGAGCGCGGTGATCCCGGCGGCGTTTTCCTTGGTCAGGGCGGCGCGCGCTTCCTTGAGGTCTTTAATGTCGGCCTGTTGCGTCCGCATCATCTGAGAGAGCTCTTCGCCCTTTTTGTCGTAATCCTTCGTGAGGGTGTCAAGCGACGTGGCCGCGTCCTCGTTGACCTTCGCCTCGTCCTCCTGCGCCTTCCGGCGGGCGTTGACCTCGTCCATTTGAATTTGCGCGATCTTGTCCCGGTATTCGCTATTCCCGATCTCCCCGGCGCGCCACCTCTCCGTGAGGCTCTTGATCTCCCCGGCCGTCGACGCGACGACCTTCGCGAGCATGTCGTCGCCCGCCTTGATCGCCGCCTGTCGGTGCGTCTCTATCGCGACCGTGGCGGCCGCGTGCTTCTTCGAGAGGTCGTCGATCTGATCCGCTTCCTTCGCGTATTTCTGGCCGAGGTCCTCGATCGCCTTTTTCAGCTTGTCGCGCGTCGCAATATGGATCCCCGCGTCGAGCTCCCATTGCCGGATTGTCAGGAGCTCTTTCAGCATCGCGCCGTCGGCGTCGCCGTGCGCCTTGATCTCGGCCTCGAGGCTCTTCTTGAGCGACGCGAGCTCGGGCTCGAGAGCTTGGACCGCCAGCTTCATAGACCCGAACTCTCCCGCCCCGTGCGCGAGCGCCTCGTTGAGGTCGTTGAAATGCTGTGTGAGATTGAATTCCGTTTCGAGCCGCTTGCCCTCGGCGGTCATTTTCGACATGGCCGCGGTTATGTCGAGGAGCGCCTTAGGAACGGTCTTACCGGCCCCGATGAAGGCCTGCTCCCACCGATCGACCTGTGCGACGTGCGCGTCGGCGAAGGTCTTCGCGGCCTTCGGGCCGTTGACCTCGAGTTGCCGCCGGTACTCCTCGCCGAAGGCGTTCACCTCGCCGCGGATCTTCGAGAGGCTCTCGGGAACCGTGATACCGATCGAGTGCATGAGTTTTCGATATTCCTCGGACACGTCGGTCGCCCCGCGGAGCCGGTTCATGTAGGCGAGGAATTCGATCTCGAGCGTCTTGACGTTGTCGGTCGAGACGATCACTCCGGAGGCGAGGGCCGACTGTGCGCGGACCATGAGCTCGCTCGCGTCGGCCGAGGCCTTCATCGCCGCGTCGTGCTTCGCGACGGCGACCGCGGCCTTGTCCTCGGCGGCCGTGTTCTCGACGACGCCGCCGGTTAGTTTCGAATACATGTTGCCGAGGCCGGTCCCGGCGTCCTCGACCGACTTGATCAGCGTCGGGAGGAGTTTGAAGAGGCCCTCGAAGACGAGGAACCCGAGGACGGTGTTCCCGATCGTCCCCCCGAGCCCCCGCATAGCGTTCGCCATGCCGCCGATGTTTCCGCGCGCGAGGCCGACCTCGGCGCTCATGGTCTTCGTGCTCCCGGCGGCCTTCTCCATGGAGGCGGCCGCGGCCTGCACGGCGGCGTCGAAGAGGGCGAGCTCGGCGATCGCCGCCGGCGAGACGGGGCCGCCTCGAGCCCGGACGGCCTCGATCGCGATCTCGAGGCGGGCGACCGCGTCGCGGGCCTCTGTGATCGAAACGGCGTACTTCTTCCCGCCGGCGGCGGAGAGCTCCGCCATGTTCGAAACCGCATTGCCGGCGGCGTTCGAGGCCGAGGTGACTTCGCTGAGTGCGGCCGCCTGACTGTCCGCCGCCCGCTGCGCGATGATCGAGGCCCGCTCGGCCTCGGCCGCGACCTCCGCTTCCGCCGCCGTCGTCGCCCCGAGCTCGGCCTTTGCCTGCTCCGCGTTTGCGCTGACGCGCAATTCGAGGTCGCGCGTCTCGTCAGCCACGGCGTCTCGCCTCGATCGAACGCCCGTAATTGGCCCGGTGCTCCGGCGTCCACGGCCGGCGGGCGGCAGCCATTTTCGCCCTTGCCTCTTCGGTGTGCTTGTGGCCCCTGAACGGACCGCGTTTCCCGGCCTCCACGAAAAGGGGCGAGAGCGGCCGCCGCGGCAAGGCCGCGATCCGGGCCCGGTGCTCCGGCGTCCACGGGGCGCGCTTTTCTCCGCGGCGTCGGCGGTTTGCGGCGCTGAGTTTCTTTCTCGTCTCCTCGCTGACGGGAGGACGCGAGCGGGCGGACGTTGAGCACTTTGCGCGGAATACTTGGTCGCTCCACAGTCGCCGGGCGCGTTCCCGTAGCTCCTCGCGGAACGCGTCTGATCTTTGTTTCCCTCGATTGGCTTCCGCGACTTTTGCGACATGCTCGGCCGTTTTCGGCCTGCCCTTCAACGCTGACGAGAGGCGCGCGCGCAATTCGAGCGACGGGGACGACACAGGCCCCTCGCCGCCGACCGTCGCGTTCGTGAGCCGGCAACCGAGCGAGAGAAAATGCGATATCCAGAATCGCTCGACGAAATGGCTCTCCGACGCACCGACTCGCTGAATATCAACGCACTCGGGGCGGAGCCCGGCGTCGACTAGAGAGCGGAGCCATCGGGCGGTGTGAGTCTTGAGCGTCGCGGCGTGCGACAGGTGCCCGGCGAGCCTCGCGAGAGGTCTGTTTGAGACGCCGACGTATCGCAAGGCCCCGTTCCGTGGATCGCGGAGCCCGTAAATGGTTCGGTCGCTAATGGCCCCGCGGTTTGCACCGAACCGGGCCGGGGCGCCCCCCGCCGGACGTAGGTTTTCTCATGGTCAAAAGTAAACGGTCGGGTCGATCGGAACGGTGACGTTGACCTGCACCGGTCGCGTGCCCGGGAACCCGGTCGGACCCGCGACGGTCGCGTCGGGGTTCTCCGCGTTGAGCGTCTTCTGAGACATGAGCACGTCGGGCCCGGCGACCGCGCGCTCTTTGAGCGCCTCAACGGCCATTTGCGGCGCGTAGATTTCGACGCCCTCGTGATCGGCGACCGTGCCGGCGATCGGGTTGTCGTTCTGCATCTTCGAATAGAACTGAAACCGCGAGGCGGCGTCGATCAGGTCCCGGTAGTAGTTGTCGAAGAAACGCTCGTCGAGCTTGACCGAGAGGCCCGCGTTGCCCGAGGGGTCGATCGCCGTCGCGTACCTCGAGCGGTTGCTCTTGTACGGCTTGAAGGGCCGATCGAGCTCGATCGTCGCCTTCGTGAACCGGACCGAGCGCGTCCCGCCGAGGGTCACGTCGGCCGTGAACGTCGAGAGCCGCGTCTCGACGAGGTTGACGAAGGGAACCTCGGCGCCGATCGCCGGGAGCTCGAACTCGTCGCCCACGGCGAAGACAGAGTAATCCGTCGTCGGGTTGATCGCGACCTGATAGGGGTCGAAGTTTTCGTCGAACATCCCGACGGCGCCGGCGTCCATGATCACGGTCGAGAACCCGTCGGTGTTGTTCGTGTTCGACTGAGGCGAGACGGTGAAGGTCGCCGCGTTGTAGACCACGGCCGGGAACCCGGTTCCGTCTCCGGGCGACGCGACGTCATAGCCGGCGACGAAGGTGACGAGCGTCGGGGTCTTCGCCGTGATCTTGAGGTACATGGATTTTCCGGCGAGCCACGCCGCATCTTTCTGCCGGCGGCCACGCGAGGCGATCTTCCCGAGGAAGGTCCCGACGTTCGTGGATTTTGCCACGAAGAGCCCCGAGATCGTGTCGCCGAGGCCGTCCGTCATGGTCGACGTGACCTCGATCCGCTTGTTCGCGTCCTCGCCGAGGATCAGCTTCGAGACGCGCCGGCCGTATGTCGCGGTCGCGCCGACCGTCGCTGATCCGCCAAACATGACGTCCCAAATCCCGCGGAAGGCATTGTTCCGGTTCGGGAAGAAGGCGAGCCGCCAGCTTTTCGTCGCGGTCAGGACCGAGATCGCCGGCGCGCCGTACATGGCCGCGAGGTCGATCGCGAACTGCCACGCGGTGAGCGGGTATTTGTACGTCCCGGGCAGGTCGATCGGGCCCGGCGTGCCCTTGTCCTCGCCCTCGGACTGAGTGACCGAGTTGCTCTTGTTCCACTTCGCATCCCGCGTGGAATCGACCGACTCATACTTGAGAAACGTCAACAGGCCTTGCGGCATCCCGGCCGTGATCTTCTCGAGGCCGCGCGCGTAGGTTGCCCGTTTGCCGGTTGCGGCGTCTAACTGTCCCATCTTCTCCCCCTCCTAGGTTTCGGGCCGGGTCCTGTTTCTCGGCGAGTCGTCTACCTGCTCGCGGGCCGCTCGAAGACCGACGTCTTCCGCGTCTCGGCTTCCGCGGCGCGCGCCTTGGCCTTGTCCGCCTCGAGCGTCGGGTCTTCCGTGATCTCGACCCCGAAGACGTGCTGCGCGGCGATCCGCATTTCGGCGCGATAGTCCTCGGGGATCTCGATCGGCTCGAGCCCGAGCGTGATCACGTCGCCGCTCGTGAACGTCACCGGAACGCCGTCCTTTACTGCCTTGGCTTTCACGTTTCCCCCTTATGCGTAGTCGCCGGTCGCCGGCATGATCTTCGAGCTATAGCGGGCGCGGAACTCCGGGATCCGGAGCGACGTCGCCGCCGGCGGGATCGTCGTCCGCGGCCAATCGAACGAGAGGATCGGATCCGTCAGGTTGACCGAGCTCGAGCCGCCGATCAGGTCCTCGGTCAGCTGCAGCCGGCCGGAGAAGAGGAGCTTCCGGAATTCGTTGAACTCGTTCGCCGCGTCGAGGATCGAATCGGTGTCGGTCTGCTCGAACTGCAGGACCGGGCAAACGAGCATGTCGACGTAAATGTTCTCGACCCGGCTCGGCTGCTCCGCCGGCTTCACCGGGAAAGCCGCGAGCACGAGCGTCTCGGACGTAAAGGCGTACTTCGCCGGAACGCCCTCGGTGAGAACGATCCCGTTGACGTACCGGGCGACGACCCGGGCGCTGCCGCGGATTCGGGCGGCGAAGGCCTTCGCGATCTTCGTCTCGGGACCGTCAGCCATGGACGACCCCCGAGGGCGGCTCGCCCATGATGTGCCCGAGGATCAGCGAACCGTATTGCGGGATCCGCTCCTCCGGCCACGCGAGGAACGGCCGCGGCGGCCGGTTGAAGGCCCCCTCCTGCATCCCCTTCATGTACGGGTAGCCGGTGCGCTTCGAGGTGAGCACGGAGCCGGCGCGGCCCTCCACGGGCCCGACCTCGAAGACGTTGCCGGAACCGCCCCGGGAAAGCGACAGGACGCCCTCCCCCGTCTCGATCAAGAGCGTCGAGGGGTCCCTGCCCTTCCGGATCGTCGCCTCCGCCATGAGGGCCCACGGGCCGCCGCCGGGCGCCGCCTTCTTCTCGACGATCGTCTCCTGAGCCGCGCCGAGGCCGTCGGCGAGGATCACGGAGAAGGGTTCGGAGAAGTCTCCCATCCGCTCGGACATGATCCGGAGCTCGGGGGC
This sequence comes from Acidobacteriota bacterium, assembly GCA_030948185.1. Lineage (GTDB taxonomy): Bacteria > Acidobacteriota > Thermoanaerobaculia > UBA5066 > Gp7-AA6 > JALYUA01. Next base: position 32,194 of record JALZAT010000012.1, read on the forward strand.
GATCTCGTCGCGGACGACGTCGATCCGGAGGCTCACGCGCTCCACCAATCCCACGCCGCGCCGATGAACGTGTCGAGGAGGTTTCGCCGGTCCTGCGCTCCGTCGGCCGTAAGGCTCCGGCCGGAGCGGTCCCTCGAGGCGATCGGCCGCGGCGTCGAGGGTTCGTCGAGCCCGCTCGTCCCGAGCCCGATCGCGCCCTTCGCGACCGAGAGCAGGAAGGCGTCGACGGCCTTCAACATTTGCAGCTTCCCGGAAGGGATCACCTCGAGCGCGCCGTACGAACGGCCGTCGAAGTAGTCGAGAGCCCGCTGCGTCATGTTGTACGGCCACACGTTCGCGTACGGCTGCCCGGAGACGTCGGTCGTGCCGTCGAGGGGGGAGACGCTCCCGGCCGGCCACACGCCGGCGAGAGGCCAGAGGCCCGCGTTCTGCGCGGCCTCCGAGAAAGCGTCGATCACGCCCTGCGCGATCTTGAGGAGCTCGAGGTCCTTGAGCGGAGTGCTCGCGCCGGGGGCGACCCTTTGCTGCAGGTTCGTCGCCCCGAACCGGGCCTTCGCGGCCGTTACGAGGTCGGAGGCGGCGAACACCGGGAGTTACTTCGTTTCGCCGCTTCCGAGGCCGCTCGCTCCGGGCGGGTTGGCGACGTCGCCCATGTCGCCCGGCTTGCGCTTGTCGAAGTCCGGCTTCTCGGCGTCCCGCTTGCCGGCCGGCGCCTTCCCGAGCGACTCGTCCTTGTCGACCGCCTTCGCGGCTCCGTGACGGATCGCGTCGAAGGCCTTCTGATGCCGCATCTCGACGACCTCGCCGGCGCTCGCGTCGACGAAGTCGCCCTCGGGCGTCTCGACGACCGCGTCCTTCGCCATGCGGACCTTCCGCGGATCGCCGTCGAGCCGCTTGTGCGACTCGTCCTGCTCCTTCGAGAGCTTCTCGGCGCGTTCCTTCTGCGCGGGGCTGCGCGGGTCGGCCGCGACCCGGCTGCCCGGAGGATTGAACCCGGAGCCGAAGGGCGCGGTAGCGGGGGCCGGCGCCGGCGGGGGCGTCGTCGACTTGGTTTCGTCGGTCATTTCCGTTCTCTCCTCTTGTGGTTTCGACTCCCGAGCTCGCGCGCCCCGATCAGGAAACGACGGTCGTGAAGATCGTCCCGGCGGTCGGGAACGTCATGACCGGCGAATAGAACGCCGACCGCTTGAGATCCCATCCGCCCGACGGGCCCATGTATTCGTTCCGGATCCGGACGACCGCCTCGGCCGCGTCCCCGAAGACCCGCTGCTCGGCCGTATAGCCGAAGGCGGGGATCTGCGTCCCGGCGACGGGCGGGACGTACGCGACGCCGAAGGACTTGCCCCAAATCGGGGTCGTCGCCGACGTCTCGTCTCCGGGCTCCGGCCGCGTGACCGCGTAGCCGACGAGAATGTCTTCGAGGCCCATGAGCGACGCGATCTGCGCCTTCGTCGGGGTGCCCTGCGGGTTGGCCGTGCCGAAGACCCGCTGCTTCACGATCGTATTCGTGATGATCTTCGACCACACGAGCGAGCTCGTCCAACCGATGTTGGGGCGCCGGCCGATCTGTTGCGGGATCGTGTTCTCGATGAACGGGACGAGCTCCGCGATCGGGTCGGCCGTGTTGACGCCGGCCGCAATGTTGTCCCATCGGGTCGCGCCGGCGGCGTGCGTGATCACGTTGCCCGCGGGATAGAGCGCGGTGTTCTGCGCGAGCGTGGCCTGCAGGAACTCGCGCCGCAACAGCATCCGCTGTTTCAGCGTGTAAAGCGCCTGCTTCTCGAGGTCCAGCTGCGCCGGGCCCTTGAGCGATTCCTGCTGCTCCCGGTCGGAAACCGGGTTGATGAGCGCGTGGCCCTCGATGTCGATCGAGAGCTTGCCCATCTGAATATCGACCCGCTTCGGCATGGACCGATCGCCGACCGCGTCGTCGATCATCTGCCACGCCTCGACGCCGTACTTCGCGATCAGCATCCTCGAGAGGTCGCCGCGAAGAACCGGGAAGAGGGTGTCGCCGATGAGGACCTGATCCGGGGCGATCCCGACCGACAGCTGCGTATAGAACTTGTCGACGCCGAGGCGCCGATTCGTTAGCGGAAGCGTGCTGCCCATTTCTGTTTTCTCCTCTTAGCTCTCGGTCAGGTTTTCCGCTTTCGACGACTCAGGGTCAGATCAGCGAAACTTCGATCAGGTCGCCGGGGTTGCCGGCCTCGAGGGCGAATCCGTTGATCGGGTTCGCGCCTCCGGCGATCGCGAGGCCCGCTGCGTCGGACGTCAGCTTGTCTCCGACCGCGACGGCGACGGCGCCGACCTTCACGATCGCGGTCCCCTTCGTGATCACGTCGGCGAGATCCCCGGCGGAGAATGCGAAGTCCGTCGCGCCGAGCGCCTTCGTGTTCAGCGCGCAGGTGTTCCCGTCGAAACCGACGAACGTGTTCGCCGCGAGCGCGCCCGTCGGCTTCACCGTCAGGTAAAGAATTCCGCGGCCGAGTCGTGCCATTTTCGTTATCTCCTGTTCGTGGTTTCAGGTGCTCGAGGTGTGTCCGTCCGTCAGCGCGATCCGCGTTTCGCGTAGACGCGCGCGGCGGCCGTCTCGAAGTCGATCGGCTTCTGCCCGTTCTGCGCGGACGCGGCGATCTCCGCCTGCGCCGCGTCATAGAACTCGTCTCCTTCGGGATCCGTCGCGGCGACGGCCGCGAGGTTGAGCTCCGGACCGACGCCCTTCGGCTTGTCGTCGGCGCCGCCGTCGGCGGTCGTTTCGGTCGTCTCGACCGTCGTGACCTGCTCGGGAAGCGCCTCGAGGATCGCGACGACGATCTCGGACGGGGTCTTCTCGACTTCCTTCCCGCCCTCCTCGAACTTGATCGAGGTGACTTCCTCGGCGAGCGCCTCCTGCTCGAAGAGCGCGGAGAGCATCGTCTCGATCCCCGCCTTCACGGCCTTCAAGGGGATCCGTTTCACATTGGCCGCGAGGAAGGCCTTCGCCCGATCCTTCGCTCCCTGCTTCGCGTCGCGCTCGAATCGCGCGAGCCGTGCCGCCGCTTTCTCTTCGGGAGTCGCCATCGTTTTTTTCTCCTCGGTTTTGCCTGTGACTCCGCGGAGCGTCGCAGGCGTGTCAAGCCCCCCCCCGGGCGCGGCCGCCTTGGCCTTCGTTTTCTTCTCTTCCGTGGCCTCGTCCGCGCCCTTATCCGCGACGTCCTCCGGATCCCACGCTTCGGGAAGGGTGAGGCCCTTGCGCTTGGCGATCGCGATCGCCTTCGCCTTGACCGCGGCGGGATCTGCGGCTTTCCCGATCAGCTTCGCCGCGGCGTCGAGGTGCGCCTGTGTGTCGATCGGGAAACTCCGGTCCGGCCCGGCGAAGTCCTCGTCGGCGATCGCTTTACGTTGCGCCGCGGTGAGGCCGAAATGCGCCTCGTCGGGCGCGGGCTCCTCGGCCTCGGCGCCCTCGGGGCTCGCGAAGTAGACCTGCGTCCCGTCCGCGAGCGCGATCGGCGCGAGCCCGGAGATCGCCGGCTTGCGCGCGCCGAGGAGCGCGAGGTGCTCGAACGCCCATTTCTCGCCCTTCTTCACGAGCTCCATGGAGCACCGGCGAAATCCCTCCTCGCGGTTCTTCCGGACGGTGATCGCCGTCGGGACCGCGTGAGCGATCAGGCGATCGCGGCCCTCGTCATAGGTGAGCCGCTGCACGTCGCCATAGTCCGGCGTGTCCGTCTCAATCGCCTTGTGTCCGATCTTGACCTTGTGCTCTTCCTCGGTCGAGAAGTCGGCCGCGATCTGCGCGAGCTCCGTCGGCGTGAAGGTGACGCGCTGCTTTCCCATCTCGACGAAGGTCCCGGAGCGGCCGCACTCGATCGCCGCCTCCTCGCCCGCCTCGAGGCGATAGACCTCGTCGGCGTTTTCCTCCGCGAACCTCGCGACGAGCTTCGCCGTGACTTCCTCGAAAAATGCCCGGATCTCGTTAATTCGCATTGGGGTCCTCCTCTTTCGGGTCCTCGATCAGAATGTCGAACCCGAAGAGCGCGAGGAGCCACTTGTGCATGGCGGCCCACGATTCCGGGTCGTCCCGTTGAAGCTGTTGCGCCTTCTCGCGGAGCGCGGACAGTTGCGCGCGCATGTCCGTCGCGGGGAAGGCCGGCATGAATCCGCGCACCGGGCCCGCGGTGAACGTCGTCCCGTCCGGCGCGTGATAGTCGCCGCCGCCGTATCGGCTCGGCGTGACGCCCTTGCCGGCGAGAAACTCGTCGACCGTGCCCGCCGGCGAAGCGCCCGTCAGTCCGAGCTCGACGGCCTTCGCCTCGGAGATCGGGACCGCGACACACCGGCATCCGAATTCGTGCGGCGGGAGGAACGGCGACCACCGGGCCTCTTCGGCGCTCAGGACGTAGCCGTCCATCATCTTGTGCCCGAGCCGGGCGTCCGCCTGAGCGACGATCACGACGTACGGGTTGGCCGCGCGGAAGGCGGGGTCGGCCAGCTGATCGCGCAGCTTCCCGGTCGCGATCGTCGCGATGTTCGTCGAGTGCGTCCCCTCGAAGAGGTTCGCGTAAACCTCCGTGACCGAGCCGCTCGTTGCGTTCTCGTCGAGGAGGGAATTCGCGAAGTCCTCGCCGCTCATGTCGTCGGGGGCTCCGGCCGCTTCCTTCGCGACAGCGTCGGCGATCGCGTACATTTGAAGCGCGAGCGCGATCTTCGCGGCGTCGGAAAGGTCCTGCTCGCCGGCGGCGAGGATCCCGTACCCGCCGCCCGTCGCGGCCGCCTGTTGCGTCATGGTGTCGAAGACGCGGCCGAGGTTGTGGCCGTCCGTGCCCTTCAACCCGCGGAAAATGTGCGCCTTCGTGACGGTCTTCGCCTTCGCCTTCGTCCGGACGCGCGCGGCGATCGTCTTGACGACTCCGCGGATCGCCGGCCGGGCCTTCCCGGCGGAATCGGCTGCGACCTTGTCCAAGTGCGCTCGGATCGTCCCGGCCTTGGCCTTCGCGTGAGCGTGCGCGCCGCGCAGAGCGTCGGCCGACGCGAGCAGGACCGTCTCCCGCTCGGCGTCCCGCTTCGACGCGAAGCGCGCGATGTTCGCCCGGATCCGCTTCGAGCGATTGCGGAATTCCTTCCCGGCCGCGATCTCCGGCGGATCGTCGTCGCGGACTTCCTCGAAGGCTTGCGGGACCGGGATCGGCTGCGACGGCTGCACGCCGGCCGGCGGCTGCATGACGTCGGCGTCGCCGTCGGGGAGGACGTTCTGCAGCTGCGCGTCGGACCACGCCCTCGAGACGAGGTGTCCGTTCGCAATCTTGAGGCTCTCGACTTCGAGGAACGCCTGTTGCTCGGCGAGCCCGGTCGCGAAAATCTCGATTACGGGATAGGCGTCTTGCGGGCCGTAGTTTCGATCAATGAGCTCGCGGAACATCCTCGAGAGGACGTGGGAGAGGAACTTCGCGGTCGACTCGACCCGGTTGTTCTCCTGCTCCTGATGCACACGCGCCATTGCGTAGGAGCCGCCCTTGTCGCCGGTGCCGAGGAGGATCTGCCCGGTGATGATCCGGGACAGCATGTTGCGAAGCTGATCGAGGTATTGCTCGAACGAGATCGACCCGGAACGCGCCGACTCGAAGAGCCCGAGGACCGCGCCCTTCGGGTACGCGACGACGGTGTCTTGTTGGATCGCGTTGCCGACGACGAGGGCCTCGGCTCGGTTCTTCGCCGAGAGCTCGTCGTTGCCCGGGTTGTAGTCATATTCGATCTTGACCGTCGGGCTCGCCCACTTCTCGAACCAAATCGCCTGATTTTTCAGCGCGTGGTGACGGAGGAACCAAGGCCAATAGCAATCGTCGAGGACCGGCGTGCCCCACGGCGAGGAGTTGGTCCCGTACGTCGCGACCGCGAATTTCTCTTGCGGGACGAGCTCGCCCGGCAGGTAGTTTTCGATCGTGCGGAAGCGCAGGTTCCGATCGGGGTCGAAGGTGAACCACCGGGCCGGCTTGTCGAGGAGCGCGTCATAGACGACGGCGCCGGTCCAATCGCCGCGATCGACGACCTTATAGATTTTCTCCGTGATCGAGAATCCGTAAGGCTGCGCCTGCAGGACGTGGCGCGCGAAATTCTGGAAGTTGGGAACGCTCTTGATCGCGTACTCGATCAGGCGCTTGTGCTCCTGATGCTCCGGCCTCGAGCTCGCGGCCCGGACGTACATCGGCAGGTGCAGGACGTTGTCGTGTATGTCCCGAAAAAACCCGTTCATGTCGGCGTCGGCGCCGAGCATGAGATCGTAGAAAGAGACGCCCTGACCCTCCGCGCGGTGCCGGAGGATCGGCGAGAGATTCGGGAACTCCCAAATCGTGATCGGCGCGAGGAACTCGCCGCGTTGAATCGTGGCGATCTCGACGCCGGCGCGGATCCCCGAGGCGTCGGCCTTCCGGATCGGGGAGCTCGGGCCCGCCGGCGGCGGCGTCTTCGGCGCTTTCAGTTTCGGCCGCGGCGCCGGCGCGGGTGCGGTCTTCGGTGCGGCGGCCGCCGGCGGGGCGAAGAGGGCGTCCTGTTCCACTTACAACCCCCATCCGCGGGCGATCCCGCCCGGAGGCCCGAAGGCGGAGGCAATGTGTCCGGCGCCGCTCTCGAAGACGCGCGTCGTCGCCGGCCTCGAGGCTCCGACCGCGATCATGGAGGCCTTCGGCGAGACGAAGTCGTCGCCCCGGAGCTCCGACACGATCAGGAGCGCGGCCTGCCGGCGCGCGTCGACATGGTGATCGTCAGTCTTCTTGAATTGCCGCTCGCCCTTCTTCGACGTCTCACCCTTCGAGGTGTGATTCATCATGAGTTGCGGGGCGGAGAGCTTCTGATGCCCGGCGCCCCCATCCCACGCGATCGCGAGCTCGGCGATCTGCGCCTTGCGCTCGAGCACGCGGGTCGAGAACTCTTTGTTCGAGAGCCGGAAGGGTTGCGACTCGCCCTTCGCGTCCCGGCGATCGGGGTCGAGGATCGGCTTGCCCGTCTCGACGTCGATCTCGTCGGTCTGATTCCCGAACCCGAAAACCTTTAGGCGTTCGTTGAAGTAGACCGGGCACGCGCACACCGGGCACGTCCGGAACTCGACCATCTGTTGGAGGACCTGCGCGAGCGCGGATCCGGCCGAGCCGTTGTCGAACCCGTATTTGACCTGATGCCCCGAGGCGTGATCGAGGTACGCGACGACGGCGGCTTGCACCGGCCAATCGGCGAAGGCGAGGTGCAGGCGAAACAGGTCCGTCCACTTCTGCCCGACGATCTTCTTCGCGCCGGTCGCGTTGGGGTCGACAGGCGTGTGCACGCGGAGGAAGACGAACTCGGAAGGATCCTCGGCGCTCCCGAGGTCGGCGCCGCAATAGAGTTTCGGGGCCTTCAAGTCGACGACGTCGGGGAAGAACCGGGCGATCTTCTCGGCGAGCGTCTTCGAGTTAACGAACGGGTTGAGCTCCTGCGCGAGGATGATTTCCTGCCGGCCGCCTTCAACCGAGTCGAGCTCGTCGGACAGGCGCGCCGCCCGGAAGTCCGTCATTCCCTTTTCGCGGTCGAGGATCGCGACGACGATTCGATAGTCGCGAAGGAAGGCGAGGTTCGGCCGGAGGATGTGCATCGGGAAGATCGAGCTCTCCGGGGCGCCCCACGTCCCCTCGACGTTGTTGCGCCAACCGGTCGTGTGCTCGCCCTTGAACCGCTCGCGCAATTTCGCGGCGCGCTTCTCCGTCCAGAACGGCGGCGGGAGTTGGCGCTTGGAAATGTGGAACTTCCGGAAGCGCGGCTCGTCCGGGTTGGCCGCGTCGCGCGCCCTCGCCCCCGCCTCCGCGTCCGGCCCATTGAGCGGAATCGCGCGATCGGATAGACCTTTGAAGGGCGAGGAATAGTCGCCGTCCGGCGTCGAGTAAATCCGGAACGTCGCGCCCGGCAATGCGGCGCGCCAGAATTCGGACCATTGCCGCTCGTTCTTCCATTTCGCGGCCTCGTCAGCGGTCAGGAGTTTGTTGAAGTGACCGCCGCGGAACTGCGTCCCGTCGAACCCGCACAGGCGCATTTCGAAGCGGCAATCGTTATTGAAAATCTGCTCGCGATACGGCTTGACGCGAGAAGACTTGAGGCCTCCTCCGATCAGCGGGTTCGCCTCGATCTGATATTCGATCTCGGCCCATATTTCCTGCGAGGTCGTGTCGAGGTTGACGCCGATCAGGCCGGAGTCGCCGGGCCGGCCAATGTCGACCATCCGGAGAATCTGCAGGGTTATGTCGCGCGTCTTGCCGACCTCGGCGCCGCACTCGACGATCAGATTCCCGCCCGTGCGCGCGAGGTCCGCCTGAATCGGAAAGAGGCTCCACGGATCGCCGCGGCGGACGATCGGCTCGTTCGTCTCCTCGTCGAGCACGGTGAGGCGCTCGGAGAGGTAGAGCCACGCCCACACGGCGGGGTCTTCGACGGCGATCAGGCGCTCGAGGTCCTCGGGGGAGAGCGGGATCAGGCCGTGCGCCTCCGAGGGCCACACGGGCGCGCCGCGCTCGATCTGATCCCACCGGATCCGGTGCCGCGCGAGGAAGGCCTCGACGTACTCCGGAGCGATCCGGAACTGATCCGGCTTCAAGCGCGCTCGACTTTTCCGACGAGCGTCACTTCGACGGGCACCGGAGGCGCCGGCATGCGGGATTTATCCGTGCGGCGGAGCGCCTCGTTGCGCCGCATGATCGCCGCGGTCTGCGCCGCGACCGCCATGCCCTCGCCGCGGGACTTGCGGGTGAGGAGGTGATCGGGCGCCGTGTGGCCGAGCGTCGCGTTGATCTTGTGGAGGGGCTCGATCAGGGGGTTCGCGCGCTTCTCGGTCCCGAAGACGACCCCGTCCTTCGTGTGGAGGTCGTGCTCAACGATCACGCCCTCGGTGTGAATCGCGTCGATCATGCTGCGCCGGAGGAGCTCCGTCTCGGCCAGCGCCCCGACCGTGATCTCGTCGAGCGCGCCGACCTCGCCGTCCATGATCGCGGCGTGATAGCGGCCGACGACCTCCGCGGCGCCCGGGATCGTCTTCTCGAGCTCGGCGTATCGCTTCGTGACGACCGAGACGCGCCGGGCGTAAAGGCCGCTCTTCCAAGCGTTCGTGCGGGAGGCGGCGCGCATTTTCGGGGTTGACGGGACGTCGACGCCCGGCACGCGGCCGCGCCGAGACGGTTTCTTGCCGGCGCGGGGTTTCGCCATTTGCGGGGGAGCGTCGCACCCGTGTCAAGAGGTCCTCGCTTGTCTTTGTTAGAATTCTGTCCGAATTGCAACACTCCCGCGAGCTCGAGGAACACCTCCGCGACGGGCGGGCCTTCTCTCCCTCAACGATCCGGGCGTATCTGACGACGCTCGAGGACTTCGATTTCGAGCTCCGGCGGATGTGCGCGCAGGACGGCAGGCTCTACCATTCGCACCCCCGGGAGGTCCTCCCGACCGACTTCGATCGCTACCTCACGCGCAAGGCGATCCAAGGCCACGCGGCCACGACCCGGCGGACGCGGCTCCACGGGCTCAAAACCGCGTTCAAGTTTTTCGCCTCCCGCGGCTACATCCCGAGCGACCCGTCACTCGACGTGCAGGGCCCGAAGATCCGCGAGACGCGCGTCCCGATCTTCTCGCAAGAGGAGATAACCCGCATGATCTTCGGCTACACGCCGCCGCCGCTCGTCCAAGGCGAGCACGAGAACGACATTCTCTTCGCGCGGCGGAAGAGGACCGCGGGCGTCCGCCCGATCCGCGACTCCGCCCTGATCGGCCTCGGCTACACGCTCGGCCTGCGCGTCGCCGAGTTTCAATCCCTGCAAATCGAGAACATCCTCGAGGGGTCGAAGCGGATGTTCCTCGAGCTCCTCCACGGGAAGGGCGGGACGATCGAAAAGCAGGAGGTCGACGCGCCGATCGCCGAGCTCCTCCGCGAATACCTCGGCGCTCGAGCTCGCGCCGGCTTCCGCTCTCCTGCCCTCTTCTGCCCTCTCGCCGTCTCCGGCTCGGGCTCGCGCAAGTCGGATCTCCCGATCGGCCTCGATCAGCGTCAGGTCCGCAGGATCCTGACGGAGCGTTGCGCCGCGATCGGGATCCTCGCGACGCCCTCGAGGAAGATTCACCCGCACATGCTCCGGTACTCCCTCGGGACGCACCTGTTCGAAAACAACGTCCGGATCGAGATCATTCAAAACCGACTCCGGCACCGGGACATAAAAACGACGCGGCGCTACATCCGGATCGCGAACTCGATCGCGCTCATGCGGAGCACGAACCGCGCGCTCCCGTGGAACCGGCCGAAGGGAAGCGAGGAGGATTGAGCGTGGTCCGCCGCGCCGACGGTTGGGGTACGACCGGCGCCGGCCGGCCCGCCGCGGCCCCCGTCCTCGAGGCTCCCCTGACGCCGGCGGAGCTCGCCGTCCCGCGGCGGGTCCTCCTGCAGGGTTGGCGGTGCCTCGAGCGCCTCGTCTTCGCGACCGACGGCCGCTTCGACTCGGACCGGTTCCACGCGGCCCGGGAGGCGGCCGAGACGGCTCTTCGCGCGGGCCCGCGGCTCTATGAACGGCGGAAGAAAAAGCGGCCGTGAAGACGACGGAGCTCGACCGGAATCAGGTCCGGTGGATCGTCTCCCGGGCCTCGCAAACGTGGATCGACGACCGCGGCCGCCGGCGCGTGACGTGGCGGTATTCGGAGATCGCGCGCAACTTCGCGAAGGCGAAGAACGGCGCGGCGCTCTCCGAGGATCAGGTCGCCGGGCTCGTCGAGCGGCGGGACCCGGCGACGTACCGGGAGCGGCAGGAGCTCACCGGGAGAGCCAACGCGGCTTGTGCGCGTGTCGCGTCACGCGACGACCCGGAGCCGGCGCCGGCGGAGGAGGCCCCGAGACTCGGGGCGCTTCGTCGGCTCACCCTCCCGCGGGCCTGAGCTCGAAGGGTGCGGCCGGGGATTGCTCCCCGGCCCCGAGGTCGCGGGCGTCGGCGTGAGCGGCCGTGTCACGCTCCTTTGGACTCACCGAACGCCAGAACTGACGGGCGCACCGGGAACGACAGGTTACGCCTCGGCCCGCGCCGATTGTATCTCAGACGCCGACGCTCCCCGCGTCATATCCGTCCCTCGCGGCCTTCTTCTCGATCGTGTCGATTTGCGTTTGCACGGCCGGAACGGTCGAGACGTTGTCGCGCCGGCGATCGAGGGCGATGTTCTCGGCCGCGATCCGGGCCTGACGCGCGGCGAGCGTGTAGAAGAACAGGGTCGCGCCGATCGCGCCGACGCCGTGCACGATGTGGTCTTTGTCCTTCCAATAGATCCCGAGGGCGAGCTCAACGATCGCCGCGCCGACGAGCAGGAGCACGGCCGTCGGCGAGCCGTACTTGAGCGCGAGCTCTGCGAGTTTGTCCACGCGCGGAGCGTCGCAGGCGTGTCAAGTCAGGGGCAGACCTCGCACCCGAGAAACGTGCACGGCCCGTCGGGGCCGTCGTGGCGCTTGAGCGGGTCGAGCGGTTCCGGGGGCACGAGCGGCGGGTTTCTGATGCAGTCGACCCAACCCTTCGGGCTGCAGACGTCGGCCCTGCGAAGGGCCCAACCGACCATCGGACGTTTACAGCGGGGGCAGAGAGGCGCGCCTTCGCGCTCCCGCAGCCTCACGCGCCCACCGCCGCGTAATAGCCGGCCGCCCGAACCACGAAGGCCGAGGTTCCCCGGATCTTCCGGAAGGTCGGGACCGAGCCCGTCATGAAGGGAATGGCGACCTCGAGAACCGCGACGGCGGCCGCGGCGACCGTCGTGTCGACCGGGAACTTCCAATTCTCGGCGTTCTGCACGCGCGAGAAGGCCTCCCGGAGCTCCGCGACCGTGTAGCCGCCGTGGAGCGTCTCGGCCGCCCATTTCCGATCCTCAGCGATGAGCCCCGCGAGCAAGTCCGTCATGTTCGATCCCTCCATGTCAGGCAGAATAACCCGAGCGGCTCGGGTCGTCAAGAGAAATCGCAGGGAAAAAGCGGACGCCCTCTTTACGCCTCGCAAGCATTCTGTCGTGGTCGTTTGTAGTTGACAAACCCGGGCCGCTCGGGTAATCTAGCAGGCATGGAGGGATCGAACATGTACGAACGCAGCTACGGGGCCAAGTACGACAAGAGCATCTCGACGACGGAAATCGCGAAGCGGTTTCGGGCGGACGTCAAGGCGGCCCTCGCCGCCGGCGAGCTCCCGAAGGGTCTGAAAGTCTCGATCCGGACGTCCTACTTCTCGGGCGGGTCCTCGATCGACGTCCGGATCGTCTCCGCTCCGTTCTCGATCATGAACAAAAAGCGGATCGAGCACGACGTCCGGACCCCGAACGCGCCGCTCTCCGACGACGAGCGCCCCCTGCACAGCGAGCGCGCCCGCGAGGTCCTCGCGACGCTCGAGGGAATGCTGCAGGCCTACAACCACGACGGCTCGGAGATCCAATCGGACTATTTCGACGTGCGCTTCTATGGGCACGTCAATTTCGAGCACGAGCAGGAGCGCGCCGAGCGCGCGGCAGTTGAGGCCCTCGTGCCGGCGGCCGAGCCGGTTGCGGCGGTCGCGCGATGAGCGGCCGCGACGACCTCGACCGCTCTCAACACATGCCCGACCTATTCGACCGGCAACTCGGGGTCCTTCACGACCTCCCCGACGTCGTGAAGACGAAACCCTCGACCATGCGGCACGTCCCGCCCCTCGGGGTCGGCGGGTCGCAGGTTTTTATCGTCCAGACGTACCGGCAGGCGGAGAAGGGCGACACGATCTTTCTCGAGGTCGTCGGGAACGCCGGGACGGTCCGGGTCGTGATCCCGCCGGCGGTCGCGAACACGATCGCGCGTCAACGGGACGCCCTGACGTCGAAGACGCGGAGCAAGAGCTCGACCGCCACGGCGGCCGCGCGCGCCGAAGCCGGGATCCTGCCGGGGTTCATGAAGGGGAAGAAGGGCGGCGCGAAATGAGCGCGCCGCTCTTCCGCGCCGGCGACGAGCTCTTCGACGTCACCGCGAGCCGGATGAAGTGCCGCGCGTGCGGCTACGACCTTCGGCGCTCGACGTTCGGCATGATCGGCCACGGCCGCCGCGAGGTCCGGCTCGGCCGCGCGCGCGAGACGTTCGGGGATTTGCGGGTCGGATTCGTGCTCGCGAAAGACGTCGAGGACGGCACCCACTTCCTCGGGGCGACGTCATGAACCCCGAGCCGTGTCTCTGCGAGCCCGGCCGGGAGTGCGACTTCTGCCGGGCGCTCCGGGCCCTGACGCCGGCGGAGATCCGCGCCCTCGAGCTCGAGGCGAAGAAGATCGCGCGCGAGCTCTATTGGCGCATGCGTTCGGTCGCGGTTACGATCGAGGCGGAGGGACCGCATGCCTAAACACGTTTGCTCCGCCTTCTGCCCGGTGCATCCGCACATCCGCCTGATCTGCCCGGGGTGCACCGCGGCGAAGGGCGCGTCGAACCGGACCGCGAAACAGAGGGCCGCGGCGCGGCGTAACGGCCGCAAGGGCGGCCGCCCGGCGGCGGCGGCGGGCGCGTGACGCCCGAGGAGGAGGCCCGGCGCGACGCCGCGATCGAGAAGGCGGCCAAGGAAGCCCGGGAGTTTCTCGAGAAGAACCCCGAGCTACCGGAAGCGGTCGACGTCGTCGAGTGCGAGCAATGCGGCGCGTTCATGGCGATCGGTCCCGGCGAGGATCCCGACGAGGTCGCCGGGCGCGTCCTGCACAAGCAGGGGTGTCCCCTCATGAAACCGCGGGGATAACCGCCGCCGAGCCCCGGGGTATGGAGGGATCGCCGTGACAGGACGATCCGCCCGGGGCCCGACGGACTTACGAACCCCGATTGTAAGGGGTCACGGGACGAAGCGCGTCGCGAGCCACGAGAGCGCGATCAAGAACGCGATCGACGCGACGAGCAGGCCGGCGAAGAGCGCCGCGCGCACGACCGGAGAGAGGCGGCGCCGGCACCGCGGGCACCGATCGCCGAAGCGGATCCGCCCGAGCGCGCGCAGGCACGAGGAACACCGCGGAACGAGAGGCGGACCGTCCGGGAGATCCGGCGCCGCCGGCGGCGCGTCGAGCTCGCGTCGGCCGTCCGTCGTGTAGAGGATCACGGAGAGAATTCTACCCCTCCGCCGGCGACGGCTCGCCGGTTCCGTTGCCGTCGACGCGGCCGGTCTTGACCGCCTCTTCCTGCACCGCGGCGAGCATGGCGAAGAACTCCGGCGCCGACACTCCCGAGAGCGCGACGACGTACGCCGCGAGGTTCAAGGCCTCGTCGACGCTCATGCCTCGAGGACCCCGAGCGGAGGGCCCGAGGCCGCCGTACAGGGACACGAGGCGGTCGGCCGTGAAGCGGCGCTCGGTCTTTTCGAGCGGGGTCCCCTGATCGGTCGTGACCTTCCACGGCGTAAACCCGCGCACGCCGACCGCCCACCGGTTCGACGGGTCGAACTGAAACGGGCCGATCTGCACTCTTCGTTTCAACCGGTCGGGCAGGATCAGGTCTTTTTTCACATCCGCCTCCCTATCGCCTCGAGGTCGCCCGGCCGGGCGACTTTGTAGAACTCGGCGCCGCACGCGACGCAGGACCACGTCCCCCACCGTACGGGTTCGCCGCGGATCTCGCCCCGCACGAGCTCGCGGCGGACGCTCGTGCAGGGACACGTCGGTTCCGCTCGGAGGGGCGCAGGCTGCGCGCCGCTGCGATGCGCGGCGTCGGCGGGGATCCCGCCGCAAACGAGGCACCCTTCCGAATCCGGCCGGGGTTGGAACCGGTGCGGGTTCACTCGCCGGTCCCGGGGCCGATCGCGCTCCTCACCGCGGCCATTCCGTCGACGATCTTCGAGAACGGGTCGACGCGGAGCGCCTCGTCGATCGCCGCCTTCACGGTCGCGGCGTCGAGGCCGGCCTGTTGCCGGAGGACCTCGAGCTCGAGGCCGAGGCCGTTCAAGCGCCCGTGCACCGCGCCCATGTTGCCGACCAATGTCCCGACGTTGTCCGCGAGTCGCTTCGTTTGCTCGGCCAGCTTGCCGACGGCGACCTGCAGGTCAAGCGCGCGCTCGAGCTCCTCGATCCGCTTGCCCTGCCGCGCGGTCAGGCTCTCGCGCTTTCGTTTCAATGTCCCGCCCTCCTGAGCTCCTCGAGAGCTCGGTCCCTCGCCGCGTTGATCTCCGCGGCCGCGTCGTGCGCGCCGCCCTTGTCCGGATGCTGCCGGCGGATCGCTTTGCGGAAGAGCTCCTCGATCTGCTCCGCGTGCGCCTCGGCGCCCTCGGGATACCCGAGGACCTCGCGCCACGGTCGGCGGCCGTCGCCGAGGAGTCGAAACCCCGTGAAGGACGCCCGCATGAGATCCGCCGAGCCCCACCGCTCGATTCCGCGCATGGCCTCGATCGTCTTCGCGATCGCGATCACGTTGTCGGGCACCCGATCCCACCGGTCGATCGCGAGGCCGACCTGTTTGCCCTCGAGCCAGAAGTAGACGGCCGCGCCCGGGTCCTCCGGGATCCGCCGGCCGGACATGGGGAGCCCGTCGCGGCGGAGCTCGACGTTCGTCGAGACGACGACGCGCTCGCCGCCGATCAGCCGGATTTCTCGGAAGAGCGCGCGGACGGCCGTCGCGAGCGAGAGGTCGCTCTTCGTCGTGTAGGAGCCGCCGCCCTCCCTCGTCACCGTCTCCCGCTTGTGGAACGGCGCTCGAGCTCGCCGGGCGCGAGGGGTCCTCTCCCGCGCCGGCGGCCACGTCAGCGGGAACGCCTCGATCGGTTTCGTCGTCACAGTCGAACCCTCCCCTTGAATTCGTCGATCGACCTCTGCGTCGAGGCCGCGGAGCCGATCGCGATCGCGAGCCCGAGCATCCCGAGCACGCAGCCGAAGAACCCGCCGAGCGTGATCGCGCCCCACAGACACGCCCCGGAGCCGAAGGCCTCGAGGACCATGCCGAGCACGAGCCCCGCGAGGAACCGCCCGCGCGCGCTCACCGCGGCACCGCCGGCCGCCGCGGCGGTTTCGGTAGCCGGATCGTGAAGTCGAGCAGGAGCGAGAAATTCTCTTCCTTCGCCCCTCGAGCGACGGCGCGCGCTCCCCCGATCGTCCGGGGCGCCCATCCGTTCGCCTTCAAGTACCTCGCCGCGACCCCGAGGAGCGCGTGCTCCGCCCGCTCCGCGCGCGTCATGGAACCGGCTCCGGGAAGAGCACGAGGAGCGCGACCACCGCCGCGAGCGCCCCGAGCAGGAACCACACGACCGCCGACACGAACCGAGCCGCGGCTGCCCTCATGACTTCGCCCCTTCCTCGGGCCGGAGCCCGATCCACGTCCACGCCCCCGCCCCGAACGCCTGCAGGACCTTCCCGTCGCGGCCGTGAAAGACCGCCGCGCCCGCGATGATCGCGAGGTGAACCGCCCGGACCGGGAGGGCCATTTGCCCCGTCGTGAGCTCGACCGCCCACTCCCGGAGCTCCGGCTCCGGCGCCGGCCCCGTGCTCTCGTCGATCGTCGGGAGCTCCACGCCCGGGCCGTCCTCCACGATCTCGCCGCTCACGGCCGCGGCCCCGTCTCGTCCGCGAGAATCCGGAGCTCGCGGCCCTTCTCCGTCGCCCGCGTGTATGACTCGACCTCGCGCCGGAGCGCCGGGCAAACCCGGAGGATCGCCTCTTCGAGCGAGTAGGGCGAGCAGTACCCGCACCATTCGATCTCCCAACGGACCCCGCCCTCGTCGTAGGTCCGGCCGAAGAGGCGGAAATCGACGTGCGGCCCCTTCGGGCGCCGACACGGCCGCTCGACCCGGCGCCCGAGCGTCGTCACGGCCGCCTTTCGAAGCCGGCGGTAGCCCCTCACGACGGCCTCGGCGGTTGCCAGCGCGACGGGAAGACCCTCTCGAGAGCGACGAGCTCGCCGTCCGCCGTGCAGCCGTAATCCGCCCCCGCGGCGAGGAGCTCCGGGAGCCCGAGCCTCTTCGCCGCGCCATTCACGATCGCGCGCGCCGCCGGGGAATCCTTCGGGAGCTCCCTCACTTGCGCGAGCTCTTCGGGCGTCAGACACACCCCGAGATAGCGGTTGCCGTCGCTCACGGCCGCACCTCGACCCCATCCGGGAGCCCCTCCTCGATCCGCCTCCGGATCGCCCGCCCGAGGTCCCGCGCCGCCTCCCCGATCAGCGTCGCAACGAGCTCCACGTCCCTCGTGCTCTCGAGCTCCGGACCAAGCGCCCGCCGGTGCTCGTGCCACACGTTCGGACACCGCACCCCCGCCTCCTCGTGCGCCGACCTCGACGCCGCAAAGAAGAACGGCTGCACGAGCTCCCCGCACACCGGGCAACCTCGATCCTCCACCGCCCGAACCGTCACCCCGTAGACGATCCTCACGACCCGCCCCCTTTCGTTTTCCGACGCCGCGGGAGCGTGATCCGGTCGAACGCCGCCGCCTGCGCCACGAGCCGCAACCGGCGCAACGCCCTCCGGATCCGCGCCCGCTCCCGCCTCGCCCCCTCCGCAACCGCCTCCCGCCGGATCTCCGCCGCCGCCTCGCAATCACCCGCCGGCCAACCGCACGGCCGTTCACTCGCGGCTCCCGCCTTTCCTGAAAATGACTCGAGGTCCCGAAAAGCTGGTCGCGATTCACACTACCGACGGGACGGCTCGAGGGGGTGGGGGGTCTATGATTTTCGTCACCCGCCTCGGCGAAGATCGTCACCGCGAGCCGACGAATGTCACCGTGCTCGAGGCGCTCAGTTCCGTTATGCCTCGAGGGGAAGAGTCGAGGAGCTCTTGCAAGATGCCTGCTCGCCAGAGTCCGATAACCTTCATTATGTAAAGTCGCGATTTGACTCTTAAGTCCTTCCAGTCGAGCACCTTGTACGATAGTTCGAAATAGTTGTGCGATCTTCTTACGCCTCTGTTCCCTCGAGAACGTGAATATTCCCATTCCGAGGACACTCAGGGGGGCGCGTGTTGGCACGGGAAATCGGCCCGTTCTAGGCAACTTCGGCCGCTCAGAAAATCGGGCGCTTTTTTTCGTCACCCTCGGCGAGTCAAGGGGATCCGATTCCCTATCGAACGTGACATTTTTTAGATCGACCCTCGAGGAGGACGGTTTCGCGCCGCCCACGCCCGACCCGCTCGGCCGGAAAGCCCCGCGCCGGGGAAACGCGCTAATCGGACATGAGGCCCCCACCGAAGGGACCAAGTAGGGGCCGCTCACTTTGCCTTCCGTCGACGGTCAGCGAAGGCCCAATGACGAACTTTCCCCCGGGCCGAGAGTCTCGAAAAAATCCGATCACCATAGGCCCCCACTATCGAATCGGGGGTCAGGTTGCTCGTCACGAGCGTCTCGAGGCCGGAGCCGTATCGCTTGTCAAAGAGCGCGGCGATCGCGATCCGGTTTTCCTCGCCGAAGAGGTCGGTCCCGTGGCCTTCGGCGCCGAGGTCGTCGACGACGAGGTGCCGGACGTTTGCGACCGCTTCGAAGGCCGGGCCGTGCTCGCCGCCGCGGCGCTCCTGCCGGGCGATCCGGAGGGCCTCGAGGTAGAGGCCGACGTTCAAGAATTTCACGCTCGAGCCGCCGCGCAGGGCCGAGGCGAGCTCCCGGATCGCCTGCCACGTCTTGCCGCCCCCCGTGGGGCCGTGCAACAGGCCCCCGGTCCATGGCGCCGGGTCCTCGAGGGCCGGCATGTGGAGCTCGAGGATCTTGCAGGCCTCGAGGCTGCCGGGCGTGTAGACGGGCTCCCGGCGGATCGCCTCGGCATGGAAGTCGCCGAGGCCGCACCGCCACATCCGGAAACGGCCGTCGCGGGAAGTCCGCTCGCCGTGCACCTGACCATGGAGGGCCTCGCGTTCGGGGTCCGAGAGGTTCTTCGGTGTTTCGGCGGCGCTCATGCTCGAGGGCGCTCCTTCCGCGCGGGGCGCGCGTTCTCGAGATCGAGGGTGACGGTGACGGCCGAGGCTGCGTGCAGGCCGTTGACGAGCTCCTCGATCGAGGCGTCGACGTCACGATCGTCGTGCAGGTCGAAGGTTGCGGAGAACCTGCGGAAATCTCTCAGGCCGTCGTCCGTCATGGTTTCGGCACTTCCGGTTTTTCGCCGGCGAATGAGGTCGGGTCGCCGATCGTTTCGCTCGTGACGTCGGCGTACCGGCCCGGGGTCGCGTGGGGCGCGGCCGGGCCCCGGCGGTTGTCGAATTGGCCTTCCTCGATCCGGGTCAGAGTCTCCGGTTTGACGAGGAACCCGAAGTTTCCGATCCAACCCGTCGAGCCTCGCGCCTTGCCGAGGGCGAAGTCGCTCTTTGCGAATCGCTCGATCGCTCGCGCCCACCGTTCGAGATCGGGCGCCTCGCGCAAACGAACGACGGCGAGCCGTGCGCGTTTTCCTTTGACCGGGAGTCGGACGGCGAGAAGGCCCCCGCGTTTTTCGTTCCAGACCGCCGCGAGCTCGTCGACGGAGGGGGCCCGCTTCTTTCCCTCTTCGAGTCTCTCTCCGGTATTAGTACCTGAAGAGATATACATACCCCCGGTTTTTGTTCTGCTATCGCTGTTACCGTCCTGCTGAGGGTCAAAAAGCGTCCTGCTATCCGGCCCCCACCTTCGAGCGGCGCCGATCCGGCCGGCCCTGACCTTCAAGTAAGACTTACCCTCGCGCTCGGCTAATGCGCGCTCCCGTAGAGGGTTGTAGTCTTGAAAGTCGTGGATCCAATACCCTGATACCCCCGGGTTGAACCCCGCGCACGGGCACTCGTCGCGGCCCTGTTTGTGCCAACGTCCTGCTATGCACAAGTCCTCGGCAAGGTCGTCCGCGTCGGCCGGGTGCGTGTCGTTCGGGTCGGCGACCTTGCCGAGGTGAATTCCTGAGAGGTCGATCAGGGTCCGGACCTTCGAAGCCGGCAGGAACCCATCGGTGAGGTGACGCGCGGCGTATCCGATCGCGGCGACGTCGAGCGCGATCGCCAGCGGGCCGACCGCCTGCATCTTCGGATGTTCCGGGTAATCGTCCTCGAATTTCACGGAGCTCACAATCTCGTCACCGGGAAGGGGTCCGGCTCGAGGGTCGAGATTCGGACGGTGATCCCCGGGCGATCACCGAACCATTTGCGGACGGTGAGCTCGACGACGTCGACGTCGTTGCCCATGTACCCGAGCGCGACGAGGACGTCTTCGATCGTTTTCGCGAGGTTGGAGCAATCCGGTTTCGATCGGCACGGCATCCGGCCGCGCGCGCGGAAGGCGCGAAACTTTCCCTTGTCGTGTTCCTTGAGCCACGGCCACTCGTACTCGACGATCAGGGAGACGTCGCCGACGAGCGGCTTTGCCGGCGCCATTCCCCGGCCCGAGAAGAGGCCCGCTAGGAGCTCTCGAGCGCCGGCGAGCTCCGGCTTGTCGGTGAGCCCGTAGACCGGGACGAGTGTGCCGCTCGGGGTCCGCCGGAGCCCGCGGCTCGCGATCTTCTTCGCCTGATGCGTCGCTCGAGGCGGGACACACGCGACGAAGAGGCTCACGCCCCCGGGGCGAAGCTGAAATCCCTTCACGCTCGCCCCTTGCGCGCGTCCCGCTTGCGCCTTTCGCGCCGCGACGCGGCCGTCGCCCGCTTGTCGAGAAAGACGCGGAATTCAACGGCGCCGCCGCGCGCGCGGAAATCCATTCGGTGGACGAGGCCGCAGTCGCAGCACCGGAATTTGTAGCCCCGGTGAAAGGGCCGGACCCACTCGCCGGACTTCGGGCGATCGTATTTCTTGCTCAAACCCGCTCCCCCTTCGGCTGCGTCGTGAGGTGGAACCGGCCGCACACCTCGCACCGGTAGGGGCGTTGTTGCAGGGTCTTCCCGAAGAAGGCGGCCTCGGCCTCGGCGACGTACACCCATTTTCCGGTCGGGCACTTCGGCGGGGGCGGGACGGCGCGCGGGCGTTTCTTGCTCTTCATCATGACGGGAATTCGCGGACGCGGAGGTCCTCGGGCCATTCGCTCGGGTCGCCGCCTTTCGAGCTCGCGAGGCGCTCGCCTGTCATTGTGGCGAGCTCCGCGAAGTCGCCCTCGGGACGAGAGCCGACCTGTTTCATGAACGCGGGGACGCCGGCGGCGCGACACTCCGCGAGGACCGTGCGGGCCCAACTGAGCGCGAACGGGCGCGCGCCGGGCCCCGATTCGCCCCCGACGATCACCCAATCGAGGAAGGGCGCGTCGCCGAATTGCCGCCGCATGGCTGCCCGCGCGAGTTGAGCGAGGGCGGCGTGATCGTCGACGTCCGGATCATAGCCGCGCGTCCAATGGGCGCGGTACGCCGGCGCGAGGTAGCGGAAGAGCTCGACGGGCCCGAGGAGCGGCTCCGCCGAGACGAAGCGCCGGGCCGCCGGCGCCTCGAGCAGGAGCGGGATCCGCTCGTCGGCGGTTTTCTGATCCTCGATCGAGACGCCGAGCCACACGTTCGGGAGGACCTTGTGCAGCCGCGCGAACCCCCGCATGAGCTCCGCGCGCTTCGTCAGAACTTGGAAGGTGTGCTGCGGGCACCGCTCCATGACAGAGAACACGCGAGCGACGTCCTCGATCGAGAGCTTCTCGTGAAAGAGGTCGGACATGGAATTGACGAAGACGCGCCTCGGCGCCTTCCACCGGAGCGGGTCCTCGAGGTGCTTCTCGACGAGCTCGACCTTCCCCGTCCACCGGCCCTCGGTCGCGCGAGCGTGCTCGGCGCGATCACTCCCCGCGTACCGGCGCGCGAACCCGTGGAACGGGAAACCCTCGTCGGAGAACCTTCCGGCGACGCGCTCGGCGTAGCAATTCTCACAGCCGCGGGAGACGCGCGAACACCCGCGGACGGGGTTCCACGTCGAATCGGTCCACTCGATCCCGGTCTTGACGCTCACTCTTCGGCGGCCGCCTTCTCGGTCTTTCCGACGCACACGGGCGGCCGGTGTTCCGCGTAGGTGTTGGCGAGCGTCGCGCGGCCTTCGATCTCGACCCACCGCTTCTCGGGCTTCGCGTCGACGATCACGAACGAGCGCCGGCCCTTCGGCGTCGTCCGCGGGAGGTATTGCACCTCCGCGTTGCACGGGGGTTTGTCACACAGAGGCATCGGCGCTCCCTTCGATTTCCTGCTCGCGTTTCTTTCTGAGGGCGAGGACGGTTTCGCGAAGCCGAGCGATCTCGGGCGCGACCTTCCCGTCCGGGAACGGGTTCCATTGGGAGCCGAGGAGCTCGGCGCACCGGTCGGCCGCGAGGATCACGGCGGCGACCTCGTGACCCGTCATATCCGAAAGGTCGTAAGTCACGATCGCCCCGCGGAGCCCGTCTCGCCACGAGAGGATCTCGGCCGGAAGCGCGCGGATGTTCGCCGGCGTCGGCGTCCACGGGTGCTCGGGGCACTCGGGCCGCTGACAGGTGACGCACCATCGGACGAGCTCGACCGTCGCGGCGTTCGCTTGAGCCTTCGCGAGGTCGGCGGCCTGCTCTCGCTTCATGCGGCGGATCGCCTTCTGATCCCGCTCGATCAGCCGGCGCGCGCGGCCGGGGTCGACGTAGCTATTCACCTTCGGCCTTGACCGCGCGGAGCGCCCGCACGGCGTACACGAGATCCCGCTCTTGCGGGAGAGGCATTCGGAGAAGGCAATCGTCGACGCCCGCCGCGGCCGCGGCCGCTTCTTTCTCTCTCAGCCAAACGTCGGCCGCTTCGAAGAGGGCCGTCTCGGCGATCTCCCGAATGCGTGCGAGCTCGGCCGGCGTGAACTTGCTCACGGGTACACCTGCGCCTGAGTGACGACGACCTGATCGACGCTCGCGTCGCCCGGAAAATCGAGGGCGATCGTGTGGACGCCGGCCGAGAAGTGCACGGTCGGCCCCGTCCCGCGCAGGTACGACGAGAGCGGGATCCACCGGGCGGCCGCCGAAGGCGCGAGGTTGACCGCGTCCGTCGCGGCGCCGTCGATCGAGAACTCGACGATCCCCGGGCCGCGGCCGTGCGCGAAGATCCGATAATCGCCGGCGACCGGGATCCGGAAAGCGAACGTGATCGCGCTCGGGACGCCGGAGAGAACGATCGCGGGCGTCGCCGGTGTGGCGGTCGGTGTCGGGGTTCTCGTCGGTGTCGGGGTCGAGCTCGGGGTCGCCGCGACGTTGACGACGACGAAAGGGCCCGTTTCGGTCAGCTTGTTCGCGACGCCGTTCGCCGGGAAAATCCGAATGTTGTACGTCCCCGGGGGCGGGATCGCGAATGAGAGCGTGACGGTCCCCGAGGCGGCCGCCGCGGGCGGAGTCTGCGATCCGGTGAGGTACTGCCAACAGGAAGCGCAAGCGGAATAGGCGAGGTCGGGATCGCTTGCGCGATACAACGCGGCCCACGCTTGCGGCCCGAGGCCGTCGGCGTCGACCTCGAAGGAAATCGGCTCGGTCCCGAGCAGGACGACGACGGGCGTAGGTTGAGGAGTCGGGGGCGCCGCTGTGACGGTCGGCGTCGAGCTCGGGGTCGGCGTTCCGGGTGTGCCGGCGGCGTCAGGAATGAACGGGTCCGGCCACGGGAGCAGGAGCGCCGGCGTCCCGGGCGGGAGCGCGACCGTCATGCGCTCGAGCGTCGTCCCGCACCCGAAGATCACCTTCTGCACGCTCGAGGGTGCGACGTCCCCGGCGGCGTTCGGGGTCGGAATCTGACCCGGGCCCACGCCCGGCCAGCCGTAGAGATATTGAACCTGCCGGGCGTCGAGCGGGCATTGCGAGGAGGGCCCGACGGTCGGGTTCGGTTGCGGCGCGTCGAGCGTCCATTGGCCGCCCTGACAGGAATAGAACCGCTTCGCGATCGGAGGCGGGACCGGCGCCGTGCCGACGACGTTGAACGATTCGGACGGGATCGTCCCGTCGTTGGTCTGATAGGAGACGATCGAGCCGCCGGCGTATTCAACTTCGAGCAGGTGCGACGTGCTCGTGCACGAGGAGCTAGAGCTCGGGGTCACGACGGCTGCGGCGGTCGACGCGGAGCTCGCTCCGAGCGCGCCGCGTTTCGTGACGGGCGCGGGGGTGGGGCTCGGGGTCCTCGGCGCCGTCGTCGAGCATTGGACAGAGATCACCGTCAGAAAAACCGCGATCGCCGTCGCGCACACGAAGAACGTCTTCCGCATCGGGCTCCCCTTTCGCTGCATGCCAACCCGCCTCGAACCACGAGGCCGCCATTGCACGAACGGCGGCCACTTCCCACCTGACCTCGGACAGAAACCGATCCCGCTCCCGGACGAGGTCCGGGTTTTTCGTCAGGCCTCCGGCCCCGGCTCCGGCTCCTCGCCGGTCGCCGTCGGCCCCGGATCGCCGTCGAGGTGTTCCGGCTCCGCGCCCTCGGCGCCGGCGTTGGCCTCGTTCGCCGCGGCGTCGGCCGCCTGCTGATCGAAGAGGCCGCTCTGCCGGTCCTCCTCGTTCATCTTCTCGGGCGTGAGCTCCTCGCCCGTGTCGACCCGGAAGAACCGCCACAGCGCGGCGCCGTAATCGGCCTCGCGCCGGACGTCGATCGAGCGGTTGACTTCGCCGTCGCGGATCTCGTCGCGCAGGCGGTCGACCGTCTTCTGAATCCCTTTGATGTGCTCGGTTGCCGCGGACGCCTCGTCCTTCTTCTCCTGCTCGGCGTGCTCGAGCCGGACGAGCGCCTCGGCGAGCTCATGCGCGAGGCCCGACGTCTCCGCGTCCGTCAGCTTCACGCGGAGCGTCTTCTTCCGAACGTCGCCGGCGGGTTCTTCGGCCGGCGCCGTCTCCCGCTCCGGCTCGATCGGGCCGCCCGACTGTTCGACGATTCCGAGATCCTCGGCCGGGACGGGCTCCGGCTTCTCTTTCTTGCGCGTCATGCCCGCCCCCTCATGCGATCGCGGAGCGCGAGGAGGAGCCACGCGAGGCCCAC
The DNA here is from genome assembly GCA_030948185.1 of Acidobacteriota bacterium. Taxonomy (GTDB): domain Bacteria; phylum Acidobacteriota; class Thermoanaerobaculia; order UBA5066; family Gp7-AA6; genus JALYUA01. The sequence goes on from JALZAT010000012.1 coordinate 57,020, forward strand.
GACCGCGGCCGCGTAACCGATTTGTTCCATGGCCGCCCCCTTACTTTTTCGCCTCGTCCTTCGGTTTCTCTTCCGCCTTCGGCTCGGTCTTCTCCGTCAACTTGTCCGCGAGCTTCTGCGTCGCGCTCGAGGCGGCCTCTTTCGGCGCGGCCTCGGCGGCCTTCTTCGCGAGCGCGTCAGTCCACGTCGTCTCACCCTCTTTGATCGAGGCCCACAGGAGCCGGAGGTCCTCGAGCTCCGCCGGCGAGAGCGTCGCGATCTCTTTGCCGACGTACTCGGTCACGGCCGTCGCCGGGACGTGCAGGGCGGCGAACCCGTCGAGGATCCGCTTGCGCGCGGCGTCGGGGTCCTTCCGAGACTCCTCGCGAAGAGTCTTCTTACAGAGCGCGATCGCCTCCTCGACGACGTCGGGCGGGAGCACGCGCAGGCCCGCGGTCCGGATCGCCTTCGAGCAGAGCGACCCGGCCTTCATGAGCAGGTCGTCTTCCGTCGCCTCGACGAGATAGGTCCGCTTGTTCTGCGTATTCGTGCGGAAACTGATGTACCCGAGCGGGTTGTCCGCGGTCGGCTTCGGGCTCGAGCGTTCGACCGTCTTCTCAACGTAAACGTCCTGTTCGACCGTGACGTTGGCCTCGAGGTCGGTCACGCGGCACGCGAGGATCCGGAGCGTGCGCGAGTCAAAGCGCGCCGGCGTCTCGACGTGGACGTTCTTGAAATGCCGGAGCGCCGTCTCGACGAAACGGATCGAGGCCCCCTTCACCTTCCGATCGCCGACCGGCTTCGCGTACTCCGCGACCTCCGCGAACGACGTGCGCTCGCACTCGTGGAGGAGGTTTTGCCGGAAGAGGTCGAAATTCCGAGGGTGCCGCTCCGCGTAGACGTATCGCGCTTGAACCTGCGCGGCCGCCTGCGCCGCGAGCGCGCTCGAGGCCGTCTCGATCCCGAGCTCCTGCTCGCTCGCGCCGAATTCCTCGCGCTTTGCGACCTGTTGATTCTTGACCGCCGGGACGCCGCCCTTCGGGAGGACCTCCGGCTCCGCCGCCTTCGCCTGTTCCGTGCTCATGCTTCTCCCGCTGTCAGTTGGAGGGCTCCGAGAAATTTCGGTTTGAGCGGCCGCGCCCCCGGCCGGGTTGTCGTGTGCTTCTGAACGAGGTCCTCGACCATCTGCTTGACCTCGGCGGGATCGACGGTTTTCGGGACGAGAAGAGCGAACTCGTTCCGGAGCTCGCGGAAGGCGGCCTGCCAATCCGTGATCCGAGAATCGCGGTTCGCCTTCGAGCTCACCTCGAAGTCCTCGTCGGTGATCCCGCCCGCGTCGCCGATCGAGAGCTTGAGAGCCATGCGGAGATCCGCGTCGCGCTTGGTCAGGTTCGCGAGCGGGACCTGCACGCGCGCGAGCTCCCGGACGAGCTCGACCTCCTGCGCCGTGGCCGGCCGCGGTTCGTACTTCTCGCGCCCGAACCGGCTCCGGAAGTAGGCCTTCGTCTTCTCGGATTCCTCGACCGGCGGCGGCGTGTCCGCTTGGACGTGATCGCGCCAGAACCGGAACCCGATTTCTTTCAGCGCGTCCTCGAGGGCGCGGTTGCGCTCGAGGTGGAAGACCCGGAGCTCCTGCCCGCCGATCAGCGCCGCGAGGTCGAACCGCTCGAGGCCGAGAACCGGCATGATCCACGCGCCCTGCGCGACGTACTCCTCGGGGATCTCGTCGCTTCCGTCTTCGCCGAAGTCGAAGGCCTGCGAGAGCCCGATGTTCTTCGCGTCGACGACGACCTCTTCGTCGTGCGCGTCGGGGCTCGCGATATGCCACGGGTCCCGCGGGTGCCGGCGCGGCTCGTCGAAGAGGTACACGAGCGACCGCTTCTCGCGCTTCGCGTAAACCTCCGTGATCTTTCGCTCGAGCGCCTTGCCCCAAAACTTCGGATCGCGGCCGAGGCCCTCTGATTCGATCTCCGCCGGCGCCCGGCCGGTCTTCTCGAGGAAGACGTCGAACGGCGTCTTGAACCTCGAGAGCCCGGCGATCGCCGGAATGTCGGAGCTCCCGATACCGCTTGCGCGATCGACCCGGTCAGGGACGAGGGCTTTCTTCCGTTTGGTCAGGACCCCTCCGTCTCCGGCGGGAGGGCCGCGCGGACCGCGGCGTCCTTCGACTCGAGGAGTTTCCGGAGGGCGACCGTCCGCTCCGCGTTGCGGGGGAGCGCATGATGAATGTGCTCCGCGAGATCGCAGAAGGGTTTCGACACCTCCTGCAGCGCCGGCGGGAGGTGATCCGCCTTGAAAAAGCGCATGAGGGTATCGCGCGCGGGGGGTTCGTGGGGTGCGTTCAAGATTCCTCCTCCTCCGCGAGCTCGCGGAGGCATTCACGGTGGAGCGGGATCCCGTCGGCCGTCTCGACGACGTCCTCGGGCTTGATCGGGAGGAGGCAGTTTTCGCAGAGCACGAGCGCCTCCTCCTTTACTTGAAGAGCGGGAGCGGCCTCGGCGTCGCGGCGTCCGGGCTCGCCCTTCTTCGCGCGGTTCGGATCCGGTGACAGTTGGCGCACACGACTTCGCATTTAGAAATTTCCGCCAAGATCCGCTTCCAAGATCCGATTTGAGCGACCCGGGACAGCGGGAATCGCTTGTCTCTCAGGTGATCGAAGTCGAGAGCGTCCGCGCTCGCGTTGAAACCGCAATCGGTACAGCCGAGTTTCAATTTGAGCGCCCGCAATCGCTCTTGGAGTCTCGCTCCGTAGGCGCGCACGAGCTTCTGATGCCTCTTTCGGTTTTTCGGATACCAGACGTCGCGCATGTAGCGCGCGTGCGCGCCCGGGGCCTTGTGCGGCATCGGCTCTCCGGTTGGTTGCGGGCCGGCGATTCGAACGCCGCTCGTCGACGTTATGAGCGTCAACTGGTCCCGACTGACCGCCCGCGGTAGAGGTGGAAAAAGCGGGGCGCCGGCTCCCGCCGGACGAGGAGCGCGACCTCGCGCCCGTGTGGCCGCCCCGAGAAGTCACGAGATCAGAGTCCCGAGCCGGAGGATCCGGAAGCGCCGGTGCTTCCGCCGCTCCCGCCCGTAGGGGGCGCGGCCGGGGTGTTCGCCGTGATCGCCGCGGCGAGGTCGGCCTTGCTCGCCGTCAGGGAATCGGTGAGCGCCTGCAGCTTCGCCGGATCCGTGCCGGCGGCCTTGATCTGTTCCGCGAGCCCCTCGATCAGAGTCTTCGCGCTCTCTTCGACCTTCGTGTTCTCCGCAACTTCCGCCGTCAAATCGTCAAGCTGTTTCAAGGTCACCTTCCCTTGGGCCACGAGGCCCCCCACCGCGTTAAGAATTAGGTCGAGCTTCCGCGCGACCTCTGCGTCGCCGCTCAATCCGTGGACGTACAGGTCGATCCGATGCGTCTCTCCTCGCTCGCGTTCGTCGTCTCTGTCTCTGTCTATGGCGTCACCCCCTCTTTCTTGGTTCACTTCTTCACGAGCCGAGCGCCGCCCGATGAACGCCGCCGCCCTTCGCGTGCTCTCCGCGCGAGGTCGCGATCCGGCGCAGGCCTCGGTATGTCCGAGACGTTGCGTTGTCGGCCTCGATCCGATCCGGGACCTCGAGGCCTTGAAACCACCAAAAAATGCGGCGGAGGAGATTCACGGTTGGCTCCTCTTCCTGCGTTCCTTGAGCGCGGCGTCACGGTAGAGGTTCCGGACGTACATCGGCGCGCTCTCCCATGTGTCGAGGGGCGTGCGGCGCTCCGCGGCGAAGATCGCCTTCGCGCGCTCCTCGACCTCACGGTCGTCGCTCTGCTTCTCTACAGGATCAGGGTCGAAGTCTTCGGCGAGCATGGCTCCTCCGGTTGTGGCTTCGTCTCGCGGGCGTCTTCCTCGGCGTGCTCTTCGGCGTGGAGGATTTCTTCGAGGGCGGTCGAGAGGACCGCCCCGCACTCCGGCCGGGTGCACCGGATTTCGACCTCCTTCATTGCTTCCTCCGGGCCGGGAGCTCGTCGCAGGCGCAGGTCCTCGGGCGCCGGCGCGTCGTTGCCTGCGCCCCGTAGATCGTGAAGCGCGTCGTCGTGACCGTCTCGAAGACGAGCGGGACGAGACAGAGGGCGCAGGCGAGCTCCCCGCCGCGGATGATCGCGAGGACCTTCCGGCCGTGGCGGTCGTGGAGGCGTCGTCGAAAAGGGCCGCTCAACGGGCCGCCCTTCTGCGCCGGTGACGCTGCAGGCCGATCTCCGTCGCCATGTGGAGCAGGTTGTCGCTCGCGACCGGCGCCTCTTCACCCTTGACCGGCCGGCGATACTTCGCGAGGAAGGCCTCGACGTCGGCTCGATCGAACGAGATCGGCCCGTGCGGCGGCTCGAGGAACGCGATCAGCCCCTTCCGCATGTTGCGGCGCAGGGACGTCTCGGACATTTTCAGGACGCCGAGCGTCTCGTCGAACGAGAAGCGCCCGTCGATCACGCGAACGCCCGACTCCGCCGCGTCTTGCGAATGCGGTCCTCGACCGCGATCCGAACGAAGCCCGCCAAGTCGCGGCGTTCCTTCCTTGCGGCCTCCTCGGCCTCGGCGCGCATCTGTCTCGTGAAGCGGACCGTCGTCGTGATCAGGTCGTCCTTGTGCTCTTTTTTCATACGATGTGGAGCGAAGAATGCCAGCGACCACTTAAGAATGCAAGCGATCCCGCGACCTTTCGTAAACTAAATACACAAGTCGCTGCGCGAAAAAGGGGTTGTTGACCTTCTAGAGAATGCGTCGTATTCTCTTAGAATGCGAAAAGTGGTGAGGCGGCGACGGCGCGGGGGGATGGGGTTGGTGCAGGTGAGTTGGAGAGTGCCGAAGAGGGTCCGCGTCAAATTGGAGGAGATCGCGGAGAACGATCCCGGTCACATGAGCGTCGCGGCCCTAGTCTCTCAATGGTTAGAGCAGGTCCTCTTCCCCGGCCCGCCGAACAAGCGGACCGACCTGCTCGCGCAACTTGAAAGGGGTCCCGCTGATGATTCCCGATCCGCTTCGGTCGCTCCTGATCCGCGACATTCGGAAAATCGCAAGGCTCGAAGGCATTGATCCCGATGAGGCGCTAACCCGCGTCGTCGGGGCCGGCCTGCGCGTCTACGCTCGTAAGCACGGCCACCGCCTCGGGAAGAGCTACGCGCTTCTCGACTCGGAGCTCCAAGGGATCCGGGCTCTCCCTATGGCGATAGAGCGGACCGACGACGAGGCCGAAGCGCGACTTCGGCTCGTCAGGAAGAGAGGCTCGAAATGACGTCGTTCGACGTGGTCGACCGGTTGATGCCCTTCCTTCTCGGCGGGTTGGTCTTCGCCCTTCTTTTTGTCGTCGGCCGGCGGCTTTGGCTTTGGTACTTCCGGATCGACGCGGCGATCCTTCTGCTCCGGAAGATCGAAGAGAACACGCGCGCGCGGTAGATGGTCTACGTCCGCAAACGGAGGCTCCAGACCGGGGTCTTCTATTACGTTGTCACCGCGCGACACACGAAACCAATCAAGTGCGGGAGCGGCCGGGAGGGCAAGGACGAGGCGAACGAGCTCGCCTCAGAGATCCGAAAGGCGCGGCGCGATCTCGAAGCGGGCCTGCCGATCCCCGTCGAGTGCCGGTGGACGTTCGAAGACCTCAAGACGGCGCACCTCGAAGACGCGCGCCGCCGGGGCCTCCGGACCGCACAGCCACAGTTTCAGGGGCGGATCTCCTACCTTGAATCCCGCTGGAACAACATCCTCGCCTTCTTCGACAAGCACGAGCCGCTCTCCGCGCTCACCTCGACCCGGATCCGGGGGTTCATCCGATGGAGGGAGACGACCCCGCGGGAGGGCCGCAAGCGCGTCGCCGGGCCCATCCCGATCAATCAGGATCTCTTTACGGTCCTGAACCCCGCCCTCGCGATCGCGAGGGCCGCTCCGGAGTCCGGCTTCGCCGGCAACCCGTTCGACGGGATCCGGCCGCTCGTGGCGACAGACTGCCGGGAACCCGTCGCCCTCCCCGAGGACGAGCTCGACGACGTCGTCGCGGCGTGCTGGAAGCGGCACCCTCCACTCGGGGCCTACGTCGAGCTCCTCCGGGAAACCGCCTCACGGCTGAACGAGGAGCCGTGGATCGACGGGGACCTCCTCCGATACCCCCCGTACAAGCGCGGCCGGGAACGAGTCTTTACCCTGACCGACCGCCTCCCGGCGCTCATGAAGGCCCCCCGGTCGTTTTCCCGGCGCATCTGGCTCGACGTCGTCGGGGACCTCGACTTCCGGCCGCACGACATTCGGCACTCGTTCCTGACGATCCTCGGCAAGCGTCCCGGGATGAGCCTGCTAACCCTCATGAACTACGGCGGTTGGCAGAGTCCGTCTATGGCCGAGCGATACCTGCACCCCGGGACTGCCGCGCTCCGGCCGGCGTCGTCATTGCCGCGATTGCAGCCCCGCGAGCAGGCACGGCGCCGAAAGAAGAAACCCCGAAAGCGGAGATAGGGCCCTTTTTACGGTGGTGGGGCCGGGCGGACTCGAACCGCCGACCTAGAGTTTAGGAATCCGTTGATTCCTAGCGCCTCCGCGAGGATTCGCGGGTTTCCGAGGGTCACGAGAGCCAACAGCGCCTCCCGCGGCGGGTCGGCAGTACCGGTGCAGGCGGCGTGCCTGCGCGTCAACTACAATGGCGGGCATGCACATTCGAGCGCGGCATCTCAGGAGGGACACGTTCTATTACGTCGTCACGAACCGGCACGAGCGGCCCATCCCGTGCGGCCCCGGGGAGGATGGCGAAGCGAGGGCGCGCGAGCGTCTCGCGGAAATGGAGAACGATGCACGGCGCGCAGCCGCGGGGCTCGGACCGGAGCCGTGGCCGGGCGTCGTGAGGCCCGACCGCGATCGCCGCGGGGTGATCTACTTCATTGGCTCGGGACCGTCAGGCCCGGTGAAGATCGGCTACACGCGGGAGCACGGGGCGAAGGCTCGGCTCGCCGCCATTCAAACCGGCTACCCGATGCAGCTTGAAGTCCTCGCCACGATCCCCGGGAACCGCGAAGAGGAGCGGGCGATGCACGAGCGATTTCGCCGGAGCCGCCTCTGCGGGGAATGGTTCCTCCGGACGCCGTCGCTAGAGGCCATGATCCGGTCGCTTTGCCGCGCGTAGCCGCGCGCGCCGCCGGCCGATCAGGAGGAGCCCGGCGATCACCGTCGAGGGCCCGAACGTGAAGGACGCGCACCCTCCGCCGCTCTTCTTTCCGCCCGCGGGAATCGTCGCCGGGCCGAGCGTCGGGAGCGGCGTCGGCGTGACGGCCGTCACGGTCGGCTGCGGCGTGGCCGTGAGCTCCGGCGCCGGCGTCTCTGAGGGGGTCGCCGTGGGGCTCGGCGGGGGCGCCGTGGGCGTCTCGGTCGGAGGGACGACGGTCGGCGAGGGGGTCGGCGTTTGCGTCTCTACGGGCGTCGGAGACGGGCAGGGAATGAATCCGTCGACGATCCAACAGGGCCGCGGCCCCGGAGTCGGGGGCGGCGTCCATGGCGCGGGCGTCGGTGTCGGCGTGACCGTGGAGGGGTCCGGCGGGATCACGGCGAAGGTCTTCACCCGGAGCGTGGCGCGCAGTCCGTCGACCGAAAGGACCGTCACGGAAAACCCGCCCTTGAGGTTGAGGAAGACGTCGCCGGCGGTCATGGAGAAGATGTAACAGTCGTATCCGTCGACGTACCCGTGAATCGTGACCTTCGGGGCGCGGGCCCACGCGGCATCTACGCCGACCGGCGTCCGAAGCGTGAAGTTGTAGGTCGTATCCTCGCCGGAGATCGAGAGGTTTTGAATCCCGTCGATCTGCTCGAGACGCTCGATCGTCACGTCGCCGTCGACGCCGCGGCCGAACGTGATCCGTTGGTCCGGGCGGCGCAATCCATTGTTGACGTACTCGCGGAACGTGAACCGCTGACCGACGCCCATGATCGTCGTCGGGTCCCCGCGCTCGTGTGCGTGGCAGGTCGAAACGTCGAAGGCGAACCCGCCGACCGGCGTCGAGAGACAGATCGCGCCCGCCGCGTGCTCGCGGATCCCGCCGATGCCGACTCCCTCGTGACCGGCGATCTCGTGCGCGACGACGTCCTCCGTCACCATCTCGAACCATGCGCTGTTTCCGCTCCACGTCGCCCACGCGGTGTTGGAAGGGCAAAGCCCCGGGAGCCCCGGGAAGACGAACAGAAAACTATTCGCGCCGGCGCCGTGTCCCGCTGCGGTCGCGGCTGCGACGGGGTCGCCGTTCCAAGAACTGAAATCGCAGGTTCCGTCAATACGCGCCGGCGGTTGGGCTCCCTTTGCCCGATACGTCGGCGCGACGTCGAAGAGGAAGGTATGCCGAAAATCCGTGTACTCGGCCATCTGCAGCGCGGCGCGTTGGAGGAGCGCGTCAAGCTGCGCGCCGGAGGCCGGAGGATCCTGCGCCGTGACGGGCGACTCCCAAGCGGACGGGAGCGCGAGGTATCGGTGAACCGTCTGCGCCGGCGAGCTCGCGGCGGCGAAGAGGAGCGCGGCCGCGATCGCGGTACGGATCACGCGCGCTTCCGCATGAAAACGTGATTCCCGACCGTCGCGACTTTCTCGAATTCGTCGACCCACGCGGGGAGAACGACCCGCGGGTTGTAATACTGAACGGCGCCCGGGACGTTGTGCGAATGCTCCGACTCGAGCCACGCCCGAAGGCATTCCTGATAAACGGGGTCGACGTCGTCGGTCTTCAACACGCGGATCGCGAGCGCGTTGTCCTGCTTGTCGTCGTTCCATACGGAGAACTGCAGGCGCAGGAAGCAGGTCCCGATCACGGTCCCGTCGGAAAAGAACCCTTGGCGCATCCGCTCGCGGAACGTCTCGCCTACGCAGACCTTTCCGACGTAGAGCTCGCCCCCGGCTTCCGCCTTGATCGTCAGCGCGGCAAAGGCGTCGTCGGAGATCACCCTCACGGTTTTTAAGGGGCGTCGGTCAGCGGCGGTGATTGGTCGCGTAGTCGTCGAAGGCCTTGCGGCCCTCGTTGGTCTTATCGTCGACGCGCTTGATCTCCTGCCGGATCATTTCGACGCGGATCTCGAATTCGCTCCGCGGAATCGCCTCGGCCTTCTTCGCGAAAACCTCGTGATTCTGCAGAGCGATTCGGTCGAGCCGGGAGTCGACCGCGTTCGTGAATGAGCTCGTGAGGATCCACCCGACGCCGCTGACGAGCGCGGTCGTGTAGATCACAAGGAAGGCGACCACCCGAAAGAGTGAAATCGAGATCCCGCTCATACGGCGATCCGCGGCGTCCTCCTCCGGGGCGTTCTCGTTTGACGTCACCGTGCGGAGCCTCCGCCGTTCGGTCGAGATCCACACGGGGAATGCAAGTGCACCCTTGGCGGACGTCACGGAGAGGAAGAGGAGGAACGCGCCACGGGAACCGCGGCGTCGAGGGTGCTCCTCACGGCCGCGCTCACGGACGGAGAGAGGGCGGTCTTCTCTTCTCCGCCCGGCCCCGCGATCGCGCTCTTCGGCGAGAGGGAGAACTTGACGAAGTGCCAGCCGGCGGCGGAGAGAAAGATCCCGACGGCCGTCAGGAGGCAAGAGACGAAGGGGATCGTCGCCGCCCCGAATTCGTGAATGCACCCGACGGCCGCGATCAGGAACGCGCCGATCGCGTTGACGATTACGGCCAGCTTCGGCCACTTCGCGAAGAGGTCTGCGAAGAACGGGACATTCTTCAATCCCGAGATCATGAGAAACCACGCCCCGCCCGCGATCGCGTAGGCCTCGAGGTGCTTCAATAGATCCGGCGAGAGCCCCGGGCCGGTGTACGGCATCGGGCCCGGGACGGGCGTTGCCGTAAGAACCGGGAGAGCCGTGAGGGCCGGAGTCGGGTCGGCGATCTGCGCGAAGAGGAACCCGGGCAAGAGGATCGCGACGACGATCGCGAGCAGGAAGAGGATCTTTTTTAGCACACTCACCTCCGACTAGAGCCGACGCCGAGGATCGGGACGAAGTGAATCGCGAGGACGATCAGCGCGACGACGCCGAGGACGAGAAGCGCGGTCGAGAGCCACGGCGCCGGAACCGTTTTGACGACGATCACGTACCCGATCACACAGGCGAGAAAGAAGACGAGGAGCCAAACGAGCGGATCCATCGGCTCGCGCTCAGACCGTCGGAACCGGACCGCCCGCGGGAAGCAGGAGCGGCGACTGTCCGGCGGCGACGCGCGCAGCCGCGATGTAGTCGTCGTAACTCTTGGAGGCCGACTCGTCGATCAGCGCGAGGAAATCTTCCTTCGTCGGGTTGGGCTTGTGGAAGAGCTCGACGAGCTTCTTGTAGGCCTCCGGCCCGTACATGATCGCGAACTGAATGATCGTTCCGATAGGCATTAGACTTTCACTCCAAAAGACCGAATGAGATCGACGAGCGAGGACGCCGCGGCCGCGACTTCGGGGGGCGCGGTCGTCTTGTCCGAGTAGGCGACAGAGACGGCGCCGCGGAAGACCTTCAACGCCGCTCGATATTTTTCGTCGGCGTCCCGGACGCGCGCGGCCTTGGCGGCGAGGTCAGGCGACGGCGCGGTCCCGGGCGGTGTCTGTTGAACGTAGTACGACGCCCACGCCTTCATTGCGAGATCGCGGAGCTCGACGACGGAGCCGAGCGTTCGATACTCGGTTTGGATCGCCGTCGCCGAGCCGCACCCGGTCGAGAACGTGAGCGCCGGGACGGCGACGAGAAGGGACAGGGCGAGGGCGACGGCGCGCAGGATCTTTTTCATGCGCGGAGCGTCGCACCCGTGTCAAGTCCCCCCCGCCGCCTATGTCTGCAGCCACGAGAGGAGCCAGATCGTCCCGACGCCGGCCCCGAGGCCCTCGGGGTCCATATAGAAGCCGATCTCGTCCGGGGTTATGTAGTCGGTCCGGCCGATCGTGCCCGACACCTCCTGAAAATGGATCCCGTCGAACGAGAAGAGGAAATGCCGGTTCGTGTTGTCGTCGTTGATCCGAAGCCAAAAGACGTTTCCCTTCGGTCGCGAGGTCACGTCGTCGTTGGTCAGGGCGTAGTTCGCCGTCCACGTCCCGGGGGTCGGGAGCTTCTGAGCGTTCAGCTTGACCGAGGTCGAATTGAAATTGTAGAGGCAGAAGGTGACGCATTTCGTGGTCGACGTCTCATAGAGCACGAGGCCGCCGTTCCAATCGGCGACGCTGCTCGAGCCGGCGATGATGAAAGCCGCCGTGATCGTGTAGGGGGCCGTCGGGACGGCAATCGTCCGCATGCGCGCCGCGCGCGCGGCGACCGTCTGCGGCACGAGATAGACCCCGCCGTTGGTCGTCGAGATCGTGGACGTTCCCTGATTCCGCCAACCGAACGAGGTCAGCGCCGGGTCGGTCAGCTTCACTCCCTGCGCCCATCCCTCCCACGCGGAGCCCGTGCTCCTCATGGGCGAGATCACGGAGTCATTCGGAAAGTAGAGATCGCCAGAGGCCCCGTTGGTCCCGCCGGGCGTCGGCGCCGAACCGTAGGCCCCGGTCGTCGTCACGTTGCCGGTCCCGCCTCCGCTCGAGGGAACCGGGTTGACGCTCCGGAGGGTCCACCTTGAGGAGGTCGAATCGTAGATCAGGCGCGCGACGGATCCGTTCGTCGCGGCGAGGGCGACGTTAGCGCCCGAGGCCGTCACAATCCGATTCGCCGCGGTCGAGCTCGCGTCGGCGTTGACGATCGTCATTGCCTGCGCCGTCGTGTTGTAGACGTCGAGGACCTTCCCGTCCTGCCCGCCCGTGAAGCCGCCGATCGAGAAGGCGCCCGAAGGCCCGGTGATCCGAACATTCGACGTTTTCGCGCTCAGGGAAATATCCGAGTTGAGCCCGTTGGAGAGCGTGAGCCCGCTCGACCGGATCGCCGAGTCGCCGTTGACGTCGAGCGTCGTGACCGCCGTCGCGTTGCCGAGCCCGAGACCCGTCGCGTTGAAGAGGCCGACCGAGCCATTGGAGATCCTCACGTCGACGGAGGACGTCCCGTTGACCTTCGTCGCCGTCGTGTTCGCCGCGAACGAGTAATTCGAGGAGCTCGGAGTGACCCCCGTGTTGTAGAGGGCGAACGCGGTCGAGTCGGCCGTATCGGTGCGGAGGAAGAGCTTTGGCGCGTTGAACGTGAACCATCCGGCGGCCGAGGTCACTTCGAGGCGCGTCGCCGAGCCCGTCTCGTCCCTGAGCGCGAGGTCCGTCGCAGCCGATCCGAAGCCCGCCCCGAGACTCCAATTCTGACCGGTCGTCGCGAAGCGCATCTTCGGGCCGTTATTCGAGCCGGTCGTCGAGCCGGTGAGTTGAAGCTGCGTGCCGTTCACGGTGTCGTCGAGGCGCAGGATCGGGTCCGAGCCGCTCGGCGTGACGCCGATCCCGAAGCGTGTCGCGCCGGAGTCATAGCGGAGATCCGAGTTGCCGAGCGTCGCGGAGCCGGTCCAATACGGAACGCGGTTCGTCGTGCCGCCGGAGAGAACGCCGGAGGTCGCGGCCCACTTGATCCCGAGCGCCTGCGTCGAGTCGGCGGTGAGGACGAATCCGTCCGTCCCGACGGGCACCCGAGCGTCGACGGTCGAGAAGCCCCACAGGTCGCCCTTCGTCGTCAGCGGCGAGGTTGAGCCGCCCGTGCATGCCGCCCACGCGGGAAGCAGCGAGACGACCTTGAGGCATTGCCCGTTCGTCCCGATCGCGAGGCGCGCGATCGTCCCGTTGACGTTGCTCGTGTAGTAGGTGTCACCGACCGCGGCGCCGGTCCGCGCGCGAACCTGCGTGAAGAGGTTGAAGGTCGTTTGAGCGGGGGCCGAGACGACGAGGCCGAGGCCGAGCAGGAGCGCGAGAGCGATTTTTTTGATCAATGGAAATACTCCGCGACGATCTTCGCGGCCGCGTCCGGAGGGGTCACGCCCGCGACGAAGGTCACAACATTGGTTGCAAATCCATAGTCCGCCGGATCCTGAATCTGTCCGTCGATCGCGATAAAGGCGAGGTCGGTAATGTTGAACGTAAAGGCGAAGTCGCGCCGCACGCCGTCGGGCGCGGTCGAGCTCTTCTCCGTGATCCGCGCCCCTCCTCCCGTCGCCCGCTGCACATACCGGAGGACGGCCGTCTTCCCGGTCGCGAGAACCGGCGTGAAGGTGACTTGCCCGGTCGCCGCGTTGTAGGTGTAGAGATCGCCGTCCCGTTGGAGGTCCCCGTCGATATAGACGAAGAGGTTCTCGGTCACGGGCTTGTCGCCGATCGGCGCCGGCTGCGCGACGCTGTTGCCGGCGAAGACGATCGGCGTCTTCCACGCGACGACCGCGACGCCGACGGCCGCGGTCACGAAGGCGGTCGTCGCGAGTTGAGTCGTGTTCGTGCCCGCCGACGCCGTCGGCGCGGTCGGCACTCCGGTCAGGGCCGGCGAAGCGATCGGCGCCGCCCCGATCGCGCCCGGCGTCAGCTGATCGGTCCCGCCGGTCGCGTGCGTCGCGGCGTGGAGCGCGAGGGCGCCGGCGGATCCGACATAGACCCGGTTGTCGGTGACGACGGTAATCGCCCCGCCCGCGGTCGTGACGGTCCACAGGAGGAGCGCGCCGGCGACCGGCTGCACGGCCGTCTGTGTCACGACGAGCGCGCCGGCCGGAGTCAACCACACGCGATTAACGGCGGCGTTGACGAGGACGACCGTGTCCTTCTGCCCGTGGATCTGCCGGAAGTCGGCGAGGAAGGCCTCGCCCGGATGAACGTCAAAGTTGAGCCCGGCGGCCGCCACGCCGAGAAAGCGGCCATACACGAGGGTCGTGTTCGTGAGCTCCGCTCCGGAGATCACCGTCCCGCCGGCGCCATAAAGGACCTTGACATACGCGAGGATGAGCTCGCCCGAGGGCGGCGCCGGGTAGATGATCGCGCCGGCGGCCGCCTTTACGCCCTTCGTGATCGTCGGGACAAGGGTCGCGCCCTGAGAGATCACGGCGCCGTACGCTTCGCCGACCCCGAGCGCCACGACCGCGGAGTCGTTCTGATTGAAGGTCAGAGCTTCGGCGACGTCGCTGTATTCGACGCCGGCGAAGAGCCACGCGCCGAGCGCGACGTGCACCTGATTGTCCGGGGTCCCCGTCGGCGTCGCCGCGCGGCCCGAGATCAGGAACGAGCGCGGTTGGTTCTTCCCGTCATTGATCCCGCGGCCGCCGACCGAGACGCCGGGCGGGAGCGGGACAGCGGCCGAGTTGCCGGCGAACTCGAATTTGACGTTGACCGCCCCGCCGCCGGCGGAGGCGGAATTCTGCTCGATCCACAGGTCGAGGGTGACGGAGTCGCCCGGGAGGATCGACGGGAGCACACCGTCGGCGAGGTAGCCGAGGACCTGCGTCTGACCCGGGACGAAGGTCTGCCCGGGCGTTGCCGAGGAATCAATCCCGGTGATCTGCATCCGCCCTTGGAGCTCGTCGACGACGGGGTTGCCCTGCGTCGCGTACGTCCCGCTTCCCGGGGTCTTCTCGGCGTACATGTGCGCGAGCAGGCCCGTCACGGCCGCGACGCCGAGGTTCTTCACGAGCACGGCCTGATGTGCCGAGGCGGCGCCGCGCGTCGCGGTGAACGAGAGGACCCCGAGGGGCGTCCCGTCCGGTTTCGTTACTGACAGGCTCACGAGATCCTCCTAGTAAAGCGGAACGTCTAACTCGAGAATCGGCGGCCCGTCGGCCGTCAGGGAGTAGAAATTGAAGACGTCGTTTATGTCCTCGTTGTCGATCAGCGGGTGCACGAGCCCCGGAACGTCGCCGAAGTAATCGAACGAGGTCAGGAGCGCGACGACGAAGGGATCCGGGAGCGGACCGGTCGCGGTCAGGATCGAGAGGTCGAGCTCGACCGTCAGGCCGTAGGTGTTCGGCCCCGTCGCCCATCCCCCGAGGATCGCGAAGTTTCCGATCGAAAAGTTGCGAGAGAACGCATTCATCTGCGGGACCGTGATCGGAAAGACGAGCGACGCCGGGACGAGATAAATGTTGATGTTGTGCGCGGAGACGACCGGCGTCTTTACTGAGAATTTGATCCGGCCGTGCCGCGCGCCGGGCGAGACGCCATTCGCCGCGAGGTCGAACTTTACGAAGGACCGCGCGAGCGAATAGAGGAGCGTGTGAGCGCAGGCGCCGACGACCTCGCGCCGGTAGTTGGCGAGGACTGTGTCCGACGTCGAAACCGTATTCGCCGAGGTCTTCTTGTACCCGAACCACGTCGAGCAATCCGCCGGGAGCCCGTTGCCTTGATCGACGTCCCGAAGCGTCCAGTCGGCGATCCCGGCGCTCGCGAGGATCTGCGTCCCCGCGGCGTACGTCGCGCGCCTGCGATCCGTGGGGGGCGTGCGCGGGTCCGTTGGGCAGGCCTTCGTCGAAGGGTCGAGGGTGATATTTAACTGCGGGAGGTTCGTGACGGTCCCGAGCGCCGGCTCGGTCCCGAGCACGATCCGGTCGCCGATCTTCGCGTGCTGCTTCGGGGCCTGACGCGCGCACCCGCCCTGCCCGTCGTCGACGACGAGTGTCCCGTCCGGGTTGATCCCCGTGACCGTCCCCTCGACCGTTAGCGACTGTTGCTTCGCGACCTGCCGCGCGACGGAGGTGACTTTCTCGACGACGTCCTGAGCCGTGTTTGCCATAGGTCAGCGCGTCCAGAATTCGAGCTCGAGGAGCATCTTCGCGTCGCCGACGGGATCGACCGTGATCGTCCGGCCGACGACGATGTGCAGGCCGTCGAGGAGCCTCTGAGTCGAGACGAGCCGGACCGTGTCGCCGATCTTTATCAGCGGGTTCGCGGCGAGCGTGACCTTGCGGACGATCGCGGTCGCCCTCTGCATTTTGCGGCGCGCGACGGCCGAGAGGTCGTCTTCCGTCTCGGCGAACTCGACCGTATAGGCCAGCTTCGAGGAGACGAAGTCGCAGGGATCGTAAAGTGTCGCGACGATCGGCTGTTGCGTCAGGTTCGAGAGGACGCTCCCCTTCGTCATAGCGACCGGAAGCGACCCGTTGATCGAGACGGTCCGGTGAGTCGTCTCCCCGGTGAGGATGTTGAAGTCGTCGATCTGCGCCGTGTAGGAATCGGGCCCCGTGGCCTGATAGGTCGTCGTCACGATATGCGTATTGATGAACTGAAAGACCGGGTCGGCGCGATAGCTCCCGTCGGCGTAGAGGTCGGGCGGCCCGTCGGGGTTGGCCGGCACGCCGGCGATCGGGTCCTCGTACTCCGTGATCGTGTCGACCGTCTCGACGATCTCGCCGTCGACGACCCTGTATTTCGTGCTTTGGATCTTGAGGAGCCCGAACGTCTCGGCGAGGTCGCGGCGCCAATCCGCGGCGCCGTATTTCCACTCGTGACGGTAGATGCTCATATCGTCGAGCTCGAGGCGTACGGCTGCCACACGAGCGGAAAGTTGTCGGCCGTGATCGTGAAATCGAATCCCCCGGCCGTGAGGTGCACGACGCCGGCGACGTAGAGGTGCACGTCGCCCGTGAACGTCGGCCGGAAGTCCGCCCCGATCGGGGTCGGCCTGTTGTGAGGCAGGTCAACGTAGATTTCTGTCTGCAGAACGGGGGGCGTCGCGGCCGGATTGATCGCCGGCCCGGAGACGGTAACGCTCGCGCTCGCGCCGGGAAGCGGGAGAATCCCGAAACCATTGCGAGGGCGATACCCGACGGCGAAGCCGAGCATCCGAACCGTTTGCGGCGCGACCTCGACGAAGGTGTACCCGCCGAGGTTGAGGCGGAGGTACTCGTCGAGCCACGTCGGGATTCCGAAATTGAAGAAGAACCGATTTCCCTCGCGGCGCGTCGGCCCGGTCAGCTGCGTTGAAAGATGAATCTCGGGCGGAGGGGTCGGCGCCGGGCCCGGGCCGGGGAAGGGTTCGGGCGGGAGCGTGTGAGGAGCGGTCGTGTCGACGTCGCAGCGCGCCTGCGGCGAGCCCCATCCGCGCGTGACCGCATCGGCCGAGGCGATCTTCCCGTCCTCGTCGAACACGAAAGTCGTTTCGACCTCGCTCACGGCCTGATAAATCTCGGCCGGGAGCGTGCGCGCGTTGCCGCCGTTCGCGCCGCCGTACACCCACCGGCCGCCCGTGGAGCGGAAGCCGCCGCGGTTGGCCGGGTCCTCGAAGAAGAGGGCCGCCTTCGGCGCGAGCCAGCCGACCGACGTCACGCGCTTTCGCAGGAGCGTCCCGTTATCGTCGAGAAAGGATTCCGTCGTCTCCTTCGAAATCTCCATGAAGGTTTCCGATTCGTTGACGTGGAAGGTCTTGTCCCCATAGGCGCCGTCGTAGAGATTGGTCGCCGGCGTCCCGTCGAAATTCGGATCCTTCGCGGCCGGGTTATAGAACCCCCATTTCGTGATTACCCGGAGAGTCTCGATCCCGTTCGTCTTCGTGATCTCCGTCCGGGTGCGCCCGACGGTGAGGAAATGCTGCGAGGGGTAGATGCAATATTGCGAGACGCCGCTCCCGTCGGGCTGTTGCCGGTAGGAGAGCAGGCCGCCCGGCCGGACCTTCTGACACTTCGGGTTATAGAGCCCGTTCTCGTCGTTCTCGGTCGAGGTGACGGAGATAATCGGCGTCCCGCCCGGGCCCGTGTTCTTCACCGGCAGAGCTCCCGAGACGAAGACCCGCGACGGCGCGAGCGAGGGCGGGATCTCCTCGAATTGATCGAGGTCGAAGTCCCCGTTCGCGGAGTCGAGCGCGAAATCGGGCGATCCCTTCATGTCGATTCGCTTCACGACGAGATTCCCGTTTTCGTCGAAGTAGGGGAATCCATATTCCGACTCCCACAGCTTCTCGAGGAACGGGAGGAGCGAGGCGTTCGAGAGCAGGATCGCGCGCGTGACCTCTCCGCCGACGGGCGTCAGGACTTTGTTCGCGGGGATCCCCACGGCGGCCGCGAGCTCGACGGTGATCTGACCTCGGCGCTTCCCGGAAAACGGGTTGAGCTCGTAGCAAAGCGGAATGTTCGCGTAGACGAGCGAGAGGTCGACGGCGGTCAGGTCGCCGTCGACCGGGACCTGATTTTTGTTTCGCTTCTGATAGGTGACGCCCTCGAAGAGCTTCGTCTCCGTCATGGCCGCCGGGCTCTTGCCGAGCCCGAGGAAGAACTGCATCGGCAGGTTGCCCCACATTCTCGGGGCGGCGTGCGGCGCGACGGGCCCCGGCGGAGCGGGACACGGATCGTAAGGGATCGACGGGACGATCGTCGTCGGGATCGACCAGAGCGTCCCGATCGGACGCACGCGAACGGTGCGGAAGTTGCCGACGACCATGTCTTCGACGTACTCCGCGGTGGAGGCGCGGCCGTTGTAGAGGTCGCTCCCCTCGAACGTGACGCGGCCGCGGGTGTACCGGACGCGCGCCGTCGCGGCATCCCACAGCGCGCGGTCGAAGGTCAGGGCCTCGTCGAAGGACGGGGGCAGGCCGCCGGCGTCGGAGTCGGGCCGCTCCTGTTTCACGATCCCGCCGGCGAACGCGCACGCGCCCCCGAAGGAAACCGTCCCGGCGATCGAGGCGAGGACGTCGGCCACGATCAGACCTCGGCGAGCTTGATCGACCGCGCCTCTTCGAGCGCAGCCGCGAAGGACCTGCCGGCGTCGCTCTCGACCGTCATGCGGTAGAGCGGGACGTAAGACACGATCAGGCGATCGACGCCGGCCGCCGGCGCCGTCCCGAACTTCATAGACGAGATCAGCGCGAGCGATCCCCCGAGGGCCTTCCCATCCGTCCCGATCCACGCCTCGCCCGGCGCCGGCGACCCGGCCGCGATCTGCGCCTCGGTCTTGTAGACGACCGTCGAGCGCGTCACGGTCAGGCCCGGCGCGCTCCCGTAGCTCGCCGAGTAGAACTCGACGCGGGTCGCGTACTCCGGGAAGATAATTTCGAGGTTCGTCCCCTCCGCGACGAAGGGCTGCATTGTCGGCGAGGCCGGCCGCCGCTGCAGGAAGTAGGTCGTCGCTGCTCCGTCGGTGTCATAGACCTCGCGGTGCTGCTTCCACATGCACACGTCGAAGGGCTGCCCGACGCCGAGGAGCGCGGTCAGGTGTTCGAGGAGGTCCGTCTCCGGGACGTTGCGGTACGGGACGACGATCGCCTGCTTGTCGAGCACGTTCGGGAGCCCCGCGAGGATGAAACCTCGATCGACGCGGAGGCTCATGTTCGCCGTTCGCGTGCGCGTCTCCCACCGGAGCGGGGCAAGCTGAATCGGGTTGGGGTCCCGCTTGAGGATCTTCCCGCCCATGTAGAGCGAGTGAAGGATTCCCCCGCGGTCGAGCGGTGTTTCGGCGGCCATTATTGGAGCCTCCCGGACTGTGCGATCCGTTCGAGCAGGAGCGCGAGCGCGCGGATCTGCGGGTTGTTCGAGAGGGCCTCCTGTTGGAGCCCGGCGAAAGAGGAGTTGGCGATCGCAGCGAAATATTTGATGAACGAGTCGACGTCATAGTCGCCATTGCGGAGGCTCGTCAGGTTGCGGTCGATGATCCCGGAGAACTGATTGTTCGCTCCGAAGGCGGCCTTAAGCTGCGCGTCGAGGGCCTCGAGCCGCGCGACCCCTTCGGCCTGATGCGCGCGGCTGCCCTCGGAGCGGGTCGCCCCGTCCGTCACAGACGCGCCCGAGCCGTATTGAAGATCCCGGATCGCCTTCTGAAACGCCGTCAGCTTCGAGCCGAGCGTCTCGATTGCCGGCGCGGCCGCCGTCGCGGCCGTCGCGACCTGCGTCAGGTTGGCGGCCGCCTCTTTCGCGACCGATCCCATGGCGCGCAGGCTCACGCCGCCCCCGCTCCGCCGCCGCCGGCGTCGCCCGTGAACGCGGTCGTCGCCGTGTCCGCGTTCGTGGCCGACGTCGCAACCCGGTCCATGGCCTGCGCGATCGAATCGAGCGAGGCAACGATCGCCGGCGCGTTCTCCGGGAGTTTCAGGAGCTCGAGCCGGAGATCGCCGAGAAGGCCGGTCGTCTTCGGGACGGAGACGTGCAGCTTGCCCGTGTGCGCGCCGTGGACGGCGTCGAGCGCCGGGACGTGGTCCGCCTTGATGTGCGCGGTCGTGTCGGTGAGGGCCTGTTTCATGTCGTCGTGCAGTTGCTTCGAGGGCTTAATGACGGTGATCACCCGCTCGTGTGCCTTCGCCTCGTCGTCGAGCGCGGTGATCCCGGCGGCGTTTTCCTTGGTCAGGGCGGCGCGCGCTTCCTTGAGGTCTTTAATGTCGGCCTGTTGCGTCCGCATCATCTGAGAGAGCTCTTCGCCCTTTTTGTCGTAATCCTTCGTGAGGGTGTCAAGCGACGTGGCCGCGTCCTCGTTGACCTTCGCCTCGTCCTCCTGCGCCTTCCGGCGGGCGTTGACCTCGTCCATTTGAATTTGCGCGATCTTGTCCCGGTATTCGCTATTCCCGATCTCCCCGGCGCGCCACCTCTCCGTGAGGCTCTTGATCTCCCCGGCCGTCGACGCGACGACCTTCGCGAGCATGTCGTCGCCCGCCTTGATCGCCGCCTGTCGGTGCGTCTCTATCGCGACCGTGGCGGCCGCGTGCTTCTTCGAGAGGTCGTCGATCTGATCCGCTTCCTTCGCGTATTTCTGGCCGAGGTCCTCGATCGCCTTTTTCAGCTTGTCGCGCGTCGCAATATGGATCCCCGCGTCGAGCTCCCATTGCCGGATTGTCAGGAGCTCTTTCAGCATCGCGCCGTCGGCGTCGCCGTGCGCCTTGATCTCGGCCTCGAGGCTCTTCTTGAGCGACGCGAGCTCGGGCTCGAGAGCTTGGACCGCCAGCTTCATAGACCCGAACTCTCCCGCCCCGTGCGCGAGCGCCTCGTTGAGGTCGTTGAAATGCTGTGTGAGATTGAATTCCGTTTCGAGCCGCTTGCCCTCGGCGGTCATTTTCGACATGGCCGCGGTTATGTCGAGGAGCGCCTTAGGAACGGTCTTACCGGCCCCGATGAAGGCCTGCTCCCACCGATCGACCTGTGCGACGTGCGCGTCGGCGAAGGTCTTCGCGGCCTTCGGGCCGTTGACCTCGAGTTGCCGCCGGTACTCCTCGCCGAAGGCGTTCACCTCGCCGCGGATCTTCGAGAGGCTCTCGGGAACCGTGATACCGATCGAGTGCATGAGTTTTCGATATTCCTCGGACACGTCGGTCGCCCCGCGGAGCCGGTTCATGTAGGCGAGGAATTCGATCTCGAGCGTCTTGACGTTGTCGGTCGAGACGATCACTCCGGAGGCGAGGGCCGACTGTGCGCGGACCATGAGCTCGCTCGCGTCGGCCGAGGCCTTCATCGCCGCGTCGTGCTTCGCGACGGCGACCGCGGCCTTGTCCTCGGCGGCCGTGTTCTCGACGACGCCGCCGGTTAGTTTCGAATACATGTTGCCGAGGCCGGTCCCGGCGTCCTCGACCGACTTGATCAGCGTCGGGAGGAGTTTGAAGAGGCCCTCGAAGACGAGGAACCCGAGGACGGTGTTCCCGATCGTCCCCCCGAGCCCCCGCATAGCGTTCGCCATGCCGCCGATGTTTCCGCGCGCGAGGCCGACCTCGGCGCTCATGGTCTTCGTGCTCCCGGCGGCCTTCTCCATGGAGGCGGCCGCGGCCTGCACGGCGGCGTCGAAGAGGGCGAGCTCGGCGATCGCCGCCGGCGAGACGGGGCCGCCTCGAGCCCGGACGGCCTCGATCGCGATCTCGAGGCGGGCGACCGCGTCGCGGGCCTCTGTGATCGAAACGGCGTACTTCTTCCCGCCGGCGGCGGAGAGCTCCGCCATGTTCGAAACCGCATTGCCGGCGGCGTTCGAGGCCGAGGTGACTTCGCTGAGTGCGGCCGCCTGACTGTCCGCCGCCCGCTGCGCGATGATCGAGGCCCGCTCGGCCTCGGCCGCGACCTCCGCTTCCGCCGCCGTCGTCGCCCCGAGCTCGGCCTTTGCCTGCTCCGCGTTTGCGCTGACGCGCAATTCGAGGTCGCGCGTCTCGTCAGCCACGGCGTCTCGCCTCGATCGAACGCCCGTAATTGGCCCGGTGCTCCGGCGTCCACGGCCGGCGGGCGGCAGCCATTTTCGCCCTTGCCTCTTCGGTGTGCTTGTGGCCCCTGAACGGACCGCGTTTCCCGGCCTCCACGAAAAGGGGCGAGAGCGGCCGCCGCGGCAAGGCCGCGATCCGGGCCCGGTGCTCCGGCGTCCACGGGGCGCGCTTTTCTCCGCGGCGTCGGCGGTTTGCGGCGCTGAGTTTCTTTCTCGTCTCCTCGCTGACGGGAGGACGCGAGCGGGCGGACGTTGAGCACTTTGCGCGGAATACTTGGTCGCTCCACAGTCGCCGGGCGCGTTCCCGTAGCTCCTCGCGGAACGCGTCTGATCTTTGTTTCCCTCGATTGGCTTCCGCGACTTTTGCGACATGCTCGGCCGTTTTCGGCCTGCCCTTCAACGCTGACGAGAGGCGCGCGCGCAATTCGAGCGACGGGGACGACACAGGCCCCTCGCCGCCGACCGTCGCGTTCGTGAGCCGGCAACCGAGCGAGAGAAAATGCGATATCCAGAATCGCTCGACGAAATGGCTCTCCGACGCACCGACTCGCTGAATATCAACGCACTCGGGGCGGAGCCCGGCGTCGACTAGAGAGCGGAGCCATCGGGCGGTGTGAGTCTTGAGCGTCGCGGCGTGCGACAGGTGCCCGGCGAGCCTCGCGAGAGGTCTGTTTGAGACGCCGACGTATCGCAAGGCCCCGTTCCGTGGATCGCGGAGCCCGTAAATGGTTCGGTCGCTAATGGCCCCGCGGTTTGCACCGAACCGGGCCGGGGCGCCCCCCGCCGGACGTAGGTTTTCTCATGGTCAAAAGTAAACGGTCGGGTCGATCGGAACGGTGACGTTGACCTGCACCGGTCGCGTGCCCGGGAACCCGGTCGGACCCGCGACGGTCGCGTCGGGGTTCTCCGCGTTGAGCGTCTTCTGAGACATGAGCACGTCGGGCCCGGCGACCGCGCGCTCTTTGAGCGCCTCAACGGCCATTTGCGGCGCGTAGATTTCGACGCCCTCGTGATCGGCGACCGTGCCGGCGATCGGGTTGTCGTTCTGCATCTTCGAATAGAACTGAAACCGCGAGGCGGCGTCGATCAGGTCCCGGTAGTAGTTGTCGAAGAAACGCTCGTCGAGCTTGACCGAGAGGCCCGCGTTGCCCGAGGGGTCGATCGCCGTCGCGTACCTCGAGCGGTTGCTCTTGTACGGCTTGAAGGGCCGATCGAGCTCGATCGTCGCCTTCGTGAACCGGACCGAGCGCGTCCCGCCGAGGGTCACGTCGGCCGTGAACGTCGAGAGCCGCGTCTCGACGAGGTTGACGAAGGGAACCTCGGCGCCGATCGCCGGGAGCTCGAACTCGTCGCCCACGGCGAAGACAGAGTAATCCGTCGTCGGGTTGATCGCGACCTGATAGGGGTCGAAGTTTTCGTCGAACATCCCGACGGCGCCGGCGTCCATGATCACGGTCGAGAACCCGTCGGTGTTGTTCGTGTTCGACTGAGGCGAGACGGTGAAGGTCGCCGCGTTGTAGACCACGGCCGGGAACCCGGTTCCGTCTCCGGGCGACGCGACGTCATAGCCGGCGACGAAGGTGACGAGCGTCGGGGTCTTCGCCGTGATCTTGAGGTACATGGATTTTCCGGCGAGCCACGCCGCATCTTTCTGCCGGCGGCCACGCGAGGCGATCTTCCCGAGGAAGGTCCCGACGTTCGTGGATTTTGCCACGAAGAGCCCCGAGATCGTGTCGCCGAGGCCGTCCGTCATGGTCGACGTGACCTCGATCCGCTTGTTCGCGTCCTCGCCGAGGATCAGCTTCGAGACGCGCCGGCCGTATGTCGCGGTCGCGCCGACCGTCGCTGATCCGCCAAACATGACGTCCCAAATCCCGCGGAAGGCATTGTTCCGGTTCGGGAAGAAGGCGAGCCGCCAGCTTTTCGTCGCGGTCAGGACCGAGATCGCCGGCGCGCCGTACATGGCCGCGAGGTCGATCGCGAACTGCCACGCGGTGAGCGGGTATTTGTACGTCCCGGGCAGGTCGATCGGGCCCGGCGTGCCCTTGTCCTCGCCCTCGGACTGAGTGACCGAGTTGCTCTTGTTCCACTTCGCATCCCGCGTGGAATCGACCGACTCATACTTGAGAAACGTCAACAGGCCTTGCGGCATCCCGGCCGTGATCTTCTCGAGGCCGCGCGCGTAGGTTGCCCGTTTGCCGGTTGCGGCGTCTAACTGTCCCATCTTCTCCCCCTCCTAGGTTTCGGGCCGGGTCCTGTTTCTCGGCGAGTCGTCTACCTGCTCGCGGGCCGCTCGAAGACCGACGTCTTCCGCGTCTCGGCTTCCGCGGCGCGCGCCTTGGCCTTGTCCGCCTCGAGCGTCGGGTCTTCCGTGATCTCGACCCCGAAGACGTGCTGCGCGGCGATCCGCATTTCGGCGCGATAGTCCTCGGGGATCTCGATCGGCTCGAGCCCGAGCGTGATCACGTCGCCGCTCGTGAACGTCACCGGAACGCCGTCCTTTACTGCCTTGGCTTTCACGTTTCCCCCTTATGCGTAGTCGCCGGTCGCCGGCATGATCTTCGAGCTATAGCGGGCGCGGAACTCCGGGATCCGGAGCGACGTCGCCGCCGGCGGGATCGTCGTCCGCGGCCAATCGAACGAGAGGATCGGATCCGTCAGGTTGACCGAGCTCGAGCCGCCGATCAGGTCCTCGGTCAGCTGCAGCCGGCCGGAGAAGAGGAGCTTCCGGAATTCGTTGAACTCGTTCGCCGCGTCGAGGATCGAATCGGTGTCGGTCTGCTCGAACTGCAGGACCGGGCAAACGAGCATGTCGACGTAAATGTTCTCGACCCGGCTCGGCTGCTCCGCCGGCTTCACCGGGAAAGCCGCGAGCACGAGCGTCTCGGACGTAAAGGCGTACTTCGCCGGAACGCCCTCGGTGAGAACGATCCCGTTGACGTACCGGGCGACGACCCGGGCGCTGCCGCGGATTCGGGCGGCGAAGGCCTTCGCGATCTTCGTCTCGGGACCGTCAGCCATGGACGACCCCCGAGGGCGGCTCGCCCATGATGTGCCCGAGGATCAGCGAACCGTATTGCGGGATCCGCTCCTCCGGCCACGCGAGGAACGGCCGCGGCGGCCGGTTGAAGGCCCCCTCCTGCATCCCCTTCATGTACGGGTAGCCGGTGCGCTTCGAGGTGAGCACGGAGCCGGCGCGGCCCTCCACGGGCCCGACCTCGAAGACGTTGCCGGAACCGCCCCGGGAAAGCGACAGGACGCCCTCCCCCGTCTCGATCAAGAGCGTCGAGGGGTCCCTGCCCTTCCGGATCGTCGCCTCCGCCATGAGGGCCCACGGGCCGCCGCCGGGCGCCGCCTTCTTCTCGACGATCGTCTCCTGAGCCGCGCCGAGGCCGTCGGCGAGGATCACGGAGAAGGGTTCGGAGAAGTCTCCCATCCGCTCGGACATGATCCGGAGCTCGGGGGCGATCTCGTCGCGGACGACGTCGATCCGGAGGCTCACGCGCTCCACCAATCCCACGCCGCGCCGATGAACGTGTCGAGGAGGTTTCGCCGGTCCTGCGCTCCGTCGGCCGTAAGGCTCCGGCCGGAGCGGTCCCTCGAGGCGATCGGCCGCGGCGTCGAGGGTTCGTCGAGCCCGCTCGTCCCGAGCCCGATCGCGCCCTTCGCGACCGAGAGCAGGAAGGCGTCGACGGCCTTCAACATTTGCAGCTTCCCGGAAGGGATCACCTCGAGCGCGCCGTACGAACGGCCGTCGAAGTAGTCGAGAGCCCGCTGCGTCATGTTGTACGGCCACACGTTCGCGTACGGCTGCCCGGAGACGTCGGTCGTGCCGTCGAGGGGGGAGACGCTCCCGGCCGGCCACACGCCGGCGAGAGGCCAGAGGCCCGCGTTCTGCGCGGCCTCCGAGAAAGCGTCGATCACGCCCTGCGCGATCTTGAGGAGCTCGAGGTCCTTGAGCGGAGTGCTCGCGCCGGGGGCGACCCTTTGCTGCAGGTTCGTCGCCCCGAACCGGGCCTTCGCGGCCGTTACGAGGTCGGAGGCGGCGAACACCGGGAGTTACTTCGTTTCGCCGCTTCCGAGGCCGCTCGCTCCGGGCGGGTTGGCGACGTCGCCCATGTCGCCCGGCTTGCGCTTGTCGAAGTCCGGCTTCTCGGCGTCCCGCTTGCCGGCCGGCGCCTTCCCGAGCGACTCGTCCTTGTCGACCGCCTTCGCGGCTCCGTGACGGATCGCGTCGAAGGCCTTCTGATGCCGCATCTCGACGACCTCGCCGGCGCTCGCGTCGACGAAGTCGCCCTCGGGCGTCTCGACGACCGCGTCCTTCGCCATGCGGACCTTCCGCGGATCGCCGTCGAGCCGCTTGTGCGACTCGTCCTGCTCCTTCGAGAGCTTCTCGGCGCGTTCCTTCTGCGCGGGGCTGCGCGGGTCGGCCGCGACCCGGCTGCCCGGAGGATTGAACCCGGAGCCGAAGGGCGCGGTAGCGGGGGCCGGCGCCGGCGGGGGCGTCGTCGACTTGGTTTCGTCGGTCATTTCCGTTCTCTCCTCTTGTGGTTTCGACTCCCGAGCTCGCGCGCCCCGATCAGGAAACGACGGTCGTGAAGATCGTCCCGGCGGTCGGGAACGTCATGACCGGCGAATAGAACGCCGACCGCTTGAGATCCCATCCGCCCGACGGGCCCATGTATTCGTTCCGGATCCGGACGACCGCCTCGGCCGCGTCCCCGAAGACCCGCTGCTCGGCCGTATAGCCGAAGGCGGGGATCTGCGTCCCGGCGACGGGCGGGACGTACGCGACGCCGAAGGACTTGCCCCAAATCGGGGTCGTCGCCGACGTCTCGTCTCCGGGCTCCGGCCGCGTGACCGCGTAGCCGACGAGAATGTCTTCGAGGCCCATGAGCGACGCGATCTGCGCCTTCGTCGGGGTGCCCTGCGGGTTGGCCGTGCCGAAGACCCGCTGCTTCACGATCGTATTCGTGATGATCTTCGACCACACGAGCGAGCTCGTCCAACCGATGTTGGGGCGCCGGCCGATCTGTTGCGGGATCGTGTTCTCGATGAACGGGACGAGCTCCGCGATCGGGTCGGCCGTGTTGACGCCGGCCGCAATGTTGTCCCATCGGGTCGCGCCGGCGGCGTGCGTGATCACGTTGCCCGCGGGATAGAGCGCGGTGTTCTGCGCGAGCGTGGCCTGCAGGAACTCGCGCCGCAACAGCATCCGCTGTTTCAGCGTGTAAAGCGCCTGCTTCTCGAGGTCCAGCTGCGCCGGGCCCTTGAGCGATTCCTGCTGCTCCCGGTCGGAAACCGGGTTGATGAGCGCGTGGCCCTCGATGTCGATCGAGAGCTTGCCCATCTGAATATCGACCCGCTTCGGCATGGACCGATCGCCGACCGCGTCGTCGATCATCTGCCACGCCTCGACGCCGTACTTCGCGATCAGCATCCTCGAGAGGTCGCCGCGAAGAACCGGGAAGAGGGTGTCGCCGATGAGGACCTGATCCGGGGCGATCCCGACCGACAGCTGCGTATAGAACTTGTCGACGCCGAGGCGCCGATTCGTTAGCGGAAGCGTGCTGCCCATTTCTGTTTTCTCCTCTTAGCTCTCGGTCAGGTTTTCCGCTTTCGACGACTCAGGGTCAGATCAGCGAAACTTCGATCAGGTCGCCGGGGTTGCCGGCCTCGAGGGCGAATCCGTTGATCGGGTTCGCGCCTCCGGCGATCGCGAGGCCCGCTGCGTCGGACGTCAGCTTGTCTCCGACCGCGACGGCGACGGCGCCGACCTTCACGATCGCGGTCCCCTTCGTGATCACGTCGGCGAGGTCGCCGGCGGAGAAGGCGAAGTCCGTCGCGCCGAGCGCCTTCGTGTTCAGCGCGCAGGTGTTCCCGTCGAAACCGACGAACGTGTTCGCCGCGAGCGCGCCCGTCGGC
>JALZAT010000091.1 GCA_030948185.1 Acidobacteriota bacterium
GCCAATACCTACCCACATTGCGTCCTGCGCCGGTTATTGCGCTGACTGCCACGGCGACGCCGCTGGTGCAAGATGACATCGCCCAGCAGTTGGGGCTGGTGCGGCCGGCGCGGTTCATCCATGGGTTTCGGCGCTCCAACATCGCGATTGAAGCGGTCGAGGTTGCGCCATCCCAAAGGCCCGCGCTTGCCTGCCAATTACTGCTGGACGGGGAACGCCGGCCGGGCATCGTGTATACGCCCACCCGGAAGCAAGCCGAAAGCGTGGCGGCCGAACTCGCGGCTCACTTCTCGACCGCGGCGTATCATGCCGGCCTGGACCCCGAGCGCCGCCAGCGAGTGCAAGAGAAATTTCTTGCGGGAAAAGTCGATGTGATGGTGGCGACGATTGCGTTCGGGATGGGAATCGACAAACCCGATGTTCGCACGGTGATTCATACCGCCTTGCCGGGCAGCCTCGAGGCGTATTACCAGGAGATCGGGCGCGGCGGGCGCGACGGCCGCCGCGCGGACGCGACGCTGCTCTGGAACTACGCGGACATCCGCACGCGCGAGTTCTTTATTGAGCGAGAGGATTCGGCGGACGTTTCAGCGGTCCCCTCGGCCGCGCTTCGAGCGGCCGGCCTCGGGACCGGCGCGCCTTACCGGCGCGACACCGACCCAGCGCAGCGGGAGCGAAAGCGCGAGCTCGACCGCGCGAAGCTCAAGCGGATGATCGCGTACGCGGACACGACCAGCTGCCTCCGCGCGACGATCCTCCGGTACTTCGGAGAGCGCGATGCGGTTGCGCGGTGCGGCTTTTGCGGCAACTGCGGCCGGCGGGCGGAGCTCGGGGAGGACGAGCTCCTGCTCGTACGCAAAGTCCTCTCGGGAGTGGCGCGGGCGGGCGAACGGTGGGGCAAGCGAAAGATCGCCGCAATGCTGACGGGCCGCGTCGACGATCTTCCCGAGACGCTCACCGGCCTCTCGACGACGGGAATCCTCTCAAACGAGACCGCGAAGCGCGTCGAGGCATGGATCGACTCGCTCGTGGGCGCCGAGCTTCTCCGCGCTTCCGAGGACGTCTACCGGACGCTCTCGCTGACCCGGCTCGGCCGCGACGTGATGGCGGGGCGCGTCGCCTCGGTCGAGCTGACGCCGCCCCGCGCCGAACCCCCACGCGAAAAGAAGACGGGGAGGCGCCGGGGTAAGACGGCCGCGCCGACGATGGGCCCTCCGGACGAGGCGCTCCTCGAACGCCTCCGCGCCTGGCGTCGCGAGGAGGCGGCGCGGCGCGGCGTCCCGGCGTACGTGGTCTTCCATGACAAGACGCTCGCCGCGATCGCGTCGGAGCGGCCGAAAAGCCTGCCCCTGCTCGGCGAAGTACCGGGGATCGGCCCCGCCAAGCTCGAGGCCTTCGGTGCGGCGATTCTGGGGCTCGTGAACTAGCCGATAAACTCCCCCTCCATGCGAAACGCGTGGCGCGTCGTCGTCGGACTCGTGCTGGTGCTCGGCGCCGGTTCCTCCCCCGCCGTCAGCCGGGCGTTTTCCGGTTTCTCGATCGAGGACGTGATGTCCGCGCCCTTTCCCTCGGATCTCGTTTCCTCCCCGTCGGGAGCCGCCGCCTGGGTTTTCTCGGCGGCGGGAGTGCGCAACGTCTGGCTTGCGGAGCCTCCCTCCTGGCCGGCGCGTCCTCTCACGGCCTACCGGGACGACGACGGGCAGGAGATCGGAGACCTCGCGTTCTCCCCGGACGGAAAGACTCTCGTGTACGTCCGCGGCGGCGACGCGAATCGCGGCGGCGAGTTTCCGAATCCCGGTCACGCGTCGGAGGGAGCCGAGCAGGCGGTCTATGCGGTCGCGGTCGCGCTCGCGCCGGGCTCGGCTCCGCGCCGTATCGGCGAGGGGCACGACCCCGCCGTGTCCGCTTCCCGGATCGCGTACGTGCTGAAGGGCCAGGTCTGGTCCGCGCCCCTCGACGGAGGAGCGGCCGAGAAGCCGGGAGCGCTCTTCAAGGCGCGCGGCGAGGCGGCGTTCCTGCGCTGGTCGCCCGACGGGTCGCGCCTCGCGTTCGTCAGCCGGCGAGGGGACCACAGCTTCATCGGAGTGTTCGAGCCCGCGACGAAGGCCCTCCGGTTTCTCGATGCGGCCGTCGATCGCGACGACGCCCCGATCTGGTCTCCGGACGGACGCCGCCTCGCGTTCCTCCGCGTCCCGGCGAATCGCTCCGTCCAGGGCTTTCGCCCGCACCGCGAAGGACAGCCCTGGTCGATCCGCGTGGCGGACGCCGCGGACGGCTCGGGTCGCGAGGTCTTTCGCGCGGAGAAGGGCCGCGGAAGCGTCTTCCGCGGGATCGTCGCGAGGCAGGAGATCTTCTGGACGGACGGCGACCGGCTCGTTTTTCCGTGGGAGCGCGACGGCTGGACGCACCTCTACTCCATCCCCGCCGCCGGTGGATCCCCCGTCCTTCTCACGCCGGGCGAGTTCGACGTCGAGCACGTGGCGCTCACCGCCGATCGGAGCTCTCTCGTCTATTCCTCCAACCAGGACGACGCCGATCGGCGGCACCTGTGGATAGTGCGCGCCGCAGGAGGCGCAAAGCCCGCGGCCCTGACGTCCGGTGCCGGAGTCGAGTGGGCGCCCGCCGCCGCGGGAGGCGGCACGGGGATCGCGTTCCTGCGCTCCGACGCGCGCCGACCTCCCCGTCCGGCGATCCGCACCCAGGCGGGAGCGGTCCGGGACCTCGCCCCCGAAACGGTACCCGCGCGGTTTCCCGAGGCCGCGCTCGTCGATCCCGAGCCCGTCGTCTTCTCCGCCGCGGACGGGATGAAGATCCACGCCCAGCTCTTCCTGCCGGCGGGAAAGGGCCCGCATCCGGCGGCGATCTTCTTCCACGGCGGATCGCGCCGGCAGATGCTCCTCGGCTGGCACTACAACTACTACTACCGGAACTCCTACGCGTTCAATCAGTACCTGGCGAGCCGCGGGTTCGTGGTCCTTTCCGTGAACTACCGGAGCGGGATCGGCTAGGGCATGGAGTTCCGCGAGGCCGTCGACTACGGCGCGACCGGCGCCTCCGAGTACCAGGACGTCGTGGGCGCCGGGCTGTACCTGCGCGCGCGGAGCGACGTCGACCCCGCTCGCATCGGGCTGTGGGGAGGCTCCTACGGCGGGTACCTGACCGCGCTCGGCCTCGCGAGGGCGTCGAACCTCTTCGCCGCGGGCGTCGACTTCCACGGCGTGCACGACTGGAACGGCGTCATCCGCAACTTCGAGCCTTCGTACGATCCCGCGAAGAGTGCCGAGATCGCCCGCGTCGCGTTCGACTCTTCGCCGCTCGCCTTTGTAGCGACGTGGCGCTCGCCCGTTCTCCTGATCCACGGCGACGATGACCGCAACGTCCCCTTCGCCGAGAGCGTCGCGCTCGCGGAGGCGCTGCGGGCGCGCGGCGTCGAGGTCGAGCAGCTCGTCTTTCCCGACGAGGTCCACGACTTCCTGCGGCACGAGAGCTGGATTCGCGCTTACCGGGCCGCCGGCGAGTTCCTGGAGAGGCGCTTGAACCCGGCGCCGGCCGCCGTCCCGGTCCCCGCAGGCCGATGACCGAACGCGTCGTGTACTCGACGGAGAAAGGGCGCGTGTGCGCGCGCTGCGGCTGGCCGTCCGCGGACTGCCGGTGCGCGGCGACGCTCTCCGCGGGGCGGGAGGCCGTCCCCGACAGGCTCGTCGCGAAGCTGCGCCTCGAGAAGCGCGCGTCGGGCAAGAGCGTGACCGTGGTCGACGGCCTTCCGGACAACGCCGACCTGGTCGCCCGCCTCGCGAAAGAGTGGAAGAAGGCGTGCGGCACCGGCGGCGCGGCGGGCGCGGGCGCGATCGAGCTGCAGGGGGATCAGAGGGAGCGCCTTCGGGACCTGATGGCGAAAGCGGGCATGATGGTGAAGGGGTGATCCCCTGACCACTCGCGTCTACCTCGTCCGGCACGGCGCAACCGTGCTGACCGCCGAGGACCGCTTCGCCGGCAGCTCCGACGTGCCGCTTTCCGACGCCGGGCGCGAGCAGGTCCGCCGGCTGGCGGCGCGGCTCGCGCAGGAGCCGATCGCGGCGTTCTACGCGAGCCCCATGGGGCGGACGCTGGAGACGGCGCGCATCCTCGCGGCGCCGCACGGGAAGGACGTGGTGCCGCGCGACGGATTCCGGGAGATCGACCACGGCCGCTGGGAGCAGAAGACCCGGGCCGAGGTCGAGCGGCTCTACCCCGAGGAGTACGCCCGCTGGGAGTCGGACCCGTTCTCCTTCGCGCCGGAGGGCGGCGAGAGCGGGCTCTCCGTCACCGCGCGCGCGCTTCCCGCGCTGCTCGACGTCGTGTCAGCGCACCCCGGCGAGCGCGTGCTCATCGCTTCTCACAAGGCGACCATCCGGCTGCTCATCTCCTCGCTCCTCGGTTTCGACGCGAGGACCTACCGCGATCGCCTCGACCAGAGTCCCGCTTCGTTGAACGTGCTCGACTTCAGGGATCCCGCGCGCGCCCGTTTGACCGTCTTCAACGACACCTCGCATTACGCGGAGAGTCTGTCTGGCATCCCGTCGGAACCGGCGGCGCGCCTCTCCAAGTGGTGGGACAAACCGAACGGGCGCGGCTGACGCCCTCGCCGAAGGAGGATGAATTGGACCCTCGCACGCTCCGCCGGATCCATCTCTACCTGGGGACGATCTTCGCGCCGATCCTGCTCGCGTTCACAATGAGCGGGGCGTGGCAGGTGTATCGATTCAACGACGCGCCCAGAGACAAGAGCTACACGCCTCCCCGGTTCGTGACACTCATGTCCTCGATCCACAAGAATCAAACGACCGGCAAGGAGACCCCGCAGCGCACGGCGATCAAGGCGTTCGTGTTCCTGGCCTCTCTCGCTCTCATCTCGACGACGCTCCTCGGGATCTCCATGGCGTACCGCTTCACGCCGAGCCCGGTCGCGGTGACCTTGTGTCTCCTCGCCGGGATCCTCCTTCCGATCCTGCTGATCCTGGTCGGGAACCGATAGTGCGGATTGGGACCGGAGCGGGAAGCGGCCCCTGACGGTTTCTCCCCGCCTCCTGTGTCCGGTGAGGGGGTGCGATTCCGCGCTCGAGCGTGCCGGGCGCGCGCTCGTCTGCCCGCGAGGCCACTCCTTCGACCTCGCGCGGAGCGGGTACGTCAACCTGCTCCAGCCACAGGACCGCCGCTCGAAGGAGCCCGGCGACTCGCGCGCCGCCGCACAGGCGCGCCGCCGTCTCACGGACGCGGGCCACGACGCCTGGATGGTGAAACCGATCCTCGAGGCGCTCGACGGAACGGCGCCGGGAAGGAAGCGTCTCGCTGTGCTCGACCTCGGCTGCGGAGAGGGATTCCTGCTGGGATCCCTCGCGCGGGCCCGCCCCATGGATGCCTTCGGAGCCGACATCTCCGTACCGGCGATCGAGCTCGCGGCGAAGACTCATCCGACGGTCACGTGGGTCGTGTCGAATGCGGACCGGCGGCTCCCCTTCGCGGACGGCTCCTTCGACTTCGTGATGTCCGTCACGGCCCGGAGAAACGGTGGTGAGCTCCGCCGCCTGCTCGGCGCGGGTGGGCGGGCCCTCGTGGTCGTGCCCGGAGAGGACGATCTCGGAGAGCTGCGCGAGGCGGTGCTCGGCCGGCTGGACCGGAAGGATCGGGCGGCGCCGGCCATCGCGGAGCTCGCGGGCGACCTCGAGCCCGTGTCGCGGCGATCGATCCGCCGCGTGGCGCGTTTCGGCGCGAGCGAGGTCCGCGATCTGCTGGCGGCGACGTACCGGGGCGCGCGTTCGCGCGAAAGAGAGCGCGCGGAGAAGATCGGAGAGATGGAAGTGACCCTCTCGCGCGAGCTGCTCCTGTTCCGGCGCGATTGAGTCCATCGCTTGCGCCGGAAGGGCTTTTCTGTCAGAGTGGGCCTGCCGCCGGTTCTTGATTGCCGCGGAAACGTAGGCCTTTCGCCGGCGAATCCTTCGTTCTAAAAACACACAGCCGGAATGAGTTGAGCGGCACGCGCTCCTTTTCGACGAGCGTGTGCCCGGAAAGACGAGTTCATGCCTTTTTCGAAATTTGGTCTCCAGCCCGAGCTCCTGCGCGGGGTCAAGGAGATGGGGTTCACGCGTCCGACGCCCATTCAGGAGGACACGATTCCCTCCGCGATGCAGGGCCGGGACGTCCTCGCCTGCGCGATGACGGGCAGCGGCAAGACGGCCGCCTTCGGCCTCCCGATCCTTTCCCGGCTGATGGGAAAACCTCGGGGAAAGACGCGCGCGTTGATCGTCACTCCCACCCGGGAGCTCGCCGCGCAGATCGAGGAGCACTTGAACGCCATGGCGATGCACACCCCGCTGTCCGCGGCCGCGGTCTTCGGCGGCGTCGGCATGGGGCCGCAGGAGCACGCGTTTCGCCACGGGGTCGACGTCATCGTCGCCACGCCGGGCCGCCTCCTCGACCATTTCCGTTTCCCGTATGCGCGGCTCGACGCCCTCGAAGTCCTCGTGCTCGACGAGGCGGACCGCATGCTCGACATGGGTTTCCTGCCCGACATCCGCCGCGTCCTGAAGCACCTTCCGGCGAAGCGCCAGACGCTTTTCTTTTCGGCAACCATGCCCGCGCCGATCGTCACGCTGACGCGCGAGATGCTCCACAACCCGTTCACGGTCAACCTGGAGCGATCGGCGGCGCCGGCCGTCGGAATCACGCAGGCGGTTTACCCCGTTCCGCAGCACCTGAAGGCGCCGCTCTTAGTCGAGCTGCTGAAGCGCGGCGACATCCGGAGCGTGCTCGTCTTCACGCGCACGAAGCACCGCGCCAACCGCCTCGCCGACTCGCTGACGAAACAGGGCGTGCCGTGCGAGCGAATCCACGGGAACCGGAGCCAGGCGCAGCGCACGGCCGCGCTGGCGGGCTTCAAGGACGGGCGCTTCAAGGTGCTGGTCGCGACCGACATCGCCGCGCGCGGGATCGACGTCGAGGCCCTCTCGCACGTCATCAACTTCGACGTGCCGCACGTGCCTGAGGACTACATCCACCGCGTCGGCCGGACCGCTCGCGCGGAGCTGACGGGCGACGCGTTCACGTTCGTGTCCCCTGAAGAGCAGACCGATCTCGCGCAGATCGAGCGCGCGATTTCCAAGCGTCTCCCCCGAATCATGATCCCGGGCTTCGACTACACGAAGGTCGTCGCCGAACGCCTGGAAATCCCCCTCCACGAACGGATCGCGGAGATCCGCGCCCGCAAGGCGGGCGACCGCGCCCGCGCGAAGGAAAAAGCGGAACGCCGCGCCCGCGCGATGCAGCCGGCGAGGCACGCGAACCCGTCGCGCGGACGTTCCCCGGCCCCCTCCCCGCGTCCGGCCGCAGGGCCGTCTGGACCGGCGGTCTCGGTGGGTCGTCCCTCCGGACCCGCGGGGCCGCGAACAGCGACCCCATCCTATGGGAGACGATCCGGGCGTTGAGACTCCCCCTCACCCTGCCCTCTCCCCCGTGCGCGGGGGAGAGGTGTTTCCGTCGCGGGGTCGACGGACTACTTTTGACTACTTTCCGACGGAGCCGCCATAAACCGGCAATGAGCCGGCGAGGGCGGCGGGGGCCAGCGGGCTCGGCACCGTCTGGCCTGGCAGGGACGGAAGAGGGACGCTCCTTCCTCGTGCGAAGACTTCGTGGCGGCCGTTCTTCTTGTACCACTCCGCGAGTGACGCGGTCTGGAACATCTCTTCGATGATCTTGCGCCAGCCGACTCCCGTGTTGTACGCGCAGAAGGAGATCTCGCCCATTTGCGTCGCATACGGGATGATGCACATCTCCGTGCGGCGGAAGTCGTAGTTGAAGAGGTCCTGGAACCACATCCCGCCGATGAAGAACACGCGCCAGTCGTAGCGCTTTTTCTTCGAGAAGCCGAGCTTGCCGCCCGTGTGGCCGTCCATGATCTGGACGACGCGCCACGGCGAAAGGCTCTTCGGGATCCCCTCGGGGCGGAGGTTGCGCAGAATCGACAGCGCCGTCTGGAACGCGGTCCAGCCCTTCTTGCGCGCCGAGTCCGTGATCGCCTTGATGTCCGACAGCATCCCGTCCACGTTCATCATCGCCGGGACGGGCACCGTCTCCTTCGTCTTCTCGTCGACTAAGAGCATCGTGCCGATCCCGCAGTTGGGGTGGCAGCCGCACTTCAACGAGCCCCAGTCCGCCTCGAGGCCGCCCAGCAGGTCCTTGAGATCCGAGAACGGGCCCGACGCGGAAAGCGGGTACCAGTCCCGCATCGGCTCGCCGATGCCCGCCTGCTTCTTCGCGTCGTGGGCCAGGTGCGAGAGCGTGTAGCGCTGCTTGGCGCGCGTCTCGTCGTCGATCTCCTCGTCGCGGCCCGTGAAGGACACCGGCTGGAAGGAAACCGTGTTGATCTTGTCGATGTTCTCGATCGCGAACTTCAGAATGTCGCCGACCTGGTGGTCGTTGACGGTGTTGACGATCGTCGTGACGAGTGTGATGTCGACGCCCGCGGCATGCAGGTTGTCGATCGCCCGCTGCTTGACGTCGAAGAGGTTGCCGACCTTGCGGTGCTGGTTCGCCTCGTTGCCGACGCCGTCGAATTGAAGATAGACGAACCGCAAGCCGGCTTTAGCCGCTTCACGGGCGAAGCCCTCTTCCTGCGCGAAGCGGATCCCGTTCGTCGCCGCCTGTACGGAGAAGTACCCGACCTCCCGCGCGTAGCTCACCGCGCGGAGAAAGTGGGGCGAGATCGTCGGCTCGCCTCCGGAGAACTGCACGGAAAGCTGACGCCGCGGCTTGATGGAGACGGCGTCGTCCAACAGCTTCTGGATGTCTTCCCACTCGAGCTCGTGGACGTACCCGACCTGGTTGGCGTCCATGAAGCAGGGGTTGCACATCATGTTGCAGCGGTTCGTGAGATCGATCGTCAGCACGGCGCCGCGCCCGTACTTGATCGACGACGTTCCATGCTCGTGGAGCCCGTCCTTCGGGATCACGAAATCGCGTCCCGGGTAAAGGCTCTCGAGCCGCTTGAAGAACGCCGGATCGGTGGACATGACGTCTTCGAAGTGGCCGTGCTCGGGACAATCCTTCTTCATGAGGATCTTCCCGTCCTCTTCCACGATCTGGGCCTTGATCTCGCCGGGATTCCCGTCGACCAAGACCTTCCAGTCGGCCTCGCCGGACAGGATCTTCGTGCGGACTTCGGTGACGCAACGCGGACAGAGGGAATCGGTCTCTCGCGGAAAGCCGAACGTGGGGAAGGTGCGCTCTTTCTGCTTCAAGAGCGGAGCCGGAGCCCACTTCGGTTGAAAAGAATTCTGAGGGAAGCGGGCGTCGACCGCGCGAGTCAGCCGCCAGAGGCTGTCTGCGGCGAGTCGAAGCCCCGAGTAGATGGGGTTACGCATCGTTTCGAGTGCCCGGGCGAGCCCGGACGATTTCCTCCAATGTCGGCGGGGAACACCCGGCCGTTCTTATTTCAATTCTAACCGAAAAGTCTTCCCGGTCCTTCCTCCGTCCGGGACTCCCCCGCCGCCGAGAACCGAGTCGGCGAGAAGGCATTCAGCTCCGCAGGAGGCGACCCCTCGACGGCCGCGCTCATCAGTCGCGCCGTCACTGGTGCGAGCAGGATGCCATTGCGGAAATGTCCGGTCGCGAAGAAGAGCCCCGGGACGGCCGACTCGCCGAGAACGGGAAGCCCGTCGGCGGAGCCCGGCCTCAATCCGGCCCACGCTCCGGCGAAACGCGCGGCAGAGAGGGACGGAACGAGCCTGCAGGCCGCCGCGATCAGATCGCGCACGGCCCCCGCGGTGATCTCCTTGCGGAACCCGACGCGCTCCTCCGTCGACCCGACGAGGAGGGAACCGTCCTCGCGCGGGACGAGATACGCCTCCTCGGATTCCACCACCGAGGGCAGCGTGTCCCCCGAGGGACGCAGGTCCACGATCTGTCCCCGGACAGGATCGACGGGGACGGGCGGAGCCTCCGGGTCAAACGCCGCCCAGGCTCCCGTCGCATCCACGATCGCGTCGGCGTCGAACCCGCCCCGGTCCGTCTCGACTCCGCGGCAGCGTCCCGAGAACACGCGGAGCCGGCGCGCGGAGGTCCCGAGGAGGAAGCGGGCTCCCCGCCTCTCCGCGGAGATCCACAGAGCGCGGGTGAGACGACGGGGATCCACGATGCCGTCCTCGGGGAAGAAGAGTCCGGACCGGGCTTGCGCCGACGCCAGTCCGCCCGTGATCTCCGCGATCCGCCGCGGACCGACCGGTTCGACGTGGAGCCCTGCGTCCCGCTGCCACTGGTACCGGCGCTCCTCTTCGCCTCCGGACAGGGAGCAGCGGAGGACTCCCTTCCTTCTCCAGCCGACGTCGATCCCGGTCTCTTCCGCGAGCTCCGCGGCCAGGACGGGATAGAGACCCCGACTCGCGACCGCCAGATCGAAGAGCGGGCCGGCTGGAAGTCCTTCCGCCTGCGGCGCGATCAGGCCCGCCGCCGCGCCGGACGCCTCGAAGCCGGGCTCGGCGCGCTCGATGACGGTGACGGTGTTGCCGCGCCCGGCGAGCTCTCGCGCGAGGGACGAG
>JALZAT010000092.1 GCA_030948185.1 Acidobacteriota bacterium
ACGTTAGACAATCCAGCCTTTGCTCTGGTATTCCATATAGGCCGCCGTCCGCTCCGCCGCCGGGCGGCCGTAGTAGCGCTCGACGACCCTCAATGCGAGGTCGATCCCGGAGGAGAGCCCGCCCGCCGTCGCGATCTTCGGCGCTCCCTCGACGAAGCGCAGGCCCCTCTTGACCTTGACGTCCGGGTACTGGCCGGCGAGCCGGTCGAGGAAGTCGTGGTGGGTGGTTGCCTCGAGCCCGGAGAGCAACCCCGCCTTCGCGAGCTGAAACGCCCCCGTGCAGACGGACATGGTGAGGTCCGCCGTATTGCTCGTCTTGCGCAGCCATTCGTGAAGGGCGGCGTTCCCCTTCTGCGCCGGAACGACGACGATCCGCGGAGACGGGGCGTTTGCGAAGGTGTAATCGGGAACGAGCCGCAGCCCTCCGGATCCGCGCACCGGGTCGAGGCTCTCGGCGACCGTGAAGAGCCGGAACGGCATCATCTTCTCCATGTCGTCGCCCGCCTCCGGAATGTGCACGTCCTGGAAGACCTCCCAGGGTCCGGAGAAGTCGATGACGGTAACCCCCTCCGAAATGGTGACCGCGACAGGCAGTTTCCCGTCTTTGGGGGGAGTCAGCCGGCCCCCAGCGCGTTCCCCGGTCCCCCCGGCGGCAGCCCCGGCCAACGACCACCCGGCTGCGATTCCCGCGGCGGCGGCCGAACCCTTCAGAAAATCTCTTCGGTGCATGATTCCTCCTTCAATCAGCAATCGAAGGACGCTAGCCGCCTTCTTGTAGAATGTCAACAGGAAGCCGGATCAGGCGCTCAGAAACCGGGAATCGTCCTCACGGGGGCGAGGTTAGCGACGGT
This sequence comes from Acidobacteriota bacterium, assembly GCA_030948185.1. Lineage (GTDB taxonomy): Bacteria > Acidobacteriota > Thermoanaerobaculia > UBA5066 > Gp7-AA6 > JALYUA01. The sequence continues at coordinate 852 of JALZAT010000092.1, forward strand.
AGTGCGACGTTCCGTCCCGGTCTCTCTCCGCGCCTCGCTGTCCGCTCTCCTCGTCCTGGGGCTCGCGGGTTTCTGCGGGGCGCAGACGGTGCCGGCGGAACCGGCAGTCCCGCAGCCTCTGCCCGAGCTGCACGCCTTTCTCGACGCGGTCCGGGGCAACCTCCATAGCGACGAGACCCTGCTCGATCAGTACACGTTCACCGAGAAGCACACGGAGCGGCGCCTCGACGGCAAGGGCGGCGTCAAGAAGGTCACGACGGAGACGTTCGAGGTCTATCCGTCGCTCGAGCCGGGGCACACGTACCGGCGGCTCGTCGAGCGGGACGGCCGCACGCTCACGAGCGACGAGCTCGCCGCGGAGGACCGCAGGCACGACAAGAAGGTCGCCGACGCGGGCGACGCGGCGGCCGAGCAGAAACGGGCGGCGAAGCGGGCGGAGGCGCGCCGCAAGGAGGATTCCGCAATCGCGCAGCTCTTCGATATCTACGACATCCAGATCTCCGGCCGGGAGCTCCTGGACGGCCGGCCGTCGATCGTGCTGGCGTTCCGCCCGAAACCCCGTGCGGACCCGGCCGGCAGGGCGGGGAAGGTCCTGGTGAAGTTCGCGGGCCGGGCCTGGATCGACGAAGAGGACAAGCAGCTCGTCCGCGTCGACGCGGAGCTGGTGGACACGCTCTCCTTCGGTCTCGGGGTTCTCGCGCGGCTCCAGAAAGGCGGCCGCGCGTCGATCATCCGCCGGAAAGTCAACGGCGAGATCTGGCTGCCCGCGCTCGCGCATTTCACGGGGAGCGCCCGCCTCCTCCTCGTGAAGGGGCTAAACCTCGACGCGACCAGCGAGTACTCCGACTATCGCAAGTTCCAGGTCGCCACGACCTCGGACTTCACCCCCGAGGTCAAGCAGAACTGAGCCGGACCTGGCTTTCAGCTGTCCGCTGTCAGCCGCCCTTTCCCAAGCCGGGGTCAGCCGTTTCATGCCTTCGTGGACCCCCGCGCCGGGCGTGAAGAACCTTTCGGTTGAAGGGTCGTCTCCGTTGCTGAGGCCGGCCCGGAAAGGGGCCCGAAGTACTGAGACCAACGGGAGGAACGATGACCAGCTCCGGAAAAGCGCTTCTTGCCGCGCTCCTGATCGCGATGCCGCTGCCGGCCGCCGCCCGGGCGGGCGACGATTCGAAGTCCGACACGATCGTGGTGGCCGGCCACGACGACGACGACGTCCAGATCCTCGATTCGCCCCGCCGCTTCCGGGTCACGCGCAACGGCGGCGGGGGGTTCCTCGGAGTCTCCCTGATCGGGATCACGCCCGAGCTGCGCGCCCATTACGGAGCGCCCAGGGACGCGGGGGTCCTGGTCGGACGCGTGGAGAAAGACAGCGCCGCCGCGAAGGCGGGGATCGAGGTGGGGGACATCCTGACCTCCGTCGGCGGCGAGCACGTCGACTCTCCTGTCGAAGTCACCCGCGCGCTGCGCGGCCACAAGAAGGGCGACGCCATGAAGCTCGACGTTCTGAGGAACCGGGCCAGCAAGACGCTGACCGCCACGCTCGAGGAGCGTCCGCGGCGCGACGTCGATTGGGAGGACTTCGGCGAGCTCCGCGAGCTCCCCGGCATGCTCCGCAGGGAGTTTCGTTCCCGCCCCTTCACCGTCGAGGTTCCCGAGCCGCGCATCGTGATGCCGAGAAGCGACGACATGCGGCGCCTCCGGGAACGCCTCGAGGACCTCGAGAAGCGGCTGAAGGACCTGGAGAAGAAGAAGACAGCGCTCTGACCGAGCCCTGCAACGGAAAGAGGAAGGGGCGAAAGCCCCTTTCGTCGTTTCAGCCGCCAGGCTCGCGCTAAGCTCGCCGCCGCAGGAGACTTCGATGGACTCTTCCCGAACGGCCGCGCACGTGGGAATCGTCGCGTGCAGCGCGGAAGGCGCCGCCCTCTGCTACCGCACGATCTGCCTCGAGGCGCTCCCCCTCATGGGTGAGCACGACCATCCGCGCATCACGCTCTCGGCGATCCCGATGGCGCGCCACATGGAGGCGATCCGCCGGGACGACTGGCAGGGCGTCGCCGAGCTCATGCTCGACTCCGCGCGCGAAGTCGCCGCCGCGGGCGCGGCGTTCGCCATCTGCCCCGACAACACGCTCCACCAGGCGCTGCCCGACGTTCTGCCCCGTTCGCCGATCCCGTGGCTGCACATCGCCGAAGTCGTCGCCGACGAGGCGCGACGCGCCGGCTTCCGGCGCCTCGGCGTGCTGGGAACGAAGTACCTGATGGAGGGACCCGTCTACCGTCACGCACTCGCTTCGCGGGGAATCGAGATGCGAGTCCCGCCGGCGGCGGAGCGCGAAACGATCAACCGCGCGATCTTCGGAGAGCTCGTCAACGCGGTCTTCGAGGAGCCGACCCGCCAGATGTTCTACCGGCAGATCCGCGCGCTCGCGGAGGAAGGGTGCGACGCCGCGGTCCTCGGCTGCACGGAAATCCCGCTGATCGTGCGGCCCGAGGAGGCGCCGCTCCCGACGCTCGACTCGACGAGGCTGCTCGCGAAAGCGGCGCTGGATCGCGCGTTGCGCGAAAGCTGACAGCTGGCGGCTGAGAGCCGCGAGCCGATTCCGTCAGCGCTTTGGCTCGGACACGGGCGTCGACGAAACCACCTCCGCGTCGACGGCGCCTTCACGGGGGATCTTCGAGGGCGCTCCCTTTCGGGTCGCGAAGAAGACGGCGGCCGTCCACGTGGGAACGAGATCGAGGCCCGGAACGAGCTCCGCCACGAACGAGGGGAGGAATCCCCAGTGCCAGCCGATCAGCTTGGTCAGCGCCGCCGCCACGGCGAGGTCGAGGGCGTCGTTCCAGGGGGACAGCGCGCCGGGCGCGAAGATCGGAAAGACGGCGACCTGGACGAGGTCCGCCGCGATGGCCAGCGCGCGCGCCGCCTTCACCCGATTCGAGCCTTCGATCGCCAGCGGGTTCGCGGTCATGACCGGTCTCATGGGTGAAGGACTCCCCTGCGATAGTCGGGCCAGACGGGCGCTTCCCGGCAGCCGATTCTGACATCTCCTTCCGGCGACGTATCCTCACGCCGCCATGCCTTCGGGAAGGGACTGGATCTCCCTCGTCAAGTCGACGTTTCGGGCGGTGGGCCGCAAGGACCTTTCCAGCCTCTATCGCCGCGACTGGCGCAACGCGCTCGCGAAGCTGACCGCCGACTCCCAGGAGGAGATCGAGGGGTCCCGCGGGCGGATCCGTCGGTATCTCCGCACCTCGAACGCCGTGCTCTTCGGCCTCGCGAGGCGGCTCTCGCCTCCGAGGCGGGTGCTTCTTGCCGTCGCGCTGGTCGCCCTCGTCCTCTCCCTTCAGGGTCCGGCGCGCTTCAAGACGACCGAACAGATCCGACACGGCGAACGGCGCACCAGCGTCTACGAGCTCTTCTTCGACAACGGCTGGCTGTTCGTCGCCCTTCTCGCCGTGGGTTCGCTTCTGGCCATGGAGCTCGTCGACAAGATCAACTACCGCGACGAGCTGGAGCTCGCCCGCGACCTCCAGGCGAGCCTGATCCCGAAGCAGCTGCCGGAGGTCCCCGGATGGAAGATCGGGGCCTCGAACCGGATCGCCAATACCGTCGGAGGAGACATCTACGACTTCGTTCCGCTTCCCGACGGGCGCCTGGCGGTCCTGTTCGGCGACGCTTCGGGGCACGGGATGGCGGCGGGGCTCGTCATGGCGGTCGCGCACGCGGCGTTCCGAACCCAGCTCGAGATCGATCCCGCCCCCGACGCGATGTTCGCGACATTGAACCGCATCCTCTGCCGGACCGGCTCACCCCGCGCTTTCTTCGGCGGTCTCTATCTCGTTCTGTCTCCGGACGGCTCCTGGTCCGGCTGCGTCGCGGGACATCCTCAGGTCCTCCGCCTCTCGCCGTCCGGTGAAGTCATCGAGCGCATCGGCCGCGGGGCGTACCCGCTCGGGATCCGGCTCGGCTTGACGTGGCCCGTCGAGTCGGGCCGCCTCGGCGAGGACGAACGGCTCCTCCTCTATTCCGACGGAGTCCCCGAGGCGCGAGACCCCGCCGGGCGCGAGTTCGGGGACGACCGCATCGAGGCCGAGGTCCGCCGCGTGGGCAAGGTCGCGGCACCGACGCTCGTCTCCGTCCTCGGCGCCGCGCTCGCAGGCTTTCTCGGGGAGCAGGAGCCCGAGGACGACATCTCGATCGCGGTGCTCGTGAAGTCCACGCCGTCAGCGGCGGGGTGAGGCTCCGGGGAAGACTAGGGCTGCGGAACGCCGGGGCCCGGAGCCACAGGGGCGCGCGGCACGGAAGCTTCACGGCGCCGGCGGGATCCGGAACGCGCCGCGAGGATGCCGAAGAAGAGGAAGACCGCCGCGCCGGCGATCCCGCCGATCAGCTGCCCCTTGATCAAGCGGTCCGTCGTGTAGCGGATGACCTGCGGGAGGTTGACGAGGGCCTGCGGCTGCCCGCCCTGCGGCTGCGAGAGATAGCCCGCCTCGTTGTACCAGGCGAGGGTCCGCGGGACGACGACGGACGCGCCGGCGATCCCCAGAAGGGCGCCGACGAGCGTGAAAATCAGGATCGTTTTCATCACGGCGGAGCGTATAGCAGGAACTGGTCCAAAGGCGCCATCTAACCCCGCCGGGCTGACTTTGAACTCTCGGATTTCGGAGCCGGGCGGCACGCTGGCGACGGCACGACGCTAGTCCTTGCCCGGCTCCGCCAAAGACCTACTCCTTGCCCGGCTCCGCTTCCAGCGAATTGTTCCTGAAGATCTTCCAGCTCCCGTCCGGCTGTTTTTTCCAGCACGTCAGGTAACGCCCCGCGCGCTTCGCGGGGCCGCCCGGCTTGCCCGCGAATCGCGCGTCCGACGTCCCCCACTCGTATGCGAGGTCGCCGCTGATCACGAAGTCGCCGATGTCGGCGCGCGCCGAGGTCGCGGGGCCGCTCGTCTCGAGGTACTTCCGGGTCCGCTCGCGGATCGCGTCTCGGCCCACGTCCGCCGTCCCATCCTTACCGACATTGACCGCGTCCGGCGCGAAGGCCTCCGCGACGAGGCTCGGGTCGCCGCGCTTGAATCCCTCGACCCACTGCGAATTGCCCTTCTCGATCCACTTGCGGACTTCCGATCTCGAAGCGGTTTCCGGCGGTCCCGCCTGGGCCGCGGCGGCGATCACCGCGGCGGCCAGCGTGGCGAGAACCGTCGCGGGAATCCGGTTGCGCATGGGAACCTCCTCCGCGCGATTCTGCCATCGCGCGCCGGGCGTCACGAGCCGGGCGTCGGCTTCAAGATCGGGGCCCCCGTCTCGACCGGCGGAACGGACTTGTACGCGATGAAGGTGACTTCAGTTGTCCCTCCCCCACCGCCGCGCCTTCCCCCGCCTCCCCGCCCGCCGCCCCCCCCGCGCCGCCCGCCGCCGCCCGAAGGAGCGCCGGCGCTGTCGCCGCCAGAGTCGCCCGTCTCTCCGTTCGGGCTGCTCCCGCCTTTGCCGCCGCGGCCTCCGCCCGAGTGCTTCAGCGTCCCCTTCATCGAAGAGCCGTCGACGGTGGCCTTCGCATGCTGCTTTCCTCCGCCACCCTCGACGTCCCAGGCAACGACGTTTTCCTTGATCTCGATGTTCTTGAGCTCCTGCTCGTTTCCGTCGGAGCGCGTGAAGGTTCCGGCGAGCACTCCCGAGGTTACGGCGAAGTGGAGGCTCCCTTCGACGGAACGGCCGCCCATCTTCACCTCGAAGAGCCAGTTGCCCGCGAGCATCGCCGGCGTGACGGGCGCCCGCACGGCTGCGGATCCCTCCGCCGGCCGCGGCGCGGAAGTTGGCGGCGGTGAGGGCGGCGGGGGCGAAGATGCGCACGCCGTCCAGAAGATAGCGAGGCCGGCGGCTGCGTTATAGAAGAAAACGTTGCGAATCCTCATGGAAAATCTCCTCCGGAAAAAGGGACAGGCTCCCCGAGAGAAGACGCCGGGAGCCCCCGCGGAATTACAGAAGTTCCGGTAAGCTCCCTCCGTGAATCCGAAGGGACCCCGAAAGAATCCGACGCCGCTCGAGAAGGAACTGCGCCGGGTCGCGATGACGTACCCGGAAGTCCACGAGGAGTTCCCCTGGGGCGAGCGCGCCTTCAAGGTCGCCAAAAAGGTCTTCGTGTTCCTGGGCTCCGACGGCACGGACGTCTCGATGTCGATCAAGCTTCCGGAGTCGAACGAGATGGCGCTGCAGTTCCCCTTCTCGGAGCCCACGGGATACGGCCTGGGCAAGAGCGGCTGGGTCACGGTGAAGTTCGGACCGGAGGACGACGTCCCGATGTTCCTCCTCGAAGGCTGGATCAACGAGAGTTATCGCGCCGTGGCGCCCCGCAAGCTCGCCGAAACGGCGCCGTCGCCCGCGCCCGAACGCCCGAGGCCCGCCCGCTCGAAGACGGCGAAGCGCGCCTCTACGGCGCCCGCCCGCAGGAAAGCCGCGGGCTGAACATCAGGCGTTTCTTCCTTCCTCCGGCGCGTAACGGGTCAGCGCCCAGACGATCAGGATCATCGCGCCGACGATCATGTAGAAGCGCCGCGCCGGGGATCCCGGGGCATAACCCTGGATAGTCGGCAGGATCAGCAGGAAGATTCCGACGATCAGCTCGACGATTCCGTGGACGAAGAAAGGGATCGTCTTCCAGATTCCCATGGGAAACCGGGTCAGGAGCGTCATCAGGAGGTGGATCGCGGCGAGGCTGTACGCGATCGCCGCCGGTGATCCCCCCAGCCCGAAGAGAAGAGGTCCCAGGAGAAGAACCCCGACGGTGACGAAGTCGAGCACACCGTGGATCCGGGCGTTGATGAAGCGCATCGGTTCCTCCCTGCCGCCGATTCTATGGGTGCCGGGCGGGCGGGGCTCGACGGACGCGAAAAAAGGGATGCGAAGTCCTTCTTCCCACGCTTGGAAAGAAGGACTTCACTTCTCGGCGGTTAACTAGATGCGGCGGCGGCGAATCACGGCGCCCGTCGCAAAGAGGAGCACGCCGGCGACCGCGGCGGCCGGATAAGACGTGCCCGTCGCGGGAAGCGTGTCGGACGAAGCGCTCGCACGCGGCGCGGCGGGGGCCACCGGCTCGGGCGCGGGGGGAGCCGCCACGGGAGCCGCCGGGGCGGGCGCGACCCGCGACATCGTCGCCGTCTCAGGCTGCGCCGTCGCGGTGGACGCCGTCGCGGTCCCTTCCGATGTGACGACGTTCAATTCCTTGCGATCGATCACCTGCCCCGCTCCGTTCTTGGCGAGGAGAATGACCTTGTGGGGCCCGAAGCTGGTCGCGTGCACGGCGACCACGTTGTTGGTCATCGGGACATTCCCCTGGTCCTTGTCGTCGACGAAGAGCTGATAGATCGGGCGAACGGCGTCACGCTGCGCGTCGGCCGATACGGCCGTTCCCGACGGGAACTGCTGGTCCTGGATCACGAGGTTGAAGTCGTTGCCGACCAGAACGGCTCCCTCGCTCGGCTCGACGATCCGGATGCGCGCTTCGTTCGACGTGGGACCGCCCGACGTCTTGAGCGGGGGCTGCTGCGCCAGCGCCGTCACGGCGAGGACGCATCCAATCGCGAAAATCGAGATTCTTCTCATGACAGGCTCCTATCGAAGATGGACGAACTGCGAGCGCTCGAGACGAGCGCAGGAGAGGCCCTTGCAACTCCTGTTCCCGAAATGCGCGATTTTGTCGCCTTTCCGGCGGGATCGTCGGTGGACCCGAGACGTGAGTTTTCGATGCGGTCCGTCACGACCGCGGGCTGGTAGATCCGGTTCGACCGAGTGCATCTGGCCGGAAACGCGGCCTCGGCCGCAAGCAATCGCCATCCCCCATGTCTTAAGATCGCCCTCGCTCCCCAGTTCTCGGAGAGGCGCCGTTCATCAGGCTCGTCCAGGAAGCGCGCGGATCCGCCGCGGATCTCCTCGCCTCGATCGATCGCGCGCTCGCCGCGCACGGAGCCGGCGCGGAGTCGTTCGATGACGTGACGCTGCTGGCCGTCTTGAGAAGCGCGTAGCCGTCGTCTTCCGACTACCGACCGATTCTTCCCAGGCACATCCAGGCAGCCAGTGCCGCGAGCTTCTGATCGTGACCCCAGGGCGGCCCCGCCGTTTTCCGGAGGGCCGCGACGCGCGCGCCGAGGCTCTCCTCGGACATGCGCAGAACGCCGGTCGCCTTTCCAGGAAGCTCCCTGCGAGGGATACGCACGACCTCGAGGCCGCGGAATTCCGCCGCGTCCGCGAGCGCCTGCCGGAAGTGGTCACCTTCCGCGGCGTGGATGAGCGCGTGGGAAGCGAGGACGGACTCGAGCCCGGGCAGCGCTCTCCCCGACGAAAGGAGTACGGCGCACCGGGCGGGCTTCCAGCCGGCCTTCTCCATCGCGCCGAGAACGCGGCCGAGCTCCTTTCGGGCGCGGCGGCGCGCGTCGGCGGCGGCGCCGGCGAGAAACGCCTTCGCCTTCGGAAACGGCATTCCTTCGGCGGCGTGAAACGGCTGCTTCGCCGTCCCATCCTTCGGGTCGGCGAGCTCGACACGGTCCCGAAGGATGAGAGCCGGGTCCGCGGCAGGCCCGGCGAGCGCCACGAGCACGGCCCAGCCGGAATGGGACTCGAGCCCCAGGGCCGAGGGAAGGCTTCGTTTCGAGGTCATGAGACGGGTCGTTCACATCTTAAGCCCCACTCTTTCTGCGACGTTCCGAGTGGCAAGGTAAATGCTCGCATTTCCACCTTCGCAGGAGGACTTCCGTGAAGAACAGAACCCGGCTCGATACCCTCGCCGCGGCCGCGGCGCTCTTTTCCTTCGCCTGCGCGACGACGACCTTCCAATCGACCTGGAAAGCGCCGGATGCCCAGCCCCTCCGCCTGACCGGTCAGAAGGTGGCGGCGATCTTCGTGAGCCGCAACCCCTCCGTCCGGCGCCGCGCGGAAGACGCCATGGCTCGGGAGATCACCGCGCGAGGCGCTCGCGGCGTCCCCTCGTACACGCTGCTTCCCGAGGACCGCATCCGCGACATCGAATTCGCCAAGAGCGCCTTCGAGCGCGAGGGCTTCGCGGGAGCGGTCGTGATGCGCGTGACGGGCACGGAGACCCAGTACACGGTGGAGCCCGGCTTCTATGCCGGTCCGCGCTATTCGCGCTTCTGGGGCGGCTACTGGGGATGGGGCTGGGGAACCGTCTGGGAACCCGGCTATCTGACCGCCGACAAGATTGTGTCCGTGGAGACGCTCGTCTATTCGCTGAGACAGGACAAGCTCATCTGGGCCGGCCGGAGCAAGACGATCGACCCGCAGCACATCGACGACTTCGTCGGCGAGCTCGCCCAGGCCGTCACGACTCAGATGGAGAAGGACGGCGTCTTCGTCAAGTCCTAGAACGTCGGCCGGGCGTCGGCCGGCCTCACCCAGCCTCTCCCCCACACGTCGGCCGAGCTGCGCTCGGCCTCCCGCGGCGCAGGCCTCCTCCCTCCGAATGTCGGGAGACTTCCTGCGCCGCGTAATCCCCCTCACCCAACC
>JALZAT010000013.1:0-1398 GCA_030948185.1 Acidobacteriota bacterium
GGGAGAGGTTGGGTGAGGGGGACGTGCTGCAACTAGATCCCGGCACCGCGCGTCCTCCTTTCCGAGACTCCCTCTCTCATTACAGGAGGAGACATGAAACGGCCCTTCAAGTACCAGCTCTTGCTCGCCCTCGTTTTCTGCGCCGCGGCCTCCCTCGTCGTCGCGTTGGCCCATGAGGACCGGGACCGGGACAGGGATCGCGCCGACAAGTATCTCTACGTCTGGGCCGGCGACCAGGCCCGCACGGCGCCCGACTTCCTCGCGGTGGTCGATTTCGATCCTGACTCCCGGTCCTACGGCCGCATCCTCTCGACCGTTCCCCTCCCTGCGCCGGGCGCCTCGAACAACGAGCCCCACCACGTGGGGATCTCCGCGGACGGCAAGGTGCTCGCGGCCGGGGGACTCCTCTCCGTCCTCTCGGGCCAGAAGGAGATCTTCTTCTTCGACATCTCCGACCCGAAGTCGCCCCGGTTCCTGCGCTCCGCGGACCCCCCGCTCTCCTCGATCACGGACGAGTTCTACGCGCTGCCCCGCGGCGGCTTCCTCGTCACGATGATGGGCGGCGCCCAGGGCCACCATCCCGGCCGCGTCGTCGAGTTCGACAAGAACTTGAATCTCGTGGCGGAGCTTCCGGCCACGCCGCCGGCGGAAGGATTCAACCCCCACGGCCTCTCCGTGCGCCCCGAGGAAAACCTGATGGTGACGAGCGACTTCATCTGCCCCTCCTCGACGCTGAACGCGGTGGCGGGCGGGCTCGACCTGCGCGGCAGCGTGCGCGTCTGGGATTTCGCCGCGCGAAAAATCCTCCGCACGGTGGACATCCCCGGCGCCGGAGGCACCATCGACGCGCGCCTCATCCCGGGCGACCCCGGCCGCCGCGCCTACACGGCGGGGATGCTCGACGACAAGCTCTACCTGATCGACACGGACGCAGGCACCGCGCGGCCGGTCTTCGACTTCTCGACGATCGCGAAGGGCGGATGGCCCCAGCTCATGCGGACGACGGCGGACGGCAAGCGCCTCTTCGTCTCGATGAACATGGCGGGGAAGGTCGCGATGTTCGACATCAACCACCCCGAGTCGCCAAAGCTCCTCGCGACGCTCGACCTCGGCAAGGACTCGGGCCCGCACTACATCGCGCTGACCGCCGATGAGAAGCGTCTCGTCGTGAGCGACTATTTCTTGAACGAGGACGGCGCAGGGAAAGTGCACGCGGAAGGGGACCATCGGGTGCACGTGGCAAACGTGAAGCCGCACGGCCTCGAGCTCGACCGGCGTTTCGCGCTCGACATGAACACGGCGGTCGAGACGGGCCCCGCGCGCCCGCACGGGCTCGCGTTCAAATAGGCGCGATCTCTCGACCGGAGGTGTACGGGCGGGGCTCGTCCCCGCCCGTAC
>JALZAT010000013.1:1408-84157 GCA_030948185.1 Acidobacteriota bacterium
CCCCCCCCCCCCCGCCCCGGTCCCGCCACCGCACTTCTCACGCGCACCTCGCATATCTTTGCGCCCGTGCGTCCGATCCTCGCCGCCCTTGCGGGAGCCGTCGTCCTGATCGTGTGGGGAATGCTCTTCTGGGGATTCCTCGCGCCGCCGCTCGGCGTCTTTCACGCGCTGCCGAACGCCCCACAGGTCACCGCTGCGCTCGCCGCAGGCGGGGCCCCGACCGGCACCTACTTCATGCCGTGGCCGCGTCGGACGCCCGACGAATTCCGCCGTTTCGTCGCGCAGCACAGGTCGGGACCCTTCTACCGCGTCACCTTCGTGCGGGAAGGCGTGGACCCGTCGAGCCCCGGCAAGATCCTCGCGGGCTGCGCGCTCGACCTCACCGTCTCCGCCATTGCGGTCGCGCTCCTCGCGGCGGCGGGTGCCGCCTCCTCGGCCCGCCGGTTCCGGATCGTTCTTCTCGCAGGCCTGCTCGGCTCCGCGTTCATCACGGTGGGTGACCCGGTGTGGTTCCACATGCCGTGGGACTACGTCCGCGGCGTGCTGATCTACGAAGTGGTCTCGTGGTTTTTGCTCGCGGCCACTCTTGCGTGGCTGGCGAAGCCGGCGCGAGACCGCGCGATGGTGAGGTACGGGCCGTCGACGTGAGGGCGGGCGGGGACGAGCCCCGCCGCTACACCTTGGTGGGCGGCCGCCGTAAGCTCGCCCCCATGCGCGTCTCCAAATACATCCACTCCTGCCTCCTGATCGAATCCGACGGCGACCGCCTCTTGATCGACCCCGGCAAGTTCTCCTTCTCGGACGGCCGGGTGACGCTCGGGATCGAATACGCGTCGGCCGACGAGCCGGGCGCCTCGGTGACTGTATAATCCTCGCCTCGCTGATGGCTGCGACCAGAACATGTGGAGGTTCGTCGCGTCCGCCTTCGAAGACGACTTCCGCGTCGTGACTTCGACTACGTCGGCGCCGGCCAGTCGGACTCCCGCGCCTACCACGCTGAACGGTACGCCCGCCTGGACGGCTACGCCCAGGACGTCCTGGACATCTGCGAGGCGCTCGACCTCCGCGACGCCGATCCGGTTGCCCGCGGCCCGGAACACTTAGGCCGCCGCCGGATCGACGCCGCGCGATGTTCCTCCCGGGCTTCCGGGTTTCCTCGCAACCGCGCTACCCGGCGTGCGCCCGAAGGGCAGGCTCCATCGCCTGATGGCGCTCTCTGAGCGCGCGCCGGTCCTCTTCTTCGGGAAGGTCTTCCGCGCCGCGCGCGACCATCTCCGCCTGCCGGCGCACCGACGCTTTGTCCTCGGGACGATCGGCCGCTCGCGCGATCGAGAGGAGCGTTTCGAGAAGACGGACGGAGACCGCGGCGTTTGTGCGGGCGTTTTGACGGATCTGATCGAATGAGCGGTTCAGCAGCCCGGAGAACGTCACGGCGGGAGCGAACACGCGGAGCTTGTGCTGCTCGTCGAACCGACAGGGCCCGGGCAGATCTCGCCGGGCCAGACGGCACAGGGCGGAGCCCAATCGGTCCACGCACGCCATCGCCGTGAACGGGTCATTCACACCGGGCGAGAGGGCTCGCGCCGCAATTTCCACGAGCTCGTCGATCGGGAACTCCACGTCCTGAAAAGTGGTCCGCTGGGTCCCCACGACGAACGCGGCATTCACCGCGTCGGAGAATTTCGTGTCGACGACGTTGCCCGTCCGCACCGAAACGAGCGGATCTCCCAGGATGAGGTATTGGCCGGGCCGACGCTCGACCCGTATGACGGCGTCTTCGCGAATCGCCAGAGCCATGAGGGCCTCGGCGTCGATGAACTGGAGATATCCATCTTCGGCGGCCGGCACCGTGCTCGCCTTCCGACCGAAATCTTCCGGAAGGCGGCCGGCCGCCGGCAGAACCTGCGCCGAAGGAAGGCCCTCGCCGATCTGTTCCGGGAACAGGCGCTCGATCCCATCGACGAGCTCCGCGCCCACCCTCGCGATGATCTCGTCGGCCTGGATGGAAACGGAGACGTGGTGGACGAAGTAGATTAGCACTCCCAGACTCGCGATGGCGAGCAACGCGCCGATCGTGACCGACAGATGGGGAACGAACGCGGTCTCGTCTGCGCGCCGGATCGTTCGCAGCACGAGCAGGCAATAGAGAAAGGTCGCGACGAACGTGCCGAGGACCAATTGGTTGGCGGTGTCCCGCATGAAGCTCCTCAGCAGTCGCGGTCCGAACTGCGATGAGGCGAGAGAGAGGGCGACTAGCGTGAGAGAGAAGACGACTCCGGCGATCGTGATCATGGAGCCGGCGATCGTCTGGAGAACGGCGCTCGCGCCTTCTGCGCCTCCGGAATAGGCCCACCGGAGGCCCTTCAGCGAGCCATCCGACAGCGTCCTGTCGAGGGCGACAGTCCAGAACGAGAGGGCGACCGCCGCAACGGCCATCGTCGACGGAAGGAACCAGAAACTGTAGCGGATGCGCTCCCAGTACCGGACGAGCTGGCCTTTTAGAGTTCGAACGCGCATCGGCGGGGCGGGAGCCTAGTCTTCCCCGTCCGGGCGCGGGGGGCCAGTCGGCGTCGCCAGCAGATTCTCCCCGTCCGGCAGAGGCCGCGCCTGCTGCGCCTGTTGTTCGAGATCGTCGGCCTCGCTCTTGAGTCCCGCTTCGGCCTTCGTCGAAACGGTCTCCGCCTTTTCGACCGCATCGCCGTCGCGAGTCGGTCCTTCCTTGCGACCGTCCCGACGCTTTTCGGATTTCGCTTCGACCATCGTGACCGGAACGCCGCGTGGAAAGACCACTTCCCGGGCCTCGTCGGGCATCGAAATCCCGCTTTTTTGGAAGGCGCGCTTGACGAGGCGAATCACCGAAGACCGGACTTTCAGCCAGCTGTGCTCGCGGCCGTTGATCCAGAAATAGACGCGCAGGTTCACCGTCGACTTGCCGAGGCTGTCCGCAAGCACCAGCGGTTCGGGATCGTTCAGGACTGCGGGATGATCCACGAGCACCTTCCGGGCGATCTCCTGCGCCTCGTCGATGGCATCGTCGTACCCGATGCCGACCACGAAGTCCTCGCGACGATTGGCGTTGGTCGTGAAGTTGCGCAGGTTGCTCTTGTACACGCTGGCGTTCGGGATCTGCACCAGGTTGCCGTCGAGGGCCATCAGGACCGTCGTGCGCATGTTCAGCTGCTGGACGTATCCCGTCACACCGGAGACCTCGATCAGATCCGACGTCTCGAATGGCCGCTGGATGCTGAGAAAGATGCTCGCGAGAAAGTTCTCCGTGATGTCCCGGAACGCGATGCCCACCGCCAGTCCCACCAGGCCGGTGCCGCCCACCACCGTCAGGGCCAGTTGCGTGAGGCCCGAGACTCTCAGAACGATGTAGGTCCCCAGGAGAAACACGAGCCCGCCGGCTGCGGCAGCCACGACGTTTCGCAGGATTCGGGCCCGGATCCTCTTTCGAAGAAACTCGCGTGTTCCTTTGGCCGTGAGCACGCCGAATCCCGCCGACAGAGCCAGGATGAGCAAACCGACCGCGAGAAGGGGAAGCGAGCGAACGAAGTCACGCCCGACAGCCGCCAGACTCTTCCACGCCGGCGTCAGGTCCCAAAACGACTGTTGAGGCACCACCATCCGGTTGACCACGGCGACGACGTCCTGGGTGCGGCGCGCCAGATCGCCTGCCCACTTCCTGACCTCATCCGACGGGGCCTGACCGTCGAGAAAGACGACCCCTTCCTCGACACGGACTTTCGGGGCGGTAAACCAATCCGTCGCGTTCAAGACGTTCTGAAGGCGTTTACGGATCTCCTGGTCGCGGGCGATGGGTTTGACGTCGACGGTCGAGGCGGCGGGGGAGAGTGCCGCCTGGCCGGAGGGGGACGCCGAAGGCGAGACACTCTTGCTTCCCGCCTGCTGCGCCGTCAGCGTCGACGACAGACCACAAAGGACGACGAAGAGCGTCGCGAGGCCGCGCCGACAGCGACCGCGCCTGATTCGCCCCGCGCAAGAAGCCGGCGCCCGGGACGCGCCGTGTCGAGGCGAGGCGGAGAAGGGGACCTTCGACGAATCGGGCATCTCCTCAGGATATAGGCAGCGCGGGTCGGATATGTACGGGACTCTCGACTCTCCCTGACGCGCATTCGAGCGCCGGATCGACCCGTATGTGTATGACTGAGGAATTCGAGTCTCTCACCGGAGGTTGTAAAGCACGAAAGTAGGACCTTATGAACCAGACGCGAAAGAAAATGAGAATAATCTCGGCCCTGGCGCTCGGCGTTGCGCTTTCGTCCGGAGCCTTTGTTCAGGCTCAGACCCCAAAGAGCGACGTTCCAGCCGACCTGGCGAAAGAAGCGAAAGTGAGCATCGACGAGGCTCGGAAAACCGCTCTGGCTGTGGTCCCCCATGGAAAGGTCCAGTCCGAAGAGCTCGAGCGGGAGAAGGGGCTCCTCATCTATTCGTTCGACATCAAGATCGGCCGGAAGTCCGGGATCGAGGAAGTCGCGGTCGACGCCGTGACCGGAAAGATCGTGGAAAAGAAGCACGAGAGCGCGAAGTCGGAAAGGGCAGAGAAAAAGGCCGACAAGAAAAAGGCCTGAAATAGGGCTCGCCTCCACCTTTCTATCCGACACCGAAACGCGGGGGCAGATCTACCGCTACCTCCGTCCCCGCCTGGTCATGGCGCGCTCATTGCTTTGACCTTACTCAGAGTCGTCGTTCGATCTCGTACTCGACATCGAGCTGTCCCAGGCGCACTCGAAGCCACCATGAAAAGCGAGTGGAACTGGCGATTCGTCCGCGGCGTCCTCAACGAGACGGCCGCGCATTGGTTCAAACGGGGAGCGATGAGCCAGAGCGCCTCGCTCGCTTTCTTCACCCTGGTATCCCTGGCGCCTCTGCTCGTGCTCGTGGTCTCGGTCGCCGGCTCGGCGTTCGGAAGAGTTGCCGTGAGGCATGAGCTGGTCGGCCAGTTTCAACGGCTCATGGGCAAGGAGCAGGCGGTAGCCGTGGAAAAGATTCTGAAGACCGCATCGCAAAGCGGCGGCCGCGGTCTGGCCGGAGTCGTGGGAATCGGCACCCTGATTTTCGGCGCCACGGCGGTCTTCGCGCAGCTTCAGTCCTCTCTCAACCGGATGTGGGACGTCCAGCCGAAACCGGGGTCGGGGATTCTCGGCCTGTTGAAGAAACGGCTCCTGTCTCTCGCGCTGATCGTCGGTCTGGGGTTTCTGCTTCTCGTCTCGCTCGCATTCTCGGCGGCGATGAATGCTTCGCAGGAATACTTTCGAGCGCGCCTGCCTCTGCCGGCGCTCCTCCTGGATGTCGCCGGCACTGTTTTCTCCTTCCTGATCTTCACCCTGCTGTTCGCGGCGGTCTTTCGAATCCTTCCGGACATCGAGATTCCGTGGCGCGATGTCTGGGTGGGAGCGCTGGCGACGTCGTTTCTCTTCTCCATCGGGAAATGGGCGATCGGCCTCTATCTGGGCCGCACCGCCCTCGGCTCCGCATACGGCGCGGCGGCGTCGGCGATCGTCCTGTTGTTCTGGGTCTATTACGCGTCGATGCTGGTGCTTCTCGGCGCCGCGTTCACGCGAGTCCATTCCCGGCACAGGCGGGAGCTCGAATCGCCCGGCGGCGAGCGCGCCCGGAGCCGGGCGTAAGAGAGGGTGAGCGGTCGAGAGCACAGAGCCATCGCTTTCGTCTTCCTCGGGGCGTTCGTCTCGAGGTCGTTGTTCGCGACCGCTCCTCGTCCGAGTCTCGATGTCCAGATCGACGGGCTCGGAGGCACGCTCTCGGGGCTGGTCGCGAACCGGAGCCTGAAAGGCAGCGACCTTCGACAGAATGTGATGTCGGTGCTCTCGATCGAGCAGGCGCGAACAGACAAGGGATTGACCGATCGGCGGATTCGGGAGCTTCACGCCCTTGCCCCGGACGAGATCCGGCACGCATTGCAGCCCTTCGGATACTACCGGCCGACGATCGACGGTTCCCTCGACGTGACCGGCGGCGACCACTGGGTGGCGCGATACATGATCGACCCGGGACCGGTCCTCGAGGTGGGGGGGCTGGATCTGGAGGTCACGGGAGAGGGATCGACGGATTGGGGATTCAGAACCGTCGTTCGGGATTTCCCGCTGAAGAAGGGGGACGCGCTCTTCCAGCCGGCGTACGACGCGGGGAAGGCGGCCTTCGAGGAGATGGCGTCCTCCATCGGCTATCTCGACGGCAAGTTCGACGTGGCGGAGCTCCGGATCGATCTGGCGGCGTATACGAGCCGAATCGTGCTGCACTACGACACGGGCCGGCAGTATCTCTTCGGCCCGGTCGTGTTCCGCCAGAACGTCCTCGACCCGGACGTCCTCCGCGGCTATGTGACGTGGGAGCGCGGCGAGCCGCTGAATTTGAAAAAGCTGCTGGGCCTCCAGAATGCGCTTTCGGACGCGCCATATTTTTCTCGCGTCGAGGTCGTCAGCGATCCCGACCGCGCGAAAGGTCTCGAGGTCCCGATCGAGGTCGCGCTGACTCCCGCCAAGCCGCGGAAATATCAGTTCGGGCTGGGCTATGGCACGGACACCGGGCCTCGCGCGAGCATCCACGCCGAGTACCGGCGACTGAACCGCCGCGGGCACCGCGCGGAAGCGGACTTGAAATTCTCGGGAATCGAAAAGAGCCTCGCTGCGAAATATCTGATCCCCGGCTCCTATCCGCGGACCGACATGCTGACGTTCACGGTGGGATACGCCCACCTGACCCCTTCGACCAGCGACACCACGACCGAGCTCGCGGGGGTGGACTATTCCTACGCGGTCCACGACTGGCGCCAGGGGCTCGGCCTCCTCTTCGAGCGCGAGGATTACTCCGTCGGCGTGGACAAGGGAGTCTCGAACCTTCTGACGCCTGTCTTCACGCGCGAGCTCGTCGTCGCCGATGACCGGATAGACACCCGGCGGGGCTACCGGATACAGCTCAGGGCCTCCGCGGCTAAGCAGGGTCTCGTCTCGAGCGCGACGTTCGTTCAGGCCTACGCGACCGGAAAAAAGATCGTCCCGCTATCGCCGAGCAACCGGCTGATCGGCCGGGCGGAGATCGGCTACACGGCCACGTCGCAGTTTCGAAGGCTGCCTCCGCGGGTTCGGTTTTTCGCCGGAGGCGACGTTTCCGTCCGGGGCTACAAGTTCAACGGTCTCGGCGAGCGCGACGAGAAGGGCCATGTCATCGGGGGCAAAGCCATCGAGACGGTGAGTCTCGAGTTCGAGCATCGCTTTCTTCCGAAGTGGGGCGCCGCCATCTTCGCCGATGCGGGCAACGCGGCGGACCGGTTCACCGGATCCCTCAAGAAGGGAGTCGGCGCCGGCGTCCGCTGGGTCTCTCCGATCGGTCCCGTGCGCCTCGACGGCGCGTATGCGCTCGACTCTCCGCGGGGGTTCCGGATCCACGTCAACATCGGGCCCGATCTGTGAGAGGGACCTCGCTTCGGCGCGTTCTCCTCGCCGTCGGAATCGGGATCGCAACGCTGCTCGTCGTGGCGGGGGGCCTGGCGGGCTGGGTCGTTTCAACGCATGCCGGAGCACGATGGGCGGTCGCGCGAGCGGGCGTCCTGTTGAAGGGCTCCTTCGACGTCGACAGCGTCGAGGGAGTGATCCGAGGTCCACTCATCCTTCATGGATTGACCTACAAGACCGCGACGCTGACGGCTCGCGTCGACACGGTCCGAGTCGAATGGCGTCTTTCCAGGCTGCTGCGAAAGCAGCTCGACATCACGCGGCTGACGGCGGACGGGGTCCACATCCAGACGCGGACGCCGGCGGAGAAGGATGCGCGCAACAAACTGCCCGACCTGCACCTTCCGGTCAGTGTCGTCATCCGGTCCGCCTCGATCCGCCGGATCGACGTCGTCCGCCCCGGCGGATCGCCGCCGCTGCGGCTGGACTCGATCGACCTGGCGACCAGCGCGATCGGGGACGTGGTCCGCGTCGACCGGCTCGCCATCGCCGCGCCCACCTTTGCGGCGCACGCGAGCGGACAGGTCGAGCCGCAGGGAAGCTATCCGGTCCAGTTGAAACTGGAGTGGTGGATGCAGCCGGCCGGCTCGCCCCGCTATGCCGGCGCAGGAACGTTCGACGGCACGCTCGAGAAGCTCGGCGTGCGGCACGACCTGACCGCTCCCTTCTCCGCTCACGTGGACGGGACCCTGACCGCGCCCCTCTCCGATCTCGCGTTTGACGCGAAGGTGTCCTTTTCCGGCCTGAAGACGCGGGACTTCCAGCCGGACGCGCCCGCCGCCGAGCTTTCCGGATCCTTACGGGTGACGGGCGTCCCGGACCGGTTCTCGACCCGAGGCGCGATCGACGCGAACGTCGCGGCGGGCGACCTCGGACGGGTCCATGCCGACCTCGACGTCTCTCGAGCGGGAGTCCAATGGAACGTGGCGTCGCTCGCGCTGCGCTTCGCCGGCACGCCTTCCGAATTGACCGCCCGGGGCATCGTCCGCCTGGTCGAGCCGGGTCCGCAGGCGGACCTGTCTCTCGCCTGGCGGCGAATCTCCTGGCCGCTGCGGGGAAAGCCCGTGACGACGAGCCCGAGCGGCCGGGCCACGATCGTCGGGACCCTGAACGCTTACGAGATGTCCCTCGACGCGGAGATCGTCGGCCCCGGCCTTCCGCCGGGCCGATGGCGCCTGGCGGGACACGGAAACCGCGCGGGGATGAGTCTCTCTTCCTACGAAGGCGCGTTGCTGGAAGGAACGATCGCCGGCTCGGGACGTTTTGGCTGGTCTCCGCAGCTCTCATGGGATCTCTCGGTGAAGGGCGACGGCCTGAATCCCGCGGCGCTGGCTCCGCAATACCCGGGCCGCCTTCACTTCGAGGCGCAGGCGGCCGGACGGATGACACCCTCGGGGCCGGCCGGTGAGGTCGCGCTCGCGGCGCTGGCGGGTACCCTGCGCGGCCAGCCCCTCCGCGGTTCGGGACGGATCGAGCTGCAGGGAAAGACGATCGTCTTGAGGGACGCATCATTGACGGTCGCGACCGCGCACGCGCAGGCGTCCGGCTCGATCGGGCCCTCCTGGGACCTTCACTGGAAGATCGACGCGCCCGACGTCGGGCCCCTCATCCCCGACGCGTCGGGCTCGCTGCAGGCGAGCGGAACGCTGTCCGGCCCCCGTGCGGCGCCTCGCGTGCGGGCCACGGCGGCCGGCCGGTCGCTCGTCCTGGGCCCGCGGAAGGCCGCGCGTGTCGAAATCGACGCGGATCTCGATCTGTCTCCAGGCGGGAGAATGCGCGCCGACGTTTCCGCCGGCGGTCTCGTCGCGGGGACGGGCTGGCGCCCCATCGACAGCCTGACGATCCACGGCCGGGGCACCCGGGCCTCCCACACGCTCGCGCTCGACGCGAAGACCGGCGAGGACACGCTCTCGATGTCGGCAGCCGGCGGGATCGCCGGATCGATCTGGCGCGGCCGTCTGGAGAAGCTCGACCTGCAGGCCCGTCAGGCCGGCCGCTGGAGGCTCGCCTCCGCCGCCCCGCTGACCGTCTCGCCGGGTGAAGTCTCGCTGCACGACTTCTGCTGGGCCTCCGGCGGCGCGCAACTCTGCGCGGCCGCGGACTGGAAGAAAACCGGCGCTTCGACCGCCGAGGCGACTCTCAGAGACCTGCCCCTTTCGCTCTTCGCGCCGTGGCTGCCGCCCGGGGTCGACATCTCGGGAGGGTTGAACGGGAACGTGACGGCGGAACTCGCCAGCGACGGGCGAGTGCTGGCGAACGGCGCCCTGACCGCCGGCCCGGGAGCGATCCGTTATCTGTCGGCCCCTCGCGAGCCCGTCTCCGTCGCGTATCGGGACGCGCGCGTCGAGTTCCGGGCGGACGCATCCGGCGCCTCCGCGGCGGTGGCTGCGAAGTTCGTGGACATCGGCCAGATCTCCGGAAACATCCGCCTTCCGAGCTACAACCTGCGCGGGGTGGCCGACCGCAACCAGCCGCTCGCGGGCCGGCTGCAGATGGACCTCCGGGACATAGGTTCCGTCCAGGCGTTCGTGACGGCGGCCGAGGGGATCGGCGGAAGCCTCCACGCCGATCTCGCGATCGCCGGCACCCTGTCGGACCCGAGGCTCAAGGGAGAGATGCGGCTGGCGGGGGGCTCCGCGAACCTGCCCGAATACGGTCTCGAGCTTCGAGACCTGACCCTCGCCGTCTCCGGGACAGGAACCGGACCGCTCGCGGTCGACGGCTCCGTCCGCGCGGCGGCCGGCGGCCGGCTGACGGTGCAGGGTCAGGTCCCGCTTGTTCCCGGTCCATCCGCACCGCTGCACCTGACGATCGCCGGGGATCGCTTTGCCGTCCTGAACACCTATAAGCGAAGGCTCACGATCTCACCACGGCTCGAAGTCGGTTACGACGGAAAGACGGTCCGCGTCACCGGCGACGTCACCGTCCCCGAGGGCCGGATCGAGTACGCGCAGAAGTTCGCGACGATCCAGACGTCGCCGGACGTCGTGTTCGTCGGAGGGGCCCCGGCGCCGCCCTCCGGCACGGCGAAATTTCCCTTCGCCGTAGCCGCCCGCGTTCGTCTCGTGCTGGGCGACGCCGTTTCGCTGAAGGCGCTCGGATTCGACGGGCGTCTGCGGGGGAGTCTGCTGCTGATCGAGCAGCCAGGCAGTCCGCCCTCCGCCACGGGCCAGATCTCCATCGTCTCGGGAACGTACAAGGCCTACGGGCAGGACCTGACGGTCGAGCACGGCTACATCCGCTATGCGGGCGGACCGATCGACAACCCCGGTCTGGATGTCAAGGCGTACCGGAAAGCGTCGGACGGAACCGTCGCGGGAGTCATCGTGAAAGGCACGGCGCGCCGTCCGGAGACGACCGTCTACTCGGATCCCCCGATGGCCCAGAGCGAGGCGCTCGCGTATCTCCTCCTCGGCCATCCTCTCGGCCAGGCGACGGCCCGGGAGGGCAGCCTCGTCGCGAGCGCGGCGACCTCCCTGGGAATCGCGGGAGGCAACTTGCTCGGAAAGGCGATCGCTTCCCGTTTCGGACTGGAGACGGCCCGCATTGAGACGCGGGGCGGCGGTCTCGAGCGGGCGGCGCTCGTCGTCGGCAAGTACCTCTCGCCGCGGTTCTACATCGAATACGGGATCGGCGTCTTCGACCAGGTGAGCACGCTGCGGGTCAGCTACATCCTCTCGAAGAAATGGACGATCCGCGCGGAGACGAGCGGCGAAGGAAACAGCGCCGACGTGCTCTACACGATCGAGAGCGGGCGGGGCGGCAGCAAGCAGACGGCCGTGGGGAGCGACAAGCCCGCTGTTCCGGCCAACCAACAGCCTCCGTCTTCGGAGCGCATGCCATGAACCGGCAACGGCGCCCTTCATCCGGAGGTTTTCTCGAATCTGTGTCGGGGATTTCCGGAATGGTCGTGGGAGGGAGTCGGTCGCTCCCAGATTCCGAGCCGCATAATGCCGAAGGCGAGCTTTCCGAGGTCGCTCGGGTAGAATTTGGTTCCCCTTTTCATGAGTCCCATCCTGCTCGACCGCAACGAAAACCGATATGGGCCGGCCCCCGAGTGCCTGGCTGCGCTGCGGAAAACCCCGCAGGAATCCCTCTTCAACTACACCCGGGACTTCCAAAGAGGCGTCTATAGCCCGCTGTCCCAGAGGCTCGCCGAGCTGCACGGCGTGCCCGAAATGCGAGTCATTCTCGGATATGGCTGCGAGGACCTGCTCAAACAGGCGATCCACCACTGGGTGCAGCCGGGCGAGCCGCTTCTCGTCCCGAGCGCGTCGTGGTGGTATTACCGTTCGATCGCCGACGAGGTCGGGGGCGTGACCGTCGAGTATCCGATCGTCGAAACTCCTACCACCTACGTCTACGACATCGACGCGCTCGTTCGAATCCAGCGCGAAACGCGCGCGCGCGTCATCCTGATCGCATCCCCAAGCAATCCGACGGGGAATTCATTCCCGGCGGAGCGCCTCGACGACGTGATCGAGATGTTCCGGGACGGCGTGGTCGTGTACGACGAGGCGTACTACGGCTTCGCGGATCCGCCCCACGAAGGGGCCGCGGCCCTCGCTCGGACGTACCCGAACCTCCTCGTGCTCCGGACGTTTTCCAAGTTGTACGCACTCGCCGGCGCGCGGATCGGCTATGGCGTCGCGGGAGAAGGACTCGGGGACTTCCTCAAGTTCACTTCGCGCAACCTCGGATACAGCCGCATTTCCGAGCGTCTGGCGCTGGCGGCCCTTTCCAACCGGGGCTACTACGATGGGATCCGAAATGCGATGCTCGCGGACCGCCGGAGGATCATCGACGCGCTCCGCTCCCACCGCGGAGTGCGCGCCTTCGAGTCCGACGCAAATTTCGTCTTCGCCCGATTCCCGCCGGAAGGGGCCGCGACGCTGAAGGCCGAGCTCGACCGCCGGGGTCTGATCATCAAGTTCCTGACCGAGGCCGACTTCGCTCACTGCGCCCGTATCACCGTCGGAACTTCGGACGAAACCTCGGCCCTGCTCGAGGCGATTCAGGAGATCCTCTCTTCCGTTCCGGCGGACCGGTAAGTCTTCTTGGAGTCGATCCGACCCTGGTCCGCGGCGTATCGCGCCTCCCTGAAGCCTCCCGAGCTCGAGGAGCGGCTCGACCTTCTGATTTATCGGCCGCTCGCCTCTCTCATCGCCTGGCCGCTGCGGCGAAGCTCCGTTTCCCCGAACCAGGTGAGCGTGGCGAGCGCGCTTTGCGGAGTCGCGGCGGGATTCCTCTTCTGGCGCGCGACCCCCCGCGCCGCGGTGGCGGCCGGCTTGGTGTACTTCGCCGGCAACGTATTGGACTGCGTCGACGGTCAGCTCGCCCGACTGCAGGGCTCCTCGTCGCCGATCGGCTACCTGGTCGACGGCGCCGCCGACTACGTCGGCACGATCGCGGTATTCATCGGCATGGCGCATGGCCTCGGCGTTCGCCGCCCCATGGCCGTGAGCTGGTGGTGGCTCGCGGTCGCCGCCGGGGCGTCGATGGCATGGCAGTGCGCGTTTCTGGACGAGAAGCGCGGGGCCTGGCAGGATCGCGTATACCGCAAGCGTCGTGATCGCGCGGAGGAGTTGGAGATCATGATGAGCCAGGCCCGGACCTGGAAGAGTGAGCGGAGCCATCCGCTCGGGCGCGCGCTCATCGGCGTCTATCAGTGGTACCGGCGAGCGTGGAACCCTCTGACGCGCGCGAAGACGGGAGCTCCCTCCGAGAATTCTGCCGAGGACGACGCCGACGACGCCGCGACGGACCGCTGGGCGCGATGCCATCGGCCGGTTCTCCGCAGCAGCGTCTGGACGGGTCCGACGATGCACGTCACCGCGATCGTCGTGCTGGCCGGTTTCGCCGACAGGCCGGAGTGGTACTTCGCGAGCGCCGTCGTCCTCGGAAACATCGGCATGCTCGCGACGCTGCTCGCCGAGCGGCGGGCCCGGCGTTGCGCCGCGGGGCCTGCCGGCGCCCCGGAGAAAGTTTGATCGCACGCGCCGTTGTCCTCGCCGCGGGGTCCGCCCAGCGGCTGAGACCACTGACGGACACGCGGCCGAAATGTCTGCTTCCAGTCGGTGAGCGAACGATCATCTCGCGCGCCGTGGCGATTCTCGCCGGCCAAGGCATCCGCGCCATCACGATCGTGGACGGCTTCGAAGGGGACCAGCTGCGCGCGGCGCTCACCGCCGAGTTTCCGGCCGCGTGGTTCGACTTCGTTCGAAACCCGGACTTCGCGACGACGAACAACGCCTGGTCTCTTTCGCTCGCCCGGCGCGACGCGCCCGAGTCTCTGCTCCTCCTCGACGGCGACGTCCTGTTCGATGCCGCGGTGATCGGGCACCTTCTCGCGAGCGAGAAGGGAAACCGTATCGCGCTGCGCACGATCGGCCCGGTCGGCGAAGAAGACGTGAAGGTCACCCTCTCGAGCGACGGCCGCATCGCCGACATCGGAAAGCACGTCGAAGTGAAGCGGGCCGCGGGTGAGTCTGTGGGCATCGCGATCCTCGAGCCCACGTTTGTGCGCCGGATGTTCTCGGTTCTCGAGAGGCGTCTCTGCCAGGAAGGCCACGTGAACGAGTGGTACGAGGCCGCCTTCGCGGAGCTGATTCAGGGCGGTGAATCGCTGTATCCGGTCGATCTCGGGACGCTGCGGACGATCGAGGTGGACACGAAGGAGGACCTCGAGGAGGCGCGGCGGCTCTTTGGCGCCGATCCGGTCGAAATGTCCCGTCTGAAGAGGTCGTAGGACCGCTTGCGTCAGTCTTCGCTAGTTATCGGCGCCCGGACACTCGCGCCGCCCGTGCCAGTGATGGTCCAGGCTGCAAATAGGACGAAGACACGATATAAGGCAACCGATGCACCGAGGCTGTAGAAAAGGAGTCTTCCATGGAAACGGGTAGAACGATTCAGGTCCTCCTCGTTTGCTTCGTCTGCGTCGTCTTCGCCGCGCAAGCGGCTCAGACGACCCCCACAGCTCTGGTACCAGCGCCATCCGATGCGAACGGCAAGACGCTGCGCGCGGCGGCCGAACAGTTCGAGAAGTTGACGGAAATCGCTTTCAGCGCGGCCTGGCCGACACTCGCCAAGAGAGGAGATGACGCGGAAAAAGCCGCCGACGGACTGCGCCGATCGCTCCCTAACAATATTGCCGATCAATTGGACGCGCAGCTTTCGACCATGAAAACGTCGCGTCAGAACAAAGATCGCGCCGGATTGGCCCTGTCCTCGATCGAGGCCTATCGCGTTCTGGTCAGCGCCGTCACCGACAAGGTCAAGGTTCCAACCGAAGTTAGCTTGCTCGATTATGCGGGTTTCAGATATGACGCGGACCTTAAGGCCAAACCGATACGGTGGGATGACATGGCTCGCGCCGTTTCCTTCGCTCATGAGACGTGGGGCGCCCTCTCGCCGAGAGCGAAGGCTTCGCCCGTGGCTGTCAGATTCGAGAAGGCCGTTACAAACATGGATAAGGCCGTGGCTCAAAGGAACAAATCCTTGGCTGCCGCGTCGGTGAAAGCCGAGCTGGATTTAGTTGATCAGCTCGAAGCCTTTTTCTCATCGCATTGAGACCTCGCATGGGCCACAGCTTCGTTTCGCCGGCACGCTAACCAGGAAAGGAATTGTTTTGCTTACTGACAAAGCCAGCGATGAGAGAACGGATGCTCTCAGCAAGGTTCCCGAGGTCACCCTACTGTTTTGGATACTCAAGATCGCCGCCACCACGCTCGGAGAGACGGGAGGGGATGCGGTTTCGATGTCCATGCATCTTGGTTATCTGGTGGCGACGGCGATTTTTGCTGGCATTTTTCTGGTGGCCGTCGCCGCGCAGATTCGGGTCAACAAATTTCACCCCGCCTTGTACTGGCTGACCATCGTTGCGACTACAACCGTGGGCACGACGCTTGCCGATTTTGCGGATCGCTCTTTGGGTATTGGCTACGCTGGTGGAACGACCTTGTTGCTGACCCTTCTGCTGACCTCCCTGGTTATCTGGTATCGGGTGATGGGATCAGTGTCGGTCAGCACCGTCCACGAACCCAAAGCAGAAATGTTTTATTGGACGACCATCATGTTCTCTCAGACGCTCGGTACGGCCCTGGGCGACTGGACCGCTGGCATTTCCGGTCTTGGATACAAAGGCGGTGCGTTGGTGTTTAGCGGTTTGCTCGGTGTTGTAGTTGCAGGATACTATTGGACAAGCATTTCCAGGACATTACTATTCTGGGCGGCATTCGTCCTGACGCGGCCTCTTGGAGCGGTCGTAGGAGACTTTCTCGACAAACCCAAGAATGCGGGAGGTCTCGCTTTGAGTCGGTATTGGGCCTCAGCCGGTTTGTTGGTTTTTATCGTTGCCTGCATCTTGCTGTTTCCGCAGCGTGCAAGCCAAAAATCCCACTGAAAACGGTCTCGAGGTCAGCTCTGGGCAAGGCGGTTGGCGCAAGTCAAGTGGATCTCTTTGCGTCAGCACGAGCGGGGGTGGAAACAGCCCTACTCGATCGAGGCCGGACTCGGCGTCGGCCGGCAGGCTCCCTCGCCATGCCGGCCCCCGCCCGCCGTGCCCGCGAACCAATGGCGAGTCTCCCAGTTTAGCGGACAACCGTGTTATCGGCGCCCGGCCCGCCAGGTGAGACACCCGGCCACCGCGGCTACGGCGGCGGCCCCAACGCCGAGCCACCGGCGATGCGTGGTCGCCCAGAGCTGCTCGGAGGAGTCCGTGGCTCGCGCGTCGAACGTCCCGTGCGCTCCGTGGTCTCCCGGCACGGGTTCCCAGAGATTGTTGGGCTGGTTCGGGTCCGCGGGCTCGTCGGTCTGCTGCGAGTCGTACCCCGTCTCGCCCAGGTAACGGTCCAGCAGCGCCGGCGCGATCTTGTTGCCGACGATCGCCTCGACGGTCGGCATCCCCACGTAGAGCTCGCGGCGTTTGTTGTGCGCCGCCCAGTAGACCGCGCGGGCGGCGACTTCGGGCTGGAAGATGGGAGGCACCGGCTGGGCCTTGCGCGGCATGCGGGACTTCACCCAGGAAAACTGGGGCGTGTTCATCGCCGGCATCTGCACCATTGTCAGGTGCACGCGGCTCTTGTCGTGGATCAGCTCGCACCAGAGCGACTCGCAGAAACCGTGGATCGCGTGCTTGGCCGCGCAGTACGCGGCCTGAAGAGGGATACCGCGATAGGCGAGCGCCGAGCCGACCTGCACGATCACACCCTCGTCGCGCGGAAGCATCCGCCGCAACGCCGCCAGCGTTCCGTAAACGACACCCAGATAGGTCACCTCGGTGACGCGGCGGAATTCTTCCGCCTCCATCTCGCGAATGGGAGAGAAGACGGACGTCATGGCGTTGTTGATCCAGACGTCGATCGGGCCGAACCGTTCTTCCACGGCCCGCGCGGACGCTTCGACCGCCCGGGCGTCCGACACGTCGGCCTGGCAGACGATCGCCTGTCCGCCTCGGGCTTCGACGTCCCGGCGAGCTCCTTCGAGGCCGTCCCACCCGCGCGCGAGCAGACCGATTCGCGCGCCGTGGCGGGCGAACTCGATGGCGCAGGCGCGGCCGAGGCCCGCCGAGGCTCCCGTGATGACGACGACTTCCCCGGATTCCGCTTTGTTGTTCATGGTCACTCCAGCCAGGCGCCGCGAAAGCCGGCTCGGCGCAGCCCCTGCGTCATGAACCGGTTTCGCCGCATCAGTTTCCAGATCAATTCCGTCCGCGCGTTCTCGATCATCAGGAGCAGGGGACCCTGATTGAGGCCGAAGATCCAGGGAGACACCCAGCCGGAAGGGGCAACGCTTGCCGCGTTCGGCTCCGGGTCCGCGGGAAAGGTCGGATTGAAGCTCGCTTCGAATCCGTACTCATGCCGTTTCTTGAGTCCGAAGTCGCTTATGAAGCGGCGGAGCGATTCGAGGACGACCGTCCGATCGAACGGCAGGGACGCTCCGACGGCCCACGGCGAGACCGTCCCGTCGTCGGGTCCGAAGGGCGCTCCACGGGCCCGGTAACCGTAAAATCTCCGCTGGACGCCGCCGATCTTCATGGCGGCTGGCCCGGGTCCGTCGCTGGCGGTCAGGCCCCAACAGTCCCGAGCGTATCCCTCGAACTCCTTCGGGTTGCGGATCGCGTATTCCCGCTGGATCCGGACGGCTCGGCGGCTGTTCTCGAAATAGTCGATGCCCCGCTGCCTCATGAATTCGTCCGGAATATCGCGGAAGTCGATCCACACGTGCGAGAGCTGATGGATGAAGAGAGGCCCGGCGTGCAGATGCTCGATGCCGTAAGTCTTCTTCCAAGCATATGTCGAGGTCCACGCCCGATAGCACTCGGGCGGGATCGGGTGCGTCGGTGAGCCGAGCGCGAGGGCGTAGAGAAACAACGCCTCGCTGTACCCCTCCCAGCGGTAGCGAAGGAAGCCGGTCTCGGGCTTCCAACCGTGCGAGACGGTGGGGCCGCCGTTCAAGGCCCAACCCCAGTCGATGCGTCGATACAGCGAGTCGGCCCGGTCCCGGATGTCGCGCTCCGCCTCGTCGTCGCGGTCGAAGTACAGGGCGGCCGCCAGAACGCCGGCGATCAGGAGGGCGGTGTCGACCGTCGAAAGCTCGCATCGCCATGTCCGCCGGCCCGTCTTCAGATCGAGGAAGTGGTAGTAGAACCCTCGGTAGCCGGTCGCGTCCGCTTCGCGGCTCTGCGGGCTGCCGCTCAGAAATCGCAGCGGTGTCAGCGTCCGCTCGACGGCCTCCTCCCGGGTCCAAAATCCGCGCTCGACACCCACGGGGTAGCTCGCCAGAGCGAGTCCCAGGACGGCAATGCTCGCCGGAGAGCCCGGCTGCGTCTTGTCCGGAATCAGGCCGTTCTCTTCGTTGACCTCGTTCTGAAAGTATCGAAATGCCTGCCGCTCGATGTCGTCGAGCAACTCCTCGTCGGTTTGATGCTCGGAAAAAAGGCCTTGTTTTCCGGCGCCGCTCAAGCGACGGCCTCTTCGAGCGTGACGGCGGCGACCGATTGAACGGGGAGGACGACCTCGAAGGACACGCGGCTCCCCTCCACGGTCGGCTCCAACTTCTCTACGCCGAGGACCGACGCCGCATGGAGATCTTCCAACTGCCGGCGCGTGAGACTGGTCGGTTTGCCCATCCGCTCCCAAACCGGCCGCGCGTGGCCGTGGTCCTCGTCGATGCGTTCGAGCCGCGCGGATCGGAGCTCGTTCCCGGTCAGCGTCACACGGACCGTCACGGGCTCGATGTCATGGCGGGGCAGGGCCCAGTTCGTCAGGATCACCGTGGCGGCGCGCCCGCGGCGAACGACCCAGGCGTCCGCGGTGTCGTGATTTCCCTTTACCGGGAAGGTCTCGTCTCCCAGGCGGTGCAGAAGCTCGAAGCCGCGATAGACGGGCTTGGCGACGCCGTGCAGCGTCAGAAGCCCGAAGCCGCCGTGGAACGGAACGGAGCTGAAGTAGTTCTCCTCGAAGATGTCCGAGAACGTCCACCAGCTGTATCCGTCCACAATGCCGGTCGCCTCCAGGATGGTCTTGACCGCGAACGCCGCTGCGTACGGCTCGTCGTGGAGCGAGTCGAACGGATTGGACGAGGAGCTCCATTCCGTGTAGTAGAGCGGCCTGCCGCCGACGAACCGGCGAACCGCGCGCGCCTCGTCGCGCAGCGCGCTGCGCCGGCTCGCCGCCAGCTGCGCGAGGGTGTCGTCCCCGGGCTTGCCGAAGTCGTCGGTCGGATAGTGATGGGTCGAAACGAAGTCGAGCGGCGCGTCTTTCTCCCTGCAGAAGTCCAGGAACTCCTCGATCCAGGCGTTTTTCGCCGTGGCGGGTCCTCCCACGGTGAGCGACGCGTCCACCTCCTTGATCGCCCGCGCGGTCTCGCGATAGAGCCGAAAGTAGTCGAGCCGCGAGCCGGTCCAGAACGCCGTCAGGTTCGGCTCGTTCCAGACCTCGAAGGGCCACGTGGCGGCTTCCTCCCGCCCGTAGCGCTCGACGGCGCGTCCGGCGAGCCGCCTGACGAGAGCCGCCCACTTCCGCCGGCTCTTCGGAGGCGTCACGTTGCCGCGATAGTGGAAGACCGTCTTGCGGCCCGAGGCCAGCGCCGTCGGCATGAACGACAGCTCGACGAATGGACGCATCCCGATCGAGAGCAGAAAGTCCCAGATCTGCTCCGCGTTGAAGAAGGAATCGATCAGCTCGTTCTGCTCGTCGACCAGAGTCCCGACGTCGTCGCTCAGGATGCCGTGAAACCGGACGTGGCGAAATCCGAGCTCCCGGTGGCACCGCGCCATCTGCTCCTGCCAATCCGCCCGCAAGGCGAGGAGGGCGTGACCGCTTCCGACGGTGTGCTCCCAGAAGTGGGGGAACGGACGGCCTCCGGAGGAGAGGTCGGCGGCGAATTCCGCGCGCCCGCTCATCGCTTCCTCCATCGGTTCCACGCCGCGGCCGCGAGGAGAGCCGCTGCGCCGGCGGCGAAGACCGCGATCGTCGCCGTCCCCGGCCGGCGCGGCGCGCGCTCTCTGTAGTCCGCCTCGGGAAACGCAGTCAGAGACGTCTCCGGTTTTCGAAGCGCCAGATGAAGCACTTCTGCGAGATGGAGCGCTTCGCGTCCGGTGTCCTGGGCGATTTGCTCCCGGCAGGAAAACCCGTCCGCCACGATCAAAGTGTCGCTTTTCGCGTCTCGGACCGCGGGAAGCAACGCCTGTTCGCCGATCGCGAGAGAGACGTCGCAGTGCTTTTTCTCGAAGCCGAAGCCGCCCGCCATGCCGCAGCATCCGGATTCCGGCTCGTCGAGGTCGAGCCCGAGATCCGCCAGAAGCTTCCGGTCCTCTTCGACGCTCAGGACGGATTTCTGATGGCAATGCGTCTGGAGGATGGCGCGGCCGGACAGACGGCCGGCCGACCAGCCTTCCGCCTTTCCGGCCAGGAGCTCCGAAAGCAGAACGGTCTGCCGGGCGAGCCGCTTCGCGTCCTCGTCGTCGGGCAGGAGCTCTTTCAGCTCGTCGCGGAAGACCGACGCGCACGACGGCTCGAGCACGACGATCGAGGTCCCCGCGCGCAGCTCCTGTCGCAGCACCGAGATCGTCTCGCGCAGGAGGAATCGAGCGAGATCGAGCATTCCATAGTCGTACAGCGGCCGTCCGCAGCAGAGCCGGCGGCGCGGGATGTCGACGTCGAAGCCTGCGGCCTCGAGCACCTCGGTCGCGGCCCGCGCGGTGCCCGGATGAAAGTGATCGTTGAACGTGTCGGGCCAGAGCAGGACCCGGCCCCGGAATTCCGGTCTGGTCCGGCGTCTCTTCGCGCGCGCTCCCTCGGCTCCGCGCCGCGTACGGTGGAACCAGGCGCGAAAGGGCTCGGCGGCGAAGAGCGGGATCGTTCGACGCGGGTCGACGTCACCCAGGGCGTGGACGATCGGCGAAAGGATCCGGCTCTGCGTCAGCCAGTTGACCAGGCCGGGGACGTGGGAACCGATTCCCGCCCACCAGGCGATCAGGCCGAATGCGTAGGCGGAGCGCGGCCGGATCCGGCCGGCGTAGTAGTGGGACAGAAACTCCGCCTTGTACGTCGCCATGTCGACGTTGACCGGACAGTCGCTCTTGCATCCCTTGCACGAGAGGCAGAGGTCGAGGGCGTCGCGCACCTCGCGGCTGCGCCAGCCCGACTGGATCGAGTCGCCGCGGAGCATTTCGAAGAGCATGCGCGCGCGGCCGCGCGTCGAGTGCAGCTCGTCGCGGGTGACGCGGTAGCTCGGGCACATGGTCCCGCCCTCCGTGCGCCGGCACTTGCCGACTCCGACGCAGCGCAGAAGCGCCCGCCCGAAGCTGCCCTTGTCCTCCGGATACCGGAAGCGCGTGGAGAGCTCGGGAGGCTGGAACTCCGGGCCGAGCCTCAGATTGTCGGATACCGAATAGGCGTCGACCACCTTGCCTGGGTTCATCCGACCGTCCGGGTCCCAGATCTTCTTGAACTGACGAAACGCGTCGACGAGCTCCGGGCCGAACATCTTCGGGAGCAGCTCCGCGCGAGCCTGCCCGTCTCCGTGCTCGCCGGAGAGCGAGCCTCCGAGAGACACGACGAGATCCGCGGCTTCGTAGATGAACGCCCGATAGCGGTCGATCCCGGGCCGAGTCTCCAGATCGAAGTCGATCCGGGTGTGGAGGCATCCCTGCCCGAAGTGCCCGTAGAAATCGCCGTCGAATCCGTGCCGGTCCAGAAGCTTGCGCAGCTCGCGAAGGTAGTCGCCCATCTTCTCGGGCGGCACGGCGGAGTCTTCCCAGCCCGGCCAGGTCAGGGGCTTCTGCGGGACATGGGCGGTCGCTCCGAGGCCCGACTCGCGGACCTTCCAGATCTGCTCTTCTTCCTTCGCGTCGTCGTAGAGACGGGCATCCAGGGCGCCGCGCCGCTTGAGAATGCGAATCGCCTTGCGGCCCTTGGCGTCGGACTCCTCCTTGGAGTCTCCGCCGAACTCGATCAGGAGCCAGCCGGTTCCGTCCGGCAGCAGCTTCAGATCCCGCGGATGGAGACCGACCGCGCGCATGTCGTTGACCAGCCGGTCGTCCATCCCCTCGAGGCCGATCGGACGCAGCTTCATGACTTCGGGCGTGTGGTCGGCGGCCGTCGCGACGCTGTCGAAGCCGACGACGACGAGCGTGCGCGCCTTCGGGTTCGGGACCAGCCGCAGGGTCGCTTCGAGCACCGTGACGCACGTGCTCTCGGAGCCGACGAGCGCTCGCGCGACGTGGAAGCCCTTTTCGGCCAGAAGGTACGGCAGGTTGTAGCCGGAGACTCGGCGCGGAATGTCGGGATACTTTTCCCGGATTTGTCCGGCGAAGCGGTCCCTCAGGCGGGCGAGCCCGGAGTAGATCTCTCCGACGCGGCCGCTCGTCGAACAGAGGCGAGATATCTCCTCCTCGGATGTCTTTCCGACGCGCATCCGAACGCCGTCGTACGTCGCCACGTCGAGCTCGACGACCTGGTCCGCCGTCCGCGCGCCCTCGCCCTCGAAGGCCGCCATGACGGAGTGGACGCCGCAGGAGTCGTTTCCGATCATGCCGCCCAGAGTGCAGTGGCTGTGCGTTGCCGGGTCCGGGCCGAACGTCAGCCCGTGCGGCGCGGCGGCCGCGCGCAGGGCGTCGAGCACGACACCCGGCTCGACGACGGCGATTCTTCGATCCGGGTCGATGGAGAGGACCCGATTCATGTATTTCGACATGTCGAGGATCACGGCGACGTTGCAACACTGGCCCGCCAGCGACGTTCCGCCGCCGCGGGAGAGAATCGGAGCGCCATAACGCCGGCAGGCGGCGATCGTCTCGAGGACGTCCTCCTTGCTCCGGGGCAGCACCACGCCGATTGGAACCTGCCGGTAGTTCGAGGCGTCCGTCGCGTACAGGGCGCGGCTCCCCGTGTCGAAACGGACCTCCCCCTCGACGCGGCGCGAGAGCTCCTCCGCGAGCCCGCCGGCGTCGCCGCCGAAGGGGACCGGGCGCCGAAGGTTCCCTCGATCGACGACGGCGGCCGGACGCGGCTCGTGGGTGTGGGAGCTCACAGGGAAAAGCGCTCCGCGTCGCGGCGTTTCCATTCGAGCCCCAGGCCCGGACGGCTCCAGTCGGGCTCGAGCGATCCCGCGGCGGGCAAGAGGGCCCCCTCGAAGAGCATGCGCTCGATCCGGGCGTGGTCGTGGAAATACTCGATGTGACGCAGGGGCGCCGCTGCGCATCCCACGTGCGCGTGAATCGACGGCGCGCAATGAGCGGACAGGGGAATGCCGCGCGCATCGCAGAGGGCGGCAGCCTGAAGGAATCCCGTGATGCCCGAGGCGCGCGTGGCGTCGGCCTGGAGCACGTCCACGGCTCCCGCGTCGAGCAGAAGGCGGAAGTCGTCAGAGCGGTATCCGTATTCGCCCGCGGCGATCTCGACACCGGCAGGGGCGCGGTCGCGCAGCAGGCGCAGACCCTCCCGATCGTCCGCCGGTACCGGCTCCTCGAACCAGCTGACGCCGAGGGACGCGAACGATTCGGAGAACGCGAGAGCCTCTTTCCGCGCGTACGCGCCATTGGCGTCGACGAAGAGCTCCGCCTCGTTGCCGATGGCTTCGCGCGCGGCGGCCACGCGGGCGGCGTCTCGTGAGGGTTCCCGCCCGACTTTCATCTTGACGCGAGGGATTCCCTCGGCGACCCATCCGGAAAGCTGGCGGCGCAGCCGTTCGAGCGGGTAGGACGTGAAGCCGCCGCTCCCGTAGACGTCCACGCGGCGGCGGACACAGCCGAGAAGGGTGGCGAGCGGGACGCCGAGGATCTTCGCCTTGAGGTCCCACAGCGCGTTGTCCACGGCCGATATCGCCATCGAACAGATACCGGGACGCCCGAGGTTGCGAATGGACCGCACCATGGCTCTCCAGCAATCGGGGACGTCCATGGCGTTGCGGCCGGAGACGACGCCCGCGAGGAGATCGCGGATCAGAGTCGCCGTCGCGCCGTCGGCGTAGGTGTATCCGAGGCCGGCTTTGCCGCCGGCATCGACCTCGACCAGGACCAGGGTGGTCGAGTCCCATTCGATCGTCCCGTCCGACTCCGGAAAGTCCGTCGGAATCCGATACGCCGAGCTCTCGACCCGGTCGACGGGAATCTTGCTCGATTCGGTGTGGGAGCGGCGGAGGCCGGTGTCGAACGCGGTTGGAGGTTCGCTCACACCATCTCGCGGACTTTGTCGGAAAGGATCGTGAGGGCGATCTCCTTGCGATTGGGCGTTCCCCGGGCGAGGGATTCGGCCAGGTGCGCCGCCTGTTTCAGGGAGACCTTCGGCGGCATCGGAGGCTCGAAGGGATCGACGATGGCCTCGATCAGCGCGGGCCCCGGAGTCGCCAGGGCCTGGTCGAGGATGCTGCCGCAATCGGCGGGATCCTCGATCGTGAAACCGGCGCCGCCGCATGCCCTCGCGAAACCGGCGAAGTCGATCGGGTTCAGGTCGCAGCCGTATTCCGGGTTCCCCAGGAACACCATCTGTTCCCACTTGATCTGCCCGAGCGTGTTGTTCTTGATGACGACGATCTTGATCGGCAGCTTGTATTTGACCGCGGTGGCGAACTCGCCCATGAGCATGGTGAAGCCGCCGTCGCCGACGAATCCCACGCACTGCCGCTCCGGATAGGCGATCTGCGCGGCGATCGTGTAGGGAAGGCCGTTGGCCATCGTGGCGAGGTTGCCCGACAGGGAGTACATCTGCCCCCGGCGCGCCGGGATGTGCCGCGCGAACCAGGTGGCGATCGTGCCGGAGTCACAGGAGACGATCGCGTCGGAAGCCAGTCGCTGCCCGAGATTCCACGCGACGACCTGAGGCTTCATCGGCTTGTCGCCGCGGGTCGTCTGTTTGTCCATCAACGACCGCCATTCGGTCATGCCCTTCTGCGCCTTCTCGAGGAACGACTGGTCGGTCCGGCGGTCGAGGAGAGGCAAGAGCTCCTGGAGAGTGCGCCGGCTGTCGCCGACGAGGCCCACTTCGACGGAGCACCTCAGGCCGATGCGCGCCGGGTCGAGATCGATCTGGACCGCGCGCGCCGACCCCGGTTTCGGATAGAACTCGATGTAAGGGAACGACGTCCCGACGAGCAGCAGCGCGTCGCAATCCTCCAGGGCCTCCTGCGACGGCAGCGTGCCGAGGAGCCCGATGCCTCCCGTCGTATACGGTGAGTCGTCCGGCACGGCCGCCTTCCCGAGCAGCGCCTTCACGATCGGCGCGCCGATCCGCGACGCGACGTCCAGGAGCTCGTCGGTGGCGTCGAGCGCTCCGCGGCCTGCGAGGATCACGGGTCGTTGTGCCGCGTTCAGGAGCGCGGCGGCGCGGGAGAGGTCTCCCGGCGGCGGAATCCGCGCGCCATGGGCCTGGATGTCGCTGTTGTGGTCGGGGACGTTGCGAGCCGATCGGTGTTCGCTCTCCTGCTCCTGGATGTCGACGGGGAAGTTGATGTGCGCGACGCCCTTGTAGGCGAGCGCCGTGCGGCAGGCGAGGTGTGTCACGTTCGCGACGTGCGCAGGTCCCATCACCCGGGTGTTGTAGACGCTGACGTCCATGTACACACGGTCGAGGTCCACGTCCTGCTGCTGGTGCGTGTCGATCAGGTCATGAAACGCGTGCCCCGTGATCGCGAGCACCGGAGCGCGATCGAGCTTCGCATCGTAGAGGCCGTTTAAGAGGTGGATGCCCCCCGGCCCGGACGTTGCCAGACACACGCCGAGGCGGCCCGTGTACTTGGCGTACGCGCAGGCCATGAAAGCGGCCGCTTCTTCGTGCCGGACGTGGATGAACCGCACGCGGTCCTGGCGCTTTCGCAGGGACTCCATGATCCCGTTGATGCCGTCTCCGGGAAGCCCGAAGATCACTTCCACTCCCCACTCTTCGAGGATGTCGATCAACGTGTCGGCCGCGGTGTGAGACAAAGGTCAGCTCCCTTCGAATGAAGACGCCCCGCTCCTTCGCTCAGCGTTCGGCATAGGCGATCGTCGAGAGGAGTGCGTTGGCGGGTTGCCGGGAATCGAGCCGGGTGTGCTGCACGACGATGGGGACGTCCGACTCGATCACGCTCGAGTAGTCGGTGCCGAGAGGGACGGGTTCCGGGTCAGATAAATCGTTGAAACGGAGGTGGAGGGTGCGGCGGGCTCCTACGTCGAAGAGGTACGGGCCCACGGGCTCGCGATCCGAGAAAAAGATTGTGATCGAGACGTGCGCGTCCGCGTCCGAAACGTTCAGGAGGCACACCGCTTCGTGGCTCGTCATCTGAGGCTGGGGGCCCTGGCTCTCGCCCGGGATGTACCCCTCGGCGATGGCCCACCGCTTTCGACCCATCGGCTCCAAAATGCCTCCGATACGAGGCAAAGGTCCGCGAGCGGGTCTCAACCTCTACGAGCCTCAATGCGATATCGGTGCCACCGGCCGAGACCGGTGCCCCCGGATGTTCAGGGAGATCTAGGCGGCGCCGCCGCCAGCTCTCCCGCGCGTTCCCGCAGCGTCTGGTAGCTCAGCGGGGTGGCCATCGCGATGATCTGGTCTCCGAAAGCGAGCCGCGTGGCGCCGGTCGGGACCGTCATCTCCTCGCCGTGCAGAATGGCGACGGCGATCGTCTGCTCGAGGCTGCCGAAGGCTTCCAGGACCGTCTGGCCGTCGAGCGGAGAACCCTTCGCGATCCGCACTGCGATGAGCATGCCGGCGCGCTCCGTCACGTGGATGGGATGGCCGAAGCGCAGGAGGCTGACCAGTCGCGGCAACGTGAGGTCGGTGCGGTCGACCGTGCCCCCCTCGATCATCTCGAGGGCGCGGCGGACGAAGACTCCGCGGTGAGCGGGTGAGTCCTCGCGGGTGGGGACCTGAGCCTGGTAAAGGGTCGGGTATCGCCTGCCGTGCGTCAGGGAGCGCTGGACGATGAACGACGTGATGTTGGCGAGCATCGCGGGCACGATCAGCCCGTAGCCGCCCGTCATCTCCGCCACCATGATGAGGGTCGAGATCGGCGTCCGCGCTGCGCCGGAGAACACCGCGGCCATGCCGACCACCACGAACGACGCGGGCACGATACCGAGCTGCGGGAAGAACGACGCGAGGGAGAGCCCGACGATGCCGCCGAGCAGGGCGCCCATGGTTACGGTCGGCGCGAACACGCCGCCGGAGCCGCCCGAGCCGATCGTCAACCCCATCGCCGGCGCCTTCAGAAGCAGGATGAGCGCGAGGAGCGCGATCGAGAGCTTCCCGGCGACGGCGAGCTCGACCCAGCCGTAACCGGTGCCGAGGACCTCCGGAACGGCGAGTCCGATCAGGCCCACGATGAGCCCGCCGATCGCCGGCTTGAAATGCGGCGGGATCGGCAGGCGGTGGAAGAGGTCGCGGATGCCGTAGAAGATCGTCGGCAGGACCGCCCCGAGCATGCCGGCGAGGACTCCGAGCGCGCCGAACCCCACGAGAGCGAGGGGACTGTGGAAAGTCATCCCTGGAGGGATCGCGAAGATGGGCGACCAGCCCACGAAGAAGCCGTGGATCGCATAGCCGGTCACGGCCGAGATGACGGTGTAGATCAGCGCCTCCGACTCGAACACCATGCCGGAGTAGAGGATCTCGACGCCGAAGATGGCCATGCCGAGGGGCGCGCGGAACACGGCCGCGAGCCCGGCGGACATCGACGCGAGGATCAAGATCCGCCGCTCCTGCCCGCGTATCCGGAGAAAGCGCGCGAGGATCGTCCCGAGGCCGACGGAGATCTGGGCAGCGGGGCCTTCCCGCCCGGCCACGCCGCCCGACCCGATCGTCAGCGCCGAAGCCACGCCCTTGATGAACGGGATCCGCGCGCGCACGTCGCCGCCCTTCTGGTGGTAGGTGTTCACGGCGGCGTCGGTGCCGTGCCCCTCGGCCTCCGGCGCGAGGCTGTAGACGAGGACCCCGGAGAGAAGGCCCCCGAGGGTCGTGCAGACGGGGATCCACCAGCGGATCGTGTTCGAGTGGACGTAAGCCGCGGTGTAGACGACCCCCGGGCTCGGAGGCGTATAGCCGCCCAGCCGTTCGAGGAGGAGCGACTGAGCCAGGTTGACCGCGGCGTCGAAGAGGAGGGCCGCGGCCGCGCCGAGGATACCGATGAGGAAGCAGTAGAAGACGAGACGGTAGGTGGGCGGAAAGAGTGCTCGGGCCTCTTCGCGCACCTCTTCGGGGATCGATGAAACCGATCCCGTCAAAACGACGAGCCGCCGACGATCGCCCTCTCCTCGCTCACGAGTTCTGAATCTTAACGGACCGGGATGGCGTCGGCGAGGTGCAATCGAAGGAAGTTCAGGCCATCTTGATGAACGCCTGCGGATCCTTCCACTGCCCGCGCTCATAGAGATACCGGACGGCCTTGTCGACGATGATCTGGCCGTCTTCGGGCGAGAGCGTGATTTCGGCGCGCTCGAGCGGCCGCGGAGTGGGGCCCTCGAAGTTGATCCCGGACACGTAATAACCCGACCCGTGGCAGGGGCACTTGAACTTGTTCTGCGCCGGAAGCCAGTTGGGCGTGCATCCGAGGTGCGTGCAGACCGCCACGAGCGCGTAGATCGAATCCGTGTTGCGCACGATCCAGACGCCGAACTTCTCCTTCCATCGCTCGTCGACGCCGGGGGAGTAGCTCGACGGGTCTCCCGCTTTGAAGCGGGTGGGGGGCTCGAAGAGCACGTTGGGAAACATGAACCGAACCGTCGCCGAGAGGCCGGCGACCGTCGCGGCGGAAAAGGCGATCCACGCAACCGTCATCCACTTCGCCGCCGAGCGGCGCGTGAGCCCGTCCGCTTCGAGACTCGACTCAGTCTGTTCGAGAGGACGCGGCGCTTCGGCGGCCATGCAAGACTCCTGAGCCTGTAACCGGAAAATGTCGTTGGAAATTTCCGTTCGCGTGAGGTGAGAATCCTGAATGCGCGCCCTCGAAATCCTCGCTCTGTTGATTGTCGCAGCCTCGATCTTCAGCTTCCTCAACTGCTACCTGCTCCGGCTTCCCTCGTCGATCGGGATGCTGCTGGGGGGCCTGGCCGCCTCCGCGGCGATCGTCGTCGGGAACCGGCTGTTTCCATCGTTCGCGCTGACGTCCGAGGCGCGCGCCTTCATCGGGCAGATCGACTTCGTGCGGTTTCTCTTCGGCGGCGCCCTGAGCTTTCTTCTCTTCGGAGGAGCGCTGCACCTCGAGCTCGAGGACCTCGTCCGGGAACGAGTTCCCATTCTCGTGCTGGCATGCCTGGGCGTCCTGCTGTCGACGGCCATCGTCGGTTTCGCGAGCTATCAGGTGTTCCGTCTTCTCGGCGCGAACGTTTCCCTCTCGCACTGCCTGGTCTTCGGAGCGCTCATTTCGCCGACCGACCCGATCGCCGTGCTGGGGATCCTCAAGGACCTCCATGCGCCGCGGGCGCTCGAGATCCGGATCGGCGGCGAGAGCCTCTTCAACGACGGCTTCGGCGTCGTCGTCTTCGCCCTCCTGCTTGCGATCGCGGAAGGGTCCGGCCGACGAGTAGGAGAGGGGGTGGTGTCCTGGGCCGGCCTCCTCTTTCTCCGGGAGGTCGCGGGAGGGATCGCGCTCGGGCTTGCCGGCGGCCTGATCACCTTTCGAGCCATGAAGAAGATCAACGAGCCGAACGTCGAGGTGCTCCTTAGCTTCGGCCTCGTCGTGGCTATCACGCTCGCCGCCGAGAAGCTCCACACGTCGGCGCCGCTCGCCTGCGTGGTCGCCGGCCTCTTCATCGGCAACCGCGGCCGGCGCTACGCCATGGAAGAGCCGACCCGCCAGGCCATCGATCGGGTGTGGTCTTTCGCCGATTCCGTCTTGAACTCGATGCTCTTTCTGATCCTCGGCCTCGAGGCCGTCGTTTTGTGGTCGCTGCTCGGCCGCTACTTCTCCCTGCTTCTCCTGATTCCCATCGTCCTCGCCGCCCGCTGGCTGTCCGTCGGGGCGGGAGTCCTCCTGCTGCGCCGCCGCTATCCGTTCGAGCCGGGGTCGCTGACGCTGCTGACGTGGGGCGGCCTGAGAGGCGGCATCTCCGTGGCCATGGCGCTGTCGCTCGGCCCTTTTCCGGGACGGAACGCCGTCCTCGTCGGCACCTACGGGGTCGTCCTCTTTTCCGTCGTTATCCAGGGCCTGACCATGACCCCGCTGACGAGACGCCTGCTGGGAAAGAAGGCGATCGTCCAGTAGGCCCACGTCGTGAACGGCTGGGTCCTGGGTCCTCCAGCCGGGCGACTCCTACGTCGCTCGACGAGCTTCGGGGGATCGCCCTGCCCGCCCTCCCGATCTGCGACGGCTACGTGAAGGACTTCTGGCTCGCTGTCCGGCACGCAAACCTCGGAGGGCATTTCGAGAAGCTCGAGATCGAATACGCGCCGGCGGACGACCCCGGATCGTCGGTGGAACTGTAGGGTCGACTCTTGCGGCCGGCGCGGGTTCTACGCGTCCGTCACTTTCCCATCGTCCTCTCGAAATCCGCCGGGTGCGCCGTGAACTCCCACGCGACCGGCAGCTCCGACGGGGGATAGCAGACCGTCTCGCTGCACGCCTGGTACTTCAGCTTTCCTCGAATCTCGAGAGGCTTCGTCGCCGCGTGGTCCTTCCCCAGAAACTTCAACAGCGCCGATTTGACCGGCAGAAACACGTCTTGCCGGATGCGGACCTTTCCCCGGAACACCGGGACGGTCTCGTGGATCGCCTCGAGCCGCATCACCTCGGCCTTCGGGAACACGGCGGGCTCCGGCGCCTCGAAATACGGCAACGAGTCGAGCTCGAGCGACACCGGGGTGTAGCCATCGACTCCCGGAGCGTAGAGGTGCATCCCCTTCGGCAGCGCCACGTCCACGAAGATCGTCGTGCGGGTGCCCGGTGACACCACCCGGTCCGTCTGACCGGTCGCGAGCGTCAGGTGCGCGCCCTTGATTCGAGGGGCCGGCTTCTCGACGAGCTCCGGGAACATCGCGGCGAGCAGGCTCTGACCGCTGCGCCGGTCGCCCCAGAACGCGTCCACGAACCGCTCGCGGACGACGCCGGACCGCTCGATCCAGAAGTAGCCCGGATAGGACGTGTTCTTGTCGCCGTACTGCGGCACGTTGTCCGTCGAATTATCGGGATCGATCATTCCGAACGCGCGGATCGTGCCAGACCCCGGATCCGCGAGCATCGGGAAGGTGATGTGCTGCCGCTCGCCGAAAACGCGCAGAGTCTCGACGGGATCGTAGGAGAGGGAGGCGATGCGAAACCCGCGCTCCTCGAACCGCTTTTTCGCGCCCTGCAGCTGGACCAGCTGCTCTTTGCAGAAGGGTCACCAGTCGGCGGACCGGACGAAGAGGAGCACGAGCCCCTTCGGTCCCGCGAGAGAGGCGAGGTCCTGCTCGCGCCCGCTCTGGTCCTTGAGGCGGAACGCGGGAACATGTTGTCCCACGTGGGGCCCACGCTGCTCGATCGGGACAGGGGGCGGTGCCGGCTGCGCGACGAGCCGCGCCGCGGCCAGGACACCGGCCAGCGAAAGCAAAGCAATAGCCTTTCGAGGATCCATATCCTGTCGTTTCTCAACAGGAGAATACGGACCAGGGGCCTCGAGGTTTCGGCCGGCTCGCGTATCTTTCCCTTCAAGGAGACCGCCATGGCCAAGTGGGAATTCGAGCCGGGCCACACCGCCGCGGAGTTCCGCGTCCGGCACATGATGGTGACCTGGGTGCGCGGCCACTTCAAAGACGTCCACGGCACGCTCGACTTCGACCCGGAGAACCCGCGCGCCGCGTCCGTCGAGGTGACGATCGACGCCGATCGCCTCTGGAGCGGCGAGCCCGCCCGTGACACGCACCTCAAGTCCGCGGACTTCATCGACGCCGCGAACCACCCGAAGATCACCTTCCGCGCGAAGGGCGCCGAGCTCCGGGGAGCCGACGAGGCCTGCTTCCGCGGCGAGCTGACCATTCGCGGCGTGACGAAACCCGTGGCCCTCGAAGTCCGCTATCTCGGGCAGTGGCAGACCCCGTGGTGGGAGGACGGCGTGGACAAGGGCCCGAAAACCCGCGCCGGCTTCGTCGCGACGGCCCGGATCAACCGCCAGGACTTCGGGGTGAGCTGGAACGGCGCCCTGGACCACGGGGGCGTCGTCGTGGGGGACGAGGTGGACATCACGATCGACGCCGAGGCGATCCTTCAGGGGTAGAATCCCGGTCCCCCACCTCTGGAGGTCGATTTGCCAACCCAACGCGCCGACGTCCATCTGGCAGGCTCCGTACTCGAGAAGTCGCGACACGTGTGCGCCTTCTTCCACACCCGGGCCGAGGAATACCGCACGCTCCTCCCGTTCATCCGCGAGGGCTTCGACGCGGGAGACAAGGCGTTCCACATCGTGGAGTCGAGCCACATCCCCGTTCACCTGGCGGCGCTCGCGTCGGCGGGGGTGGACACGGAGGGCGCCCGCTCCTCCGGCCAGCTCGAGGTCCTGCCGTGGGAGCAGGCCTACCTGCGCGGCGGGCACTTCGATCAGGACGCGATGCTGGTCTTGATCGAGCAGGTGTTGAACGCCGGGAAGGCCCAGGGCTACCCGATCACGCGCCTCGTCGCGAACATGGAGTGGGCCCTGGAAGACCGTCCCGGAGTGGCCGACGTCGTCGAGTACGAGACGCGTCTGAACTTCATCCTCCCGAAGTTCGACGACGCCGTCGTTTGAACGTACGACCTCGCCAAGTTTGGCGCCAGCGTCGTGCTCGACATCCTGAGGACCCACCCGATGGCGATCGTCGGCGGCGTGCTCCAGAGCAACCCCTTCTTCGTTCCTCCCGACGAATTTCTGCGCGAGCTCCGGGCGCGCCAGAGAGCCCGGGAGACGCCGGGGTGACATGACCGAAGTCTCTGCAGAGCTCGCGCGGCTTCAGCGGTCGCTCCGCGACCTCGTCGCCCTCTCGGCCATGCCCGCCGTCTGGGTGGGACTCGACCCTCAGCACATCGCCGAAAACCTCGCGGACACTCTCGGCGAGATGCTCGACGCGGACTTCGCTTATTGCCGGCTGCCGCAGACGGGGCTTGCGCAGGGCATCGACGTGGTGCGGAGGCGCGGCCGCGGGGAACCACCGCCCGAGGGACGGGCGGTCGCGGACGCGATGCGTCCGCACTTCGCCTCTTCCCGAGAGGGGTGGGCGATCGAGCTGCCGAGCCCGTTCGGTTCCGGGACTCTCCGGACCTCCTGGGTCTTCCTCGGCGCTCCCGAGGAGGGTGGCGTCGTCGCGGTCGGCTTCGAGGCGCCGCACGCTCTGACGGAGCCCGAAAGACTCCTCCTCCGCGTCGGCGCAAATCTCGCGGCGGTGTGGATCCAACAGAAGCGCGCGGAGGAGGAGCGGCAGACGTTCGGGGCGCTCGTCGAGAACAGCACCGACTTCATCGGGATGGCGGGCCTCGACGGCCGCGGCCTCTACCTGAATCCCGCGGGCCGAGCCCAGGTGGGTCTCGCCGCCGATGCCGACGTGAGCATGACGAAGATCGACGACTACGTCCCCGAAGACTTTCGAGCCCTGATCGAGGAGACGGTGATTCCCAGTTTGCGCGCGACGGGCCGCTGGGCC
This sequence comes from Acidobacteriota bacterium, assembly GCA_030948185.1. Classification (GTDB taxonomy): domain Bacteria; phylum Acidobacteriota; class Thermoanaerobaculia; order UBA5066; family Gp7-AA6; genus JALYUA01. The sequence continues at coordinate 34,962 of JALZAT010000013.1, forward strand.
GGAGAGATCGAGCTGCGCAACTTCAAGACCCACCAGTCGACCCCCTTTTTCCAGAACATGTTCCTCGTCCGCAAGCCCGGCACCGACGAGCCGCTCTGCTTCGCCACGGTCGCGCGCGACATCACGCGAAGCAAACGCGCCGCGGCGGAGCTCGAGCGCGCCGGGAAGGCGAAGGACGACTTCCTCGCGATGCTCGGCCATGAGCTGCGCAACCCGCTGGCGCCCGTCGTCAGCGCCCTCGACATCCTTCGCCTGCCGGGCAGCGACCTCGCGACGCGTGACTGGGCGATCGAAGTGATGCAGCGGCAGATCAAGCACATGGTGCGGCTGATCGACGACCTCCTCGACGTGTCGCGGATCACCCACGGCAAGATTTCATTGACGCGCGCGCCCGTGAAAATCCGCGAAATTCTCGACCAGGCGGTCGAGGCGGCGATGCCGCTGATGGAAGAGCGGGGCCATCGCCTGACGGTCGACGTCGAGGATCCTGCGCTCGCCGTCGACGGGGACGCGACGCGGCTCGTCGAGGTCTTCGTCAACCTCCTGACGAACGCGGCGCGGTACACGCCCGACGGCGGGGAGATCGAGGTGACCGCCGACCGGGAGGGCGGCGAGATCCACGTGTGGGTGCGCGACAACGGGATGGGCATGCCGCCGGGACTGGTCCAGAACGCCTTCGGCCTCTTCGTCCAGGGAGACCGCGCTCTCGACCGCTCGTCCGGGGGCCTGGGCATCGGCCTGACGATGGTGAAGAACCTCGTGCAGCTGCACGGCGGCACCGTCGAGGCGCACAGCGCGGGCCTCGGGAAGGGGAGCGAGTTCCTCGTCCGCCTCCCCGCGTGGGACGGGGACGCGGCGGAGCTGGACGAGACCGCCACGGGTCAACGACGACGGGAACCGCCGAGGGAGCTCTTCCGCGTGCTGGTCGTCGACGACAGCGTCGACCTCGCGGAGGGGATCGCCGCCTTGTTGACCGACGCGGGCCACGACGTCCGCACCGCGTACGACGGGATGAGCGGCCTCGACGTCGCGGTTGGCTTCCGCCCGGAGGTCGTGCTGCTCGACGTGGGACTGCCGGGCCTGACCGGCTACGAGGTCGCGGACCGGCTGCGCGAGATCCCCGGCGTCGAGGAGTCTCGCATCGTCGCGATCACCGGCTACGGCCAGGAATCCGACAAGGCGGAGGCAAAGCTCCACGGCTTCGACGACCACATGGTGAAGCCGGTGTCGTTCGACAAGCTGCAGTCCGTCATCGCGGCGCCCCGCCGCCCCTCGCCTCGAGCCTGACCCGTCGGGGTTGTAGGGGCGGGGCTTGTCCCCGCCCGCCCGGTCATTCGACCTTGAAAATCTCCCGATACCCGCTTTCGACCAGGTCCGCGTACCCCTTCATCACGTTCTCGATCTCCGGATTCTCCGGCCGAGATGTCATCAGGTCAAAGTACGTCTGGAGCTTCTCGACCTCCGTCTCCATCACGATCGTCCAGTAGGCCCCAACGGTGTCAGAGAGAAGGCGCCGCGAGCGGACGCCCTCCTTCGGCATCATCCCCGACGCCTTCTTGAACATCGTCGCGACTTCCTTGCCCTTGCCCGCTTTCGTCCGAAACACGTCCCGAATTACGAACATTGACGTTCCTCCAAGACTGCCGTCACCTGTCACCTGTCACCTGTCACCACCCCCATCCGCCCCGGCTTCCCTCTCATCCCGTCGAGGCTCCACGCCCCCGGGCCGTTCCCCCACAGGAAGAGAAAGATTAAGCAGAGCAGATAGGCCGCCTCGCCGTGGTTCTGGATGGGGGAGAACCCTTTGGGAAAGTGCCCGATGAAGTACGCGGCGGCCATCTCGCCCGACGCGATGAACGCCACGGCCCGCGTGAACAGCCCGAACACGATCATCACTCCGCCGACCAACTCGATGATGGCGGCGACCCACAGGAGCGGAGTCAGCTTCATGCCCGCGGGCATCCCGCCGAACCAGCCGAAAAGCTTGACCCCCCCGGGACAGATGAAGAGAAGTCCCGCGAAGATTCTCAGGAGCGCGTGGGTGGTCGGGCCGATGCGGTTCATGCGTCCTCCCGTTTACGGGCGGAAACGCTACCACCGCCCCAGAACACCCCCCGGAACATCCCCCGCGAACACCTCTCCCCGCGGCGCGGGGAGAGGCAGGGTGAGGGGCGCCCTCCTCATCCCGAGGTGTGTGAGCGGTTCCTACCGCTTTGCTTTCGCGATCAGATCGATCTCCAGCACTGCGCCGCCTGGCAGCCCCGCAACGAAGACCGTCGTCCGGGCCGGCTTCGCGTCCCCCATGCGCTTCGCATACACCGTGTTCAACGCCGCGAAGTCCTCGGCCTTCGTCAGAAAGACGGTCGTTTTCACGACGTCCGTCCACGCGAGACCGTCCGCCTTGAGCACCGCCTCGAGGTTGTCGAGCACGCGTTCCGCCGAGGCCTCGAACGTGCCGGTGACCTGCTGGTTTGTCTTGGGATCGCGGGGGGTCTGGCCCGCGGCGAAGAGAAACCCGCCGGCGACAACCGCCTGCGAGTACGGTCCGGCGGCCTTCGGCGCATCGTCCGTGGAGACGGCGCGCGAGGTCTGGCCGAAGGCGATCGACGAAACCGCGATACACGAGGCGGCGAGAGCGGAAAGCACGATCCGGATCCTCATGACGATCCTCCTTTTTGGGATAGCGGGCCTGGGCCGCAGCGATCCAGGGCGGGTTCTGTTGCGCCGAGTCTATTCCCTCGCCGTCATTCGCCCTCCGCGATACGATTCCGAAAACCCAACGGAGGCTCGATGCACAGCAACCGCTCGCGCTTCATCTCCGCGCCAACCCTCGTGGCCGTCACCCTCCTCGCCGTCTTCTCCCTCGCCGCCACCAACAAGCCCCCTCTCCACGCGAAGAAGTGGCTCGCCGTCACCGGCAAGCCCCTCGCCGCCACCGCCGGCGCGATGATCTTCCAGAAGGGCGGCAACGCCGTGGACGCCGCGGCCGCGATGATCGCCGCGACCTGCACGATGTGGGACACCCTCTCGTGGGGCGGCGAGACGCAGGCGCTCATCTACAACCCGCACACCAAGAAGGTGATCGGCGTCAACGCGCTGGGCGTCGCGCCGACGGGAGCCACGCCCGAGTTCTTCAAGGTCAAGGGCATGCCGTACCCGCCGGAGTACGGCCCGCTCGCCGCCGTGACACCGGGCACCCCCGGCGGCATCATGGTGATGATCGCCGAGTGGGGAAAGCTTTCGCTCGCCGAGGACCTCGCGCCCGCCATCGACATGGCCGACGGTTATCCCGTAGAGGCGCAGCTCATCGGCTCGATCAAGCGCCGCAAGGACTGGATCATGAAGTGGCCGGAGTCCCGCCGCACGTTTCTGATCCACCCCAACGACGGCCCACCCGAGCCCGGCGAGATCTTCAAGCAGCCGGACCTCGCGGCGACGCTGCGCAAGCTCGTCGAGACGGAAGCGGCGGCGAGGAAGGCGGGCAAGAACCGCCACGACGCGATCATGGCGGCCTACGACCGCTTCTATAAGGGCGACATCGCGAAGGAGTTCGCGCGCGGCTCGCAGGAAGTCGGCGGCCTCCATACCGCCGAGGACCTGGCGAAGTGGAAGGTGAAGATCGAGGAGCCGGTGAAGATCACCTACAAGGGCATCGACGTCTACAAGCTCGACTTCTGGACGCAGGGCCCGGCGATGCTCCAGGCGCTCAACATCCTCGAGGGCGTGGACCTGAAGGGGATGGGCTACAACAGCACGCGCTACATCCACGCGGTCTACCAGGCGATGAACCTCGCCTTCGCCGACCGCGACTTCTACTACGGCGACACGGGGTACCAGCCGCAGCCGCCGGGCCTGGGCCTGCTGTCGAAGGAGTACGCGCAGGCGCGGGCGAAGACCATCGACTGGGAGAAGAACGACCCGAACGTCAAGCCGGGCGACCCCTACCCGTTCATGCGCGGGCAGAACCCGTACGCGGAGATCCTCGCCAAGTGGCCGCCGCCGCCGAAGCCGAAGGCGGCGGGGGAGTCCGGGGACTCCGCGGAGCTCAAGACACCGGAAGGCATGCCCTTCCACTCACGCACCTTCGAGGAAGAGTTCAACGCCGGCACGACGTCCGTCGAAGCCGCGGACGCCGAAGGCTGGGTCGTCTCGGTGACGCCGAGCGGCGGCTGGGTCCCTGCGGTCATCGCCGGCAAGACCGGCATCGGGATGAGCCAGCGCATGCAGAGCTTCGTCGTCGACAAGATGGAGAGCCCCTTCAACGTCTTAGAGCCCGGAAAGCGCCCGCGCGTGACGCTGACGCCGACGCTGGCGTTGAAAGACGGAAAGCCCTACTTGTGCTTCAGCGTCCAGGGCGGCGACAGCCAGGACCAGAACCTCCTCCAGTTCTTCCTGAACGTCGTCGAGTTCGGAATGACCCCGCAGGAAGCGACGGAAGCCGCGAACATCAACAGCTACCAGATGCGCAGCTCCTTCGGCGCCCACGAGTCGAAACCGGGCGTGATGGACATCCACCCGTCCCTGCCCCCCTACGTCCGCGCCGAGCTCGTGAAGATGGGCTACAAGCTCCAGGTCGTCAACAAGACGAGCGGCCCGATCAACGCGATCATGCTGGACCAGGCCCACGGGACGATGTGGGGTGGGTCGAGTGATCACGGGGAGGATTACGGGATTGGGTGGTGAATTTGTCGGCTGACGCCGATTTCCGTAGCCTTCGTTGAGAGATCAGGCGATAGAGACTTAAGGAATCGTGTACGCGGGGAGGAGATTCTCTTGTTCGCGAAGTCGCAAGAGGCTTACTTAACACGTCAGCTAGGGAGAGGTAACGTCGTTCTCTTCCTCGGCGCCGGGTTTTCCAGCTTAGCGACTAACAGACTGGGCGCGTCACTGCCGACTGGCAGCGAACTAGCTAAGTTGATGTGGGGTTTCATGTATCCGGGCGACGCCTACGATCAGGCTACCTCACTAGGCGAGCTCTACGAAGCGATACTCGAATCCAGCACCCCGCATTCGCGGATTCGGAATTTTCTTGAAGAACAGCTCATATACAAAGAGATTCCAACTCTCTATCAAGAATTTGCGCATCCCTTTTGGTTCAGAGTCTACACGACGAACGTAGATGATCTAGTGGAAAGGTATACCTCCGCGCCGGGGATAATCCTCGGCTCGAAGTTCTCTCATTTCCGGCAGACGACCTTACAGAACGTGATCAGGCCTTAAGCAAGATCCAGCTAATACATCTCAACGGGCGTCTCCCATGCCCGCCACGCGACGTAACATTCTCTCCGCTTCAATACGCCCGTGCCTCGCTGAGACGCCAGCCCTTGTACGACGAGTTTGTTAGAGATTACAGCACTCATCCAACGGTCTTCATAGGGACGCGACTCGACGAGCCACTCTTATGGCAAGCGTTGGTGTCCCGCGAAGATCGCGACCCAAGGACCTCTGAACAGCGACCAGAATCGTTTCTTGTCTGCCCGTCTATCTCGAAGCCAAAACGTTCTAACCTCGAGCGCCTTAATATAACGCCAATAGAGGCGGATACGGCGACATTTCTGATTTGGCTGGCCAATCTGAATGCAACTTTGCCCAACCGAGTCGAAACGATCCGCCTAGTGAACCCGGGTTTCGCCGAGATTCTCGACAGCGGGAGGTCGAGGGTGATAAGCGGCGACTCGTTGCGTGCCTTCGGTTTGGCATTCAATCCCGTGCCGCGCTCGAGGCCTATAACGGGTGATAGGTCACTGTATCTGTTGGGTGCAGCACCGCGTTGGGAAGATCTCCTTCAAGGGCTCGACGCGCCGCGGACGATAACTCAGAGCATCGCTACATGGGTCAACGGCGCGTTCGAGCGAGAGCCTGAACTTTCCGTGGCCGTAGTATTGGGCTCGGCCGGGAGCGGTAAGAGCACGATCATACGGCGCCTCGGAATCCAACTGACAGAAAACGGCCGGTCAGTATTTCTCACCAATTCGGAATCGCTGCCGCCTCCGCAGGCCGTTCGAGCGTTCGTTGACTCGGCTAGCGAGCGGGTGGCGTTGCTTTTAGACAACGCGGAAGTCGCGCTGGGTCAGTTGCCAGATTTAGTGAGCGCTTTACGCGGTTGTGTGCGACCACCGATCATAATAGTTGCCGCCAGAACGAATGAATTTGACCGGCGCGCCGGTCGCTTGCCTTCATCAGCGGGATTCAAAGAATTTCTGATTCCAAATCTCGACCGCGGGGAGATCGAATCGCTTCTCGTGGTCTTGGAGACCAGAGGTCTGCTGGGTGACCTGAACGGGAAATCGAAGGCGGACAGGATTCGGGCGTTCGAGATTCGTGCCCAGCGGCAAATTCTCGTCGCGATGAGAGAAGCGACCTCGGGCAAGGGTTTCGACGAAATCATTCGTAGCGAGTTCGAGAGCCTAGTGCCGGAGGAAGCGAAACATCTTTATCTCTGTGCGGGCCTGGCGACCGACGCGGGATACCGGCTAACCCGGGAGGAAATTGTAGGGTGCGGCCACCTCCAGCCATCGGAAACCCTGCACATCTTGAACCGAAATCTTAGAGATGTTGTTGTTCCCACCGGACCCGCAGATTCGCTTTTTCTTTTGCGCCATAGGTTGATCGCTGAACATGTTATCGAGCGGTGCGCGCCGAAACCGCAACTGCGCCAAGCCTATGTAAGGCTGCTCCTCACGCTGGCGCCGGCGATACGCCGAAGTGACTGGCGTTCCAGAAACAAAGGCTTATATAAGCAACTGTTAAACCACCAGACGATTTACCGGCGGTTCCGATCGGATATCGATGAAGCGCGGGCTATTTTTGAAGCGCTCATTGACGCGTTGGCCGGCGACGCACATTTTTGGTTGCAATTTGGAAGCTTGGAGCTAGAGGGAAAGGGTGGGAACTTAGCGCTGGCCGAAAACTATTTCAAGCAGGCTGAGTCGCTTAGCCCGGACGAGCTACGCATTCAGAATGCTCTTGGGCATCTGTTTCTTCGTCAGGCTCGAGAAGCTGCTGACGCTGACACGTCGGTCGAGCTTAGGGACAAAGGCTCGCAAATCTTGGAGGCGCAAATCCAGGGATCTGGGTATCAAAATCCGTATCCGATACACATCTTGTGCTACCAGCGATACGAGTATGGACGAAAGTGGCTCATAGGAAGGAATGACGAATGGCGGGTCGAATTGGATAGACTGTTAACGATCCTTAACGAAGGTTGCGACACCAATCCGCGGCATCCCAGGCTTAAGTTCCTGCGGGAGCAGGTCAAGCGAGCTATGCTCCTTCTCGCTGTTCCTGGTTCGACACCTCCACAGATACCGCCGGAGACCTGAGCCGGACGAGAGAGAGCAGGGGCAACGCTGAATGCCGGATTCGGCGGGGTCCCGGCCTGCTGGCTTACCGGGCCAAGTGGGCTCGGCAGAGTCAGACCCGAAATCCTGATTTCGACGGCCGGCCGGTAGACCGGTCCCGGCCTAAACATGTCCGAATGTGGGAAGGGTCAGTCCCGAAGGTCCCGAAAGCCCGATTTCGGGAGCGGAGCGCCGGAGAACCATTGACCTTCAGGTCGCGGTGTGCGAAGGGGCTGTTGGAATTAGCGCTTTAGGGACAGCCCCCCGCTGGCCTCACCTAGCCGCCCGCTCGCGATCATTCGGTCGATAGCACCGCCCACCGCTTCATCGATCAGCGACCCCGTTCGGGAAAAACCAAACACAGACCTGACTTCATTTGTAAGTTGTTGTCGGGGAAAGCTGTGGCCCTGTGAAAGGACCGCGGTTATGGCCTGTTCGAGTTCCTCCGGCGCTATTCGATCGGCGGGGATCTTCGTGCCGGCTCGTGAACGCAGAGTGCAACCATCTGTGAGGTTCCAGAGAAACTGACCTCGGCGCCTCACCGTTCCTCGTGCGAGCAGGCCGTTGAGAACTCTCGCGATCTTCATTTGGATCAATGAACCGAGGCGGTTTCCCCACATCGAGGCAACTCTTGAAAGGAGATCGTCAGTGTGTATCGGGGACTCAGTGTTGATGACCTCAGATATCGCCGTGGCAATACTCGCGGTTGACGCGATTGAAATATCGCCTCCTCGGATCGGACTACCGTTGTGCGAAAAGCGATATACCGCCGCGACAGGCCGGGAATAGCCTTCTTTGGTAAGCGGTCGCGCAACGACCAGACTCTCGAAAGCTGGCTCAGGGGCATCAACTGGACTGTCGGGTTCTGCTAGCGCTCCGACTCTTTGACCGGTTGAGTCCCGAGCTGTTTGGCGGGCGGAATCGATGAATTGCATCATTCGCTCAATCTGCCCCGATCGATCCTTGAACCAATCGGTACTCCAGACTCGCAGGAGCTTCCAACCGCGACCCTCCAGGACCTGCTGCCGCAGCCGGTCACGATCTCGCGCGGTCTCTGAGGAGTGATACGCAACGCCGTCGCACTCGATCCCGCAGATGAAGCGACCGAGAACCTCGTCGTCGAGAACGCCGATATCGATTCGATATCCCGCGACTCCGACTTGCGGAACCGCGTTGACACCCCGTCGAGTCAACTCGGTTATGACGTCGCGCTCGAGCGGTGAGTCCGCATCAGCGAGAGCGACCGAAAGCTTGCTCTCGAGATGGCCACGCTCAGCGTAGATTAAGAACTCACGTAGGAGCCGCGGACCGTCCGAACTGGCCGCCGCTAGGCTGATCTCTTCGCCTCGCATAGACGAAAACACTCGCATCTTGGAGCGCGCTCGAGTGGTTAGGACGTTGAGGCGGCGCCAGCCATTCTTTCCGTTCAGAGGCCCGAAGTTCTGACGGAGCTTCCCGTCCTGACCTTTGGCGTAGGTCACGCTAATGAAGATGACGTCGCGCTCATCACCTTGGACATTCTCCAGATTCTTTACGAAAAAGGGCTCCGTGACGCCGCGATCGAAGAATGGGTCCAGTCGAGAATCGGCACGCCGCCGGACCTCCAGCTCGTCCTGGATCGCGAGTTGCTGCCGTAGGTTGAATGTCCCGACCCCGAGCGACATGGTTCTGGATCCGCTCTCTTTGGCTTTGAGCTGAACGTTGGCAAACATAACCACCTCGTCAGCCACCCGGCGGGCCTCTGCGAGGTTGAGTCCCTTTCCTTCGTAGACTCCGCCTTCTACGTACTCGAATGAGAGGCCATTCTTCTCAGTGCCGGTATCGACGCTTGGGAACGTATAGAGATCCGAGTCGTAAAAGTTGACGTTGGAAAATGTGATCAGCGATTCGTGAGTGCTCCGGTAGTGCCACTTGAGCCGGGCCATCGGAGTGCCTGCACCCATGAAGTCTTCAAGAATGCTTTCGGAATCCTCGTAGAGCGGAGTTCCGTCCGCCGAATAGGCTTCCTCTGCGCTGAAGCCGCTCGTAAAGAAGGTGGTCGGTGGAAGCTGCTTGGGATCGCCTACGACGACGAGCTGCGAACCCCGGACGATTGCGCCGACCGCGTCTTCGGGTGGAAGCTGAGACGCCTCGTCAAAAATCACCAGATCGAAGCTCGGGGGCCCAGCCTTCAGGCATTGCGCGACTGTAAGGGGGCTCATCAAGAAGCAAGGCTTTATCGCGCGCATCGCGGGTTCCGTCTCATGAAGGGTCTTACGCAGGGGTTTCAGGTTCCGCTGGCGTGCCATCTCGCGTCTCAGAAATGGCAGGGCAGCGACAGCATCCGGTTCCTGGAGCCGGTGTTGGACGCGATCTCGAAGCCGGCCGACCAAGGCAGCTCGGTTCTCCAATAGGACACGCGAGTCGAGATCCCGGAACTCGGCGATTCGCTCTTCATGGGTCATGGTCGCGAACTTAGCGAGAGGAGGGCGGGCGGCGACGACCGATGAAAGCCACTTCATCAAGAAGGAGCGTCTGAAAGCCGCGGGAAGATCGATGAAGGGGATTTGTCCGCTGAATGCGACGTCCAAGAGATCGGCGGCTGGTCCATTGGCGACGGTTTGCCGTGCGGCCTCGAAACCGGCCCACTGAGCTCCGTCCCGAAGTCGTTGGATGAGAGCTCCCAAACGGTCGACAATCTCGGCGAGGGGTCGATCAACCAAGTAACCGAGACGCCAACCGACGTTCTCTTCGAGCCGGCTTAGTTGCGCCTGGATTTTCGTCGCCGACTCTCGAGCCGTGGCGACAGCAGAAACGTTCGGCTTTCCTCGGGAAGCCAACTCGATCGCCCTAGCCCTTATGGCGTGTCTAACGCACAGAGATCGGAACTCCACGACCCACGCGACATACCGATCGAGAGCATCGGAATCGGACTGCTCGCCGTTCCAGAGCCTTCCAAAAAGCTCCTCGGCCTGCAGATGCTTCCCGGCAAGGGTCCGCCGTCGGTCCGAAAGGTCATCTACCCGTTTGAGGTCGTGGGCCTCCTCGAGCACCGAAGGCTGGTATGACGGTAGGCGAAGCTCCTTCCATCGGCGGCAAATCGCACGATATCGACCGTTTAGGAAAGCTAGAAAGCCGAAGGGTCCCCGGCGCTTTGCCTCCACGAAAGCTATGTCGTCGTCATGACGCTGGCCAAGAACCGAGAGCTGGAATCGGAAATCAACGTACGTCCTAGCCTCGTGAAGTTCGCGAAGCTCACCGACGAGCTGTGTGGCGTGGGGCGGCGGAACATTCCAAAGGTCGCTATTCAGAACCGCGAGTGGGGCACTGGTCGACCGATTTAGTGCGTCAGCGATAACCGCCGCAACCTCCAAGTCAGCGAACGCGCGGATTGGCGGCAATCCCAACGTTTGCTCAAGCTGGTCAAATAACGCCTTCAAATCTGCCAAGTCTTGCAAAACACTTTGCGTCAGATCTCCGATAGCTTCTAGATCTGTCGGCGAATAGAAAGTGACCGTCGCATCGCGCCAGGGATGAATGAGGGGATTACCGATCCATTTGGCCTGGGTGGCAAGATCAGTCAGATCTCGAACAATCTCGTCAAACGCGTGACGCGTGATCTCTACGGAGTGCGACCAGGCGACTCGTGGAGCAGCGAGCACGGTCGAGAGCTCGCCGTAGGCCCGAAACGGCGAACAGGCGAACGTTCCGTGTTGGGCGTGGAGAGCCTCAACATAATCGTCAAGAGTCCGGCGGAGCGGGGGTAGCCGTTGTGTCGAAGCAGTGGAGGCCGCCACGCCCTGAAGTGAGGCATCCAGCGCCGCAGCCAAGTCTTGCATCACCCGCCGCTTGTTCGCCTTTGTCGAGTGCAACTCGAGGCAAAACTCGCCAAGCCCGGCTCTAACGAGTCTCTCGTGGACAACTTCCAAAGCGGCCATCTTCTCGGCGACGAAAAGAACCGACTTATCAACCGCTAGAGCCTGCGCTATGAGGTTCGTGATCGTCTGAGACTTTCCGGTACCGGGTGGACCCTCGATTACCAGGTCGTAGCCTCTCGCCGCCGCGGCCAAAGCTCGACCTTGACTTGAATCGGAATCGACGACTTGAAAACTGCTTTCAGGAGGGCACTCCTCGTCCAAGTCCATGGTGCGAATTTCTTCGGGGAGCCCGATCACATGCCGGCCGGACCGGGTAACCACCCGACGGATCAAGCGGTGCGCAACGAAGGAGTCACCGTTGACCTCCAAATCCTTGTACATGGCGAATTTCTGGAACGACAGCGGCGTGAGGAAGACGTCGGTCTTGATGCGCCACCCTTTTTGCACACCGATCGCATCGTGGATTGTCGCAAATAAGGTCTGCAAGTCATAGGTTTCGGGAATCGAGTCCAAGGGGGGTAGGTCAGGAAGCGCTATGCCGAAGTCTCGCTTCAAGTACTCGCGAAGCGTCGGATTCACGATTGGGTCTTCGTCGGCGAGCCGGACTGAGAATCCTGCCCGTGCGGATTTCCGATCCAAGGTAACGGGCAGAAGGACGAGAGGGGCAGCGAACATTTCCACGGAGTCGGGAGACTCTCTGTAGTTCAGCACTCCCAAAGCGAGAAAGAGCGTGTGAACTCCCTGCTCTTCGAGGGTTGATCGTGCTTGTTCGTCGATTCGGACCAGGGAGTGATCAAGGCGTTCGGAAGACAGCGTGGTTTGAAGGTAGTCGTCCCTGTGGCGTTCATCGAGGGAAGATGGGCCGTAGGGTGTGAAATCAGTCCCCAGACCGGATGCATCCTTCCCCAGGTCAAGCTGTTCGCGTTGGGAAAAACCGAGCTGCAGGGGCGCAGAAATCCGAGGGGCAGAAGTTTCGACTTCCTCGGGCGTTGCCTTGAAACGCATGGCCTTTTCTTCGAGGTAGAGCCGTCGAAAGACCTCAGCGGGCCGCTCGTCTGTGATCTCGATCGTCGAAACCTTGGTCACTTTGAAGTTCAAAGCCCGATTTCTCTTGGTGAGATCCAGCAGCTTCCTCTTCCAGCCGTCGAGAGCCCCGCGGACACGGGTCTCGTCGCTTGCGCCGGCCACCGTCGCGGAAGGGGTGTCAACCATGGATTTCCGGAGAGTCTATGAAATCGCGGACGGCAGCGACACCCTACGATCCTGACGTCTCGCCGAGCGAGCTGGGTGCTACGGAGCCAGCCGCGTCGCGGGCAGGTTCACCCCAGGTTGTGGAGATGGGGTCAGTCCTGACTAGCTGATTCTGGAAAGGAATCGGGTCAGACGTGCTAAACGGGGCATTCCAAGACAACGAGTTCTTGCTTCAGCCCTCTCGCCAGAATCGGGGCTGAGATGGGGCCGAATCTGCTCGCCCCCAACTAGAACCTGATCGACAAGGATGACGCGTTTTGCACGTCTGACCCCGCTCTGGAAACATGCTTCCGATCCATCGACCAGGCTGCGAACCGAATTTCGCCTCCTGCGTATTGATTCTTCAGTGATCCCAGCGGCCATACTCGCCCTTGCCCTGTCCACGGCGCCCAACCCGCCCGCACCGGGCGCCTGCGACGCGACCGATCTGATGCCGGCCTTCTGGGCGTACTGGGAGGCCGCGAAGGAGCTTCCGCGAGCCGAGCAGGTGCGCCTGTTCCAGAAGCGCCTGATAGGGGCTCACGCGGCGGTCTACGGGGGCGTATTCGAAAACGTGCCGAAGCCGGTCCCGCAGATCGTCGGCGAGTCAATCGACGGAATGCCGGCGATCGAGGCCGGCATGCGAGAGCTCTCGGGGCGGCTCTCCGCAGAGCTGCCTCGCCAGATCGCACGCTTCCGCGAGGCCTTCCCGAAGTTCCGGTGCGGCACGGCGGTCTATTTCCTCTACTCGGCGGGTGCATTCGACGGCGCGACCCGCGACGTCTCGGGTAAAGAGGCCCTGATGTTCGGCCTCGACGTGATCGCCCGCCTGAAGGAGCCGCTCTCGCCGCTCTTCGCGCACGAGCTCTTCCACGTCTACCACGCCGAACGGATCCCAAAGGCGCCCGAGGCGTTCTACTGGAATATGTGGGAGGAGGGTCTCGCTTCCTACGTGAGCCAGAAGCTCAACCCCGACGAGCAGGGATGCTGCTTACCGCCCGCGCCGCCGATCGACGCCGCGCTCCCGAAGATCCTCGCGGGCGCGCTCGAGCGGCTCGACAGCGAGAAGCCGGAGGAATGCCGGCCCTACTTCCTCGGAACCCCGAATCCGCTCGACATCCCGCAGCGCTCCGGATATCTCCTCGGCTACCGAATCGCGGTCGAGGCGGGGAAGACGCGCTCGCTCGAAGAGCTCGCGGACCTGCAACCCGCCGAGGTGAGGAGACTCGTCGAGTCGGGGCTGCGCCGCATGCAGTCCGAACGGCATTAGCCGTGGACCCGATTCAGGACACGTCGGCGTTCCCTTGCAATTGATCGGCCTTCGCCTTCCGCGATTCACCCCCGCCCGTAAGGATCGTCGATGACGAACCGCCAGGTGCCGTCGGGTTGCCGGCGTACGAGCTCGAGGGCCTTGCCGGTGCGTTCGACCGTCTGACCGTCCGGTCCGGCGTACGAAAGACTCCAGTCGTTGTAGAGGAGCGCGAGGTCTTCACCGGCGCGCAGGACCGTCCGCACATTGCAGGTGAGTCGAGGCTTTGCTGCCAGCATGCGCACGATCACCGGCCGGATGGCGGTGTGTCCGATCGCCACGCCTTCTCGCTGCACGAAGCAGGCGCCTTCTTCGTACAGTGCCACCACGGCGTCGGCGTCACCGGCGTTGACGCCCTCGGCGAAAAGCCGATCGCAATCGTCCGGCAGACGGGCGCGCATGACTCGTTCGATCTTCTCACCGGCGGAGCATCTCGAGCCGCGCCCCGGCTCCCGTTCTGAAAGGGGGCCGCGGGGTGAACCGGTGTCGGGCGTGTAAACGTGTATTTCACCGCAGAGCTCGCCGAACCTGCTCACCCCCCCGCTTAAGAAGAGTCCGAAACGTTGAGACGGCGCCCGCCGTATGGGCAGTAGATGCGGAGGCGATCATGAGGCTCGAACCGCCGGTCGCGCTCCGCCGGGGAGACGTCATCGCGATCACGAACGTGACGCGCTGCGGCGGCCCGACCTGGTCCGTCTTCGGTGTTCCGCTGCCGGGCCTGCAGCCGCAGTGGACGTACATCTTCGCGGGCGACGTGAGTCAGGACGTAGGCCCGCCGACTGCCTCGACGAATTCGCTCGTGGTGTTCGTCGATGCGACGGGACCCAGGGCGGGGCTCGGCCTCCTGGGCGGCCGCTTCGAGGTCAACCTGGCGGCGACCGACCCGCGAACCGGCGCGACGACGAGCGGAACCGCGCAAGCTTTCGACGACGACGCGGGGTACTTCAGCCTGCCCGACTTCACCGGCCGAACGACATTCCCGGAGGTCACGGTCAAGATGGCGGACGCCACGGCGGCGCCGGCGCCGTACGGCGGCGCGTTCTGGTTCTTCTATTCCTCGCTGACGGACGTGGGCTACACCCTGACCGTTACGGACCACCAGAGCCACCGCGTGCAGACCTACTCGTCGTCGCCCTCGTCCACCTTCTGCGGCGGGGCCGACACCGCCGCGTTTCCGCCCTGAGGACTAGATGAGGTCGGACCCCAAATCTGATTTCGTCGAAGCGCGTTTGAAACCCTCGCTCTGGCCAGCGTGGGGTCCGTCGTGACTTGTTTTTTGGGAGGTCGTTCTTAACGGGAACAGCCGGTTCTAGGGAAGCCGGACACCGTCTTCCTGCCAATTTCAACGGCCGGAGGTGGACGAATCTGTAAGGCTGCCCGTCGATTAACGGGTCGCGGTTTCTTCACATCACCTCCCCAGGCCGAGCTCGTCGAGGGCTTCCGGCGAGGTTAACCGAGCACCACAAGGGTGGCTGTCGACCGCGTCGGCATCGTTGAACAACCGCGGTCGAGTGGGGCAGGGGGTTGCGACGGCTCCTCGGGCTACTGGGAGGTGCCAGCGAGAACGCAGTCCGGCTTCGCGACCCGAAACGGATCCAGCGCGGGACTACGGTTGTGTGAGACTCGAAAAAGGACCAAGACAAATATTTCCGTAGTCTTTCCAGGTCTTGACGGCGATTAGACTAATTAGTGGACGTAGGAGACCTAGCCACCAGGAATCAAGAATTGCGATTCGACGCTCCCAGTTACGCCTTGTGCGAGATGGATCGGCAGACTAATAACGCTCGGCGCTTCCCGGCGGTTTGCATGAATGGCGGCCGCTATCGTCCTGGTCTTCGCGGTCCGTCGCCATAAGTCTCATATAGCCTTTTTCGCTAGCCAACGCGATCTTAGGAAAGGGAAAGGCAGTGGCGTCCGGCTAGTCCACTGACGAAGCGAGGCACGTATGTCGAAAGTCTATGTAATTACAGTGAGCGCACTTCTGCTCTTATCGGGCCTTGCGGCTGCGCAGGACTGTAGCGTCGGATGCCGCGATGTCTTGGCTTTAGCGCCTTTCAACGAGTCTAACGTAAAGACCGGCACCTCGCTCTCGACGTCGTTCAAGTCAATGCTCTGTAGTGCGAAATGGAATAGTGCCGATGAGGCTAGTGCGGCCGGGATCGGCGCGACTGTGCCAATATACGACATCCCGGTGCCCTTCTCGGCAAACTGGAATACACAGAAACGTGTTCAGTGGCAGGAACAATTCTGTTCCGCCGAGGAACGAAGCGCCGACTACCATTCCACGTTGACGCTCGCGCTTCGGGAGGTGGACAAGAATGTGGTCCCGGCGTGGGTTCGGTGCTTGGAGCTGAAATGTGCGCCAGCGCGATCCTCGTTGTCCTGCGAAGTAGCGGCGACGGGGTCCGTTGTCTCCTTCACTGCCGCCTGGATTCAGTCCATTGGGGAGCCAGTCTCGGCCGCCCCGCGCGTTCAAAGCTTCCGGGTTTTCGAGGCTACGTGTACAGGCATGTTCAAGAATGGAAGGAGAATTAAGACCGGTGGAGACATCGTTCCCTGCAAAGCCGTGGGAGACGCAGACCCCGTCTTTGTTTTGCAAACAGATAGAGGCGTGTGCGTTCGTTCGGCATCGCTGAATGCGTTCGATCGCATGATAAGTGGCTACCAGAAGCTGACCGGCCCCACGTACATCAAGGAAAAGCGACTGCTGTTGAAGTCCGATACGAAGATCGTGACCGACGGATTCCCGCTGACCATCGAGGCGGACCGTCTTGATATGGACGGTGTTCCTCAGGTCATTTCTTTCGAGGATCGGCCAGGGCGGCCTGCCGGAGACCCTGGACGTCCCGGAGGCAAAATCGTCATCAAGGCTGGCGAGGTCCGAGGAACCAGTCTCAGAATCCAAAACTTCGGGGAGGACGGTACGAAAGGCGGGGCCGGACCGACGGGAGCTCAGGGGCCCCAGGGTTCCGGAGTAGCCCGCGCTATCTAAACCTAGGGGGTTGCCAAGGCGGCAGGGACGGAGGGCCGGGCGGCCCGGGTGGAGTAGGCGGAGCGGGATTTCCGGGTGGCGCAGGAGGTAAGGGCGGGGATGTTGAATATGCCATTGGCTCGGGTCTCGGGAGCGGCGCGATCAAGCGAATCGATGTTGTGGCGACTCGTGTACACCGAAACAATGCCGTGATCGTTTGTAGTGGGCCGTGCGGCGGTCTCGGGGGGCTAGGTGGCGATGGCGGAGCAGGAGGCCCCGGCGGCCCCGGCGGCCCTGGTGCCTCGGGCGGCGGTGGCTGCGGTGGGACCGGTCCCGGGCCGGTGGGACCGCCGGGTCCCCAAGGACCCTCCGGACAGGAGGGAACGATCGGAGACAGCGGGGCCGTGACGTCGAACGCATCTGTTGCCGCCATGGCGCCACCTGTAAAACAGACAACGCAAAAAAAGAAATGAGTATGGGCGTGACGTCAAAAGGAAGCGCTCGCTGGGCAGTAGGTAAGTCGACTATTGCATCTGCCATGCTAGTCATGATGCTCGCTTTCGTCGGCGCAGGCGTCGGACAAGTCATACACCCTCAGGCAGCACCGAACCCCGCGGATTTTACGCCGCAGCCACCCGTAGTGGACGGTCTTCGTTGGGCAGGACCGTCGATAGGGGCCGTTCCGGTGACGTGCTGGCACTTAGAGCCGGACAATCCAAGGCGACCGGTCGGGGGAACCGATCAGTGGCAAAAAGTGTCCGGTTTCGTACCGGTAACTGGGACGGATCGACTTTCGCGGATAGGAGCAGTACCGCCATTTCAGCAAACAGAGCCGTTTCCGGCATCCGGGGGAGGGGCTAATAGCACGCTTTCGGCAAGAGACGTTCCACCGGACATTTTTCTTGGTGTCAAGGCCCACCCCGTATATCGGCTCACCAGCATCCGATACCCGGTCGCCCCGCCAGCGTTCCCTCCTTTCACCACGCAAGCAGTCTGGTCTGGCTATTGACGCGGACTTCCTTCATGGCCGAACGATGGGGGAATGCTATTTTTACATCGCCGTTTGGCGGGCAGTACGGAAATAGCTACGAGTGGAAGGAACGGGGATGGAACGGGGGATGGAAGAGTGTCAGGCGTGTAAACGTGTATTCCTGAGATTCGCGGGGAAGGTTGGTCTAGCCCCGAAATCCTGATTTCCAGGTCTACTTCTCCTGCCGCCGTACCCCTATTGCCGCGCCGCCGATCTTGATCGTGGCGGAGCCCCTTGCTGGAACCGCTTTCCCGCGCTGCGCCGCTCCCCGCGCGACGAACTGCACCCTCAACCGATCGGCCGCCTTCGTTGCCGCGAAGGTGGCGCGCAGAGCCTTGTCGATCCGGAACGTGGCGGAGGCCGGGCGGAACTCCCCGTGTGCGGGTTCGCCGCGAATTCCCCGGCCGAAGAGGGCGAGGTTGCCCACATAGTGGGGACTTTCGAACAGTGGAGTCTCTCCGGCGGGAAGGCCCACGTACACCTCGTAATAGACGTCGGGCTGGCGATCGGCCTCGATGTTCGAGAGTTCGAGGATCAGTCCGGGATCTTCTCCGCGGGACATCGTCGACAGGCGGTCCCGAAACTCCCGGATGTCGATCTCCCACGGCGCCGGATCGGGCCCGGGCCCGATGACGGGCGGAATCGGGAGCTTGAAGAGCCTCTCAATGACCCAGTGAGGAATTCTCGGGACATTCAGGCAGTACTCCTTCACCTGCGGCGGCTCGCCCTGGTAGCTGTATTGGAGCTGGTCCTTCGCCCGAAGGATGTCGCAACCGGTCAGCTCCACCTGCTTGCCGTCCTCGTTGAAGAAAGTGAATTTCTTCGTCTTCCACGCCGAGTCGGTGACCGGGTCGCTGCGCCCCCCGCCCATCGCGAGCCAGCGGTTCCAGAGCCGGTCGATGTTCGCGTGGTGAAGCCAGAAGATCGGATCGTTGGCGGCCGTGGTGATCTTTCCCATCAAACCTTGAATGGCAATGTGCACGGCGGCGTGGGGCGTGTCTTCGAGGTGGTCGCTGAATTCGTGGAAGCCGGTATATCCGTCTGCGCCGGCCGTGGCGACCGCAGACGGGGCGAGCGATGCCGTCCCGTCGTTCCACCCCAATCCGCGATTCGACTCGTACAGCCAGTTCGTTGGCTTCGGCGGCGACCAGAACGGTTTCGGAAGAGCGCTTTCAGCGACTTTCTCGTAGTTCCAAAATGGCAGCGCCCAATTCGCGTTGCCCGACATCTTCCGGACGATCCGCTCGAAGTACCAGAGATACATCCGGTGCCAGGAGAAGAAGAAGTCCGTCCCGTGCTCGCAGGTGTTCCACGCGATGCCTGACCCGGTCAAGCTCCCATGGATGGCGGCCTGATAGGTCCAGCTCAGCGGATTCGTATCCGGCAGGCCCTTCATCAATTCGATCGCCTTTGCGTAAGAACTGAGCACCGAGCCGGAAGCGGGCAGTAGGCCGACGTCCCGGCGCAGGTAGGGCGGGGCCGCGAAGAGCCAACGGGGGGTGAGGAGGGATGACCCAACTAGAGTCGCGGTGGCGACCCCCGTCCGTGCGAGAAACCGACGTCGCGTGACGAGCATGGGCGCCTCCCTGCTGAATTCATCGCTGGAGCGGACCCAAAGGGATAGCGGAATCCTCGTTTTCCTCCAGATTCCTGCAAAGCGAATCACGGCTTGACTCCTGCACGCCGGCTGGCCAACTATTCGCTCAATTCCTCCCGAGGTTCTGATGGGGTGGTCCGAGACCGATCCCCGTTCGATCGAGCGAGACGACACGGTCGCCGCGATCCACGCGTGCATTCTCGGGGTCTGCCTCGCAGCAGGGTTGACGCAGCCGGAAGCCGACGACGTCGCGCAGGACGTGTGGGAATGGGTGCTTCGGAGCGGGACCCTCGCTACGGCTGCCGCCGCGCCGTGGATTGCCGCCGTGACTCGGAATTTCGTGATGCGGTTTCGGCGACGCAGCAGGCGAACGCGTTATCGAGAAGGCGTGACGCTCGAGATGGTTCCCGAGCCCCACGCGGCAGTGGACGGGTCGATGCTCGAGTCGAACGAGGTCCTCGATACCCTCGCTTCGTTGCTTCCGCAGACTGAACGGAATCTTCTCATCCTCGTTCGCAAGGGGCACACCCTCGCGCACGCCGCCGACCTTCTGGGGATACCGCGGGGAAGTCGCGCGTACCACGGAGGCCGGCTGATCCGATTGGCTCGACGTGCTTTGCGGAAGCGCGAGGTCGCTGTGAATACCACGAGGCCCTCAACGTAGATGAAGGCGACGCGATCGGTTGTCGCCGAGGCAAAACCCTCTCCCCGGGCCTCTTTCGTTCTTGGCCTCCCCCGCGCTTGGGAGACACGCCGGGTAAGGAAACCAGATGTCTTCGCGCTCGACCGGTCGATCGCCGTCCAGCGGATAACCGCTTCGGCGATGTGGAGGGCCGACCGACGTCCGGAAAAATGAAGTAGGAAATTGTAGTCTCTTGCGCGTCCCGCGGCGAATTAGGGTTTAGGGATCTTCCTCTGCGCGTAGTGCTAACTGGCGGAGAAAACAGTGGCAGAATCCACGGCCTCAAGAATCCGGGATTCTCACCACCCGGCGTGGCGGATCGAAGCCGGTAAGAACAGCTATGCGATCTGGGCCGCCCGGCCGGCAGGCAACGCCGTCATTTTTCTCCATGGCTTCAGCGGATCGACCCAAAAAACTTGGCCCCATTTTCCTACTCTCCTACCAGAGCGAAAGGAACTGAGCGGCCACGATTTCATTTTTTACGGCTGCGAGGGCCTCAAGGCGCGGACATACCCGTCCGCCGTTCTGTTCAGGGAGTTTCTCGAGGAGCTCTTGACCCAACCTGCGGAGGCCATCGTCAATCCCAGCCTCGAGCCCCGCCATCATCGAAAGAAGAAGTTCGAATATAACGCTGTGACCCTCGTCGGGCACTCGACCGGAGCCGTGGTCGCGAGGCAGGCGCTGCTCGACGCCCTCGAACAGGGGATTCCGGGGTTGTCGAAGATCCGTCTTGTCTTCTTCGCGCCGGCACATACGGGAGCGTCCATCGCGCCTTTTCAGGCGGAAATGTTGGGATCAAGCCTTCCCATCCTCGTGCTTCAACTCGGGATGAACCTCTTTGCCCCGATCTGGAAGGACGTATTGCGTGACGGAGAGACGATCCGCGATTTGGCGGCGCGCACAACCCAAGCACTTCAGGGGACCCCGAAAGCGAAGTATCTGATCGCAACGAAAGTAATTCTTGCCGAATGGGACAAAATCGTTTCACCGCGCCGATTCTGTGCGGACCCCATCCCGAAGGTGCTCCCGGGCCGGGATCACAAATCCGTCTGCAAGCCTCGAGGAGCCACGGACGAGGTCATGACGGAACTCTTGAAAGTCTTATGACGAATCCCTCTGCATCGGCCTCCAGTCTGTTGCGTGACCTTGAGTACCAGTACGTAGAGCGAACTCCAGGTATAGGGGCGATAAGGCGGCTCGAGAACCCGCCGAAAACGCCGGCGTTGGCTACGCTGCTCCGACACCACGATGAAACTAGCGGCGGCATCTCCGACGCGCAGACTTACCAGAGGGACGAGTTCGACTATCTGATCGCGTTCTACGGCCTCGTCGAACTCGCCTGCATTCTCGGTGTCATCGAAGGTCGTTTGCCGGCAGTATTCAAGAAGAGAGCGCTGAAACACCTGACGAACTCGGCGGTACAGAAGTACTACGAGGTAAACTACCCACTCGTACTTCCTCAGCTGCTCGTTCGGCGCCTCGACGGCCGCTCGGACCTGCGCGCCCGCTGCTCTCGATCCATTGGATGGGGAGCCTTTGAACGCGTTCGATTGCTCGGATACCAAATCGACACCAGCGACGAGGAAATGGACCGTTTCCTCTGGCTTCTCGACGGTGGGTCCATCGGCAGATACGACATCAATGACTGGCTGGAAATCTTCGACCGCCCGAAAGAACTCGTACGCCGTCTAACAAGGAAAGAGGACGACCGCGACTTTCTGGACGACGCTCTGGCGGGATTTGGCCGGTTTCTCCACTTTGCACGGGGGATGGTTCGTCTCCTCGAGGACGTGGATGACAGGATCGCTCAGTCTGCACTTTGGCACCAACACGGGTACTGGTTCAACGCATTCGATGGCCACGTCGGACAGAAGGTCCGGTCGGTCCTCCCACTCATAGCCGATAGAGTGGCGACTCACCGTGGCGTTCGGGCGGCGAAGACCAATGACGAGACGTTGCAAGCGATCGGGATGCTGTGCTCGGGACGCTTTGCTTGGAGACTTCGTGAGATCGCCGGCGGCGTGGCGGAGGAGGATCCGCGCTCGGATTCCCGGCCGAGGAGGCGTGAGAGGCTGGCTTTTAGACGAGTCGCGCGACCGGCGCGCAGGCGGTCTTGAAGCTACCACCGCGGGTCAGGACTCTTGCTCGGTTCGATTGGTCCTTCTCGCTTCTTGGATCGCTCCTCTTGGTCTTCTTTCGCCGATCCGCTCCCCGTACTTCAGAAGCGTCAGGTGGGGTCAGACCCGAAATCCTGATTTCGACGGCCGGCGGGCGGACGAGTCCGGCCTCCGGATGTCCGTGTATCAGCGGGTCGCGGTCCCCTTCGCGTCTCCCGCAGCCTCGAGCGCGTCAAAACCGAGGGAGACCGAGAGATCGCGGTGAGAATCGACATCCGCCTTGAGATCGGCGCTCTTCTTCTCGACGGTGGCGATCGCATCGGCGCCCCCGATGAAGCGGGCCGGCGGCGGCTTCTCGCCGGCGATCGTGATCAGCGCCCGCGCGAGCTTCGCCGGATCCCCGGTCTGCAGGCCGTTCTGGGTCTTCCACCACTTCAGCAAGTCCGCTCTCTTTCCGGCGTAGTCTTCGATGGATGGCTCGGCGTAGGTCACGGACGCCGGCTCGAGGAGCTCGGTGCGGAAAAAGCCCGGGTTCACGACGGTGGCCGTAATGCCGAACGCCGCGATCTCGGTCCGCAGCGATTCCATCCAGCCTTCGATGCCGAACTTGGACGCCGCGTAGGCGGTCCCCATCTCGAAACCAACGAGCCCCGCGGTCGACGAGATTGTGATGACGTGGCCTGACCGCTGCTTGCGCATGACGGGCAGGACGGCGCGGGTGACATTCATCGGGCCGATGAGGGTGACGGCCAGCTGCCCGCTCCATCTGCTCCGCCGTCAATTCCTCGAAGAAGCCCGCATAGAAGTTGCCGGCGTTGTTGACGAGCACGTCGATGCGGCCGAAACGGTCGACAGCGGCCGCCACAGCAGCCAGGGCGTCGGCGGGGCGGGTGACGTCGAGCTGGACCACCAGGAGTTCGTCGGACTTCGATGGATTAAGGGCTTTCGCGACCGCGTCGGGATTCCGGCCGGTGGCAACGACCGCGTGACCCGCCGCCAGAGCCTCCCGGACAAAGTCGACGCCCATGCCGCGGCCGGCACCGGTGATGAGCCAAACTTTCTTGTCCGTCACGGGACCTCCTCACTCAGATGTGCGCGTCAGCGTCTCATGGCTGCGGCCGGCCAATCGAGCAGGTTCTGCCGCGGCGGAGTGCAAGGTAGACTCCCAAAAAATCACGCGACCGATCGGCTGGGTATACTGCCCTTCGGGCGAGCCGCACCGAATCTCGCTTGCGAGGGTAAGTTCAATCGCGAGCGTCTGAGTTCGGCCGCCCGACTACAAAAGGAGCATGGAGACAATGGCAGTCGCAAAAGTCACCGAGATCGTGTCTGCATCGACCAAGAGCTTCGAGGACGCCATTCGCGTCGGGATCGCGCGCGCGGACAAGACCCTGCAAAACATCAAGAGCGCCTGGGTTCACGAACAGAAGGTGAAGGTCGAGAAAGGGAAGATCACCGAGTATCGGGTCAACATGAAGGTGACCTTCGTCCTCAAGGATTGACGTCGGGCCGGGGGGCGATCAGACCCTTCTGAAAGTCATCGAGTCAGGACGGACCCCCAAGGCGCTCTATCTCGTCAAGAACTGCGCCAGCGTGTGCCAGGCGCCGGTCTTCGAGATCGCCAAACGCAACGGAACTGACACCGCGATGAGCGCTCCGCCCCACAGATAGGCTTTGTGCACCCGCCGCCTCGAGAGGAAATCGTAGATCCCGGCCACCACGACGAAGAGGAGCGCCGCACCAAAGAACGCCGGGGGGCCCAGCGGTGCCACGCCTGGGAGGCGCGCGACGGCGGCCACGACGATACTGACGTAGGCCAGCAGCATGAGGCGCTTGTGCGCCTCCTTGTTCCGTCTCAGAGCGAGGGCGGCCGTGACGAAGCTCGCGAACAGGATCATGTCGAAGATGGGAACGACCAGGAAGGCCAGCGGATCCACTCCCGGCGGCCCCGAGCCCCGCGCCGCGGTGGCGATGGCAAGGAACGTACCCGCCCCGATCATCGCCGCCGCGAGCGCCGCTCCCGCTATTCCCAGCCGGCGATGCACCGCTACGCGGTGACTCGCGATGAGAGCGGTCTGGACGATGAAGAGCAGCACCCAGGCCGTGAAGAGCGCGCCGTGAACGTGAACGAGCCCGGTGAACGGTCCCTTGCTGACGGTGGCTTTCGGGCCGCCGGTAAAGAATCGCAGGTAGTACGTCGCCGCAAATCCGGCGAAGACCGTGAGCCCCAACGCGATAGCCATGCCGCCGTAGAAGAGGCGGTCGTTTGTACCGCCCTCACGGACCGGCAACTGCGGGGGAGAGATGGGGTCAGTCCTGATTTGATGTCTGACCCTACGGCATCGTGTATTGGCCATCGACTCGGTACGACACTGTCCCGTCGGCGTTTGGCGTACCCTTGAAGGTCCCCTTGCCCTTGATGCCCTTGAATTTCCCGGTGCCACTCGAGAACGTCCAGGTGCCGTTGCCGCTCACAAACTTGCCATCCTTCGAAGTCGACGTACCGCGGAAGTGAGCCGTCGTCTTGTCGCCGTTCGCCAGGGTCGCGGTGTGATAGCCGTTGCTGGTCGCCTTGTCGCCGTTGATCTCGTCCATGGAGATGCTGGCCCCGTCCTTGTACGCGACGCCGCCGAGCTCGAACTTCGTCCACGTGCATTGGGCCTTGCTAACGGCAAAGGAGTGGCCTTCGCTGTCCCCGATCGCGACCGGGGTGGGCGGGTCGCCCTTGCACAAAGCCGTGCCGGAGGTCTTCATCTGCGCGACGGCCGACGCGGCGAGCCCGGCTGCGCCAAGAAAAACGAGAGCAGTCTTGAACCGCATGAATCCTCCTCCATCGGCCAGGTTGCCGACGTTTTGCGGGCGAGTCTCCGTCCGTCGGCGGGGTAAGTCAAGGGAGGTTGGGAGGTATCGAGTCAGTCGAGAAAATCCTGATTTTGGACGGGGCCGCCCACCTGGAGATTGAAGCTTGAATCAGGATTTCGGGTCTGACCCCAGATGCCGGAATCAGGATTTCAGGTCTGACCCCAGGCTTCCAGGCTGCCCATTACAGGCTCCCCATCCGCCCGCTGCGATAGTCCTCCATCGCCTTCCGAATCTCGGCTTCGGTATTCATGACGAACGGCCCGTAGCCGACCACCGGCTCGTCGATCGGCGCTCCCGACAGGACGAGGATGGTCGAATCGGTCGCGGCCTCGATCGAGACCGACTCGCCGTGACGGTCGAGCACCGCCAGGGCTCCCTCGTCGACCGCGTCGGCGCCGTTGACGAGGCCGCCTCCGCGAAGGAAGAGGAGCGCAGCCGCGTGCCCTTCCGGAATACAGAAGTTCGCCGTCTTTTTCGCTTGAAGCCTCATGTCCCAGAGGTCGATCGGGGTCTGCGTGCGGGCGGGGCCTTTCGCCGCCTCGAACTGGCCTGCGATGACCCGAACCGTCCCGGCGCCGGCGGCCAGAGTCGCCGTGGGGATCGCAGGGTTCACGATGTCCTGATATCCCGGCGGGGTCATCTTGAGCTTCGCGGGCAGGTTCACCCAGAGCTGGACCATCTCCATCGTGCCGCCCTTCGCGGTGAACTCGCGGCCGTGCATCTCCTCGTGGACGATGCCGGATGCGGCGGTCATCCATTGGACGTCCCCCGGGCCGATCCGGCCCTTGTTTCCGGTCGAGTCGCGGTGCTCGACCTCGCCCTGGTAGACGACCGTCACGGTCTCGAAGCCGCGGTGCGGGTGCTCGCCCACGCCCCGCGGGTTCAGAGAGGGAAGGAAGTCCGCCGGAGCCGCGTAGTCGAGAAGCAGAAACGGGCTCAAAGTCGGCGCTGAGTCGTACGAGAACATGGAGCTGACGGGAAACCCGTTGCCCACCCAGTGGCGGGGCGGAGCCTGCTCGATGCTCAGGAGGCGCTTCTGATTAACGGTTGTGGTCGTCATGGAGCCTTAAATACGCCGTTCGGGGGCCAACGGGTTCACCGCGCCGCGCGATCAGTCGGTTCGCAGCGATCCTACGTGTCGATAAGTGTTCACGAGCACGCCGGAGGGCGTGGCCTTCGTGCTGACGAGAGCGAGCTCGCGCGGGTCAGCGCTGTCCGAAAGGAAGCGTTTGCCCCGGCCCAGCAAGACCGGGTAGACGATCAGCACGACCTCGTCGACCAGTCCCTGCCCGAGCAGCACGGACGTCAGCGTCGAGCTTCCCCAGACGAGCAGGTCAGGGCCGTCCTTTGACTTGACGCCGCGAACACCCTCGATGATGTCCCCGCCCAGGTGCCCGACCGGACCCCATCCGAGGCTCTCGGGCCTGTGGGTCGCGACGTATTTCGTCGCGGCGTTCAGACTATTCGCCATCGGATTGTTCCCGGCTTTCGGCCAGAAGCCCGACCAGAGATCGTAGGTGCGGCGGCCCAGCAGGAGATCAAAGCTCCCGCCCTGTACCTCGAGGAGGGCCTGCAGCCCAGCCGGACTTCGATACGGTGTCGTCCATGCGCCGTACGCGTACTCTTCGCCGTGTTCGATCACACCGTCCAGGGAGATGTGTTCGAAGATCCTGATCTTTCTCATCTCAGGTCCGCTTCGCCGCCTGCGCCGCGACCTCGTCGTGCATCCTGTGCTCGCGCGCTACAGCGTCAGTACGCGCATCGTCTGCCGGTAAGTCCGACATCTCGTAGACCTGCCGGATCTCGATCTCGGCCACTTCGTCGTCGCCGTACGGGGCGGGGCAGCGCTTCATCCACTCGATCGCTTCCTCTTTCGATTTGACCTCGAGCAGCCAGAATCCGCCGACGAGCTCCTTGGTCTCCGCGAAGGGTCCGTCGATCACAGACCGTTTCCCGTGGTCGAAGCGGATGCGGGCACCCTTGGAGCTCGGCTGGAGCCCCTCGGCGGCCAGCATCACGCCCGCCTTCACCATCTCCTCGTTGAACCGGACCATCGCCTCGATGAGCTCCCACTTGAACGGCGCGCCGGTCTCGGAATCCTTGTTCGCCTTGACGATCGCCATGAAACGCATTGCTGACTCCTTTGATTTTCCGTGAGAACCGGGTCACCGGGGACGTCGCCGGTCGAAATCCGGCTTTCTGAGAGGGCGACGAACGACACCGGCCGGAATCGACAACCGGCGATAGGATTTTTCGCGCCGGCGAGGAAGCCCCAAGAGGTCGCTGTCGCCCAACCTGGCCGGTTTCCTCTCCCTTAGCCGTTGACGACGCTCAAGATGTTCCCATCCGGGTCCTTGAACCAGGCGTTGCGCATCGGTCCGAACACGTGCACGTCGCCCTCGTGGGTGACGCCCGGGAAGTCGTATTTCTCGAAGGCCACACCCTTTGCCTGGAGATCCCGCACGATCGCGTCGATCTCTCCGCCGACGACCCACGTGACCGCCGTCGCCCGATTGGTCCCCGCGAACTGCGACTTGTAGACGAGGATCTTCGAGGTTCCGCTCTCGAAGGTGAGCACCTCCGGACCGGTCGGGCCGGCGACCTTCAGGCCGAGCTTGTCTTCGTAGAATTTACGGGCGACTTCGAGGTCCTTGACCGCAACCGTGGCAAGAGCGTTCTTCTGTCCGAGCATTTCTCCTCCAAGTCCAATTCATTCCCCGCGGGCCGCGAAATCAGGATGTCTTGACTGACCCAAATCCTGCGAGAAGCAAGGGACCGCGCAAGCGACTCGACGTAGATGATCATGAGCTCTTTGCGCCGGCCCTCGTCGGGAAGATAGAACATCCGAGCCCGGACCGCGGCCGCCGGCAGGCGGAGAGTTATCGGGGTCAGGCGTACAAACGTGTATTTCTTGCTCGGCGAATGTCCTGTTTGCACGTCTGAACCCAGGTAAAGAAATAGACTCCCCGCACCTTGCCCCTTTCACCCGGCGTCCGGCTCGGGCCCTACGAGATCGTGTCGCCGCTCGGCGCCGGCGGGATGGGGGAGGTGTACCGGGCGAGGGACCCGAAGCTCGGGCGAGACGTGGCGATCAAGGTGCTTCCGGAGGGCGTGGCGCAGGACGCGGAGCGCCTGGCCCGTTTCGAGCGGGAGGCGCGCTCGCTCGCCGCGCTCAACCACCCGGGGATCGTCACCATCTACGCGGTCGAGCAGTCCGGCGAGACGCGATTCCTGGCGATGGAGCTCGTCGAGGGCGAGAGCCTCGACACGGCCATGGCGCCCGGAGGCTTCTCTCTGGCCCGTTTTTTCGAGGTCGCCGTTCCGCTCGCCGATGCGCTGTCAGCGGCTCACGAGCGGGGAATCGTCCACCGGGACCTGAAGCCGGCCAACGTCATGATCACGCGCGAGGGACGTGTCAAGGTGCTCGATTTCGGCCTGGCCAAGCTCGAGGCGCCGGAGTCCGGCCCGAACCCGACCGACATGCCAACGGAGAGCCGCCGCGATCTGACGAGCAAAGGCGAGGTCTTCGGCACGGTGGCCTACATGTCACCGGAGCAGGCGCGCGGCGGGAGGATCGACGCGCGGTCCGACGTCTTCTCCCTCGGAGTCGTCCTCTATCAGATGCTGACCGGCGAGCGGCCGTTCCGGGGCGACTCGCCGGCGGACATGATTTCCTCGATCCTGCGAGACCAGCCCTCTCCGGTCACCGAGGTCCGCTCGGACCTTCCCCCGCATCTCGGAAGGATCCTCCGCCGCTGCCTCGAGAAGGAGCCGCGCGACCGTTACCAGACTTCGCGCGACGTGTACAACGAGCTCAAGGATCTGCGAGCCGAGACGTCCTCCCCTTCTTCGGCCTCGTCGCCGAGGGTCGAGACGGGAAGGGTCGCTCCTGCGCCGCGGAGACGTGTGGCGTGGATCGCCGGAATCGCCGCAATTATCCTGGCGTTGATCCTCTACGCCGCCAGGCGATCGGGGTTCCTGAACGCCCCGCCTCGCGCGACGGCCGCCGGGACCGAGGCGCCTGCGATCCGATCGATCGCGGTTCTGCCACTCGACAACTACTCGGGCGATCCCAACCAGGACTATTTCGCGGAAGGAATGACCGACGAGCTGACGTCGGATCTCGCGACCATCAGCCAGCTTCGCGTGATTTCGCGCGGGTCGGTGATGCAATTCAAGGGGAAGAATCGGCCGCCTACCCCTGAAATCGCGAAGACGCTGAACGTCGACGCGCTCGTGGAGGGCTCGGTGCTTCGGGCCGGGAACAGGGTTCGAATCACGGCCCAGTTGATCGACGCCAGGGCGGACCGGCATCTCTGGGCCAAGAGCTTCGAGCGCAACTCGGGCGACGTCCTGGCGCTGCAGGACGAGCTGGCATCGGCGATCGCCCGCGAGATCCACGTTCAGCTGACTCCGGCCGAAAAGTCGCGGCTGACGACCGCGCGTCGCGTGATTCCCGAAGCGTACGACGCGTACTTGAAGGGCCGGTATTTCTTCAATCGGCCGAGCGACGAGAACCTGTCGAAGGCGATCTCGCTCTTCGAGGAGACGGTCAAGCTCGATCCGAAGTACGCACCCGCTTTCTCCGGACTGTCCGACGCCTACCTCTGGGCCGGTTACAACGAGGGAGTCTTCACCGCGTCGGAAGCGAGACCGAAGGCGAAACGGGCAGCCGAAAAGGCCATCGAGCTGGATGGCGATTCCGCCGAAGGTCACACCTCGGTTGCCAATTTCAAGATCTGGTACGAATACGATTGGGCGGGCGCCGCAGCCGAGTTTCGCCGGGCCTTTCAGCTCAATCCGAATTACGCGTTCGCCCACGACCAGTTCGGCATCGGTCTCGCCCTTCAGGGAAAGTTCGACGAAGCGGTCGCCGAGGGAAAGCGCGCGATGGAGCTCGACCCGCTTTCGCCGCAGATTCCCCTCGACGCGAGCGTCGGGTTGGGCTTCAACGGCCATTACGAGGCCGCGAGGGCTCTCGTGAAGAGAGCCGCCGACCTCGACCCGACCCTCTTCTTTGCTCCATGGGAAGCCGGGTGCATCGACATCCAACAGGGCAAGGTCCGCGACGCGATCGTGGAATTCCGCAAGGCCAAGGCGATGGACTCGCCGGCTTTCGCATCCGCCTGGCTCGCGTACGCCTACGGGGCTTCGGGCGACCGGGCGGCCGCGATGGCGGAGCTCGAGGATTTGAAGAAGAGATCGTTGAAGGGTTCCCCGACGGCGTTCAATCTGGCTCTCGTGTATCTCGGTCTGGGCGACAAGGCGCGCGCGATGGATTCCCTGGAGAAAGCGTACGCCACCGACTCGCAATGGCTGGGTTGGCTCAGGAACGACCGGACCTTCGATCCTCTCCGCGCGGACCCGCGCTTTGGTGCGCTGCTGAAGAAGGTGAGACTGGAAAAGTGAGGGTGGGCGGACGTCGGAGGTCACACCACCTTACGCAAACCATTCGCGATCGAGGAACGGGACGCGCGGATCGCGGGGAGAAAGCCGGCCAGCCCGCCTAACGCCACCGAGACTGCGGACGCCTCCAGGAGCACGCTCGGGGTCACCCGGAAGTTGAGGACGAAGGCGGCGGCCCGGCTGTGCTCCAAGATCTGGAGGATGACCGGCACGAAAACGTAGCGGGCCAGTACGGCTCCGGCGATGGCGGCCAGAATCGACATCAGCACCGACTCCGAGAGGACGAGCCCCAGAATCTGGGAGGGCCGGAACCCCAGCGTCCGCATCACGGCGATCTCGGTCACGCGCTCGCGCGCGGACATCGCCACGGTGTTCGCCACGATGAGCGCGACGGCGAAGAGCATGACCATCGTGATTCCGTAAACGAGAGCCTTGACGTTCCCGATCATTTCGAGGAATTGGAGCTGGAACTGCTTCTCGGTCATGGTTCGGGTGGGGGCGTCGCTGTTTTCAGAGGCGCTGTCGATGGCGGCCATGACGCCGGGCATGTCCTGGGGGCGCGCGACTCGAACGTAATAGAGGCCGGTGTACTTGCCCGCCCCGGGCCAGTTGCCGTGATTCAGGACCTCGTTGGAGAAGAAGATGTCCAGCTCCGCTCCGGCGCGGTAGCACCCTGCGTACTCCAGCTCGAGTGTCAACGGGATGTACGTGCCGCGCAGGGTGATGTGGTCCCCCTTTTTCCAGTGAAACTTGTCTTCGAGCAGCTTTCCGGCGACGAAGGAGTTCCGCTTCGTGCGGAACGCCGCGTTCACCGCCGGGTCGATCGTGGCGTCGTCGAAGATCCTGCTGAAGAAGACGTCGGGGTCGCAGGAAAGCTGGCCGAAGAAATTCTCCGGCCGATCGTCCTTGTAGATCCCCGCAAACCAGATTTCAGGAGTTACGGCGACGACGCCGGGCACTCGTTGGATTCGCTCCCTCAGCGATAAGGGGAGGAGCTCGCCGAGTCCGGTCGCGTGCTGCACGATCAGTCGGGTCGAGCCCTTCCCCCCGGACGGGTCCACCTTCATCGACTCGAGCAGCGAGACCACGACCACGATCAGGACGAGCACGAGCACCACCGAGCTGATCGTCAGGAACGTGCGAGTCCTCTTCCGGAAGACGTTTCTCCAGATCAGGGGAAAAAACTTCATTCCGCGAGAGCCTTCCGTCAGGCGATGACGAGGCCCTCGAAAGCGATGTCTCGAAGCACGTCCGCGGTGGCGCGGCCGGCGGCGCTCTTCACGATCCGATCCCTGGCGAGCTCGCGCGACCGGTTTCGCCAGGAGTTCACGTTCAGCCCGGAACGCCGTCCCCATTCATACCCGAGCGCCAGATGGATCCGGTCGGCGAACACGTTCCGCTGCGCCTCCTCGGAAACCCGCGCGATGCTCGCCCAGTCCGCGTCGTGACCGATTCCGTGTCTCGTGAGCGCGACGCGGAGGTCGTGCGCCATGTGGTGATACGCCATCAAGGCCGAGGCGGCCAGGATGGCCGGAGCCGCTCGTCCGACGACGCGTCCCCCGATTCGAATCCGCCGCCGGCGGAAAAGCGGCCCCGAAGCGCGGTAGAGGTCGTCGAGCACGAGATCGACCTCGTTCCACCAGGCGCCCGCTGCCACCCCCCGAACGACGGCGGCCTCCATCCAATCCGAGTACCCGCTGGGGAGGGCAGTGGAGCCCGCGTCGAACGGCATGCGACCGGCGAGGTGGTGGAGGAGCGAGCTCTGGAAGACGTCGATGACCCGAACCAGCCAGTCGATCCGCGCCGGATCGTCGCTGCCGTCGGCATTACAGCCGATTCCGTCGCTCCCGGCAGCGATCGCCTCGAGGGTCCGCGCCTGAACCTCCAGGAATCTCGCCTTCAGGATCCGGGAACCGCGGACGTGTCGCCCGCGCGCAGCCTCCTCCACCGAGCTCTCCGCATACCGCCGGGCGATTTCCCTCGCGTCGCGGGCATGCGCAACGAGGCGGTCTCTTCCGCTCATCGGGAGCGCCCCGACGCGGGGCGGAGTGGTCCCCAACAGCGAAACGCCGCGTGACGTCACGCGGACATTATGTGTGGACCGGCTGGATTTTGAGCTGATAGTCTTCGCGCCAAAGAGGCGCCGTTCCCGAGCCGGCTCGATCCAATTCCCGTCGAATTCCGCCCCCGGGCGCAACGGTCCTCAGGAGGAGCCATGCCTGGATCACGCGCCGCTTTCGCGAAGGCCTCGATCCTCGCGGCCTTCCTCTTCGCATTTTCCCTGGCGGGCGCCGCCGCGGGTCAGACCTTCACCGAATATGCGACGCCCACGGCCGGCAGCGGGCCGGGCGGAATCGTCACGGGCCCGGACGGGAACCTCTGGTTCACGGAAACGAGCGCGTCGAAGGTCGGCCGCATCACGCCCGCCGGGGCGATCACCGAGTTCTCGCTCCCTTCGACCGGGACTCCGACTTCCATCACCGTCGGTTCGGACGGCAATCTGTGGTTCGGGGACAACTCTCTGCCGGGCATCGGCCGGATCACGACGGCGGGCGTGATCACGATGTTCCCGCTGCCCTCGACGAGCGGCCCCGCGGACATCACCGCGGGACCCGACGGCGCTCTGTGGTTCGCGGACAACAAGGCGAACCAGATAGGCCGGATCACGACGGCCGGCGCGGCGTCCTTTTTCTCGATTCCAACTGCCGGCAGCTCTCCCGCGGGCATCGTCAAAGGGGCCGACAACAACCTCTGGTTCACGGAGTTCCTGGGCGGGAAGATCGGCAAGATCACGACTGCCGGCCTGGTCACCGAATTCCTCCTTCCCACCGGAGTCGGCCCGGGCCTGATCACGAACGGACCGGACGGGAACCTGTGGTTCACGGATCCCGTCTCCAGCAAAGTCGGCAAGATCACGACGGCCGGCGCGGCGACGATGTTTACGGTTCCAACCGGCGGCACTCCGGTCGGCATCGCGCCCGGCCCTGACGGGAACCTGTGGTTCACCGACAACGGGGGGGGCCTGATCGAGAGGATTACCTTGACCGGCACCGTCACCACGTTCACGATCCCCACGAGCGGCAGCGGTCCCGTCGTCATCATTCGCGGTCCCGACAACGCCATGTGGTTCACGGAGAACGGCGCGGCCAGGATCGGCCGGATCACCGTTCCGTCGGGATCCACGCCGAACCTGACGATCAGCAAGAGCGCTCCCGCGACGATCGCTTCCGGCCAGAACCTCACCTACACGATCACCTACGGGAACACCGGCTCCGGCGGCGCGACCGGCGTGAGCATTCGGGACACGATCCCGTCGGGGACGACCTTCGTCAGCGCGACGGGCGGCGGCACCGCGGCTTCCGGCGTCGTGACGTGGAACGTCGGGACGGTCAACGCCGGAGCGACCGGAACCGTATCGTTCACGGTCATGGTCACGGCGACGTCGGGCGCCGTGACCAATTCCAGTTTTTCGATCCAGGGGACCGGGATTCCCGCCGTCGCGGGCGCTCCGATCGCGACGTCCGTGACAGCGGGAGGAGGGGGGCTGCCCAACCTGACGCCGTACCAGCCCACCAACTGGTCCGACAAGATCGTCGTCGCGAGGACCACCGGCGGCACGACGGACACCGCCCTGACCTCTGCGGACACGCTCCACGTGTCATGGGCAATCATCAACAATGGAACGGCGGCGACGTCTGCGCGCTTCTTCACGGAGCTGTACGTCGACGGCATTTTGAGGAGCAACTGGTACTCGGACCCGCCGCTTTTGGCCCCCGACACACAGTTCAGCTACTACGTCTACGTGACGGACTTCTCGATCGGTTCGCTGCCGGCGGGAACCCACACTCTGCGCATCAAAGCGGATTCGACGAACGCGATCCCGGAAACGAACGAGTCGGACAACGAGTACACGAAGACGATCACGATCAGCGGACCGACCGCCCCGTGTGTCAACAGTGCGACGACGGTCTGCCTGAACGGCGGCCGGTTCGCGGTCACCATCAACTGGCAGTCCCCCACGGCGTCGGGAACGGGCACGATGGTTCCCCTGACGAGCGACACCGCGGCCGTCTGGTTCTTCAGCGCATCCAACCTCGAGATGATGTTCAAGGTGGTCAACGGCTGCGGATTCAACAGCTCGTACTGGGTCTTCGCGGGGGGCCTGACAAACGTCAATGTGACGGTGCGCGTGACGGACACCCAGACGGGAACGGTCAAGACATACGTGAATCCGTTGAACACGGCGTTCCTGCCGATCCAGGACACGTCCGCTTTCCGATGTCCGTGAAGATGGGGTCAGACCCGAATCGCTCGAAGCCAAAGGCGTGTGAAACTCTCAGGGTGCTCGAGTCTGCCAGGAGTGACACCGTGAGAAGAACTTCCGCGCTCTTCCTCGTTGCGGGTCTGCTTGTCGCGGTAGCTGCCGCTGCCGAGGAACGCCCGTCCCCCAAGTTCGACGGAGACTGGAACACCACGCTGATCTGCCTCAACGATGAGAAGTCGGGCGCGCGGGGCTACAAATTCTTCTTCATCGCCGCGGTCAAGGACGGGGTCTTTCTCGGCAAATACGGCAACGAAGGCGAACCGGGCTCGATGACGCTTACCGGCCCGATCCTCGCGGACGGCAGCTCCTTGCTGGATGCCAAGGGGCTGGTCGGCAACTCGGAGAATGCGTCGAATCGGGGAGCGCGGGGCACCACGTATTCGTGGCAGGTCAAGGCGCAGTTCGAGGCCGAGAAGGGCACCGGCAAGCGCTTGAACGGCCGAAGGTGCGAGGTCGAGTTCTTCAAGCGATGAGGGGACCGCGCAGCAGGCCTAGAATGCGGGGCTGAGGGCAGCACCGTCGACGTTCTGCAGATCGAGACCATCAACCGGATGCCTCGCGCGTTGCGCGTGCCCATCAAGGAGCCAGGCCATGCGGAGTGAGCGATGGATTCCATCGATGGGCCGCGGCTTCGCCGCCTTGCTTCTCACCCTCTGGAGCGCCGGCATTTCCCTCGCTTCACCGCGCAAGATCTTCCGCGCGTCGGGAGCCGGAAGAGCGCCGCGTGCCGTGCCGCGCCGGGGGAAGTCGTCGCCTCTGCGCTTCGAGATGAACCTCGGACAGACCGATCAGGACGTACGCTTCCTGGCGGCCACGCGAAGCGGCGACGTGTTCCTGACTCCTCGCGAGCTCGTGCTTCGTGTTCGGAAGGGTTCGAGTCACGAATCGGTCTCGAGCGCCGTCGTCCGGCTTCAGATCGTCGGCGCGAACCCGGAAGCCCGCATCGTCGGCCTCGACGTGCTCGCGGGGCAGACGAACTATTTCATCGGCAGCGATCCGGGCAAGTGGCGCACGGGCGTCCCCTCCTTTGGCCGGGTGAAGTACACGGGCGTGTATCCCGGCGTCGACCTGATCTGTTACGGCAACGAGGGAAAGCTGGAATACGATTTCGACGTCGCGCCCGGCGCGGACCCCGCGCAGATCGCCATGTCGGTCGACGGGGCGGAGGGAGTCCGCGTCGACGAAGCGGGCGATCTGGTCCTGCGCACCGCGATCGGCGAGGTGCGCCAATACGCGCCGCGCATCTACCAGCAGTATGGGAAGGTGAGGCGCGAGGTCGCGGGCGGATATGTGATTCGCCCGGACGGCAATGTCTCTTTCCGGCTGGCAAGCTATTCCGTCAGCCGGCCGCTCGTCATCGATCCCCAGCTTGTCTATGGCACCTATTTCGGGGGCAGCGCCGAAGACGATATCCACGCGATTCAGGTGGATTCGGCCGGATCCGTGTACGTCGCCGGAGCCACATTCGCGCAAGATTTCCCGACGAGGAACCCCGTCCAGCCCTCGAATCGCCACACCGGGAGCCTTTCGGCGTTCATCTCGAAGTTCAGCCCGGACGGCGCATCGCTCGTCTACTCGACCTATCTGGGCGGCAGCGGCTCATTCGCACTGGACGCCGCCGTCGGCCTCGCCCTCGATTCCGCGGGGGCGGCGTACGTCCTCGGGGCGACGGGTTCGTCCGATTTTCCGACCCGGAGCGCTTTTCAACCGTCGCGTGCGGGGTTCAGCACGGACGCGTTCGTAGCCAAGCTCAGTCCCAACGGCTCCACTCTCGTTTACTCGACATACCTGGGAGGCACCGATTTCGAGAACCCGAGGGGAATCGTCCTCGATTCCTCGAACAACGCGTACGTCTTCGGGGACACGTCTTCGGCCGACTTCCCGACCGTCCACCCGACGCAGGCGGCGTTTGGCGCAGGAGGCCACCCGGATGGTTTCTGGTCCGTGCTCAGCCCCGACGGTTCGCAGTTGCTCTTTTCCACTTTCGTGGGAGGTAGCGATACCGATGACGTGCGGCAGCTCCATGTCTTTCCCCAGTCTGGCGACGTCTGGATCGCCGGCCTGACACAGTCGAACGACTTCGCCGGGAATAGCACTGGATCTCGGGGCCCATACCAGGGCTACTACAGACGGGCGGCCGCAACCGCGGGCCGCGGGTTGGAGGCCGCGGGGTTTTCTTATGACGGAGTCGTCTTGAAGTTGGGCTTTACCTTTCTCAAAATGCTTGGCGACAGCGGCGGAAGCTTCGACGACCTTTTCTATGGCCTTTATTTCGATCCGCCCCAACCCCTCGGACTGCGAGAGGGTTGGCACGCGGGTCCCTCCGTGGCCGCCGAGGGAACTCAGTCCAATGAGATAGAAGTGTTCGTGTCCGGAACCTGCGCGATCGTTCCGCCCGCCACGACATGCACCGGCCACGCGGCCGTCATCCGGGAGGATGCGATCACTCTCGCCTTGAAGAGCGCTGTCAACATCCAGGATGTCGTGCCGCCCGTGAGCGCTGTGGCGGTGGACTCGCGGGATGCCGTCTACGTGACCGGCACGGCGGGCCGTAGCGCCGTTTTTCCACTCGTCAACCCGATCCAGGCCGTCTCAGGGGGAGGAGGAAGATCCGACGCTTTCGTGATGGTCTTCGCGCCTTTGACCCGGCAGATCCTGTTTTCCACGTACCTGGGCGGCAGCGGGGACGACGACCCGAGGGGAATTGCCCTCGACCCCCAGGGCAACATCTACATCGCGGGTCAGACGCAGTCGCCCGACTTTCCGACTCGCAACGCCTTCCAGGCAACTGCCCCGGCTCCCAACGGCGTCTCGATCGGGCAAGGCAACAGTTTCATCGCAAAGATGCCCGCCGTTTTGACCCAGCTCCTCCCCTGCATCCCGAGCGCCACGGCCCTGTGCCTGAACGCCAGCCGATTCCGCGTGGAGGTGAACTGGACGAAGCCGGACGGCAGCACGGGAGCGGGGCAGGCCATCTCGCTGACCGGCGACACGGGGTACTTCTGGTTCTTCACCGCCAACAACGTCGAGATGGTCATCAAGGTCGTGGACGGCCGGCCGCTCAACTCGCGGTTCTGGGTCTTCGCGGGCGGGCTGACGAACGTCCAGGTGGCCATCACCGTGACCGACACGCAGACCGGCGCGGTTCGGAGCTACACGAATCCCCAAGGCGTCGCGTTCGCCCCGATTCAGGACACCGCCGCGTTCACGGGATTGTCGGCCGGTGTGGAGGCTGCCGTGCCCTCTCTTCCGATGGAAGCGGCTCCGTACGATGCCCTGTCGTGCGCGGCGGACGCCACGAGCCTCTGCTTGAATGGCGGACGCTTCCGCGTCGCGGTGAACTGGACCAAACCGGACGGCACCACCGGCGCGGGACAAGCCATCTCGCTGACCGGTGACACTGGCTATTTCTGGTTCTTCAGCGCAAACAACGTCGAGATGGTCATCAAAGTCGTGGACGGCCGTCCTCTCAACAACCGTTTCTGGGTCTTCGCGGGCGGGTTGACGAACGTCCAGGTCGCGATCACGGTCACCGACACCCAGACGGGCGCCGTCCGGACTTACACCAACAATCAGGGAGTCGCGTTCGCGCCGATACAGGACACGGCGGCGTTTCCGGGGCCCTGATTCGAAGTCCGGGAGCCTCAGGGCAGACGCACGGCCGCCTTGTCCAGCAGGGCCTTGATCTGCTCGATGGAGAGCTTCTGGCTCGGACTCATGTACACGACGGAGAGCACCCATCCCCTCGGCCCGGCGACGCAAAAAGACATCATCACCCCGTCTTTGGTCCCCGGCGGGGGCGTCATCACCATGCACCCGGCGTTGCCGAAGTCCTTCGACTCTTCCTTCCAGTGCTGCGCGCGGAGGGCGTCTATGCCGGGATTGTTCTTGATGAAGTCCGCCGCGCTTCCGCCCGGCGGGAGACGTGCGGTGCTGACGACCACCTGGCCCTGGTGGGCGCGGTCGACCCACGTGCAGATCTGCGTCGGTTCCGTGGAGCCGGGTGCCGCAAGCTGGGCGGGATGAGCCTCGCCTTCCGGTTTGACGCCCGTCGCGGCCTGGATGTCGCCCGCGGTCAGGAGCGAACATGCCATGGATTGGGCGGGCGGCCGCGTGGGTGGCGCGGGCGAAGCGAGCGCGGCGATGAGGCTGCCGACCAGAAGGGGAGCCGCCATGACTTCCTCCTTCCGCGTGAGAGTCGATGCGGGCTTTACGCTACACCGGCCGGTACCGAATCAGGAAGGGGCGTGAGAACTTTGGCGCAGCGCCGCCGTACCAGAATCCGATGCTGACGTTCCTGATCTGGCTGCTCCTCCTGCTGGTCTGCTGGCCTCTCGCCCTGGCCGCGCTGATCCTCTATCCGATCGTGTGGCTGCTCGCGCTGCCCTTCCGGCTGGTCGGGATCACGCTCGAAGGCGTCTTCCGCCTGCTCGCCTCGATCGTCCTGCTTCCCGCCCGGCTCCTGCGCGGACCGCGCGGCGCGCGGATGGCCTGAGAGGTCGATTGCGCGAGCGCCGCGCCTTCGCGGCCGCGGCGGTCATTGTTTCTTCTTGTTCCATCCGTGGAAGGGCGAGAAGTCGCCCGCGTCCCACGCCTTTCGGAGTCCAGGTTTGCTCAGGTCCCAGTCGGGCCGGATCTCGCTCGTCACGGTGCGCAAGTCGTTCCAGAGGTCGGCGACCGACGGCCGTCCCCAGAACCAGTAGCCGTTGTAGATGCGGTAGATCACCAGTCCCGGCTTGAGAACGAGCGTGTGCGGGATCATCGGGTTGTTCTCGGGGTCGGTGTACTCCTGAATGTCGAGGTCCTTCTGAACCGTTCGGCCGGGGTCGGAAAGGAACGGCCACTGGGCGCCGACGGACTCACGGAACTCCTGGCTCCTGTGATGGTCGTCGGTCGAGATCGTGGCGATCCTGGTGTAGGCCACGCCGATCTTCGGATAGAAGGCGGCAAGCTCCAGATGCTGCTGGTGCTCCTTCGGACAGTAGTGGCCGCGCGCGAGCGTCAGGATCAGCGGGTCTTCACCCTGCAGCTCGCTCAACCTGCGTAGCTTCTTCGTGTGATCGGGCAGCTCGTAGTCTGGAAATGTTCCTCCGGGCGCGATGTCTGAGCGCATGGTTGGACTCCTTGGACCACCATATACAAAAGGACCGGCCCCGCGAGGAGGCCGGTCCGGGGAACGCGAGAGGCAGCGAGTCCCGACAGCGTTACCGATGAATCTGGATGTTGCCCTGGCTGAGGTTGCCGGAACGGTTGGAGACCCGCCCGCCCAGGATGTGGATCTCGAAGTAATCGTTTGTACCAGGTTCTCCATTGTCTTGGACTCGAACCGTGAAGGTGACCGCGTCCCCGTCCACGTGTCCGTGTCCGGTGAACGTCACCTCGTTCGGCCCCGTCTGGCTGAAGCTGTCGATCGCGTCCGAGACCAGATGGATGTCCTGTTCCTTGTCCTGATAGTTCAGGTGCCCGCTCGGGCTTGGATCGGCGTTGAACCCGAAGTTGACGACCTTGACCAGGATGCTGCCGCCTCCCGTCACTCTGATGATCGGACGCACATCGGGCGTCGGGGTGAGCGTCGGCCTCCGCGTCGGTGTCGAGCTCGGAGTGTTCGTCGGCGTCCTCGTTCCGGTCGGCGTCGCCGTCGGCGGAGCCGGAGTCGGAGTCGCGGTCGGGACGGGAGTCGCCGTCGGAGGAAGCCCGCAACTGATCGTGTACTGCGTCCCCCCGCGGGCGATGTCCCGCTTTGCGTTCGCTCCGGTCGTGAAGGTCTGGCCGCGCAAACCCACCAGCACCGACCCGGGTCCGATGGGCGAGCCGTGGGTGACGAAGGGGTTCAGCTTGCTCGCGGCGACCTTGATGGTGATCGTCTTGTTCGCCGCGTCGAAGGCGCCGCTGTCCGCGGTGCCTCGCGTCGTGTAAGTGAGCGTGCCGTCGGAGTTGCGAACCGCGGTGCCGAACGTGAACGCACCGGCCGGGTCCGTGTCGGTCGAAGCCCGGACGAAGAACTGATCTCCGCGGTCGGAGAGTCCGAAGGTGTATTCCCCGGTGGGGCTCAACTTCGAATCGGGTGCGTTGGCCGTGAAGTTCATTCGCCAGTTGGAAGCCGGGGTTCCCGGCGCGGCGGATACTTTCATGGTGGCGACGATCAAGGGGTCGGTCGCGCCCTCGCAGGAGTACTTGATCGAGAGGATGTCGAGGGGGTCGTCCGTCGGGGTGACGACGAGAAGGGCGTCGGACACGTCGTGGGCGAAGTCCACGACCTGCTCGCCGTTGGGGCCGGGAGGCACGGGCGGGCCCGGCGGGAAGGGTCCCGCGCCCTCCACCGGCGCGGGAACCATCGTACCGTTGATGCCGGGCCCCGCGATCTGGCGCGTCACGAAGGTGTGCCCGTCGAAGTCGTTGTGGTCGTCCGTGTAATCGAGGACGGCCGCCCCGGTCGGGTCGAAGGAGATCTGAAAGTAGTCGAGAAGGTTGCGGTTGGCCGTTCCGAGGGTTCCTCCAGTCGAGATGTTGCTCGCGTGGACGAAGTGGTCGCTCGCGACGGCCTGGCGGAACGTCGGTGAAGCCGCCGTCGCGTCGAGGCTCTGGGCGAAGAAGACCTTCCAGTCCGCGCTGTCGTTGTTGACGGCGGACGAGGTGCCGTACCAGACGATGCCCACGGAGCCGGGCGTGGGTCCCGTCTCCAGCCAGGGCAGCAGGCTCGTCTTCGTGTCCGGGCCGTCGCTCACACGCACCCGTTGGCTCCAGGTGACTCCCTTGTCGGTCGAGTGCCTCAGGAAGATGTCCTTGCCGTCCGAGTAGACGACATAGGCCGTGCCGTTGGGCGTTCCGTCGTCGGCCACCTTCACGACGAAGAAGATGTTCGCGACGCTCGCCTCCGGCGCGGCCTGATGACAGTCGTAGGTCAGAGGCGCCTGGCCCGCCAACGGGGGGGTGCCGACGCAGACCTGGCCGGTGCTCCCCGCGACATACACCGTGCCGGTCGCCTGGTGGACGTCGATGGAGCCGACCTGGCCGATGGCTCCGGCGGTATGCGCCAGACCATAGGTCAGTCCGCCGTCGTCGGAGCGCTGGATCTGGGTCACCGCGGGCGCGACGGTTCGATAGAGGAGATACACGCTGTTGCTTCCAAGGAACTCGAGCCACTGCCGGTCATCGACGGGCGCGCCCCCCGGCACGTTGCCGAGCGGATTCAGCGTGAAGTTCTGTCCTCGATCCGTCGAATTTCCCACCGAGATGTTGGAAAGCACGAGGCTCGAGAAGGCGAGCTTGGCGGGATCGCCGGTCGTGTTGAATCCGACCGCAAGGTCCACGTCGCCGCCGCCGTCGGCGCCCACCGCGGTTTGCTCGTCCTGGGTAAAGGAATCGGGCTGTCCGCGATAGATCGGGTGGCGCATGTACGGGTCGTAAGTCGGGCTGCCCGGCCTCAGGTCGAAGTACCAGAGATCGACTCCCGCCGGGACGCCGCGGATTCCGGAGACGTAGTGGTTGCCGAATTTGTCGGTCCGGCTGCTCGGCTCTCCGTCGCGCGCGGCAACGGGCGCCCGGACCATGACGCTCGGGCTGAAGGAAAGGCCGGAGCTCAGGTAGTTCGCGTTGCGTCCCGTCGGCTTGGCCACGATGCTGGCGGAACCCTGATACTCGTCCACGAGCGGCGTGACGGAGAAATAGACGACGTGGACCGTGTACACACCGGTACCGGTCGCGGCGGGATCGATCGTGGTGCCGTCGCTCGTGCCCGGCGCGCCGCCGTTCTGCCCCTGGGCCACTACCGGTCCCGAGTTCGAGTCCTTGTGGACATAGAGGTCGTAGTCGTTGACGGGGTTGATCCACTGGATGTGGATCGCGATGACGTTGCCAGCGTAGTCCGCCGGCGCTCCGGAGACGTTCAACGTGTAGGTGTCGCAGTTGATGCCTTCCACGCACGACGACTCGCCCGCCGAGGAGCCGCCGACCGCCGATCCTGTCCAGTTCAGCGTGGGCCCGGCAGGGCCGATCGTCCCGCCCGCGGGAGCTGCGGCGCGCACCGCCAGGACCAGCCCGAAGGCGAGGAGCGGCACGAACAGGAAAGCCGCGGACGTGGATCCGCGGCTTCGGCCTCGTTTTCCTCGCTTCGAGCGTCTCGCTGCCGCGCCGATCGTGGAGGAGCCGGGAGACTGTTGTTCGCCGCGAACCCCAACGTTCCTGAACATGGAG
Organism: Acidobacteriota bacterium; assembly: GCA_030948185.1. Taxonomy (GTDB): domain Bacteria; phylum Acidobacteriota; class Thermoanaerobaculia; order UBA5066; family Gp7-AA6; genus JALYUA01. The sequence continues at coordinate 77,880 of JALZAT010000013.1, forward strand.
CGCCTCCTCAAAAGTTGAATCCCGCCTCGAGAGCCGCTCGACACCCGGGGAACTTAGTGCTTGCGCCCCCGGGTGTCAATAGTGGTGCTACCATCACCGAACTTTCTGAAGGCCCCGGGCGATTCACGATGCGTGCCAACCGGTTCGATCGGGATTCCGGAAACGAGGCGGGGATTGATCGGCCGCGGTGGCAGGGCTACCATCCGGACGTGCCGATCGATCCCGACAGCACGCAAACCTCCCGCTCCCGACTACTGGCCGCTGGCAAGACCCTCTTCGCGCGGCACGGCTATGAGCAGGCGTCCACGGCGGCCATCGCCCGGGAAGCGGGAACCTCCGAGTCGCAGCTCGTGCGCTATTTCGACGGAAAGGCCGGGCTGCTCGAGGCGATCTTCAACGAGAGCTGGCGGCCGCTGAACGAGGAGGTCCAGAAACGGATCGCCAACGCGCCGCAGGCCCGCGAGGCGGTTCTCGACGTCCTTTCCGCGGTGACCCGGGCCTTCGGCCGGGACCCTGAGCTCGCCTTTCTCTTTCTCTTCGAGGGCCGGCGCGTCCGGGGCGCGGCGCAAGAAGTCGTTCTCTCGAAGGGGTTCCTTCAGTTTGCCGATCTCATCCGGGCGCTGGTCCATCGCGGCCAGCGCGACGGGAGCTTCCCGCCGGAATTCAGTGACGCCGCGATGGCGTCCGCGGTGATGGGCGCCGCCGAGGGGATGATCCGGGACCGCCTGATCGCCCACCGCCTCGGAAAGCCCGGCCCGTTCGCCGAACGGGAAGTCCGCCCCATCTTCGCGGCGATGCTCCAGGGCCTTTCCGTGGGATCGGACCTCTCTTCGCCAAAGCAGTCGTGACCATTTCCCGATCGGATCCCTCACTCGACCGATTCACCTCGAGTCTTTTCCTGCCCGCCTGAGCGGTCCGATCCGGCGCCCGGCCGAGCTGTCGGTGATGAGGTGTTTGAGGCGCCGGTCGCGCGTGGCTTCCTGCTTCCCGCTGATGACCCAGTGGATCGCCGTTTTCCGATAGCCGGGCGGCTGGGCGTCGAAGAATGCGGCGGCTTTGCGGTTCGCGCGGAGCGTCTTCTCCTGAGCCTTCGTCAGCTTCGCCGCGTCTTTCCGTTCGAAGACGTAGACGCCGGTGCGCTCCGGGGTCCGGGCAGCGAAGGCGCGGACGCCGGCCGGCCGCATCCGACCGAGGTTCGTCAGCTCCGCGACGCGCGCGACGTTGACGGCGCTCCAGATGCTCCTGGTCCTGCGAGGGGTGAAGCGGATGGTGTAGTCCCTCTCGTTCAGGCTGCGGCGTATGCCGTCGATCCAGCCGAAGGACAGCGCCTCGTCGACGGATTCGGGCCACGTGATGCTGGGCTTGCCCGTTCCCTTCTTGTGAAAGCCGACCAGGAGCTCTTTCTCCGTCTCGTGGTGCGCCTCGAGCCAGGCTCGAAAGTCCGCGGGCTTCGCGAAGAATCGCGGCTGCGCGACCTTCCGATTCCGCGTGATCAGACCGTCTCCAGCCGCTCGGCGATCAGCCGGTCCGCGCGCGCGAGGTCGACCTCATCGAGGCTCTCCGCCCGGCTCGTCAGCTCGTCGAGGATTTCCTCCTGAATCGCTCCCCGCCGCTTTGCCTCGGCGTAGGGAATCGTGTGGAACATCACCATCGAATAGCGTGGGGTGAACCGGCCGGGGTGCCTCTCCTCGAGGCGGAAGGAGAGATCCTTCTTCAACTGGAACCTCCGCTCCCGGACGGTCGACCGCATCTCGACGTAGTTTTCGAGGGCCATGTCGGCGATCGCGTCGGTATTGGGCCGGCGGCGCTCTTCGAAATCCGCGAAGACCTCGTTCCACGGACGGTCCGGGGCGCTCTGCCGCAGACATTGATCGAACGCGCTGCAATCTTCGAACGCCGCGTTCATGCCCTGCCCGTGAAACGGAACTATCGCGTGCGCCGCATCGCCCAGGACGAGCGCATGATCCTCGAACGACCAGGGCTTGCAGCGGATCGTCTCCAGATGGCCCGTGGGATTGCCGACGAAGTCCTCGGCGAGGCGGGGCATGAGGGGAATCGCGTCGGCGAACCGGCGTTCGAAGAGGTCGTGAACGGCGTCGGGAGTCGTCAGGGTCTCGAAGCTCTCTTCTCCCTGATTCGGCAGGAACAGGGTCGCGGTGAAACTGCCGTCGGCGTTGGGGAGCGCGATCAGCATGTATTCGCCCCTCGGCCAGATATGCAGGGCGTTCCTCTCCATCCGAAAACGGCTGCCGCCTCCGCTTCCTTCTGCCGCCGGGATCGAGAGCTCCTTGTACCCGTGGCCGAGCGGCTCCTCGTCGAGCCGTCCGCCGGTCCGTTCCAGGATGGCGGCGCGAACCGCGGAGGCGCTTCCGTCCGTTCCGATCAGGACGTCGTAGGGAGCGGTTCGCGGCTCAGGATCCTCGCCGTCTGAAAAGCGCACCCTGCGGTCCGCGAAATCGACGCCGCAGACCGTACGTCCGAAGCGGATCGAGACCTTCCCGGTCGCTTCCGCGGCATCGAGGAGCAGGGCGTTCAAGCCCGCGCGCGAAACCGAGTAGATGACTTCGTGCGGCTTGTGGCCGTACGGGATCAGCTTCAGCCGTCCCTCCTCGTCGTGAAGCATCCTCCCGGCCATCGGAATCAGCTCGGACCGGAGGGTCTCCATCACGCCGACCTCTTCGAGCGCGGCGATGCCGCGATTGGCCAGGGCCAGGTTGATCGAGCGTCCCGCGGAAGCGGCGGCCTTCCGCGGATCGAGGCGGCGCTCGAGGATCGTCACGCGATACCCGCGCTTCGCCAGGAAGATCGCCAGGAGCGAGCCGGCGAGACCGGCCCCGGCGAGCGTGATCTCGCGTGTGTCGCGGGGGGTTCTCACGACGAGACTCGTAGACGGACGGGCGCACCTCTCACAACGCGCTCCGAAGAATCTCGACAAAGCGATAGACCTCCTCGTACCGGTTGTAGAGGGGGACAGGCGCCGCCCGGATCACGTCCGGCTCGCGCCAGTCGCAGGTGACGCCGGCGGCTTCGAGGTTTTCGAGGACGGTCCTTCCCGAGCGCTTCGACTTCACTCGAAGAGACAGCTGGCATCCCCTCCGACGCGGATCCTCGGGGGTCAGGATCTCGACGGACTCGCCGATTTCCCGGGCAAGCAGCCATTCGAGGTAGGCCGTCAAGCGGAGCGATTTTTCCCGCAGCGGCTCCATCCCTCCGGCTTCCATGAAAACCTCGAGCGAAGCGCGAATCGCCGCGAGCGAGAGGATCGACGGGTTCGAGAGCTGCCATCCCTCCGCGCCGGGGATCGGCCGGAATCCACTCTCCATCCGGAAGCGCGATTCCTTGTCGTGTCCCCACCAGCCGGCCAGGCGCGGCAGATCCGACTGCATGCCGTGCCGCTCGTGGACGAAGCAGCCGCCCACCGAGCCCGGCCCCGAGTTCAGGTACTTGTAGGTGCACCACACGGCGAAGTCCACGTTCCACTCGTGGAGGCGCAGGACCAGGTTGCCGGCCGCGTGCGCCAGGTCGAAGCCGACGAGGCATCCCTTCGCGTGCGCCAGACGCGTGATGGCCTCGATGTCGAACGCCTGGCCCGTGTAGTACTGGACGCCCGGAAGCAGGACCAGGGCGATCGACTCGCCCTCGCGTTCGAGGACTTCGGAGACGCAGGCGGCATCGATGGCGTGTTCTCGCTGGCGTGGGTTCGGCCGCAGCCGCACGAGCGCTTCGGCCGGGTCGAAGCCGTGGAATCTCGCCTGCGACTCGATCGCATAGTCGTCCGAGGGGAACGCACGATCCTCGAGGAGGACCCGATGCCGCTCGCGGGTGGGCCGGTAGAAGGTCGCCATCATCAGGTGAAGGTTGACGGTGAGCGAGTTCATCGTCACGACTTCGCTTTTGGAGGCCGACGCCGAAGCGCCGACCAGCTTTGCCATCGGCACCGCGAGGACCTCGTGGTAAGGCATCCACGGGTTTTCCCCCGAGAAATGGGCTTTGACGGCAAGCCGCTTCCACTTCTCGAGCTCTTCCTCGACGTACGTTCGAGTCCTCTTCGGGAGGAGCCCCAGCGAATTGCCGGCGAAATAGATCTCTTCCGCGCCGCTCTCGCGCCCCGGTATGTGGAACTCGTCCCGGAACCGCCCCAGCGGATCGCCGCGATCCAGAGCGGCCGCGAAGTCGCGTCCGGGCTCGAAAGAACCGTCCGGCTCGGTCACCGGCCGCCGCCGAAGCGCGCCTCGGGAAGGCCGAGCCACTCGAGCGCGGTGCCGTGCAGCAGCCGCGCGCGCGTCTCCTCCGGGAAACCGCTCGAATCGATGAGCTCTCCCGCGCGAGGCTCGCCCAGCGGAAACGGATAGTCGCTGCCGAGCGCGATCCGGTCGGGACCCATCAGGTCCACGAGGTAGCCCAGCATCCGCGGATCGTGCACGAGCGAGTCGAGGTAGATCCGCTTCAGGTAATCACGCGGCGAGACGTCGTTGGAGACGGCGCACAGATCGGGCCTCGCCTCGAAGCCGCGCGTGATCCGGCCGATCGTCGCCGGAAAAGCGCCGCCGCCGTGCGCGAACGCGATCCGCAGGGCCGGGAGCCTCTCGAGCACGCCGCCGAAGATGAGCGAGCAGATCGCGAGCGAAGTTTCCGCGGGCATCCCGACGAGCCAGGGGAGCCAGTAGCGCGTCATCCGATCCCGGCCGGCCATCTCCCACGGGTGGACGAAGACGGCGGCGCCGAGCGAGGCCGCCGCCTCGAAGATCGGAAAGAGCTCCGGGCTGTCGAGGTTCGCTCCGTTGACGTTCGAGCCGATTTCGACGCCGGGGAGCCCGAGGTCCCGGACGCAGCGCTCCAGCTCCCGGATCGCAAGGTCCGGGCTCTGCAACGGGAGCGTTCCGAGACCGGCGAAACGCGTGGGATGCGCGGCCACGACGCCGGCGATGTGGTCGTTGAGATATCGCGCCAGCTCGAGCGCGGGATCCGGCGCCGCCCAGTAGCTGAACATCACCGGCACCGTCGAGAGGACCTGCACGCCGACGCCCGCCGCGTCGCATTCGGCCAGCCGCGTTTCGACATTCCAGGTGTTGCTTTCGATCTCGCGGAACAGGGAACCGTTGACGATCATCCGGGCACTTCCGGAGGCGCCGCTGCTGCGGGGTTCCTGGTGCTCGATCCGGACGAACCGCTCGCCTCCCGGCACGTTCCGCTTGTGGAAGTCGGGCAGCCTCTCGGGAAGGATGTGAGTGTGGACGTCGATCTTCAGCAAGTCAGGCGCCGGGCGCAGGTGGCTCGGGCATCACCGTCCCGCACCTCTTGCAGGTGCGTTTCTTCTCGTCGGCGAAGAACCGGTCGAAGATCGGCGGGAAATCCTTTTCGACGTTGCGGAGAGTGAAGAGCTCTTCGTAGAGCAACGAATTGCAGTTGTCGCAATACCACTGGAGCCCGTCCTTCTCGTGGGGCAGGCGCTTGCGCTCGATGACGAGACCGACGGAATTCGGCATCCGCTGCGGCGAGTGGGGGACGCGCCCCGGAAGTAGGAAAATCTCGCCGGCGCGGATCGGGATCTCCACGACCTTGCCGCCCTGGATCGTCTTCAGGACCATCTCGCCTTCGAGCTGATAGAAGAACTCGGGGCCCTCGTCGATGTGGTAGTCCTTGCGGTTGTTCGGTCCGCCCACGACCATGACGATGAAGTCGTCTTCCTCGAAGACCTTCTTGTTGCCCACCGGCGGCTTGAGATCGCTCCGGTGCTCGTCGATCCACCGCTGGAAATTCAGCGCCTTCGATTCCATCGCCCCGGTAGTATATCGGCGTGAATTCGGTCGTTTCCTCGCGCGCGCCGCGGCCTCTCGGTCCCTATCCGCACGCGCGCCGGGTCGGGAATCTGCTCTTTCTTTCCGGGATCGGCCCGCGGCATCGGGAGACCGAGCAGATTCCCGAAGGCATCGAGGCGCAGACGCGCGCGTGCATCGAGAACGTCAAGGCGATCCTCGAGGACGCCGGGAGCTCGCTCGAGAAGGTCGTCGACGTGACGGTCTTTCTGACGGACATCGACCGCGACTTCGCCGCCTTCAATCGGGTCTACGGTGAGTTCTTCGAGGCGATTCGGCCGACGCGGACGACCGTCGGCGTCGTCGCGCTCCCGGTTCCGATCTCGATCGAGCTGAAGGTCATCGCGGAGAGCTGACTACAGCGATCTCCTCTCCCCCGCCAGCGGGGGAGAGGGCGGGGTGAGGGGGTCAAACCGCAGAAGGTCGCTGCGGAAAATTCTACGACGCGTCGAAGCGATTGCC
>JALZAT010000093.1 GCA_030948185.1 Acidobacteriota bacterium
CCTCGGGGAGGCGGCCCTTCGATTCGAGCACCATCCCGAGACCGAAGAAGCCGTTTTCGTACGTCGGCAGCGTTCGGAGCGCCTTGCGGTAGGAGGCCTCCGCACGATCGAGCCTTCCGAGCTCCCTCTCCATCCTCCCCTTCCCCGCCCAGGCGTCCCAGTAGCCGTCGTAGATCGCAACGGCGCGCCGGTATTCGGCGAGGGCCTCCTCGCGCCGCCCGTGCTCCGCGAGGATGTAAGCGTGGTTGTAGTGCGTCTTCGCGCTCGCGGGCGAGACGCGGACGGAGTTGGAGAAGAGCGACGAGTCCGTCCACCACACGGCGTTCCGCGTGACGGTCCGCAGGGCGAAGAACAGAGTCACGATCGCGGCGAGGCGTTTCCGTCCCGGAGACAGCTCTTCGAACCGGGCGGCGCCGCCGGCAAGGAGGGATCCGAGAACGAGGCAGATCCCCGCCGACGGAAGGTACGCGATCCGCTCCCCGAAGATCGTGCCGAAGGCGACGAAGACGTTGGAGGTCGGGAGAAACGCGATCGCGAAGAAGAGCGTCCCGAAGGCGAGCGGGGACCGAGACGGAACCCGAGCGACGGCGAGGGCAAGGATTCCCGCGAGGAGCACCGCGCCAGCGATGGCGGCGAGCGACCCCTTCCCCGCCACCGGGATCGACCACGCGGACTCGTCGGCCGACAGATGGAGCGGAAACACGATGCGCCCGAGGTATCGGAGCAGGACGAGGCACGCGTTCAGGACGCGGGGAACGGGAGCGAGCGGGGCGAGAGGGTTCTCGACGACGAAGATGCCGGTCGTCGGAGAGTGGAAGAGGCCGCCGAGAACCCACGAACGCGCGGCGAAGTAGCCCGCGAGGACGGGAAGGCTCGCCGCGCCCACCACCGCGGTCTTCCCGAGCGCGCGCGAGAAACGCGCGCGAAACTCTCCGGGCTCCCGGTGCAGGAGCACGAGAAAGAGGAGCGCGGGCGCCATGGCGGCGCTCTCTTTGGTCAGCAGCGCGAGCCCGTAGAGCAAGACCGCTCCGGCGAGCCGCAGAGCCCGGCCCCGGCCTCCCGCGCCGGAGCCGATCCCCGCGTGCAGGAACGCGAGCACAAGCACCGCCGTGAGCGTCTCGCCGCGGCCGACGAGACTCGTCACCGCCTCGACGTGAACCGGATGGAGGGCGAAGAGGAGGCTCGCGAGCGCCGTCTCCGGCGCCCCAAAGCCGGCGGCGAGAAAGAGGGAGCCCAGGAGGAGGGTCGCGGCGACGTGAAGGAGAAGGTTCAGGAGGTGGAACGCGACCGCGTCCCGGCCGTGGATCCACCACTCCGCCGCGTAAGAGAGCAGCAGAACCGGCCGGTAGTTGGTGCCCGTTCCGCGCGGCCCGCCGAAATACTGGGTCGTGAAGAGCTCCGAGATCCGGTCGGGGGCGCGGATTCTCAAGTTGTCGCGGACGATGGCTTTGTCGTCGTAGGTGAACGTCCCCGTGAGGCCGTTCGCGTACGCCGCGAAGCAGGCGGCCGCGAGGAGAAGTCCCCATGCGGCCCGGTCCCGACGCGACGGAGGTCCCGGCATCGGGGGCAGAGTCTAACGAGATTGGTGAGAGGAGAGAGGTCAGAGGTCAGAGGTCACCCCTTTCACCCCTCTCACTCCCACCCATCCACCTCTCACCTCTCACCTCTCACCTCTGACCTCGCACGCGCGCCCTCGTTCACCCCGAGCTCCCGAATGAGGTACAGCAGCGCCTGCCGCGAAAGCTGGAGCTCGCGCGCCGCGCGGCTGCGGTTGCCCCCCGCGCGGTCCAGCGCCTCCATGATCAACCCACGGCGGTGGGCGTTCACGCGTGAGCGGTAGCCTTTTCCGCGTTCGGCCGGCCGCGCGGATCGCTTGACCGCCTCCGGGAGATGCGCCGGCTCGACCCGCGGGCCGTCGGCGAGCGCCGCCGCTGAAGCCATAGCGCTCTGCAGCTCGCGCACGTTCCCGGGCCACGGGTGCGCAAGAAGAGCCGCCACCGCCTCCGGAGCGAGATCGAGCGGCGGCGCGCCCTTCTGCTGGAGGAAGTGGCGGGCGAGCAGGAGGACGTCCCGGCCGCGCTCCCTCAGCGGCGGAAGACGGATGACGGCGACGTGAAGCCGGTAGAACAGGTCCTCGCGGAAGCGGCCCGCCTCGACCTCCGCGGCGAGATCGCGCGAGGTGGCGGAGACGACGCGGACGTCCACCCGCCGCGCCCGGTTCTCTCCGACGCGGCGGATCTCGCCTTCCTGAAGGGCCCGCAGCAGTTTGGCCTGGAGCGAAGCGGCGAGGTCGCCGATCTCATCGAAAAAGATCGTCCCTCCGGCGGCCTCCTCGAAGAGGCCCGCGCGGTCGCGCTCCGCCCCCGTGAACGCCCCGCGCGAATGCCCGAAGAGCTCGCTCTCCAGGAGTGCCGCCGGGATCGCGGAGACGTTGACGGCGACGAAGCGCCCCGCGGCGCGAGGTGACAGCGAATGGACCGCGCGCGCGACCGCCTCCTTCCCCGAGCCCGACTCCCCGAGCACGAGCACGGTGATCGGCCGCGGCGCGAAGCGCGCGAGCCGGCGGTACGGCTCCTCCATGGAGGAATCGGACGCAAGGACTCCGAGGCGGCTCCATCCCAGCGCGAACTCGGCGGGAACCGCCGGGGGCGCGGGCCGAAAGAGGAGCGTCTCGAGCACGAGCGCCGCGGCATCGCCGGCGCCGTCCGGGGGCTCGGGCCAGAGCCGGAGCTCGTACTGCACGGCGCCGGAGGCGAGCGTGCGCGGCGCCGGCTCGACGGCTCCGTCGGGATCGCGGCCCAGCCGGACGATCTCGCGTTCGGAAGTCCGGAGGGCGAGACCCGCGATGCCGAACGGCAGCGCAACGCCGTCCGTGTCCTCCCCAGCTACACACCGGCAGACGAGGTCTCGAAGAAGACGCAGGCCCCCCGGGTCGGCGGCCGTCACGCCGGCGGACGCCGCCTCGCCAAATGCGAGGTCGGCGAGGAGACCGCCTCCGCGTGCGCGCAGGAGGGAGGCAGCCGCGCGGGCGAGAGCGTCCGGGACCCGCCCAGCCGCGAGGCGGGCGTACCTCGCGACCGACTCCGCCGCCGCGTACTCGCCTCGAGCGATCCGCTCGGATGCGCCGGCGGCGAGCCGGGCGGCGGTCTCTTCCGCTTCGAGAGCGGCGAGCTCCTCCAGCCTCGCTCGCGCTCTCTCCGCGCTGTCGTCGCGGTCCGGCGGATCGGACGCGGCCGCCGACCAGGAACGCCGGGCCTCCTCCGCGGAGCCCTGAAGCGCGGCCCGGTCCCCGTCCTCGAGCCAGAGCTCTCCGATCTCGAGGCGGTCGCCGATCTCGCGCGCGATCGTGCGCGCCTGCGCGTTGTCGCGCCGCGCGTCCTCGAGACGCCCCGTCCTCAGCGCAACACGCGAGCGGTGGTGGAGCGCGACGAGAGTCCAAACCGGGTCCCCTGCGCTCCGGGCGGAATCGAGGAGGCTCGCCGCGCCCGCCGACGCCGCCGCCCAATCCTCCCGGTCGATGAACGCCTGCACGAGATTGCCGCGGGCGACGCGGGCGAGATCTTCCCGGCCCGCTTCCGAAGCGAGCGCCGCGGCCGCGCGCAGGAGCGGCACCGTTCGCTCGGGACGGCCCGCATGGTGGAGCGTCGCCGCGAGGTCGATCGAAACGCGCGCCCGCTCGACACGGTCACCGCCGAGCGCCGAAAGCGCCTCCTCGAGGCGGGCCACCGCGGCGGGAAACTCCCGCCGGTCGGCGAGCCCGAGAGCCTCCGAAGCAAGAAAACGCGCGCTCCACCGCTCGTCGCCGATCGTCGAGAGCATCCCGCGCGAGGACGCGTAGAGCGCCGCCTCCTCCTCGAAGCGACCGGCTCGCGAGAGCACGCCGGCTCGCACGAGCGCGGTCTCGAGCCGGTCGGCCTCCGGCAGGCCGGCGGCGCGAGCCTCGGCCTCGGCGTCGTCCAAGAGACGCAGCGCGCGTTCGTGCTCCCCCAGCCTGGATGCGCCGGAGGCCTCGACGCGAAGGGCGCGGATCTGCTCGCCCGCTCTGGCGCCGGGATACGCCCGCCGCCACGCGCCAGCCAGCTCCGCCGCCTCCGTGGGCCTCCCCCGCATTCCCGCGATCTCGACCCGCCGGAGCGCCGCGGCACGACGCTCCTCCTCGGAGGCGGCGGGCGAGGACAGGATCCGCCCGAGACATTCCTGCGCGCCGTGGGCCCTTCCGCCCGAGAGCTCGCGCTCCGCCTCGATGGCCTCGAGCCACGCCGGCCGGGGCGCCGGGACCGCGGCCGAAAGCCTGGCGGACATCTCGAACCAGTTTTCGATCGCGGCGCCGGGCGCTTCCGCTTTCAACCGAGCCGCCTCGACAAGCGCTTCCGCCGGACAGAAGAGGGCGAGCACGCATCCGATCCGCCGCGCCGGCGACCTGATGACACCGAGCCACCGCGCGAGCAGGGCGCGGCGCCGCGCCGGTTCGAGCCCCCGGCCGCCGCCGTTCGGGCCGGTGCGGAGCCGGCCGGCGCCGTCCCGCGAGAGGGCGCCGCGACGCACCATCCGTTCCACCGCGGCCGGAGCCGCGGCCCGCGGAAGGAGCGCCTCGAGCTCCGCCTGCTCGCAGGGCTCGCCGAGCGCCGAGAGGGCCTCGAGGATTCTCCTGCCGGCAGGCGGAACGCGGCCGGCCTGGAGGCGCCCCGGGTGTTCTCCCGGCTGCCAGTGCGGGAGCGGCGCGTATCCGGTGAGGTCGGAGGCAAACGGGGCCCAGCCGGGGTCCGCGACGATCCTCCGGGCGGCGATTGCCGCGCTCGCCGCTCCTGCCTCCGCGCCGATCTCCGAAAGCCTCTCGTAGAAGCGCAGAGAGGCCGCGACGCCTCCGCAGGGGACGAACAGCGCGGAGCGCCATTCGTCCGGGAGGGCGGGTGGCGGGGCGCTGGCCGGGATTCGCAGGAGCTCCGCTCCGCCCGGTCGCGCCGCAGCCTCGGCTTCGACGGCTTCCCGCACGAGAGGGTCCCACGCGTCGATGCCGACGCAGATCCGGAGACCCGGCGCAACGGATGAGCGCGCCCGTTCGAAGAGGGGCGAGCCGGGCTCCAGCAGGCGCGCGTCGCGGCCGGCGAGAATCGCGCGCGCCTTCTCGATCGAACCGCGGCGATCGGCGGGGAGAAGCGGCGTTCCCAGCGAGCCGATCGTCCTCAGCCTCGCCTCGGCGCAAGCATCGGCGGCGAGGGACGGAAAGGCCGCGTACGCGGCGGCGACCCAGAAGTCCGGCCGCATGGCGCCGGCGCCTGGCTCGGCGAGCCGGGCGAGCAGCTGAGCGGCGTCAGAGTCCTGGACCCGACCCCGGCGGCGGAAGAGCCTCTCGAGCAGGGCAGAAAGCGCGTGCGACGGTGGCGGAGGCGCTCCTCCCCGAGAAACGCCGGCCGGGGTGCCCGGCAGCCAGAGCCGCGCCCCTGCTCCCGCCCCGTCCCAGGTGCTCTCGAGGAGGTCCTGCGCGCTCGCCCAGGTACCCGCCGCGGACAGAGCCGCCAGCGCGGAGGCCGCCTGAAGGAAGAGCGCGGCGCCGCTCGTCTCCGGAACCCGTCCAGCGGACACCGGCCGTCCGGGCGGCGCGTTCCGCAGAACCACGAAGTCGTCCCCGTCTCGTTCGAATTCGAGCGGCGGCGGAAGCGTGGCGTGCTCGAACGCGAGGAAACATTCCCATCTCTCGCGCGCCGCGGAGAGGGGGAACCGCTCGAGGCGCCGAACGGCGGGAGCGCCTCTTCCGCGTGGACCCGGGGGCTGCGGACGATGCATGGTTCGGTTCGCCTGTCCCTTCGACGTGTCTTCCCCTCATTGTCGCGAGGAGGGGCGGGGACGCCGCGGGACCTACCGCACGCAGAGCGAATCGAGATCCGCGAAGAAACGGGGATACGACTTCGCGACGCAGTCCGGGTCGTCGATCAAGAGCCGCCCCCGGCCGACGGAAAGGATCGCGGCCGCCATGGCAATCCGGTGATCTCCGAATGTCGAGAGCCTCGCGAGGTCGCCGGCGGCAGGGGTGCCGCGCACGAGAAGAGACTCTTCGGTCGCGATGGCCTCCGCGCCGGCGCGCCTCAACAAGTCCGCGAGCGCCGCGAGTCGATCGCTTTCCTTCCAGCGAAGGTGGCCGATGCCGTCGAAGCGGCTTTCCCCCGGTGCGAAGGCGGCGAGCGCCGCGAGCGCCGGGACGGAGTCGGGGAAGTCCGAAGCGCGCGCTGCCACGGGTCGAAGGCCGCCGCGCCGCGACCGCGCGATGATCCCGGCGCCGCCCGCCGCGGCTTCCACGTCCAGTCCCATCTCGCGAAGCACGGGCACCGCGCGGGCGTCGGCTTCCGAGGAGGGCAGCGCGACGCCGTGGAGCCGGATCTCACCGCCGCAGACTCCCAGCGCCGCGAGGAGCGGCACCGCCGACGAAAAGTCTCCCGGGATCTCGTGCCGGGAGGGCGTTGCGCTTCCCCGGCGGATCCGCCAGGGGCCGTCTCCTTCGACGGTATGTCCGAAGGCCCGCAACGACGCGAGCGTGAGATCGGCGTACGGCCTCGACACGATCGCGCCCGCCGCGGCCACTTCGAGGCTCTCGCCGGCCGCGCCGAGCAGCATGACGGCGGACAGGAACTGACTCGACCTCGCCGCGTCGACGCTCACCGAGCCGGATGAACGCACCCGGCCGCGGAGGAGCAGCGGGAGACATCCCGGGCGACCTTCCTCCTCGAGGTCCGCCCCGAGAGCTCGAAGCGCGGTGACGAGCTCCCCGAAAGGGCGCTCGCGGAGGCGCGGCGAGCCCGTGACCCGAAACGCGCCCGGCGTGGCGCTCGCGATCGCGGTCAGGAACCGCGCCGCCGTGCCCGAGTCCCGCGCGTCGAGGTTTACGGTGGCGTCGGACGGGGGCCGCCCGAGAGGCCCCCCGACCCGCAGGCCCTCGGGAACCTCCTCGATGCGGCCTCCCATCTGGGCGAGGCAGCGGCGAAGAGCGCGCGTGTCGTCGGAGTCGAGTGGGTCGACGAGCGTCACGTCGTTCGCAGACAGCGCGGCGAGCACCAGCGCGCGGTTGGTTGCGCTCTTCGACGCCGGGACGCGAAGCGCTCCTTCGAGCCGCCGCGCCGGCGGGAAGGCCAGCGCCGAGCGCATCAGGTATTCAGGTCCACGAGCCCCGTCGAACCGTCGTCGTGCACTTCGAGCCACCGCCGTTCATCGACGAAAGCGGGAAGGATCTCGACCCGGCCGCCCGCGAACTCCTCCGACCACGACTTGTGGAAGTGGCCGAGGAGGACCACGTCGGTGCCTTCCGCGAACCGGCGCGCCGCGAACTTCCGGATCATCTCGACCGGCAGCCGCTTCTTGTGCTTGAAGTTCGAGCGATACAGGCGCGCCTCGGTCTTCCAGACCAGGCGATTGCCGAGTCCCCGGGGAATGAAGTGGAGTGCCCCGCGGGCGAGCGGGTTCTTGGAGAGCCCCCGCCAGAAGCGGTACGGGACGTCCTCCTCGTTCAAGAGATCGCCGTGTGTCAGCAGGAACCGGCGACCCCCCTGTTCGAACGACTCCTCGTCGCAGACCTCCCGGAAATGGTGCTCCACGTAGGAGCGGCGCAGGAAAAAGTCGCGGTTGCCCTCGACGTAGGTGACGGGGACCCCCCGCCCGGCGAGGCGGTCGACGGTCTCCAGAAAGCGCCGGATCTCGGGGGTCTCGAACTTGGGGTGGGCGATAAAGAAGTGGAAAATGTCGCCGAGGAGAGAAATGGCCCGGGCGCCGCGGCCGGCGGCCTGTTCGAGCGCCTGCCGGAACGGTCCGTCATCGTCGGGATGGCGTCCCACGTGGCAATCGGCGAACACCGCGCGCATTCGTGTGAAGATAGCCCAAGAAGGAATTTCCCCCTGATTTCCCTGTTCTTCCTTGCCAAGACCTGGCTTTCGGTGCCGGGCGAACGACCCGGAGGCACCCGATGCGCCGACGAGCCCTGACCTTCGCCCTTCTCTTCTTCGCTGCGGCGGCAGCCCGGCTGTCCGCCGCTGCCGCGTTCTCGGCCGCGGACGCGCCGCGGGCGACCGCGGGGCTCCTGCAGACGCTTTCGCGCGGGGACGAGGAGATTCCCGTCATCGTCGGCATCGACGACGGGACTGTCTCCGACCCCGCCGCTCTGGGCCGCCAGGACCCTGCCGGCGAAAAGACGCGGATGGCGGTGCGCCTCCAGGCCCAGCAGCTCCTGACGGACAGCATGCCGCCGGACCAGTTCGCGCCCAGCCACTTCTACGAGAGGTTCTCGATGGTGGCCGGCACGGCAACGCGGCAGGGAGCGCTGGCGCTGGCGCGCCGTCCGGACGTGAAGTGGGTCGCGGTGGACGGCCGCAAGTACAAGTTGCAGTCGAGTCCCCAGGCCTCGCAGGTTCTCATCAAGAGCGACCTCACCAACACGGCGGGATTCACGGGCGCCGGACGCGCGGTCGCCGTGATCGACACCGGCGTCGATTACACGGTCGCCGCGATGGGCGGAGGCACGTTCCCCAACGCGAAGGTGATCGGCGGAACCGACATCGCCGACCGCGACAGCGATCCCGCGGACTGCGACGGTCACGGGACGGAGGTCTCGGGCGTCGCGGCCGGACCGGGCGGGGTCGCGCCGGGGGCCAAGATCGTCGCCATCAAGGTTTTCTCCACGACGCGGCAGTGCGACGGCGCCGCCGACTCAGACATTCTTCAGGGCATCAACTACGCGATCACCAACAAGGCGCAGTTCGGCATCGCCTCGATCAACATCTCGCTCGGCAGCGAGATCGAAGGCACGAACGCCCTCGGTTATTGCGACGACCTCGATCCGGCGTACGTCACGGCGATGAACCAGGCGAACGCGGCGGGTCTGCCCGTGGTCGTCGCGTCGGGAAACGGGGCGCGGTCGAATCAGATCGCGGATCCCGCGTGCGTCTCCCCGGCGGTCTCGGTCGGCGCTGTTTACTCGAGCAGTTTCTCGCGCGTTTCGTGGTCTCCCCCGGATCCGTGCACGGACTCGCCCGTCTCGCCGGACCAGGTCGTCTGCTTCTCCGATTCGACCTCGAACCTGTCGCTGCTCGCGCCCGGCGCCTTCTGGACCGTGACGAGCAAGGGAGGCAGTACCGAAACGAATTTCGCCGGGACCTCGGCCTCGGCTCCGGCGGTCGCCGGCGCGATGGCTCTCGTCAGCCAGGCGCGGCCGGACTTGAGTGCGGCAGGCATCGTGGCGCTGCTTCGCGCGACGGGAAAGCCGATCACGGACGGCCGCAACGGGGTGGTCACCCCGCGCCTCGACACGCTCGCCGCGGTCCAGCTGGCCCCGAGCAAGCTCGCCGCCTACGCAGGCACGGCGGTGGCCATCCCCGACGGAACGGGTTCCGCGACGGTGACGACGACGACCTCAGGGTACACGGGCACGCTCGGCACGATCCACGTCGCGGTGCAGATCGACCATTCGGATCCGTCGCAGCTCCGGCTCACCCTCGTCGGACCGGACGGCACCACCGTTCTCCTCTCCGACCGCACCGGCACTCCGGAGCATCCGATCAACGCATTTTACGGGCTCACGGACGCGCCCGCGCAGTCCCTGGACGTGTTCGCCGGAAAGACCGCGAATGGCGTGTGGACTCTGCGCGTCGAAGACACGGTGTCCGGCGTTACGGGCACGATTCGCGGCTTCGCCGTCCAGCTGGTCACCGCCGCCGCCCCCTGCGTGGCCGGCTCCGCGGCGCTCTGCCTGAACTCGGGCCGGTTCAAGGTGCAGGTCGCCTGGCAGGTGCCCTCGCAAGGTACGAGCGGCGCCGGCACCGCCGTGCCCCTCACGACCGACACGGGCTACTTCTGGTTTTTCTCGTCCAACAACGTCGAGCTCGTCGTCAAAGTCGTCGACGGCCGAGCGGTCAACGGAAAGTTCTGGGTCTTCTACGGGGCGCTCACGAACGTCCAGTACACGATCACCGTGACGGACTCCATCACGGGAGACGCGCGCTCGTACGTAAACCCGGACGGCAACCTGGCGAGCGTAGCGGACGTGTCCGCTTTCTAACCGTCGGCCGCGGCGTTCGCTGCGCGAACAGGCGGCCGAGAGAGCGCTCCGCTTAGAAAAGAAGGCTGAACCGTCGCCTCGGCTCACACTTCGTCCGATGAGCCGACGTGGTGTACCGGCGGGTGGCGCCGGGGGAGGTCCCGGTAGCGTCAGCACGCCGGCGCGACGATGTTCTCGAATCGCCTCGCAAACGACCGCCGGCGGATGCCGCTAC
>JALZAT010000094.1 GCA_030948185.1 Acidobacteriota bacterium
AATGTGGCGGGCGGCCACAAGGGCCGCCCCTACACGGCGCACGCCGTGGGCCCGACGATTCGCCTTCGTTGCTGTCTACTGCACCAGCTCGCTCACCTTCACCAGTCTCACTCCGTGCTGCGCGAGCTTCGGCAGCTCGCGGTCCAGCACCGCGAGAGTTGCCGGGTGCGGGTGGCCGATCGCGATCGCGGATCCCTCTTCCCGTGCGCGCGCGAAAAGGCCCGCGAGGGAGGACTCGACTGCCGCCTCCGTCGCGACGTCGTCCAAGAAGACCCTTCTCGACGCCGTCGGGACCTTTGCGGCGCGCGCGGCATCGCGCGCCACCGTCGTGTCCGTCGTGCGGCTGTCCACGAAGAAGAGGCCCCTCCGCGCGAGGACGCCGGAAACGACGCGCATCACGCGCGCGTCTGCCGTCGCCGCGGATCCCATGTGGTTGTTGACCCCGACCGCTCCGGGAACCGAGTCGAGATCCGAGTCCAGAATCGCCGCGATCTCCGCGTCCGACTGGGCCCGAAGTACGACGCCGGGCCCCGGGCGGACGCCGGGGAACCCGCGCGGCTCCATCGGCAGGTGGAGGAGAACTTCCTTGCCGGACCGCTCGAGCTGCCGGGCGGATTCGCCGCTCCCGGCGAGCGCGGGAAGAACGGCCGCTGAGACCGGGTAGGGCCAGCTCGCGATGTGATCGACGGCCGCTCGATCGTTGCCGAGGTCGTCGATCAGAATCGCGATCGTCGCCGGCCCCTGGGACCTCGCCGCGCCGGATTTTGCGTCGTCAGGCGCTCGAGGGAGCGCCGGGGCGGTCCTCGCCACGGGCGCCGTGCGGCGCGAGACCGGGACTCGCGGCGCGGGGGTCGCCTGCGTCCGGGCGGCGCGCGCGGGAACGGGGATCGGGGCCGCCGGGCGCGTCGAGCGATAGAGAAGCACCGCGAGGACGGCCGAGAGAAGGGCGAAAAAAATCGCCGCTCGAGAGATCCTGCGTTTCGACGGGGCCAATCGGAGGGTCCGCCCCCTGCCGCCGGCTTCCTAGGCCGCGCGGCGGCGCGGGACGGCGCCTCGCGCGACTTCGAGACCGCGATCCAGAATCAGATCGCCGGCGGGACTCTTGGTCCCGGCGGACTGGTCGGCGAAGACGATCACGCGCTCGTCCGGAGAAAGGCCCTTGCCGGCGAGCGGCGTCCCGGACGGAGAGACGTAGCGGGCGACGGTCATGTAGAGAGTCCCGCCCGACTCGGTCGTGACGGCGCGCTGCACGATGGCCATGCCGACGGTGGTCTCACCGACGGTGACCGCCTGCGCGCGATCGTGAACCGCCGCGGCGAAGATCTCGGCGGCGCCCCCGGTGGCCTCGTCCGTGAGCACGACGGTGCGGCCCGTCCAGACGCGGTCGCCGGAGCCTTCGAGGCTCGGGATCGCGACCTTCCGCGACACGGCCTTCGCCATGGTGCCCGAACCCGTGAACACAGCCGCCGCCGCGGCCGCGTCGGAGGGCTCGCCGCCGATCGCGCCCCGCAGGTCCACGATGACCGCCTGAGCGGGCTTCGATTTCGCCTGTTCGACGGCCTGCCGCAGGGCGCCCGCGGTGTCCTTCCGGAAAGAGGGGACCTTGATCACGGCGACGTCACCTTCGAATCGCGAGGACACGGCTGCGGGCTCGAACCGGGCACGCGGGATCTTGAACGTGACGCGCCGCTCGTCGCCGCCCCGGAAGACGAGGAGCTCCACTTTCGTATTCTCGGGCCCCTCGAGCGCCGCCTTCACTTTCCAGAGCGAGGCGTTCCGGACGGGCTTGCCGTCGACGGTGTCGATCAGGTCCCCCGGTTTGACGCCCGCCTTCTCGGCTGGCGAACCGGGTATCGGCGCGACGACGTAGGGGAAGCCGCCGCGGCGGGCCACGACGACGCCGGGGCCGACGGCACCCGCCGCCTGCTGTGCGCGATAGGCGCCGCGCTCGGAGGCCGGGACGTAATAGGAGAAGGGGTCCAGGGCGTCGGACATGCCGTCGTAGGCGCCCTCCAGCAGCGTCTTCGACTCCGTCGGCTCGACGTAATTGGACCGGGTCAGCGAGAAAATGTCCGAAAAGATCGACAACGCCCGGGTCGCCGAATCGCGCCCCGACACCGCCGGGCTCGTGACCGCGCGGATGGAGAGAAGCGCCGCAAAAGAGCCGATCACGAAGAGCAGGCGAGAGCGGTTGGACCTCATAGGACGATGGTAACAGAGGGACTTCAGGACCGATTCCGGCCAATGTGCCGGGGTGAGAGGTAGTAGGAGGAAGGTGAGAGGGGCCAGAGATTCAATGTATTCCCTCTCACCTCTCACCCCTGTCCTCTCTCCTCACCGCAGCCACCGGATCGGGTTACCTCAGCCACGCGATGGGGTCGCTTGCTTTCTGGCGGTCCCGCACTTCGAAGTAGACCCCCGGCTCGTCCCGTCCGGGGCCCGTTCCCGCCGTTCCGACCTGCGTGCCCGCCGCGATCACGGAGCCCGTCCCAACCGCCACGGATTGAAGCCAGGCGTAGAGCGTGAAGATCCCGTCGCCATGGTCGAGGATGACGAGGTTGCCGTATTCCGCGAGCCACTGGGCATAGACGGTCTTGCCCGCGTACACGGCGCGCACGGGCGTGCCCGCGCTGGTCGAGAGCGCGACCCCGTTCGAAACGGTCCACGCGTCGAACTTCGGATGCCGGTGCCGCCCGAAGGTTTCCATCACCGCGCCCTTCGCAGGCCAGTCGAGCACGCCTTTCCACGGGCGAATCCCTCCCGCGGCGTCCGCCGTTTCGCCGTTCGACTGCCGGGACAGGGTGTCGAGGAGCCGTTCCAGGCGCGCCGCTTTGTCGGAAAGCGCGTGAACCTCGACCTGGCCGGACGCGGCCGTCTTGCGCTCGCGGGCCAGGAGCGTCTCGCGGGCGCTCCGGAGGCTCGCCATCGCCGCCACTTCGCGCCGGGACCGGGTCCAGATCGAATCGAGCTCGGTCTTGATCGCCTCTTCCCGGGCCAGGTCGTCCTCGAGCCGCCGCTCTGCCGTGCGGTGGGACGCGAGAAGCCGCCCGTCCCGGCGCGCGAGCTCGTCGAGGCGCTCGAGAGACTGGAGAAAACCGCGTGCGTCCTTCGCCTCGAGGAGCACCCGGAAGTATCCGAAACGCCCGAACCTCTGGAGCACGCGCGCGCGGGAAACGAGCGCGCCGCGGGACTTGCCCGCGGATGCCGCCGCGGTCTCGCGCTCGGCCCGCGTCGCCGCCAGGGCCTTCGTCAGCTCGACACGCCGGGCGGCGAGAAGCTTGCTCTCCTCGCGGGCGATCTCGAGCTTCCAGTCGAGGCGCTTGATCTCCTCCGCGAGGCTCGCGGCGTTCTTCGCGCTTTCGGCGAGCCGCGCCTCCAGGGCCGCGATCCGCCCGCGGATCTGCGAGAGATCGGACTCGCGCTGCTGCTCCGGCGACTGGGCGAATGCGCCGGACGCGGCGGCGAAGAGCAGCAGGGCCGCCAGCCTCCCCTTCACCAGAGGCTCTTTCCGGCCGCCTCGGCGGGAGCGGGCGCCCCGATGAGCGCGCGAACGGACGCCGTCACGTCGGCGATGCCCGGAATGGAATCCGCGCGGAAGCGCCGCGACACGAAGAGGATCCCGCGCACGAGATCGGGATCGACGGAGCAGTGGTCGCCGCTCCACACGTCCCGGTTGTCCTCGAAGACGTTGGCCGTGGGAACACCGAGCGACGACTGCCAGGAAACCCGGTACCCGGCGGTGTTCGTCACGATCAGGTCGGGAATGGTGCGCGCGTCGAATCGGCGGTAGACATCCTCGCGTTTGAAGACGCGGGAGACGGCTCGCTCCCCGTTCACGGGATCCGACAGCGCGGTGAGCCGCGCGATCAGCTCTGCGCGAAGGGCCTCGTACTCCGCGCCCGGCGCGACGAGACCGTCGCGCTCGCGGCCGCGCAGGTTCACGTACACGTCGCCGAGCCCCATGGCGTAGGCCCGCGACTTCGTCCAATCGACGTTCTCCCAGAACGCGCCGCGGGAAAAGAGCGCCTCGAGGCTCTTGCGTTGCGCCCCGCCGGTCAAAACGAGGTATCCGTTCTCGACGAGCCACGAGTTGTAGTTCACGGACCGGCGCCAGGTCGCGAACCCGTGGTCGGAAAGGACGATCAGAACGTCCTCGGGAGCCAGAGTCTTCGCGGCGTCCCCCACGATCGCGTCCACCGTCTCGTACGACTTCTCCACCGCGTCGCCGTACTTCTTCGCGAGCGCGGCGTCGTAAGCGGGGTGCTTCGGGTCCCGGAAGCGCCAGAACACGTGCGCCACGCGGTCGGGGAATTCGAAATAGTGGAAAAGGAGCCGATCCTTCTCGAGCAGGAGCGAGTCGAGCATCCGCCGGTCCTGCGCGACCGTCGCGGCGACGTCGTCGAGAAAGCCGTCCTCCGGGAGCGTCCCCGACTGGATCGACCAGGTGTCGATCGCCCAGCCCATCGTCTTGAACCGGCCGAAGCGGCGGAGGAGGCCGGGCGCGAAGCCGGCCGGGGCAGACAGCGCGAACCCGGGGGGGAGCCGCTCGGGATCGAACTGGATGGGGGACAGATACAGGGAGATCTCCGGATCCACGCGCTCGACGCGAAAGCGGCCGTACCCGCGGATCGTCACGAGGGGGTTTACCCGGAACGGGAACGACATCCATTCGCTCCACGCGCCGGGCGGCAGCGACGCGCGCTGTCCGGCAACTTCGATCTCGAGGCGGTCCCGGGCGGCCGGCACGGTCAGCGTGACAGCGAGGTCGAGCGGCGCCTCACGGCCGAACGGCTTGCCGGGAGGGTCGGCGATGCGGACCGTCTGCCGTCCCGAGTTCGACTCGAGCTTCACGACCTCGACGGAAAAGTCGTTGCCCTCGCGAGGCGTGAAGAAGGGATCCGACGTGAAGTAGAAGGGCTTTCCGATGCGGCCGGAGAGGTCGGGGACGCCGAGCCCCGACAGTTGCCGGCCATCCTCGAACTTCTCCGGAGGAAACGTCACCGGCACGCGAAGAACGGCCGCGGGACGCGCTCCGGCCTCCGACCAGAAGGTCTTCCCGAGGCGGTTGTTCTTCACGCCGGGACGCTCCGAAGGCAGCCACGCCCGCGCCGCGAAGAAGGCGCCGGCGCCCGCCGCCAGCCCGAGAACGCCGAAGACGACCATCGGGAGCACGCGGCGTCGGACGAGAAACGCCGCCCCGCCCATCAGAAAAAAGAGGACCGCGGCCGCCCCGCCGAACACGAGGGGGTTGGACTTGCCGAAAAGAAAGGGCAGGGAGATCTCCTGGGCGACGGCGAACGTGGGCACGCGGTCGTTGGGGTCGCGCTTCAGGAAGTCGAAGATCTCGTGACCGCCGGGATCGAGGCCCGTCGAGAACGTGGCCCAGGACACCGGGGTCTGCGCCGGGACGGTGGGCGTGAGCGGCGAGTAGGCGCCCCGCGCCTTGAGAGCGGCGAGGTTCGGAAGCCGCCCCGCCGCGAGCATCCCCTCGACCACCTTCGCGTCGACTCCGTCGAACCCGAGGATCACGACCCGGCCCGGCTTGTCGGCCGCCGCCGCGGAAATGGCCGCGATGAGGAACGCCCCCGCGGCAAAGAGAATCTTCCGCATCCGTCCGGACAGTGTATCCGGATCGCAGCCGATAGAATCGTCTCGATGTCGGCCCGAACCGAAGACCTCTCGACGCTTCTCTCGCGCATCCCTGACCCGGAGATCCGGTCGCTCTTTTCTTCCGAATTCATCCTGTGCTGCGAGGAGTTCGACCGCTTCACGACCGACATGGTCGTGAACCTCGTCCGCGATCTCGGGCTCGAGGCCCCGCTCGCGGACGGAGCGACCTCGTCCGAGCTCGTGCGGCGGATGGGCTTCGCGCCGCGGGCGGAAGTTCCCATCGCGTGGTTTCTCCGAAAGCTCGCCGAGGCCGATCTCCTCGAGATGGCCGGCGGCCCCGCCGGCGGAGCGCCCCGTTTCAAGACCCGCGGCCCCCTCCCGGTCGGCGACCCGGACCGCGCGGAGGGGCGCGCGCGCGCGATTGACCCGCGGTCTCTCCCGCCTTTCGCCGTCGTGCGCGCGATGGTCGAACACGCGCCGGCGTTTCTCCGGGGCGAAAAGACCGGAGAGGAGATCCTCTTCGCGCCCGCGAAGCTGCCGCTCTGGTTCGACTATTTCTCCAACGACAACCTCCTGTACGCGATCAACAACCGCCTCGGCGCGGAGGCGGTCGTTCGCGCGCTCCCCTCGGGGCGGCCCGCGACCGTGGTCGAGATCGGCGGCGGCTCCGGTTCGGCGGCGCTCGCCGTCGCCGAACGGCTGAGCCGCGACGCGGCGCTCCACCGGATCGGACGCTACGTGTTCACGGAAGTCGTGCCGACGTTCCTGAGGCGCGCCGAGCGGACGGTGCGCGGGCGCTTCCCCGCCCTCCCGGCGGAGTTCCTGCGACTCGACATGGACCGCGACTTCGCGGCCCAGGGCGTCCCGCCCGGGATCGCCGATGTCGTGTACGCCGTCAACACGGTGCACATCGCCAAGGACCTCGCGGCGGTCCTCGCCCGGATCCGGGAGACGCTGCGCCCCGGGGGGACCGCGGTCTTTTCCGAGTGCGTCCGCCCGAGAGAGGGCCAGCCGATTTACGTCGAGTTCGTCTTCAATTTCCTGGAGAACTTCACCGGCGTCGCCACGGACCCCTCGACGCGCCCGAACCACGGCTTCCTGACGCCCGAGAACTGGCGCAACGCCTTCCGGAAGGCCGGCTTCGAGGCCCCGGAGATCCTGCCCGACGTCGAGTCCCTGGCGCGCCACTACGACGCCTTCTTCGTGGCGGCCGTGTCAGCACGCAGGCCCCGGGAATGAGGGGACTTTCCAGGCGGGTATCGGTATTGCTACGCTCTCGATCGGAACCAAGAGGAGGTCCCATGCCCCGTCCAACCGATCGCACTCCGCCGGCCTCGGGCCGCTTCCACCGGCTTGCCGCCGCGCTCGTGATCGCCGCAGCGTCCCTGATCTTCATCCCCGCGCCGAGAGCGGTCGCCCAGACACCCTGCGTCGCCAACGCGACCACCCTCTGCTTGAACAACGGCAGGTTCAAGGTTCAGGTCAGCTGGCGGGTCGTCTCCCAGGGCACGAGCGGCGTCGGGACGGGGATCCCCCTGACCGGCGACACGGGCGAGTTCTGGTTCTTCTCGGCGAACAACATCGAGCTCGTCGTCAAGGTCGTCGACGGCCGCGCGTTCAACAACCACTACTGGGTTTTCTACGGCGCGCTCTCAGACGTCGCGTACACGATCACCGTGACCGACTCGCAGACGGGCGTAGTCAAGACCTACGACAACCCCCAGGGGCACCTGGCGAGCAACGCGGACATCGTCGCGTTCTAACGAACGCGTCAATCAGTTTTCAGTCTTCAGTTCTCAGTTCGCTTCGCGCCCTGAACCGATAACTGATTACTGATGACTGACAACCTCTCTCGACGGATCGTCCCAGAACGGATAGAAGCAGTACCACTGTTCCGGGCGCTCGCGAACGTAGCGCTCGAGGATCGCGACGTAGCGACCCAGGTTCTCGCGCAGAGCCGCATCGCGGTTTCCGCCGCGAACCACGTCGAGGGGCTCCTCGATCACGGCGCGATACCGGCCGTCCGGCATGCGCAGGATGAAGGCCGGCAGGACGACGGCGTTGGTCGCCATCGCCACGCGGAACGGCCCCCGGGGGAACCAGGCGTCGCGGCCGAAGAACGGCACCGCGAGACCCGTGTTGTTGAAGTCGCGGTCGCCCTGCATCGCCACGATGGCGTTCGACTCGAGCGCGCGGAGAACGGCGAGCGTCGGGCCGAAGCTGTTGTCGATCGGAATTTCCGTGACACCGGAGCGCGCGTGGAGCCGCCGCCGGGCACGTTCGACGCCGGGGAAGATGTCAGGGACGAGCACCACGTGGATCGGCTGTTTCACCTGCGCGAGCATGAGGCCGCCCACTTCCCAGTTGCCGACGTGCGCCGTCAGAAGCAGCACGCCGCCTCCGCGGGCCCGCCCCTCCACGATGTTCGAGAAACCCACGACGCTCTCCACGAGGCGCGCCGACTCCTCCGCCGGACGGGTCGCGAAGTGGAGAAAGTCGAGCCACGTCGACGCATGGCCCCGCACCATCCGATCCGTCGCGTCCGCCACGCGGGGAGAGTCCGGCGGCTCGCCGGTGATCCGGGAGATGTTCGCGCGGATGGCGGCCCGGTACTTTGGGCGCAGCCGGAAATAGCCGCTGCCGATCGCGCGCGCGAGCGGATACGAAATCCACCTCGGTACGTATCGCGCGAAGAAAACGGAGCCGGGAAACCAGAGGTGCGAGGTCGCCGAGGCGATCGCCCGAACCACCCGGTTTCGGCTGGACATCTTCTTCTGCACGGACCCGGAATATAGCGGGAAGCGGCGACCAACACCGGCCGCCGACTCCCTTCAAGACGGCTGCTTGCTGAGGAGCTCGACGAGGGCCTTCTCGGCTCCGTGCAGGTTGCACGACCGGCGCTTCACGAGTTCCTCGACGTTCTCGAAATACTGATCGATCACACGGCCCCGGTCGTAGCTCGAGATCACGGCCGGGTATATGTAGGATGCCCGGCAGATCGCGGGAGTGTTTCCAAGGCTTTCCGCGGTCTCCTTGATCGCCGCGACGACCTTGCGCTTGCGCGCCGATTTCGTATCCGCCGCGTCCACTCCCGTCCGGGCAAGAGCGCACGCGCAGATGAGCGTCCCGGCCCAAGTCCGGAAGTCTTTCGCCGAGAAACGGTCTCCCATCATGTCCTTGATGTACGCGTTGATGTCCCGGCGGCGGATGTCTACCCACTTTCCTTCCTCGTCGCGGTACTTGAACACCTCGCCGGGAACGCGCGCGAGCTCCCGCACGATCCGCGCGACGCGCCGGTCGCGGAGCTCCCGGTGCTGCTGCTTGCCGGATTTGCCGGGAAAGTCGAAGAGGACCAGGTCTCCCTTCACCTTCACGTGCTTCGCACGAAGGGTCGCGATCCCGTAGCTTCCGTTCTCCTCCGCGTAGATCTCGCTTCCCGGACGAAGGAAGCAGGTCGAGAGGATCCGGAGCACGCAGGCGAGCACCTTCTCCCGCGGCAGGCCCGGAAGAGCGATGTCTCGCGCTGCCGCGCGGCGCATTTTCGGAAGCGCCTGCGCGAAATGGAGGAGCCGCTGGAACTTCTCCTTCTCGCGGCGGGCGGCGCGCGCTTCGCTGTAGAGGTACTGCGACCGGCCCGCCGCGTCCCTGCCCATCGCCTGGACGGCTCCGCCCGGCGAGGGATTGATCAGGACGTCCTTCCACGCGGGCGGAATCACGAGCTCCTGGATCCGCTTCACCTCCGCCGCGGACGCGCGGCGGCCATCGGCGTGAACGTAACGAAATCCGCGCTTCGGAGTCCCCATCCGGCGCAGGCCGGTACGCTCCAGACGTTCGAGGACGGTCACTGCGCCTCCACAGTGCAAGGTTCCCGCCCGGGAAACGGGCTCATCGGGTACATTCGATCGGTGGACGGGCGAACGGCGGGCGTCATCCCTGGTCCCGCCGCCCGCGTTGCCGCGCTCGTGTTGCCATACGCCGTCTTCCTCCTGCTCCTCGCGGGCTCATGGAATCGATGGATGGAGCCTTTCGTCGATTCGGGACGAGAGCTCATGGTCCCATGGCGCGTGGCGCACGGGGAGACGCTCTATCGCGACATCCACTTTCACCACGGCCCGCTGGCCCCGTGGGCCGGCGCCCTGATCGACCGCGCCGCCGGAAGGTCGCTCGCGGCGCGCACGGCCTTTGCGGGATCGATCGCGCTCGCCGCTCTCGAGGCCCTCCGCCGGCTCTGCCGCCGCTGGATGCCCGGGATCGAAGGCGCCATCGGGGCCGGTGTCGCCGTCGCGGCGGCGTTCTTTCTCCGTCCGGGCGGATGGATGTTCCCGTTCAGCTTCGACACCGCGATTGCCGTGGCCGCGATCCTGGCCGCGCTGGCTTTCCTCAACGGCGGCGGCGCGGACGAACGCGAGGCGGTCCCGGGACGGGATGGGCTTGCCGCCGCCTGCCTCCTCGCGGCTCTCCTCGCCCGGCCCGAGCTCGGCGCCGCCGGCATCGCCGCCGCGGCTCTCGAAGCGAGGCGGGCGC
>JALZAT010000050.1 GCA_030948185.1 Acidobacteriota bacterium
GGCCGGTGCCGAGCCGGCGGGCGCCGTGGCCGCCGTCTCCGGCGCGAGGTGCGGGGAGAGCGATCCGGACGTCGGCGCCGCGGCAGCAACCGACCCGGGCGGCGCATCGGCGTGCGAGGCGCGCCACTTCGAGAGGAAGAATCCGCCCGCGATCAGGAGCGCGGCCAGACCGAACAGGAACATCGCGAGCGGCCGGCGGCTCGGACCTGCCGCGGCCCCCGTCGAGGCCGCTTCGGAGGCGGGCGCACCCGTGGAGACGGACGCGGGAGGAAGAGTGGCAGGCGGCGGCACCGCCTCGGCCGGGGGGGGCGGCGGCCCGGGCGTCCCCGCCCCCGCAGCCGCAGCCGCAGCCGCCGCAGGGGGAAAGGGAGCCGTGAGCGCGATCGTCGTTTCCGCCTGGCCGAGCTGATCCGCGATGCGGCGGATCTCCGCGAGAAACTCGTCCCCATCCTTCGGCCGCTGGTCGGGCGCTTTCGCCAGCAGGCGGGCGAACACGTCCCGAGCGGCCGGCGGCAGGTCCGCGCGGACCTCGAGAGGGTCGCGCGGCTCCGTGTGGAGGATCTGGTACACGAGGGTCGTGATCGAGTCGCCTGGGAACGGACGCACGCCCGTCAGGAGCTCGTAGAAAACCACCCCGAGGGAGAAGTAGTCGGACCGGCCATCGAGCTTCGCGCCTCGGATCTGCTCGGGCGACATGTACGCCGGGCTCCCGATCATCTGTCCCGTTCGCGTCAGCTCGGCGCTGGCGGAGAGGAGCTTTCCAATTCCGAAGTCGGCCACCTTCACCCGCCGGTCCCGCGTCAGGAGGATGTTGCCGGGCTTGACGTCGCGGTGCAGCACGCCGCGCTCGTGGGCGTGTTGGAGCGCGAGCGCGGTCTGGCGCACCACTTCGACGCGCTGCCCGACGGTGAGCGCGTCGCGGGAGCCGAGGAATCGCGTCAGGGGCTCGCCGTCGACGAACTCCATCGCGATGTACGGCACGTTTCCGTCCTGGCCGGCCTCGTAGATCGTGACGACGTTCGGATGCTGGAGGCGTCCCGCGAGCTTCGCCTCCTTCAAGAAGCGGCTTTCGAGCTCCCCGGCGGATGCCCCTGCGGCGGATGGCCGAAGGGTCTTGATCGCCACCGGCCGCTCGATTTGCGGGTCGTGCGCGAGGTAAACGACGCCCATCGCGCCCTCGCCGAGAACCCCTGAGATCTCGAACCGGCCGATCCGCGAGCCAGGCGGGAGATTCGTCATTCCGACTCGGCCTCCCCGCTCTTCGAACCTTCCCGCTCGCGCCGGGCCAGCAGCGCCTTCGCTTCCTCCGCCCGATCGGGCGGCACCATCACGCGGCTCATCCCGAAGGCGCCCAGGTTCTCCGGCCAGGGAGACCCGCCCTTCGGACCCTCGACCTCGACGGGGATGTCGCGCGACTGGAGGAAGCCCGCGATCAGCAGCGCTTCCTCGTCCTGCCCGGTCGACGCCACCGCCACCCATTCCGCATCCCGCTTCCGCATCCCGGCCTCCTTAAGGCGGACGATCGCACGATCGCACGCGCCGATCCGTTCTTTCAGATGATTGTCCGCCCGGCGGTCTCGATCAATGCGCCGCGGCCGCGGCCGCCGGCTCCTCCACAAGACGCCCCGCCGTTTTCACGACGCGGAGGGAAAGCGGACCGGCCGCCTCAACGACGCCGATCACACTCGCGGCGACGGCGCCCTTCGCGGCGCAAGCTCTGACGTAGGCGGCGGCCTCGCTCGCGGGCAGCGCGACCAGAAGCCCGCCGGACGTCTGGGCGTCGCAGAGGAGGAGAAGGTCCTCGTCCGTTACGCCGGCGCCGACATCCGTCCGCGGGCGCAGGTTTCGCAGGTTCAGGCGCGAGCCGTCGGGCGCGATCCCCTTGCCGGCCAGGCGGCGCGCCTCGGAGAGCAACGGAACGGCGTCGACGAAGAACTCCGCGGTGGCTCCCGACGCCTGCATCATTTCGTGGGCGTGCCCGAGGAGTCCGTACCCCGTCACGTCGGTCGCGGAGTGGATTTCGAACCCGTCCATCGCCTCGGCGGCGCCACGGTTCAACGCAGCCATCACGCGCGTCGCCTCGTCCAGTGCGGCGTCGGCGAGCATCCGCCTGCGGAAGAAGCGGCCGACGCCGTCGGCGGCGAGCGCGTCCGCACGCCCGGCGCAGACGGTCACGCCGACCCCGAGCGGCTTGGTCAGTACGAGAGCGTCACCGGGCCTGGCGCCCGCGTTCGTCGAGATCCGCGCTTCCGCGGCCAGCCCCGTGACCGACAGGCCATAGAGGGGCACGTCGTGGTCGATCGAGTGGCCTCCGCCGATCACGGCCCCCGCTTCCGCCACCTTGTCCGCGCCTCCGCGCAGAATCTCTTCGAGCGTCTCGACCGGCAGCTCCGACATCGGAAACGCGGCGAGAGCGAGCGCAAGGACCGGCCGGGCGCGCATCGCGTAAATGTCGGAGAGCGCGTTGGCCGCCGCGATCTGGCCGAAGAGATAGGGGTCGTCGACGACCGGCGTGAAGAAATCGACCGTCTGGACGAGGACCTGTCCGCCGCCGATCCGATAGACGGCGGCGTCGTCGGCGTGGAGGTTCCCGACCAGCAGGTTGGGATCCGCCGGGGAGGGAAGCTTCGCGAGAAGCGCGGAAAGGTCGAACTGACCGATCTTGCAGGCTCAACCCGCGCTCGACGCGAACGTCGAGAGCGCCTGTTGGCCCGCTTTTCGATATGCCACGCGGCGATTATATGGACGGAAAGGCACCGGTGAGTGAGCCCGAGGCCGTCAGGAAAAGCCGAAACGCTTCTTTGCCTCCTCGACGGTCGTGGCGAGGGCGACGCTCACCATGGCCGCCAGCAGCTGCCGGCCATGGTGGCGCCCGAGGTAGATACCGGCGGCCGCTGCGGCGCAGACGGACAGAAGCGGCTGGTCTCGGACCACCCGTTTCCAGTCCGAGGGAAGCGCGCGCTCGATTGGCTCGATCCGCATCCGCTGCTCAGGCTCTCAAAGCTCGCCGTGTCCCGCGTGTCCAGCCGCGGCGATCCCTAGTCGTCGTCGCCGCGGAGCAGGAAGCCCAGGAGAAGGCCCGCCCCGAGCGAGATGGCGATCGAGGTGCCGGGGTTCTCGCGGATGTACTTGCGGGCGTCGGTCCAGAGGTAGCCGTAGTCCTTCTCGAGGCGCTTCGCGGTCGACTTCGCGTTCTTGCGCATGTCGTCGCTCAGGTCATCGAACTGATCACGCGCCTGCGTGTAAGAGTCGCCAAGGATCTCTTTCGTCTGGTCGATCTTCTCCTCGACGAAGTCACGGGCGCGGTCAAACGGGGTTTCTTTTGCCATTCCTCACCTCCCACTGCGGAAATTCGATCATATACCCTAGGTCCGTGAGGCCCTCCTGCAAATCCCCGGCCCGCCCGGGGGTTTTCGAGCGTTCATGAGCCCCGCCCCTTCGGAAGTCGAGAAAGCGCGGCGACGCTGGCCGGGAGCGCCCGCCCGGCTCCTTCGGTCTCTCGTGATCCTGCGGGAGACGGTGGGAGAGACCGCGAGGGGTTTCCGCGCCGACCGGGGCGCCGACCTCGCGAGCTCGCTCGCCTTCGCGACCCTGCTGACAGCCGTCCCGCTGCTCGCGACCTTCTCGCTGGTGCTGGCGGGCTTCTTTCGCGAGAACGTCACGGGGATCCTGGACGCGGTCAACGCGATCCTCCCGTACCACACCGCGCGCGTGACGGAGAACCTGCGCGAGTTCGTCTCGGAGTCGACGGCGATCACGGGCATCGGGCTCGCCATCCTCTTTCTCGCGTCGCTACGGCTGATCTCGACCATCGAGCGGATCGTGAACGCCGTCTGGGGCGCCCCGACCCGCCGGCACGTCCTTTCCCGCATCGCCCTCTACGTCGTCGTGCTCTTCGCGTTCGGGCTCCTCTTTTCCGGCTTCGCGTTCGGAGTGCGGACGATGAAGCAGTCCGGAGCGGGGACGTTCCTCTCTACGAACGCTGTCGCCTTCTTCTTTCCGTTCGCCGTCGAAGTCTCCGCGTTGACGCTCCTGTATCGTTTTCTCCCCAACGCGCGGGTGGACTGGGCCGGGGCGGGCATCGCCGGCGTCACGTGCGGGCTGATGCTCGAGGGCGTGCGCGCGATCTTCGGCCTCTACGTGAAGGCCCTCGCGAGCATCAACCTCATCACGGGATCTCTGACCTTCATCCTCCTGACGCTGATCTCCATCTTTCTCGTGTGGGTGGTGATCCTGCTCGGGGTCGAGCTCACGCACGTGCTCCAGACGCGAGCGGCGCAGCGGCGCTCGGTCGGCGGGATCCGCGCCGGACGCGCCGAGAACGCCGTCCGCATGCTCCTCCGCCTCGCCGCCGGCGGTCCGGCGCCTTTCGACGCCCTCTACCGCGAGCAGGAGGCGGTGTCCGAAGAAGCCCTGAAGCTCCTGAACTGCCTGGTCGACAACGGCATCGTCCGCCGGCAGCGGACCGCTTTTGCTCTCGCCCGGCCGGCCGAGAGCATCACGGTCGCGCAGGTCGTCGACGCCATCTCTCCGAACCTCTACGCGATCTCGCCCGAGGAGCAGGACAACGTCGTCCTCATGCTGGAGCCCCTCTTCCAGCGCCTCGAGGCCGAGCGCCGTTCTCTCCTCGCGGCGACTCTCGCGGAGCTCAAGGGGAGCCCGGAATAAACGCCCGGCGCGAAGCCGCCACCTCCGCCAGATACTCGTCCCGCGAGAGCGTCTCCTGCTCAGGCGACCACCCGAGCTCGCGCCCGAGGATGCGGCCGACACGGCCGGCCGACGCGGCTGCCTGGCCCGGCGCCTCCCAGAAGAGGTGGGTTCGCCGGATCAGGACGTCCGACACCGACCGGGCGTCCTCGAGGCGGGCGGCGAGCACCACTTCCGCCTCGGCGTCGGGCAGTCCGTCCGAGATCGGCGAGAGCAGCGCCGGGTCCGCCGCGGCGATCGCGAGGGCTTCCGCGGCGCGGCGTCCGTAGCGGCCGGCGAGGTGGCCGGCGACCTCCTCGGAGATGCCGGATCCGCTCGCCTCCCGGACGATCCGGCGTCGAAGGTCGTCCATGGGCTCCCCCGGCGAGCCCGGGAACGGGCGCCGCGAGGTACGGCTGCCCGGGATCGGGGCCCGGCCCGGCCCGAGGAGCCGGACGGCGGCGTCGATCGTCCGCGCGGCCATGCGCCGGTGCGTCGTGAGCTTGCCGCCCGTGACGCGGACGAGGCCCGGCGCGGTCTCGATGGAGTCCTCCCGGCTCGTCTCGGACACCCGACGGCCGGCCGCGATCCGGAGGGGACGAACGCCGGCGAACGCGGCGATGACGTCGCCTGCGGTCAAACGGGCGCCGGGGAACGCCTCGCCGGCGCGGGCGAGCAGGTAGTCGACCTCGTCCCTGTCGGCCACGACGGCGTCGGGCGAGCCGCGGTAGTCCGCGTCGGTCGTTCCGATCAGCGTGACGGAACCGCCGGGGATCGCGAACAGGAGGCGTCCCGCCTCCACGGGAATGGCGACGGCGAAACGCACCGGCAGCCGCGCCGAGGGAACGGTCACGTGCGCGCCTTTCGAGAGACGGAGGCGTGGGACGGCCGCCGGGTCGTCCCGCCGCTCCAGCGCGTCTGTCCAGGGGCCGACCGCCTCCACGGTGACGCGCGCGGCGATCTCGAAACGGCGGCCGCTCTCGACGTCCCGCAGAACGGCGCCGGCGCTGGCGCCGGCGGGCCTCCGGACCCGCTCCTCGAACACCACCCGGGACACCGCGACGGCGCCGAGCCCATCCGCGTCGAGCACGTTCTCGAGGGTGAGCCGGGCGTCGTCGGCCCGCGCGTCGGTGTAGGTCGCCGCTCCCGCGAGCGCCGCCCCCGCGAGGAGCGGCTCGGCGGAAACGGCCGCGGCGGCGGAAAGGGTCCTGTGAAAGCGGCCGCGGCCGAGCGCGAGCAGATCGTAAAGCGTCAGGCCCGCCTCCATCTGCCAGCGCGAAACCCACCTCCCCGAGAGCGCCGCGAAGAGGAAGTCCAGGGGGCGGACGAGGTGCGGAGCCAGATCGAGGAGCCTCGCGCGCTCGGTAAGTGACTCGAAGACGAGCCGGATCTCCCCCTGCCTCAGGTACCGGAGCCCGCCGTGGACGAGCTTCGTCGAGCGCCAGGACGTGCCCGAGCCCCAGTCGTTCTTCTCGACGATGGCGACGGAGAGCCCGCGCGAGGCCGCGTCGCGGGCGGCCGCGGCACCCGTGATCCCGCCGCCGACGACGAGCACGTCGAATCGGGATCGCTCGAGCTCCGCCAGGCGTTCGTCGCGGGGCCGCATCGTTTGAGCGCTCGTCAGCCGGCCGTGGTCCGCTGTTTTACAACGTCACAGGAAGCGCCTCGAGGCCTCGCAGAACGAGACCGCGCTTCCAGCGCAGCTTCGAAGAATCCACCGCGAGCCGAAGGGAAGGCACTCTGTCGGCGAGCGCCCGGATCGCGATCTGCCCCTCGAGTCGCGCGAGCGGCGCCCCAAGGCAGAAGTGGATCCCGGAGCCGAAGGCCAGGTGTCGGTTTGGTTGCCGCGATAAAACCAGGTCGTCCGGATCCCGGAATTGGCGTTCGTCCCGGTTCGCGGACGCGAGCACCACGTGAGTCAGCGAACCCCGCGGGATCGTCACGCCGCCGATCGCGACGTCCTCCCGTGCATAGCGCTCTGTGGCCATCTCGAGGGGCCCGTCGTACCGGAGCAGCTCCTCGACAGCCGGGACCGCGAGCTCCGGCCGGCGGCGAATCTCATCCAGGGCGCCGGGGCGACTCAACAACGCCAGCGTTCCGTTCCCGATCAGGTTCACCGTCGTCTCGTGTCCGGCGACCAGCAGGAGGAAAATCATTGCGACGAGCTCGTCCTCGCTCAAGCGTTCACCGGCTTCCTCAACGGCAACCAGCTCACTGATGAGGTCTTCCCGCGGGAGGCGTCTTCGAAGCTTCACGAGGCGTCGGATGTAGCGCACGAACGCCGCCGCATGCGGGATCGCACGCAACATTCGCAACCCTGACGGCTCGGAAGCCACGATGGCGCTCGACCACCTGCGGAACCGGCGGCGGTCCTCCGCGGGCACGCCGAGCATCTCCGCGATCACCGTTGCAGGGATCGGAAAAGCGTAGTCCCGGATCAGATCGAAGCGTCCTCGCCGGCCAGCATCCGAGAGAAGTTGCGAGGTCAGGGCTTCGATTCTCGGACGCAGGGCTTCCACCATTCTCGGCGTGAACGTCTTCTGGACGAGCGCCCGAAGCCGCGTGTGGTCGGGCGGGTCGAGATCGAGCATGTTCCGCGTCAGGGGCCGAAAGAATTTCGGAACCCAGGGCTGTTTCGATCGCTCCCCGGGCATGAGCGCGTTGTCGGGGTTCTTGACGAGTCGCGGATCTTTCAGCGCGGCGGCTGCATCCTCGTACCGCGTGATCAGCCAGACCGAGCGTCCCCCGGGAAGCGTCACCGACGAAACGGGCGCGTCCTGCCGGAGCCTCGCGTAAAACGTGTGCGCGTTGCTTTTGAACCTCGGGCTCGCCAAATCAACGGCAGACACTCGCGGATACTAAGGCAGACGTGTACGATCCGGGGCGACAGGATGGCGGTGGAGTCCGCCGAAACCGCCGGCCCCGCGCCGGCCAATGACTCCTACGACAAGAGCGAAGTCGTGGGAGCTTTTAACCCGCGGCTCGCGGGAGGTGCGGATGGGCCGGTTTCTCTGGGTCTGCCTCGGCGGCGCCATTGGAACGGGAGCGCGCTACGGACTCTCCACGTGGACGGCGAAACGGTTCGGGCCTCTCTTCCCGTACGGCACCCTGGCCGTGAACCTCATCGGGTCCTTTCTGATCGGCGCCGTGATGCAGGTGGGGCTCGCGACGAGCCGCCTCTCTCCGGACGGGCGCATCGTGCTCGCCACGGGAGTCCTGGGCGGATTCACGACCTACTCGAGCTTCAACTACGAGACGGTCCGGTACTTTCAGGAGTCGGCTTGGCTCCTCGGAGCGTTGAACCTCGCCGCGATGGTCGTCGGCTGCCTCGCGGCCGGGATCGCGGGTGTCGCGGTAGCGCGATGGCTCGGAGCGAGCTGATAGGAGGGAGCATGAGAGTTCTCGACGGTGAACAGGTCCTCGTCCGCATCTTCATCGGCGAGTCCGACAAGTGGCGTCATGAGCCGCTCTCCCTCGCGCTCGTCGAACGGCTTCGCAAGGAAGGGTTCGCGGGAGCGACGGTCTTCCACGGAGTCGCGGGGTTCGGCGCGCGGAGCGTCTTGCACACGAGTCACATCCTCCGCCTGTCCGAAGACCTCCCCGTGGTGCTCGAAGTCGTCGACAGCCCGGAGCACGTCGACCGCTTGATCCCGATCCTCGATGAGATGGTGACGGAGGGGCTCGTCACGATGGAGCCGGTGCGCGTGCTGAAGTACGCGGCGGGCAATCGACCGATCTGACGCGCGGCGCGCGCGGCTATCGGGTCATCGTCGGCAGATCTCGCCATCGGGTCGTCTCGCCATCTCACCATCGGGTGTCCGCTTTCGCGGAGACTTTCTTCCCCATCTGAAAGAGGGAACGTCCCCCTCTCCCGCCGGAAGAGCAAGCGGGCGCGCCTCCCTGAAGCGACGTTTAGGGGACGAGAACGGTCGCCAGCGCCAAGAACGTGCCCATGCTCACCACGTCCGTTGCGGTGGTCAGGAAGATGCTCGACGCCGTCGCCGGGTCGGCTCCCAGCTTCCGGAGAGTCAGGGGAATCATGACGCCGGCGATCCCGCTGATGATGCACGCGATCGTCATGGCGAAAAAGACGCTCAGAGCGAGCTGAATCCTCGCCGGGTTCTTCTGCATCGTGGCGGCAATCCACATCCCGGCGCCGGCCGTGACCCCCACGAACGCCCCGTTCAAGAGGCCGAGCAGCGCTTCCTTGGCGACCAGCCGCTTCTCCTTGCCGGGCTGAAGCTCGCCGAGCGTGAGCCCTCGCAGCGCGACCGCGAGCGCCTGACACCCCGTGTTGCCCGACTGCCCCGCGAGGACGGGCAGGAAAAGCGCGAGGATCACGACGCGGTCGATCGTCCCCTGGAAGATCCCGACGACCGCCGCCGCCAGAAAAGCGGTCAGGAGGTTCAGCTGGAGCCAGGGATGCCGGAACTTCAAGCTGCGGGGCCAGGGTGTGAAGAGTCTCTCTTCCTTGTCGACGCCGACCATCGACCCGGGTTGGGCGCTGATCTGAATCGCCTGTTCCTCGAACATCGCCTGTCCGCGGATCTCGCCGACGAGCGTCCGGTCGGCGAGGCAGACGGGATACACGGGGAAGTGCCGGTCGAGCACGAGCCGCATAGCGTCCCGCAGCTGGAGGTCGGCGTTCAGGAAGAACACTTCTCGGAGCATCACGTCCGAAAGCTTCGTCGCGCGGTCGGAAAGGAGCAGGTCGCGCATCGTCACGATCCCGACCAGGTGCCTCTGGGGGTCCACCACGAACCCGTACGTCACGAAGTTGTGCTTGACGAGCTCGCGAATCGACTCGACCGCCTCCCCCACTGTGACGTCGGGAGAAAAGATGGCGGTTGCGGGCTCCATCATCCGGCCGATCGTTCCGTCCGCCCAGGCGCCGTTCGGGGCCCACGCCATCGCCTCCTCCGGGGACGCGGCGGCGAGCAGCTTGCGCCGCCGTTTGCCGCGGATCTCGGAGACGAGCTTGCGCGCGACCTCCGGGCGGGAGGCGCGGAGAACCGCGAGCGTCGTGGCGTCGTCCTTGGATGCGAGGATCTCAACGCCTTCGCGCGTGCCCCGCGACGCGATCTCGCGCATGAGCGACTGAGGATCGTTGTCGGCAGCCATGAAGCCTCCCGGTTTGTCATCGAAACCAGCCGGTCTGCGTGGGATTGCGGGAGAGGCTATAACGAGAGGGCGGCGCTTCGCGAGAGTCTTCCTTCGGGAAACCCCGACGGCGCAGTTGGCGGCTGCTCGCCCCCGTGCTATTCTCCGCGACCTCTCCGATTCGACGTGGGGCTGTAGCTCAGTTTGGGAGAGCGCCTGAATCGCACTCAGGAGGTCGTCGGTTCGATCCCGATCAGCTCCACCATTTCTTCACCACTTTTCATTCCCTCGAGCCGTGCCACGTCTCGGGCGGCGAACCGACGACCTCCTGGGGGTTCAAGGGGGGCGCCGAAGGTGCCCCCCTTGCTCATGGAAGCGCGTAACGCCGCGAAGCGGCGTCGGTTCGATCCCGATCAGCTCCACCATTTCTTCACCACTTTTCATTCCCTCGAGCCGTGCCACTCTCGGGCGGCGAACCGACGACCTCCTGGGGTTTCAAGGGGGGCGCCGAAGGTGCCCCCCTTGCTCATGGAAGCGCGTAACGCCGCGAAGCGGCGTCGGTTCGATCCCGATCAGCTCCACCAAATCCTGCCTGAAGTCCCGCGATGTAACCTCCACCCTCCATGCCCGAACCCATCCCCCCTTCCGCCTTCGCTTCCCTCGGCCTCGCGGCCCCGCTCGTCGAGGCCGTGGCGGCGCTCGGGTACGAGGAACCGACGCCCATCCAGCGCGAGGCCATTCCGGTGCTTCTCACGGGGAGGGACGTCCTGGGACAGGCGGAGACGGGGACCGGGAAGACGGCCGCCTTCGCGCTGCCCATGCTCCACCGAATCGCGGAGGCGCTCGGGCCTCGTGGTGCCACCCTCGGCCTCGTCCTCGTCCCGACGCGTGAGCTCGCGATTCAGCTCTCCGAAGCCGTTCACAAGTACTCGAAGAAGACGGGGGCGCGCGTCGTTCCGCTGTACGGCGGCGCCTCGATGGACCAGCAGATCCGTGCGCTCAGACACGGTGCCGAAATCGTGGTCGCGACCCCGGGGCGCGCGCTCGACCATTTGCGCCGCGGGACTCTCTCGTTAGACACGCTGCGCTGCCTCGTCCTCGACGAGGCCGACGAGATGCTCGACATGGGCTTCGCCGAGGAGCTCGAAGCGATCCTGGCGCTCATTCCGAAGGAACGGCAGACGGCCCTCTTCTCCGCGACTCTTCCGGCGAGGATCCTGCGGATCGCGGAGCGGCACCTGCGCGATCCCGCGCGGATCACGATCGCGCGCGCCAGGGTGGCGCCCGGAAAGCTCCCGCGAGTCCGTCAGGTGGCCTACGTCGTCGCTCGCGCGCACAAGCCCGCGGCGCTCGGGAGGGTGCTCGACATGGAGGATCCTGCTTCGGCGCTCGTGTTCTGCCGGACGCGCCTCGAGGTGGAGTCTCTCGTCGAAACTCTGAACGCCCACGGGTACCGCGCGGAGGCCCTGCACGGCGGGCTCGTCCAGCGACAGCGGGACCGCGTCATGGGGCGGTTCCGATCGGGCGACGTCGACCTCCTCGTCGCGACGGACGTCGCGGCGCGCGGGCTCGACATCGAGCACCTTTCCCACGTGGTCAACTACGACGTCCCCGCCACGGCGGAGGCGTACGTCCATCGGATCGGCCGGACGGGGCGAGTGGGCCGCGCGGGAGTCGCCATCACGCTCGCCGAGCCGCGGGAACACCGGCTGCTGAGGTCGATCGAGGCGTACACGAAGCAGAAGATCGAGGTTGCGGCGGTCCCCACGGTCGCGGACCTGCGCGCTCGTCGGCTCGACGTCCTGCGGGCGTCCCTGCGGGAGCAGCTCCTCGCGGGAGGCCTCGACGACGTTCGGGTCATCGTCGAGTCTCTCGCCGAGGAGTTCGACATCGTCGACGTGGCCGCCGCGGCCGTCAAGCTCGCCCACGCGGCATCGGGAGACGCCCGCGAGGAGTCCGAGATTCCTTCCGCCGCTCCCTCGCGGGAGCCCGCATACCGCCGGAGCGAAGGCCCCGAGGGCCGGGATCGCGGCGGGCACGGCGACCGGGGCTCGCAGCGGCCCGGACGGCCGGGGTCGGGCACGGTCCGGATCCATGTCGCGGCCGGCCGCCAGGCGGGCATCCGCCCGGGCGACCTCGTCGGAGCGATCACGGGAGAAGCGGGGATCGGCGCGCGATCGATCGGCGCCATCGAGATCGCCGACCGTTTTTCCCTCGTGGAGGTTCCCGGGGAGCTTGCCGACGCGATCATCGGCGCGTTGCGCAACAGCCGCATCAAGGGGAAGAAGGTGCCGGTGCGCCTCGAAGACGAAGGCGGAGTCCGCGCGCGCTAGAGCGACGTGACCCCATCCGGGCGGCGCCGCATGAGCACGATGCTCCCGAGCAGAAAAAGCAGGACACCGTTCGCGACCAGAATCGTCGGGACCGAGATCACCGACGCGAGGCCGGCGCCCAGGAGGTTCGAGAGTGGCATCGCTCCGCGAAACGCGAGGGAGTAGATGCTGACCACGCGGCCGCGAAGATGGTCTTCGACGTTGGTCTGAACGAGCGTCATGAACATCGCGAAGATCACCATCAGCGCTGCCCCGGCCACGAAGAGGATCGCGTAGGAGACCGGGGGCTTGCGCGAGAGCGAGAAGGCGACCATGAGAAGGCCGAAGAACGTCTGCGTCACCACCGCGACGATCCCCTTGCGGTGGACGTGTCCGAATCCGGCGACCCCGATCGCGCCCACGACCGCCCCGAGGCCGAACGCCGCGATCAACGCGGAAAGCGCCTTGGCGTCTCCGTGGAAGACGTCCTTGGCGAACACCGGAAGGTACGTGACGAGCGCGACGGAACAGAAGCTTCCCGCGAACGCCATGGCGACGAGCGCCCGCAGAGACGCGCTCTCGAGGACGGCCTTCAGGCCGGTCTTGAGGCTCTTCCAGACCGGCTCCGACGCGGCGGCCACGGGAGCCCCGCGGCGCAGAGCCAGGATGGCGAAGATCACGGCGACGAACGACAGCCCGTTCAACGCGAAGCACCACGCCGCCCCGAGCTTGTAGAACGCGATGCCGGCGAGCACGGGTCCGATGACGCGCGCCAGGTTGAACTGTATCGAGTTCAACGCGACCGCGTTCGACACGTCTTTTCGGTCCACGAGCGTCGGCACGAGCGCCTGATACGCGGGCCCGCCAAAGGACTGCGCGAAGCCCACGACGAAGGAGAGAGTCAGGATCATCCAGACCTGAACGTGGTTCGTGGCGATCAGCGCCGCGAGCAGGAAAGCCGACGAGAGCTGCACGAGCTGAGACGAGAGAAGGATCCGGCGCCGGTCGAACCGGTCCGCGAACACTCCGCCGAAGAGGGAAAAGAGGAGGAAGGGAGCGGCGCCCAGGAACGCGTCCAGCGCGAGCAGCGACGCCGATCCCGTCATCGTGAAGATCAGCCAGGCCTGCGCGACCTGCTGCATCCACGTGCCGATGCTGGAAGTGAAAGAGCCCGCCCAGAGAAGGCGGTAGTCGCGATACGTGAACGCCTTGAAGGTGCGGTTCAAGGCCATGAACCCGGCTGCGGCCGGGAGACGCACTCCGCTGTCTCCGGCGGCGGGAGCGAGCGGGTCGGGCTGGGGGATCTTTTCCCGGCTCAATTTTCGGGCGGAGAGGGGGTCTTCTCGATCTCCCCGGTCATCGGAACGAAGCGAACCGGGATGATGTCCTGCTCCGTGATCTTTCCGTTCGCGTCCTTCTTGAAGACCTTGAGCTCCTGGAAGAAGCCGCCCACGGGAATGACCATCCGGCCGTTGGGCGCGAGCTGGTCCAGGAGGGGCTGCGGGATGCGCTCGGGAGCGGCCGTGACGATGATGCCGTCGTACGGCGCGTGCTCCGGCCAGCCGCGGTATCCGTCCCCCTCTTTGACCGTGATGTTGGTATATCCGAGGCGCTTGAGCCTTTCGCCGGATGCCTTCGCGAGCTCCGGGATGATCTCGATCGAGTAGACGTGACCCGCGAGCCGGGAGAGCACGGCGCTCTGGTATCCCGATCCCGTTCCGATCTCGAGCACGGTCTCGTTCGGGGTCAAGTCGAGAAGCTCGCTCATGAGCGCAACGATGTACGGCTGCGAGATCGTCTGCCGCCCGCCGATCGGAAGCGGACCGTCCTCGTAGGCGCGAGACCGCTGCGGTTCGTCGACGAAAAGGTGGCGAGGGACCTCTCGCATCGCCGCGAGGACGCGCGGGTTGCGCACTCCGCGCGCGACGATCTGCGTATCGACCATCTTCGCCCGGGCGGCGGCATCCGGTTGCTCCGGCGCGGGGGTCACGGTCGTCTTTCCCGGTTCGGGCACGCGGCAGGCCGCGGACACGATGGCCCCGGCGAGAAGGATCGGAAGGAAGGACGGTGCACCGCGGCCCCTCAACGAGCGTCCCCCGACGCGGTCCCGCGACCCCAGGCGACACGGCCGCCCACGACTGTGAGCACGACGGGGATCGAGGCGATTTTTCCGGCGGGAGCGGTCATGGGATCGGCCGCGAGCACCGTCAGGTCCGCGTCGTAGCCGGGAGCAATGCGGCCCCTCCGGTCCTCTTCGAAGGCCGCCCGGGCCGCGTCGGACGTGAAGAGTGCCAGGGCTTCGGAACGCGAAAGGCGCTCCTGGGGCCGCCAGCCGCCGGCAGGCTCGCCCGACGGATCCTGGCGCGTGATCGCGGCGTAGAAGCCGAGAAGCGGGTTCTCCGACTCGACGGGAAAGTCGCTGCCTCCCGCGAGCTTCGCTCCCGTTCGCAGGAGGACTCTCCACGCGTACGCTCCCGCGATTCGATCCGCGCCCACGCGTTTCTCCGCCCACCCCATGTCCGAAGTCGCGTGCGTCGGCTGGATGGACGCGATCACCCCTTCCCGGGAGAACCGGGGGATGTCCTCCGGCGCGATGACCTGCGCATGCTCGATGCGCGGCCGCTCCCCTCCCGGGGGCGGGCGAGGCACCGCCCTGTTCGCGGCCGCAAAGGCGTCG
Organism: Acidobacteriota bacterium; assembly: GCA_030948185.1. Taxonomy (GTDB): domain Bacteria; phylum Acidobacteriota; class Thermoanaerobaculia; order UBA5066; family Gp7-AA6; genus JALYUA01. The sequence goes on from JALZAT010000050.1 coordinate 14,776, forward strand.
AGCGCTATGCGGTTTCCGCGGTCTCCGATCGCGTGGATCCAGAGCTGCCATCCGTGCTCCCGCGCGGCTCGAGCGAGCTCGGCGAGTCGCTCCGGAGGCGCGACGAGAAGCCCCCGATTTCCCGGCTCGTCCGAGTAGTCGGCGAGAAGCGCCGCGCCCCGGCTTCCGAGCGCGCCGTCCGCGTATGCCTTGATCGCGCGAACCGTCAGGAAATCGGCGCCCCGCCCGATGCGGGCTCCCTTCCGAAACGACCCCGCGAGCGCGTCCGGCTCGGGCGACACCGTCGCGTACACGCGAATCGGCAATGCCCCGGCCGCCGCGAGCTTTTCGAGCGACGCCACGTCGGACGGGCCATAACCGGACGCGTCCTGGACCTCCGTGAGTCCGAGCCGCGCGCACGCCCCCGCCGCGCGGACGATCCAGCGCTCGAAGTCCGCCTGCGACGCCGCGGGCATCGCGGTGGTGACCAGGCGCATCGCGTTGTCCACGAAAACCCCCGAGGGGGACCCGTCGGCGCGGCGCAGGATGCGTCCCCCTTCCGGGTCGCGGGTTTCCGCGCCGATCCGCGCCGCCGAAAGCGCGGCGGTGTTGACCCAGACCGCGTGGCCGTCCACGCGCCGCGCCATCGCGGGCCGGCCGGGGACCGTTCTGTCGAGGTCGAGGGCGTCCGGATAGGCGCTTCCCGGCCACCGGTTCTGATCCCAGCCGCGGCCCTCCGCCCATGCCCCCGCGGGAAGATTCGCGGCCACCGCGCCGACCCGGCGCGCCGCTTCCGGAGCGTCCGCGGCGCCTCTCAGATCGGCGGTCTCGAGCCCCTTCCCGAGCCCCGAAAGATGGCCGTGCGCGTCGGCCCATCCCGGAAAAACGGAGGCGCCGGGGAGCTCGATCACCGCCGCCGCCGGCGCGAGCTCCCGCGCGCGGGCGGGATCTCCGACGAAGAGGATCTTCCCGGCGCGCGTGACGATCGACGCCGGCCGCGGAGACGCCGAGGCGCTCTCGTAGACGGAGGCGCCCTCGATCCGCAGATCGGCCGGCGGCGCCGGTGCGGGCGCGGCGAGGACCGGAAGAGCCCACACGAAAAACAGCATCCGCCGGATCTTAGCCCGGGGTCTCGGTCCGCCGGAGGAACATCAGCGTCTGGTCGTCGTACTGGGGCATTCCCCTCGCGAAGTCGGCGACCCGGTCGAGGATCTCTCCGCAGAGCGCCTTCACCGGACGGTCCCGGCGCTGCCCGATCTCCTTCGAAAGCCGCTCGAGGCCGAACTCCTCGTCGGCCGCGTCCACCGCCTCCGTCAGGCCGTCGGAATAGACGCAGAGGAGGTCCCCGCGCTCCATCACGCGTGTTTCCTCCTTCCACGAGGAGTTCGGGAGCATCCCGACGGGGACCCCGGTCGACTCGAGCCGATCGACGCTGCCGTCACCCCGCAGGAGGAGGGCGGGATTGTGACCCGCCGAGACGTACCGGAGCATTCCCGTGTCCGGCTCCACCACGCCGAAGAAGAGCGTCAGGAACTTGCGCGTCGCGGCGAATCGGCGCAGGTGGCGATCGATCCGCTGCACGAGGTCGGAGATTGTCGCAGCTTCGTCGATCTGGAGGTGCACGGCCGCATGCACCGTGGACACGAGCAGTGCCGCGGGGACTCCCTTGCCGGAAACGTCCGCCACGAGAAACCCGACCCGCCCGCGTGACAGCGGGAACACGTCGTAGTAATCGCCGCCGATGTGTCGCGCCGGAATGTTCGCCGCGGCGAGCTCGACCCCGGCGACGTCGGGAAGCGAGCGCGGCAGGATCTCCCGCTGAATCGCGGCGGCGAGCTCGAGCTCCCGCTCGTAACGCTCTTTCTCGATCGCGTCCTGGTGCAGGCGCGCGGTTTCGATCGCCGCGGCCGCCTGATTGGCAAAGAGAGAGAGGATCCGCGCGTCGCTCGGCGTGAAGTCGAGCACGCCGCCGATCCGAGATTCCTTGTCTGCGACGGCGATCAGACCGAGACGCCGCCCCGGCACCGCGATCGCGACGGCGAGGCACTTCTCGCAACCCGTCAGCCGCTCCCCCGCTGTCGGGAGCGAGCCCGCCTCGTTGTTGATGATCGCCTCGCCGTCGGGGATCCGCCAGGAGGCGAACCTGTCGCGGGGAAGCACCTCCCCTCCGAGGCTGCGCTCGTAGAGGATCTTGCCGCCGTCGTCGAACAGGACGAGCGTGCCCTTGCCCGCGTCCGTCAGCGAGATGGACCGGAAGAGGACCTCGTCCGACAGCATCCCCAGGTCGAGCTGACCGCCGAGCGAGAGCCCGAGGTCGTACAACGACTCGAGCTCGAGAAGCCGGGTGCGCACTTCGAAATCCGCGTCCTTGACCTGCCGGGTGAGACGGTGCGCCGCGAGCAGGGCGCCGAACGCGACGCCGAGGAGCGCAGCCACGTCGGAGGCCCCCTCCCGCTCGATCCCGGAGAGGCCCAGCTGGCCGTGCACCTCGCCCTCCGCTCCGAGGGGGATCCACAACGAGTCGCCGACGAACCCGGCGTCGGCGAGAATCGACTCGGGCAGGAGGACCCGGTCCGATTCGCCGTCCGCCCCGCACGTGGACCCGAGGACCCAGCCGTCCTTCTCCCGGAGGTAGAGGGCGGCCGTTCGCGCGCCGCTCCATTCGCGGGCGGCCTCCGCGAGCCGCGCCGCGAGCGGTCGCTCCTCGGAGGGTCGCAGGGTCGTCCCGAGCTCTTTCCAGAGGCGCGCGGCGGATCGGGCGGAGTCGGCGGAAGGGAAAGGCATGTTCGACATATCCCGAGTCGAATCCGCCTGCCGTCTAGCCGGTCGCCGCGACCGCCTGGAGAGCCTGGTCCAGGCTGGGGTAGATCGACGCGTACTGCGCGAGTCCCATGATCCGAAAGGTCTTGTCGATCGTGGGGGTCAGGTTGCAGAACGCGAGCACGCCCTTTCGGTCCATCACCTTCTCGAGGACCTCGATCAGGATCGAAATCCCGATTGAGTTGACGATTCGCGTCTTCTCGAGGTTCAGGACGAGAGCGCGGGCGCCGGTGTCGAGCTGCGCGTACGCCTGCCGCGCGATCTCCTCGCCCCCCTGGTTGTTGATGTACCCGTCGGTCCAGAAAACCGCGACGTCGCCGCGCCGCTCGACGTTGATCTTGCAGGATTCGCTCACTTGTACTTCCTCATGAGGATCTTCGTCCCCCAATCGCCCGACGTAATCGCCACCGAGTCCATGAGACTGCGCATGATCTGAAGCCCCCACCCGCGCTTCTTCCCGCCCGTGAACGTTTTCTCCGGAGTCGGAACCTCCACGATCGAGTGGTCGAAACCCTTTCCCTGGTCGAAGACCTCGACCTCCAGGTAGTCGGGGCCGTCTTCGTCCCGCCCGACCCGGAAAGTCAGGTGTACCCGATCGTCCCGCGTGTTGGCGTGCTCGAAGGCGTTGATGCAGGCCTCGACGAGCGCGAGCTTCACCTCGTCGATCTTGTCGTGGGCCATGTCGATGTATTCGCCGAGCGCGGCGACCTGAGCGGTGGCGACGATCTCCATGTCGGAAGCGACCGGGATCGTCAGCGACACCTCTCGGGGGCTGAGGCCGTCTGATCCGGGCCGAACCGATTCAGGGCGTGACATCAGAGCGTCTCGATCCCTCCCCCCGAGAAGGCCCGCCGGCGGGCGGCCCTTCGGGGAGGATAACGCGAAGGAGCGGACGGCCCCTCTGCACGGGCAGACGCGAGAGCGGGGATCATCGTCCCGCCTAGAAACGCAGGAAGAGCTGAAGGGCTCGGATTGCCACCGGGGGAATGGCGCCGCCGCTCTGCAGCAAAATGCTCAAGAGCAGCTCGCCTGCCAGGAAGACCCGGAGGAAGAGCTCTCCGGAGGGAACCGCTCCAGAAGCGGAAGGCAGCGGGATCGCGATGGCTTTTTTCACGGGGACTCGTCTTGTGGAAGAGCAAGGCCGCGGCCAAGTCGCGAACCCCCCGACCAACAGCCGTAAGCTGCTGAGAGATCGAGAGTTGTTTCCAAAAACGACGGCATGGCGGAGTGCGCTCCAACGAGCCATTATGACACAGCTTCCGTCGAAGGAACGACATGCGAAGATCCAAGCGATGTGTTTCCAGAGGATTAGATCCGAATTGGGACGGAAGGTTACAGTGACTTATCGTCCCACCGGTTTCTTGCGGTAAAGCGTCCGCCGGGAAATCCCGAGCATCCGCGCCGCGCGGCTCTTGTTGCCGCCCGCCATCTTGAGCACCCGTTTGATGTGCCGCTCCTCGAGAGCCTTCAGATTCGGGATCTCCCCCTCGGAAGCGGCCGGCTCGACCTCCCCCACGGTGTGCCCTCCCCGAGACGGAAGCCACTGGAGGTCTTCGAGGCGAATCACGCCTCCGCGCGAAAGCGCCGCGGCGCCCTCGAGGAGGTTTTCGAGCTCCCGGATGTTGCCGGCGAAGTCGTGCGCGAGCAGCGCGGCGAACGCCTCGCGATCGAGCGTCAGGATCTCCCGGCCCTCGCGCGCGGCGAACCGTTCGAGAAAGTGGCGAGCGAGCTTCGGGATGTCCTCACGGCGCTCACGGAGCGGAGGGAGAACGATCTCGACGACCCGCAGGCGGTAGTAGAGGTCTTCCCGGAACTCGCCCCGGCCGATCCGCTCGGAGAGGCGCGCGTTCGTGGCGGCGAGGACCCGGACGTCGATCGGAATGCGCTTGCGGCCTCCGACGCGTTCGATCTCGCGCTCCTGCAGCACGCGGAGGAGCTTCGCCTGGAGGGGCAGCGGCATGTCCCCGACTTCATCCAGAAACAGCGTGCCTCCGTTCGCCTGCTCGAAACGCCCGACGCGGGCCTCGACGCCGGTCGCCACCCCGCGCTCGATGCCGAAGAGCTCTGATTCGAGAAGGGTCTCCGGAAGCGCCGCGCAGTTGATCGCCGAGAAGAGCTTGTCCGCCCGGTCGCTCCGGGCATGGATCATCCGCGCGACGAGCTCCTTGCCCGTTCCCGACTCCCCCGTGATGAGCACGGAGGTCTTGGAAGGCGCCACGCGGCCGACCAGATCGAGCACGCGGCGCGCCGCGGGCGAGTCGCCGACGAAGAGGCGCCCGGCCGCGGACCGCCCCGTCTCGTCCAGGAGGCGCCGATTCTCCTCTTCGAGCCGCTCGCGGTCCCGGGTCAGACGCTCGAGGTGGCGCCGGTTCTCGATCGCCATCCCGCACAGGACCGCGAGGGAGACCAGGAACCGCGCGTCCTCGTCGTCGAAGCCGGCCTTGCCGCCCCGCCGCAGCTCCTTGTCGGCGAGAAGCAGGACGCCGACGGTGCGTCCGCCCGCGCGGATGGAGACTCCGATCGCGGCCGAGACCAGGCTGCGGAGAAGCCGGAACGACTCGCGCCGGACAGCCGTCTCCGACCGCAGGAGCTCTCCGACGAAGGAGTCCTCGGACAGGATGGCTTCCGTCGGCCTCCGGGGGAAGCCGACGAGAGCCTCGGCGCGCCGACCGCCCCCCTCGCCGAACGTCGCGAGGTATCCCCGGGACGCGTCGAGCACCCCGACCGCCCGGCCCAGAACGTCTTCGACCAGAGCTTCTTCGTCGGGAAGCGAGCCGAGCGAGAGCCCGGCGTCGTAGAGGGTCTCGAGAAGGAGGAGCTTGTGCTGAGTCTCAAACTCCGCCGCCCGATCCATCACCGCGATGCGGCCTGCACCCTCTCCCGATGCATCTCGGCCACCGCCAGCTCGGCCGGACGGCTGGGAGCCCAACTGGGATTCCATCTGTGATTCTCCGCGAGGAGCTTGTCCGCCCTTGCGAGGTCGCCCTTGCGCGCGACCAGTTCCGCGAGTGCGGCCCTGCCCTCATAGACCCAGCGCCTGGATTCGAAATCGGACCACGGGTTGGGTGGGTTGACCATCTGCTCGTACAGCGCGATCCCCTCGTCGGAACGGCCCTGCGCGACGCGCGTTCTCGCCATCATCAGCTGCCAGTAGGGCCAGTAGGGTTTGTACGTGGTGCCCTTGCTGTTCTTCAGGAAGGCGGCGTCCCATTTCTGCTTGGCCGCCACGAGTCCCTTGTCCGCGTCGTCCGTCCGGCCCTCGAGCAGCGCGACGACACCGTGGATGAGCTCCTTGCCGACTTCCCAGTTCGCATCGAGGGAACGGTCGTGCGGCAGCTGCATGCAGCGCTCCGCGATCTGCTTCGTCAGCGGCAGGTTTCCGGCCATGGTGGCCACGCGCATCGCCCGCATGAGCGATTCGATCCGCCCGCCGTCGTTGATGGCCTCCTCGGAGGAACGGATGTAGTTCTTGACTGCCGCCTCGACGTCGCCCTTGCCCTCATACGCCAGACCGAGGTGGTCGTACGAAACGCCGAAGTCGGGCTTCAGGGCGAGCGCTTTTCGGAGATTCTCGATCGCCTCGTCGTACCGCCCGGAGAACGCCATGATCTCTCCGAGGCTGTCGTACGGATTCGCCTGGTCCGGCGCCATGAACTGGTACTTCTTGATGTTCTCGATCGCCTTGTCGTAGTCGCCCCGGTAGCCGTAGTAGTAGCCGATCTGGTTGTAGGCGTCCGCGCTGTTGGGCTCCCGCGCGAGCAGGTCGCCGAAGATCGCGAGGGCGCGGTCGGTGTGCCCGGCGTCGATCTCGAGTCGGGCGCAGATCGTCGCGGCGCGGATGTCGGCGGGATACTTCTCGTGGATCGTCCGCGCGATCGACGCGAACTTCGCCTCGTCGTGGTTGTTCGCGGCGAGCATCATGTCGATGTGGAGCCGCTCGTGGTCCGTGAGCCGGCCGCGCTCCCGGTCCGCGCGAGCCGTCAGCGACACGCGTTGCTCTTTCTCGGAGTTGCGCGCGAGGCCGATCATCGCCATCGCGAACTGGGGATCGAGCTCGAGAGCGCGGGCGAAGCCGACGCGTGCGTCCTTGAAGTAGAAGCGGCGCTCGTTCTCGACCGCTTCCCGCCAGGCCTTGTAGGCCTCCTCGGAGGAGGTGGTGACTTCGCGGCTGTTGCGCGTGTACACCGCGGCCAGGCCCGCGGCCGCCGCGAGCAGCAGGACGATACCGGCAACCTTTCCGGCGCGCGGAACTCTCATTGTCACCTCCTGATACGTCCGGACGGGGCCGGAGTTTTCCTCATTCGACCTTCAGGAACAGGAATGTCATGTCGTCGTATTGCTCGGCTCCGGACACGTGTCCGCGGATGTCCGACAGGATGCCCTGGGCCATCTGGTCCAGGGGCTTGGCGGCATGGGAGGCCAGGGAGTCCATGAGGCGGTCTTCGCCGAAAGGGTCCATCTCGGGGTTCATGGCCTCGGAGAAGCCGTCCGTGTAGAAGAAGATCAAATCCCCTCGTTTCAGGAACATCTCCATCGTGTCGTAGGGGACATCCCGGAAGGCGCCCAGGGGAAGCCGGTGCTCGGGAGGGTCTAAAAACCTCGGTCCTCCGTCGCCGGTCCGGATCAGGATCGGGAGCGGCTGGCCGCCGATCGAGTACCGGAGCGTCATGGACGGAGGGTCCAGGAGGAAATAACCGAGCGAGACGAACATCCGCCTCTTGATGGAATAGATGCGCCGGTTTGACTCCCGAAAGAGCGTTCCCGGGTCACGAGTGGTTAACGCGCGGGAATAGACGATCTCTTTCGCGGCGACCATCAGGAGGGAAGCGGGAACGGACTTGCCCGAGACGTCTCCGATCACGACGCCGAGCTGGTCGCCGTCCTCGAAAGGGATGAAGTCGTAGAAGTCGCCGCCGACGACCTTCGCGGGAAGACTGCCGCCGAAGAACGAGAACCCCTCGACGACCGGCAGCGTCCGGGGCAGAAGACTCGTCTGGATGTCCCGCGCGATCTCGAGGTCGCGCTTCAACTCTGCCTGGCGGGTCATCTCGTCGTGGAGGAGTGCCGTCTCGATCGCGAGCGCCGCCTGGTTGGCGAGCGTCGACAGGAGGGCCTCGTCCTCGCGGTCGAACCTCTCGCCGGAGAGCTTCTCCTTCAGGGCGAGGACGCCCATGAGCCGGTCCCGGTAGACGAGCGGCACGACCATCCGGAAGGCTTCCTGCACGAGCCGCGTGCGGAAGTCTTCGCTGTCCGGGTCGGCGAAGTACACCGAGAGCTCCTCCACCCGGACGGGCTTCCCCTCCTGCCGGAGAATCCGCCGCACGATCGCGGAGGGCGGAACGCGGTCCTCCCGCCGGCCGCGGCGCTCGAGCCATCCATCGACGTCGCGCAGCCAGATCGAGGCTTTCTCGAGGCGCATGGTGCCGGCGACACTCGCCGTCAGATAGTCCGCGATCTTGCCGAGATCGAGCTCGCCCGTGATCGCCTCGCTCATCTCGAGAAGGGCCGCCTGGTAGTCGAGCTTGTCCCGGAAGAAGAGCTTGTCGAGCGGGGTCTGAATCCTGCGCCGGACGAACTCGAACAGCGGGAGCACGACGAGAAAGAAACCGAAGTTGAACGCCGGCGAGGATCCCGGACGCGACCGCGCGAACAGCGCGTTCGAGCCGGCGATCGCGACGGCGTAGAAGCCGAAGAGGATCGCGGTCGTCACCGCGTAGAGGAAAGTCCGGCGCACGACGAACCGGATGTTCAGCATCTGGAAACGGACGATCGCGTACGCGAACGTCAGCGGGATCAGGATCATCGGCACGATCCCGTAGAAGACGTACTCGTCCGTGTTGAACGCGGAAGGCAGCACGATCCCGAGAAGGAGGTAAGGGAGGGTGCCCAGGATCGTGCCCACGAAGACGTGGAACGCCTGGCGGCGCTCGCGCGCGTCCGGAAGCGTGAACGCCGAGTGGGCGAGCGACGCCAGCCCCAGGATCAGATAGTCGCCGAGGAGCGCCCAGGAAGAGAGAGGCGCACCCGACAGGATCGACACCTTGTCGCCGCGGAGCTGCCGGAAGACGTCGTACAGAAAGACGACGGGCGGCACCGCGTAGAGGAGGTAGAGGAGCCCCGGGCTCGCGGAGAGAAAGTTCTGGAGCCGCACCTTCCAGCGCGGAGGCTCCTCCCTCGTCCACTCGTCCGGCTGAGCGAAATGGAACTGCTTGGGCCGGGGAAAGATCAGGAAGAAGTGGAGGAAGACGGCGGGAAGCAGAAAGAGGCTCACCGTGCCGGTGTTCTGTACGAAGGCGTCGATCCACCAGTAAGAGGCGGGCCGGAGGCGGCAGACGAAGAAGAGGAGGAAGAGAACGCAGAGGAGGAAGAAGATGCGGGCCGCCCGGTCCTCGGGACGCTTCCGGAAGACGAAGAGCCCGATGAAGAAGAAGAGGAAACCGAGGATCGCCGCGTAGAGGTACGTGGTCCCGCCGAGACGCTGGGAGGCGAGCTTCAACGGGACGGTCCGGACTTCGCCTCCCTCCTCCGACATCCCGATCCCCGACGGGCACGGCCCGCGCCGGACGAGGTACGGCACGGTGTCGCCGACGCGGTGCTTGCGCAACTCGGCCGACGCATCGGAGATCGAGTTGACGAGCCGGTTTCCAATGCCGAGGACACAGTCGCCGGCCGGAATCTTCGCCTTTTCCGCGGGGCCTCCGGGCACCGTGGCCCGGACGTCGATCCCCTTGCGGCTGTAGGGCATGGGCACGATGCCGTCGTAGGGGCGGGGAGAGAACATGTCGGCGATCGAGGCCACCGCGATCGCGAGCCCGACGAATCCGATGATGTAGAACCACACCCTCAGGGAGGACTCTCCCTGGGCCCGGGGAGGCGTGGCTGCGTTCGAATTTTCCATGTTTTCGAGGCTACGGTCCGACAAACGCGGATGTTAGCGTGGTTATTCGACGCCGGAGTTATTCTCCGCTTCCATGCCGTTCGTGACGTTCGAGGGAGTCGAGGGTTGCGGCAAATCGACGCAGCTCGCGCGGGCGGCGGAAGCGCTGAGGGAGGCCCGGCGGGAAGTCCTCGAAACGCGCGAGCCCGGCGGTACCGCCATCGGCCGCAAGATCCGGGACATCCTGATGGACGTCGGACACCGAGACCTCGAGCCCGCGGCGGAATGGCTGCTCCTCGAGGCGGACCGCAGCCAGCACGTCGCGCAGACGCTGAAGCCCGCCCTCAAAACCGGCGCCTTCGTGCTCTGCGACCGCTACTCGGACTCGACCGAGGCGTACCAGGCGCGCGGCCGCGGCCTCGACGAACACATCGTCCGGCTCGTCGACGCGATGGCCCGCGAGGGACTCGTTCCGGAACTGACGCTTCTCTATGACGTCGATCCCGGGCTCGGCCTCGAGCGGGCCCGGCGCCGGGACGAGGGGTCCGGCCGTTTCGAGTCCGCGGAGATGGATTTCCACGAGCGGGTGCGGAAGGCGTACTTGGAGATCGCGCGGCGCGAGCCCGGAAGAGTGGTCGTCATCTCCGCGGACCGCCCGCCCGACGAAGTGTTCTCCTCGACGTGGAGCGCGATCTCCGGAAGATTCGGCTTGTGAATGCGAGCGGGAACGTGACCGGGTCATCGGCCGCGCTCCTCGATCGGCTCGCCTCGCGCGCGGAGCGCTTTCCGGGCGCGGTGCTCCTGGTCGGCCCCGCGGCGGCGACTCTCGAGGGGGAGGCCCGGAGGATCGCGGAACGTCTCATCTGTGGAGCCGACCACGGAAACGCCGCCTGTGAGACGTGCCGGCGGACCGCGGCGGGATCCCACCCCGACCTCCTGCTCGTCGAGCCCGACGGCGTCGCCATCAAGATCGACCGCGTGCGGGAGGCGCTCGCGTTCGCGGCCGGGCGGCCCTACGAAGCGCGGCGGCGCGTCGTGCTGCTGCTCAAGGCGGAGAAGCTCGGGGTCGAGGCCGCCAACGCGCTGTTGAAGGCCCTCGAGGAGCCCGGCGCGCACGTCCACTGGATTCTCGCCACCACACGGCCCGAATCCCTGCTTCCGACGATCCTTTCACGATGCGTGACCGTTTCCGTGCCGCCGCCTTCGCGAAGCCGGCGCGTCGCCGCCTGGACCGACCTGGGCTTCTCCGCCGAAGATTCCGAGGACCTCGCGCGGATTTCCGAGGACGCCGACGAGCCCGGAGCGGATCCCGCCGGACGCCTCGCCGTGTTCCGCGAACGCCGCGAGCGGGTCGTGCTGGCGCTCCACGCGGGCGTCGTGCAAAACAGGCCGGCGCCCCTCGTGATGCTCGCCGACGAGCTCGGGCGCGCAGAGGCACCCCATCTGGAGCTGCTCTCCGAAGTCCTGGCCGACGCCGCGCTGGCCGCCGCCGGATCCGGCGAGCGAATGCGCCACCGGGCGCTCGCCGGCCCGATCGCGGACATCGGCCGCAGCCGCCCGGGCGAGGCCCTTCAGGCCGCCGCCGTCCGCGCCGCCGACGCGCCACCGGACAGCCGGCGGGGGAACCGAAAACTCCATTTCGAATCGCTGCTGCTGACGCTCCTCCTGGCGAGGGAGGGTCGGTAGTCACGTCGCCTTCACTTCGCTTCGCTTCGCTGCGTTCCGGCTCCCGCCGCGTGAGCCTCCTCCCTCCCTTCGGTCGGGAGACTACTCACGCGGCGAGCTGAGGAAAGAGCGAGGCTGACTCGATCGACCGCGAAGCTCGTCAGATCAGTCTGCAAAAAAAGAGGGCGGCGAGATCGCCGCCCTCTTCCTCGAAGCAACCCGATCTCAGCGAACGAGCGAGATCTCGACGCTTTCCGTTTTGCCGGCATCCACGGTGACGTCTCGGCTCTTGTCGCGATACCCGGGACGGGAGACCGTCACGGTGTGCTTGCCCGGAGCGACCACAATCCCGCGATCCATGGACGTGACCTCGTCGGCGGAGCCCACGAACCGATCGTCGATGTACACGACGGCGTCGGAGGGCTCGACCGTGATCTTCAGCCGGCCTCGATCCCGGCGCGATTCGGGCCGCGCGGAGACGGACGCGTCGGCCGGACGCCGGTCGCCGCGCCACGCGTCGCTCCTCGGCGCAGGCGGGGGCGCCGGACTGCGCGGAGCCGCATCCGCCTGATCGCGATCGCGATCGGAGTCGGCGTTCGCGTCCCAATCGGCATCCGGACCGTCCTCTTCCTCGGATCCGACGTACGAGTCGTTTCCGCGGGAGTCGCTTCCGCGGCCGACGTACGGCCTCATGCCGTCCCGGCCGTCGCGGCTGTCCCGGCCCCGCCGCTTCCCGAAGTACCGCTGGACGTTGCCGTCGAGCTTCGGCGGGTCGGACTGCTGCGCGGCGCGGGGCCCGCCCCGCGGGAGCTTGTCGTCGATCTTGAGCTCCTGTCCGGCGCGTGCATCCACGTCGAGCACCTTCGCTTCGTACCCGCTCAGGCGGAACTCGAGCCGGTAGTGGCCCGGCCGCAGGTAGAGCTTGTCGGGCCATCCGTCGAAGTCGTCGGCGGTGCCGATGTACTTGCCGTCGAGATAAACGCGCGCCTCCTCCGGCGAGACGTCCGTCTTTACCGAGGCCCAGTTCGCGTCGCGGGATGCGTAGCCGTTTGCGTAGGGCCCATATCCGTATCCGTATCCGTATCCGTAGTAGCCGGGATACCCCCAGCCCCAGCCCCAGAAGGGCCGGTAGAAGCCACCCGTGATGATCACTCTCGTGCCACCGCCGCGGTGAAACCCGCCACGCGGAGCCGCTTGCGCCGACGCGCCCGTCAGGAGCAGCGCGACCGCCCCAAACGCTGCGATTGTCAGAAATCTCTTTTTCATGTCAGTTTCTCCCACCCTCCTCGAAGCAAGCCCGACGCCATCTCCGGTTGTGGAAGAGGCCTTTCGGAAATCCTCTGCTCAGAAGAGTTTGCAGCGAAGTCCCCGCGGCGCATTCGGGCGCGGAGTGACCTCTCGTCAGGTCACCTGTCTCCCGGAAAGGGACACCGCGGGAACGGCCGCGGCCGGGCGGCCGTCGAGGCTGCGGCGCAGGCCGCGAAGGTAGTCCTCGCGCAGGACCCGGTCCAGAGCCTGCCGGGCGCCAGGAACCTCCCAGCGTTCGCCGAGCCCCGCCCACCACGCCATGACCCTCCGGGAGAGGGGGGAGCGATCGTGGAATCGAAGCGCCTGCGGGACCGCGAGGAAATCGCCGAGCTCCGGATGTTTGGCGTAGAAGATCGCGGCCGACTCCCCCGCCCGCTCCTGGCGCCGGCGGAAGGAAGAAAACGTGATCTCGTGATGATGGCGTGCCACGGCGGCCGGCCGGTAGACGATCTTCATGCCGCGCCGCATCAGGCGGTAGGCCAGCTCGATGTCCTCCCACGCCGCGTGCGGGAACGTGGTGTCGAAGAGGCCCTCCTCGAGGAGGAGCTCGCGCGGCAGCGAGATGTTGGACGTGTAGAAGAAATTGAACGGCACCGAGTCGGGGTCCTGGATCAGCGCATAGCCGAATTGCAGTCCGTACTCGTTGATGTGGTGAAGAAACGGGGAGACGCGACGGTCGCGAGGCCAGGTGGTGTAACCGAGAACGGCGACCGGATGCGCCCGTTTCTCCGCGTGAGCCCCGGCGTGCACGGCCAGGAGCCGCGTCTCGGGAACGGTGTCGTCGCCCAGGAAGAGGATGTGCCGCCCCCTCGCCTCGCGCACGCCGCGATTCCGCGCAGAAGCGGGACCCCCGTTTCGCTGCGAGATCGCGCGGAACGGATGGGCCGGACGGTAGGCGCGCAGGCGGTCGCCCGTCTCGTCGCGGGAACCGTCGTCGACCACCACGACCTCGAAAGGCGGGGGTGACTCCTGGTTTCCGATCCCTTCCAGCACGCGAAAGAGCGTGTCGGGCCGCTCGAAGGTGGGAACGACGACCGTGAAGAGCGGCTCGGTCACCCGAAGATCTCCTGGAGGCTCGTCCGGACGAGGCGGGGCGCCCGCCCGAGCAGCTCCTGGAACCACGCCCCGTCGAAGCGCTCGTCTCCGGGGTACGTGGGCACGATCCGCAGGGGGAAGCGCGAGAAGATCTCGGAATCGGGGCGCCGGCGCCGTGCCTGCACCGCCCGCCGTTTCTCCGCCAGCGAGTCCTGGTGCGCGTGGATCCACAGCAGTGCGCGGAGGTGGGCGACCGTGAGCGGGTCGTCGACCACCACAGGCCGGGAGGGAGCCGCCGCGGCCGCCGAGATCCCGAACGCGCGGCGCCAGAAGCCGCCGGCGCCGAGCGCATCCTCGCCGGGCTCGCCGGAATACGGATCCCGAAGGAGCTCCGCGGCTCCGGGGTTGCGCGTCGCGAGCATCTCTCCGATCCGGCCGACGAAGGCCGCGAAGATGCCGGGCATCAGCGCTCGGAAGTGCTCCTCGTCGAAGTTCTTCCACGCCGTCGAAAAGGCGTTCTTCTCGAACAGGAACCCGCGCGCGAAGAGGCCGAGCGCCTCGCCCGTCGCGCCTCCGCGATGCCGGGCCACGGCCGAATGCGCGAAGAGAATGCGCTGACCGAAGATCCACTGCCGCCAGCCGAAGTCCACGTCTTCCAGATAGGCGAAGTAGTCGTCGTCGAACCCTCCCGACGAGAGAAACGCTTCCCGTCGGACGGCCATGAGTCCCCCGCAGGCGAACAGGCGCTCTTGCGCGGCGCCCGGCGCGGGAAGGTCGAGCTGCGAGACCGCGCGGCCCGGGTCCTGCTGGAAGGCGTGGCCGTCGAAGGTCACGAACCCGTCGGAGAAGTCGTTTCGCTCCCCCGACCAGTCCACGAGCCGTCCTGCGACCGCGGTCACGTCCTCCGGAGAGGCCTGGAGCGCTTCGAGGAGCCGAGGGAGCGCGGGAGCCTCGACGGCCGCGTCGTCGTTGACGAACGCCACGGCGGGCGCCGATGCCGCCTCGACGCCGAGCCGGCACCCCTTCGCGAAACCCACGTTGCCGCCGGCGCGGACGCGCCGGACGCCGGGGTGCGCCCGCAACACCGCCTCGAGAGATCCCGGCACGCTCGTGTTGTCGACGAGGATCGTCTCGGCGGAGAGTCCTTTCGCGGATTCGCCGATCGCCGCGAGGGACTCGCGCAGGTGCTCCTCACCCCGGTGATGGACGACGACGACGGAGAGATCCGGCACGCGCATTTTCGCCGAAAGACTAGCAGCTGAGGAAGGGCCGACCGGTCGCGCCGGAGATTCGGGGCTCAGGCACTCCGCTTTCCGGTTCTCCTCGCGAGACGGCTCCACAATGACCGTTCTGGCGCGGGCGGAAACGCGCGCCGTCCCGGGTCCACGCGCGCGTCACGGCACCAGGCCGCGAGAGGGCCGGCGACCCCGCTCCAGGACCGTGCCGCCGCGAAGCGTCGCGCGGCGCTCCCGCAGGCGCCCCGGCGCGCCGGGTCCAGGAG
>JALZAT010000095.1 GCA_030948185.1 Acidobacteriota bacterium
CCTCAGAGGCGTCACGTCGTCGAGGATCCAGAAGGAGCGGCCGTGCGTCCCGACCACGAGGTCGTCCCCGTGCACGACGAGGTCCCTGACGGAAGAGGTCGGAAGATTCATCTGGAGCGGCTGCCACTCGGTGCCGTCGTCGAACGAAACGAAAACTCCCCGCTCGGTCCCCGCGTAGAGGAGCCCCCTGCGAACGGGGTCTTCCCGCACGGCGTTTACGACGCAGCCCTCGGGGATCCCGCGGACGATTTCCTCCCAGGAGGCGCCGCCGTCGCGGGTGCGGTAGACGTGCGGCCGGATGTCGTCGAGCCGGAAACGGTTGATCGCCGCGTAGGCGACGGAGGCGTCGAAACGCGAGGCTTCGAGGAGCGACACCTTGCTCCAGGGCGTGAGAGCCTTCGGAGTGACGTCCTTCCACCCCTTGCCGCCGTCGCGCGTGACGTGGATCAGACCGTCGTCGGTCCCGGCCCAGATCAGGTTTCCGTCGAGGGGAGAGGGCGCGATCGAGTACACGACGCCGCGATGCTTCCCCTTCTCGGGGTCGAGAGGGGCGAAGATGCCGACGCTCGCCGGCATCTCCCAGGCTTCGCGCGTCAGGTCCGGGGAGATGGTGTCCCAGCTGCGGCCGCCGTCGCGCGTCCGGAAAACGACGTTTGAGCCGAGATACAGCGTGTGCGGATCCGTGGGGGAGAAGAGAACCGGCATCGTCCGCACGAACCGGAACTTCCCGCCCCGGAGCGGCTGGGGAGAGATGTCCTGGATCTCGCCATTGCGCTGGTCGAAGCGGGTGATCTTTCCGCCGTAGATGATCTCCGGGTCGAGCGGATCGGGAGCGACGTAGCCGTACTCCTCGACGCCGACCGGATGCCAGTCGCGCGAAGTGATCGCGCCGGAGTCGCCCCGGCTGACGACGGCCGCGGACCCGCTCTCCTGCTGGCCGCCATAGACCCAGTAGGGGAACCGATTGTCCGTGATGACGTGGTAGAACTGTGCGGTCGGCTGGTTGTACCAGCTGCTCCACGTCTTTCCTCCGTTCACGGTGATCGTCGCGCCCTGGTCCGCGGCGATCAGCAGGATCTCCGGGTGCTTCGGGTTGATCCAGATCGTGTGGTAGTCGTCGCCTCCCGGCGCGCCCTTGATCGCCGTGAATGTCGTGCCTCCGTCCGTGGACCGGTAGGTCGACGTGTTCGCGGCGTACACCACGTCCGGATTGCGGGGATCGACGCGGACCTCCGCGAAGTCGCTCCCGCGGCCGGAGGCGCGCGTCTCCGAGTTCACCCGTCTCCAGCTTGCGCCGGCGTCGTCGGACCGGTACGTTCCCGCGTGGGCCGCATCCGCGTCCACCTGCGCGTAGATCCGTTTCGACTCGGAGGGCGCTACGGCGAAACCGATTCGCCCGAGCCCCTGCGCGATCGTCGGAAGACCGTTTTCGAGCCGCTTCCACGTCGCGCCTCCGTCCGTGGACTTGTAGAGTCCGCTGCCCGGTCCGTTGAACGACCCTCCGACCTCCCACGGCGCCTGTCTGCCGGCCCAGAGATCGGCGTAGACAACCTCGGGATCGTTCGGGTCGAAGGCGACCGCGATCGCGCCCGTGTTCTCGTCCCGGTAGAGGACCTTCTCCCAGCTCTCGCCGCCGTCCTTCGAGCGGAACACGCCGCGCTCCGCGTTGGCTCCGTACGGATGCCCGAGCACCGCCGCGAAGAGGCGCTTGGGATCCCTGGGATCGACGGCGAGCGCGCCGATCTGCTGCCCGTCGCGCAGGCCGAGGTGCTTCCAGGTCTTCCCGCCGTCGGTGGACCGGTAAATGCCGTCGCCGACGGAAAGGTCGGGGCGCTGGAGCCCCTCGCCGCTTCCGACGTACAGGACATCCGGATTCGAGGGGGCGAGCGCGATCGCGCCGATGGACTGCGTGGGCTGCCCGTCGAAGGCCGGCGTCCACACGCGTCCGGCGTCGGTCGTCTTCCACACGCCGCCGTTGTTGACCCCGATGAAGAAGACGTTCGGCTGGTCGGGGATCCCCGCCGCGCCGACGGTTCGCCCGCCGCGGAACGGTCCGATGCAGCGCCAGCGCATCTCCGAGAAGAGCCGCGGATCGACGGGAGCCGCGGAGACGAAGGCAGCGGCCGAAAGCGCGAGCGCGGCGAGGCTCAGACATCGTCTCGTCATCGGACCTCCTGCGGGGGCGGGTTGGAAATGCGGGGACAGTCTAACGAAGGCGAACGATCGGACCACGCTCGAGCGCCGCGCGGTCCCACCGTCCGAGATCCGCCGCGGCGTCGTACGCCGCGATCATCGGCACATCACCAGAAGGCCGACTCCCGCGACGGATCTGCCGCGCGCGAGGCGCGCGTCTCTTTGGTCATCGTCAATCGGTTTTAGAGGACTAATGGTTCCTCGAGTGTGAACGCGACGGGCCGACCCGCCTCGACTTCGAAGTCGAGGGCGCCCGTTGCGGCGGCTACGCCCGTGCCTGCGGCCGCGCCGGCCGCGGCGCCTTCGAGGGTGGCCTTTGTGTCGCGGCCGAAAACCTGGCCGAGGATCGCGCCGACAGCCGCCCCCCCGGCGATGTAGCCGGCGTCCCGCTTCGTGTGCGAATCGCCCGTCCGCTGATAGGAGGACGTGCGGATCGGGACGCGGCGCCGGCCGAGCTCCAGATCGGTCAGGTGGAACTGGAGCTGCGCGACTCCGCCGAGACGTCCGGAAGCGGTCACGTTGTCGATTCGTCCGCGGACTCGCGTTCCCGAGGGCGCGACGACGGTGCCGTCGTCCGCGAGGACATCGTCCAGGAGTTCGCCGGTGATCTCGTCCCCGGATCGCGCCGTCTTCGTGGAGATCGTCTGGTCCGGAACGAAGCGGAGGATGGTGCCCGCGGGGACCTCGTGCGCGGCGCGGCGGGGCGCCGCCGAAGCCGCGCGGGAGCGCCGCCTGGCGGCGTTGCGCTGAGAGGCTTCGACGGGATCGACGGTGACGCTGACAGATCCGGAATCACGCGCGGCGGGCGCCGCAGAGACCGGAAGGCCGGGGGTCACGACGGTCGTGGTCGTCACCGCCGGTGTCTCGACGGCGGTCGACGACGTCGCAGAAGCCGTGTCAGTCTTCTGGCGACAGCCCGCGGAAACGGAAAGGACGAAGGCGAATGCGAGAAGAAGATGAGCAATCCGGCGAATCGGCATGATGTCCTCCTGGTCGGGTTTCGCGGGCAGAGGAGCAAGCGCCATGCCGGAACCGGCGGGGAGGGGGCCAAGCGCGGCCCCTGTTGGCGAACTCGTCCCCGCCGAAAACGTCCCTGCGCGGGAGAGGGAGCGAAGCGCCAGTGCACCGGAGGCGGCGTTACCTCCTTGGTCCTCTCGGTCCACGGTCCCGGTCGCCGCGGTCGCGGTCGCCTCGGCCGTCGCGGTCGGAGCGGGGTCCCCGGCTGTCTTCCTCCTCGGGGCCGCCCGCGGGCGCCATCGCCATCTCGGCCTCGAGCTCTTCTTTTGAGAGCGCCTGCTTGCGGGAGAGCTTGATCTTGCCCATGGGGTCGACGGCGATGATCTTGACCGTCACCTCGTCCCCCTCCTTCACCACGTCCGTCGTCTGGCGGACCCGGTACGGAGCGAGCTCGGAGATGTGAACGAGCCCGTCCTGGCCGGGGAGGATCTCGACGAAGGCGCCGTACGCCTCCACACGCCGCACCTTGCCGCGGTAGACCTTCCCGATCTCGGGCTCCTGCGTGAGGCTCTCGATGATCTCGATCGCGCGCAGCGCCGCCGCTTCGTCCGAGGAAGCGATGGACACCTTCCCGGAGTCCTCGACGTCGATCTTGCAGCCGGTGGACTCGATGATCGACCGGATCGTCTTTCCGCCGGTGCCGATGACGTCGCGGATGCGGTCCCGCGGGATTTGCATGGTGAAGATGCGTGGCGCGTACGGAGAGATGTTCGTACGCGGCTTCTCGAGCGCCGACGTCATCTTCTCGAGGATGTGGAGGCGTCCCACGCGGGCCTGCTCGAGCGCCTGCTCGAGGATCTCCCGGCGGAGCCCCTTGATCTTGATGTCCATCTGGAGGGCCGTGATCCCCTCGCTCGATCCCGCGACCTTGAAGTCCATGTCGCCGTAGTGGTCTTCCTGTCCGGCGATGTCCGTCAGGACGGCGAACCGTTCGCCGTCGGAGACCAGTCCCATCGCGACGCCGGCCACCGGCGCTTTGATCGGGACGCCGGCGTCCATCAGCGCGAGCGCACCGCCGCAGACCGTGGCCATCGAGGACGAGCCGTTCGACTCGAGGATGTCGGAGACGACGCGGACGGTGTAGGGAAACGAGTCCTCGTTCGGAAGCACCGGCGAGAGCGCACGCCGGGCCAGATTGCCGTGCCCGATGTCCCGCCGCGACGGGCCGCGCAGGAACTTCGCCTCGCCGACGGAGAAGGGCGGGAAGTTGTAGTGGAGGAGGAACGTGTGCTCGGATTCGCCCTCGTACTCCTCGATGATCTGGGCGTCGTCGGAAGTTCCGAGCGTCGCCGTCACGAGAGCCTGCGTCTCGCCGCGGGTGAACAGGGCGGACCCGTGCGTGCGCGGGAGGAGCCCCACCTCGCAGGAGATCGGCCTCACTTCGGCGAACGCGCGGCCGTCCAGGCGCTTTTGCTGGCCGAGGATCGTTTCCCGCGTCAGAATCTTGACGAGGTCGTCGACGGCGCGAGCCGTCTGCTGGCGCCGCTCGGGCTCCGACTCCGGGACCATGGAAGCAGCCGCCTTCTTGACCGCCTTGATCTCCCCGTAAGACGCGATCTTGCCGGACATCGTGAGGGCGGCCATCATCGGCGCTTCCCACAGCCGGCGAACGTCCGCCATGACGGCGGGGGGATAGGTCTCCGCGGTCTTCCAGTCGGGCTTGAGATATCCCGCCTGGCGTTGGAGCTCCTTCTGGGCCTCGACGATCTTCTTGACGTGCTCGTGGCCGAAGAAGATGGCGTCGATCATCGTGCGCTCGGGGACTTCCCGGGCGCCGGCCTCGACCATCACGACCGCGTCGGCGGTGCCGGCCACGATCAGATCCACGTCGGACTTGTCCCGCTCCGCGTTCGTGGGGTTCACGACGAACTGCCCCTCGACGCGTCCCACCCGGACGGCCCCGACGGGCGTGTAGAAGGGGATGAGAGAGCACGTCAGCGCGATGGACGCTCCGTTCAAGGCGAGCACGTCCGGATCGTTCTGTCCATCCGCGGAGAGGACGAATGCGATCAGCTGCGTCTCGTGGTGGAAGCTCTTGGGGAAGAGGGGCCGCATGGGGCGGTCGATCAGTCGGGAGGTCAGGATCTCCTTCTCGGTCGGCCGGCCCTCCCGCTTGAACCAGCCGCCCGGGATGCGCCCTGCCGCATAGGTGTTCTCGCGGTAGTCGACAGTGAGCGGGAAAAAGTCAGCGTTCTCCTTCGGCTCTTTCGCGAAAACGGCGGTCGCGAGAACGACCGTGTCGCCGAAGCGAACGACGGCGGACCCGTCCGCCTGCTTGGCGAGCTTTCCGATTTCGATTTCGAGGTTCCGGTTCCCGAGGGGAACGGAGATGGTGTGTCGCATGTCGTTTCCTTTCGAGGCCCAAGAAAAGACGGAGGGGAGGACGGGAAGGCGTCCAGAAGGGAGCGTCTCGTCGGTCTCGGGTCCGGCCGTGGGCCGTCGGATTTGTTACTTGCGGATGCCGAGACGCTCGATCAGGCGATAGTAGCGTTCGCTGTCTTCGCTCTTCAAGTAATCGAGCAGGCGCCGCCGCCGGGACACGAGCTTCAAGAGGCCGCGCCGCGAATGGTGGTCTTTCGCGTTCGTCTTGAAGTGTTCGGTCAGGTAAGTGATCCGGTTCGTCAGGAGAGCGACCTGGACTTCCGGAGATCCAGTATCCGAGTCGTGCACGCGGTAGTCGCGCACGATGTTCGGCTTTTCGGTCACGAAGCTGGTGGCGTTCAAGAGCGGAATCCTCCAAATACCCTCATTCTCGACTCTACTTTTTTAATAAACGGCGAGCCTACCACAGCCCTTCCCGCTCTAGCGGCGCCCCGGAAGGGCCTCCTCCGCGAGTACGATCTTGGGCTTCAGCATCGAAATTCCCCCGTGGCCGATCGGCGAAACCTGCGCGAGCGCCACCATCTCGTCCGCCGGTCCGAGGAGGGTGACCCACGCCCCGTCGGCGGACGAGACGCCCCGCGCGGGAATCGGCTGGCCCTTCCGCACCTTCCAGGCCTCGAGGGATGCCAGGCGCAGCCGCTCGAACGGGAACGGCACGCGCGCGAGGGGCACGGCGTGGTCTCCCGAGAGCCGCTCGGCGGACGGCAGGCCCTCGAAGAGCTCCAGCGCGACCGCCTGGTCGACGTGAAAGCCCCCGATCCGGGTGCGGCGCAGGCTCTCGAGGTGCGCGCCGCAGCCGAGCGATTCGCCGATCGCATGCGCGATCGAGCGGATGTACGTCCCGGAGGAGCATGAGATCGCGAACTCGACCCGGCCGCCGGCCGGGGGAGAGAGGACGAGCTCCGACACGCGCACTTTTTTCGGGACGATCGGGATCTCTTCGCCTTTGCGGGCCATTTCGTAGAACTTTCGTCCCTTCACTTTCTTTGCCGAGTAGGGCGGCGGAGACTGTTCGAAATCGCCCCGGAACGCGGCGGCGGCGGCCTCGAGCTCTCCCGCGCCGACCCCGGACGCGTCGCGCTCCGTCCCGAGAGGCGCCCCTTCCCGGTCGTACGTCGCCGTCGCGCGGCCGAGCCGGATCGTGCCCTCGTACGACTTGTCCATGAGCGTGAAGAAGCCCTGCAGCCTGGCGGCTCCGCCCGCGCAGAGCAGGAGGAGACCCGTCGCCATCGGATCGAGGGTGCCGCTGTGGCCGATGCGCGGGATCCCGGTCGAGCGGCGCACCCGCTCGACGACGTCGTGCGACGTGAGTCCGCCCGGCTTGTCGACGAGGATCAAAAAGCCCCGCGCGAGCGAGTCCGGCCGGATCATTCTTCCGCGTCCGGCGGGGGAACGACCTCGGAGAGGATTTCCTCGATGCGGGCGCCGCGCTCGAGGGATCGATCGGCGAAGAAGTGCAGCTCGGGAGCGAAGCGCAGCTGACACCGGCGGCCGACCTCGCGGCGCAGGAAGCCCGACGCCCGGTCGAGAGCCGCGAGCCCCTCCGTGCGCTCCGCTTCTCCGCCGAGCGTCGAGAAGTAGACCCGCGCCGCGCGCAGGTCCGCGGGCATGATCACGTCCGTGATCGTGACCTTCTTGAGCTCCGGGTCGTGCGCCTCGAGCAGCACGAGGCGGGAGATCTCCGCGCGAACGAGGTCGGCCACACGTTCGCTTCTACGGGAACTCTTCTTCATGGCGTAGGTGAGGGGAGAGGGGTGAGAGGTTAGAGGATCCGGGCTCTTTCTCTCTCTCCTCTTTCCTCTTACCTCTCTCCTCGTTCCTCATACATGGATGAACTCGTTTCGGTAATCCAGAACGTGGCCGTCCAGGTTCGACTCCACGAACTGGAGCACGTTCTGCAGCAGCGCGTCCAGGGGCGCCTGGTCCGGCCCGACCGCGGCCACGCCGAGCTCGCAGCGCTGGAGGAGGTCCTGGCCGCCGACCTCCGCGGCCGAGATCTCGAACTGGTTGCGGATCCGGCTCTTCAGGCTCTTGACGATCATCCGCTTCTCTTTGAGCCCCCGGCAACCGGGCAGGTGGAGATCGAAGACGGCGTAGGCGAGGACCATGCTGTCAGCCATCGGCTGCCAGATCTTCAGTCTCAGTTTTTCTGACGACTGAAAACTGACTACCGACCACTCCTAGCCATTCATCACTCCGGCGACCTTTTCGACCTGGTACGCCTCGATCACGTCGCCCACCTTGACGTCCTGGTACCGGTCGAGCCCGATGCCGCACTCGAACCCCTGCTTGACCTCCGAGACGTCGTCCTTGAACCGGCGCAGCGATCCGATCTTGCCCTCATAGATCACCCGGTTGTCCCGCAGCAGGCGGACCTTGGAAGTCCGCCCGATGGAGCCTTCCGTGATGTAGCAGCCCGCGACGATGCCGAACTTGGGAACCTTGAAAGTGTTGCGCACCTCGGCTCGCCCCTGGGCGACCTCCTTCAAGGTCGGATCGAGCAGGCCCTCCATCGCGAGCTTGATCTCATCCGTGACGTTGTAGATGACCGTGTGCAGGCGGATGTCCACTCCAGCCTTCTCCGCCTCCGATTCCGCTTTCTTTTCCGGACGGACGTTGAATCCCACGATGATCGCCTTCGACGCAGACGCGAGCAGCACGTCGTTGATGTTGATCGCACCGACTCCGGCGTGGAGCACCGAAACCTTCACCTTCTCGTTCGAGAGGTTCGAGAGCGACTGGCTCAGCACTTCTACGGAGCCCGCCACATCGGCCTTCAGCACGATTCCGAGCTCCTTGACCCGTCCCTCCTGGATCTTGTTGAAGAGCTGGTCGAGCGAGAACTTGGAAGAGGCGGCCATGACCTTCTCGCGGTCCTTCGCCTGACGGAAGGCGACGACGGAGCGCGCCTTCGACTCGTCCTCGACGACCTGGAACGTGTCGCCTGCCTGCGGAAGGTCCTCGAAGCCGGTGACCTCGACCGGCGTCGCGGGACCCGCGACCTCGATCTTCTCTCCGCGGTCGTCCTGCATCGACCGCACGCGTCCGAAGACGGAGCCGGCGAAGAACACGTCGCCCACCCGGAGGTTTCCGGCCTGGACGAGAACGGTGGCGATGTTGCCCCGGCCGACTTCCCGCCGCGCCTCGAGAACCACACCGCGCGCTTCGTCGACTGCGGGCGCGGAGAGCTCGCCGAGCTCGGCGACGAGGAGGATGAGCTCCAGGAGGTGCTCGATCCCCTGCTTCTTCAGGGCGGAGATCTCCGCCGACGGCACGTCGCCGCCCCACGACTCGAGCAGCACGCCGCGGTCGGCGAGCTCCTTTTTCACGCGGTCCGTGTTCGCGTTCGACTTGTCGATCTTGTTGATCGCCACCACGATCGGCACCTTGGCCGCCCGCGCGTGATCGATCGCCTCGATCGTCTGCGGCATGACCCCGTCGTCCGCGGCGACGACGAGCACGACGATGTCGGTCGCCTTGGCGCCGCGCGCCCGCATCGACGTGAACGCCTCGTGGCCGGGAGTGTCGAGGAACACGATCGGCTTGTCCCTGGCCATGACGCGGTACGCGCCGATGTGCTGGGTGATACCTCCCGCCTCTCCCGCGGCCACGTTCGCCTGGCGGATCGCGTCGAGCAGAGACGTCTTGCCGTGGTCGACGTGGCCCATGACCGTCACGACGGGAGCGCGCGGGACCCGCGGCGCGGAGGTCGCCAGGCCGGGCTCCCCGGGCATGCCCTCGGCGGTCCGGGAAAGCTCGAGCTCCTCCTCGAAGGAAACGACCGCGGCTTCCGCGCCGACTTCCTTGGCGATCTGGATCGCCGTCTGCGCGTCGAGGGGGGCGTTGACGGTCGCCATGATTCCGCGCTGCATGAGGAGGCGGACGATGTCCTTTGCGAGCACGCCGAGCTTCTCGGAGAGCTCCTTGACGGTGACTCCCTCGGAGAGGAAGACCGGTCCGGTCGGAAGCGGCTTCTTGAACTCGAGAAGCTTGCCGGAGTCGTGCGCGCGCGTCTCCTTCGCGGCCCGCCGGAGGGCGGACTTGGAGATCGGGCGCGCGGCGGCGGCCGTCGCGGGCTCGTCCCCCTCTCCCGCCTTCTCGATCAAAGGCAGCGAGATGTCCGAGTAGGTGTCTTCCTCGTATGCCCCGACGAACTCGCGCAGGTCGACCTCGTCGGCGACCGTGATCTTCGGCTTCGCGCCGCCCTTCTTGGCGGTCTTCTTGGCCTCCTCTTTGTCGTCCTTCTTGCGCTTGGGGGCGGGGCGGCCTTCCGCCGTCGCCGGCGGAGGCGCTCCGCGAGCTCCGGCGGGCCCCATCGGGCGTCCTGCCGGGCCGCCGCCGGGCCGTGCCGGTCCCATGGGGCGTCCCGCACCGGGTCCTCCGAGCGGACGGGCGCCCGGGCCTCCGGGAGCGGGTCGATAAACCGAGGGGCCGGCCGGTCCGGCGGGTCCCATGGGCCGGCCCAACGGGCCGGATGCCGGTCCCATCGGGCGGCCTGTAC
>JALZAT010000014.1 GCA_030948185.1 Acidobacteriota bacterium
CAGCAGGGCAGGCCGCCGCAGCAGCGCACGCCGGCCCCGCCGGCCCCTCCGGGGACGCCGCCCGCGCCCGCCACGGCATCGGCGTTCACCCCCGCTCCCGGGTTCCGCGAGGAGGATCTCCACTTCGTCGAAGTCGAGCTCGCCCGGCGGATCGGCCCGCTCGCTCGCGTGCTCGTCAAGAAGGCGGCGAAGACCGCACCGAACCTCGTCGCCCTCGCCGCGGTCCTCGCCGAGAACATTCCCGACGAGGAGGGCCGCAGGGGCTTCCGCGCCGCGGTGCGGGCGCGCGCCCGGTAGGAGCCGGCTCCGGAGATGAAAGCGTCCGTCTTCATCGCGACGAGCCTCGACGGATTCATCGCGCGGCCGGATGGTGCGCTCGATTGGCTGCCCGCGGGCGCCGAGCCCCACGGCTACGACGAGTTCATCGCGACCGTGGACACCATCGTGATCGGACGGAAGACTCTCGAGACGGTCCTGTCCTTCGACAAGTGGCCCTACGGACCCAAACCGGTGGTCGTGCTCAGCACGACGCTGTCGGAGGTGCAAGTGCCTGACGGCGCCGTGTGCGATGTGATGGCCGGTTCGCCGCAGGAGATCCTGGACCGGCTCACGGAACGCGGCATGAAACATCTTTACATCGACGGCGGAGTGACGGTTCAGGGTTTTCTGAGAGCCGGGCTGATCCAGCGCATGACGATCACGCGAATTCCGGTTCTTCTCGGGAGTGGAATTCCACTGTTCGGCTCCATCCCACGCGACATTCGACTCGAGCACGTCGCGACTCGCACCTACTCGGGCGGGTTGGTGCAGAGCGAGTATCTGGTGACGGCCGAGGAGTAGCCGACCGATGCCCTTCAAGAGCCACGCACAGCGGCGCAAGTTCGCGGGCAAAATCTCCGCCGAGGCCTTCGGGGACCGGAACCGGGAGACGGGCGGATGATGAAAAGGGGCGCCCGGGCCGTCGGCTTCGTGGTCGTTTTCGCCGGGCTGTTGACCCTGGCGGCTCCCGGCGCTCTCCCGGGATGGGGGGCGCGGGGCTGATCACACCCGGCGGGCTCTACGTGATCGCGGTGCTGCGCGTCGTCATTGGCGTCGTGCTGATCGAGGCGGCGCGCGCTTCCCGAATGCCGCGGACCCTGCGTGTCTGCGGCGCGGTGGCAGTCCTCACGGGATTGACGACGCCTCTCCTCGGCGTCGGCCGCGCCCATGCCATCATGGATGGATGGCTCGCAGCGAGTCCCGGAATGGTTCGCCTGTTTGCGGCGGTGATGGTGGGGATCGGGTGCCTGATCGTGTACGCCGCCGGCGACCGGCCGCTGCCTCTTGCCGCCGGGCGTAACTCGTAGCGAGCGCTGATGATCGTTCCCTCGTGAGCGCTTCTCCACACCGCATCCTCGTTCTCGGCGGCACCGGCCCGACCGGGCGCCTGATCGTCGAGCAGGCGCTCGAGCAGGGCCATTCGGTCACCGTGCTCGCCCGGCGGCCAGAGGGCCACCCCATCGGTCACGCATCGCTGGCCGTTTTGGACGGGGACGTGCTCGAAGTCGATCTCGCGCCCGTGTTGGCCGGGCACGATACGGTCGTGAGCTCGCTCGGACGCGGAATGAGCCTGCGATCGGAGCATTTGATGTCCCGCGCCACCCCGCGCATCCTGGCGGCGATGGAGCGGGCGGGGATCGCCCGGCTCGTCTTCCTCTCGGCGTATGGTGTCGGCGGCACCGCTGCCGAGGCGCCCCTCCTCCTCCGACTGTTGTTTCGCGTGATGTTCTCGGACATCTACGCGGACAAAGCCGTCGCGGAAGCGGCCGTGCGTGAGAGCAGCCTGAACTGGACGATCCTCGCCCCGGTCAAGCTCACGAACGGCCCCGCAGCGGGCCGATACAGGGCGGGCGAGGACCTTCGCGTTCCGGGTTTCGCGAAGATCTCCCGGGCGGCCGTGGCAGCCTCCGTCCTCGGCTCGATCGACGATCCCGCCACGTTTCGAAAGCGGCTCGTCGTCGCTGCCTGAGCTTCGCGGCGAGATCACTGGGCGGCAAACACTTCTACGATTTGGGCACGCCCTTCCGGGAGAATAGGCGCCGCTGGTTCTCCCTGGAGCAACGGAGGAACGGATGCGAAACTCTCGCAAGCTCGCGCTGATCGCGGCGCTCCTGGCGGCGATCCCTTCGATGGGAGGCGGCGCACCCGAAACGGCGGCGACTGCGGCTCCTTCTGCGGGCCACGTGATCGACTTCGGCGGCATGGACCCGTCCGCCGATCCCGGCGACGACTTCTACGCCTACACGAACGGCCGCTGGATGAAATCAACGCAGATCCCGCCCGACCGATCGAGCTTCGGCACCTTCTCCATTCTCGAGGACACCGTCAGCAGGCGGACGGCCGACCTGATCCGTACGGCCGGCAAGTCGAAGGGCGCGGCCGGCTCGGACGCGGAGAAAGTCGGCGCGTTCTACGCCGCGTACATGGACGAGAAGGCGATCGACGACAAGGGCCTGTCCCCCCTGAAGGCGGAGCTCGACGCGGTCGCGGGGATTTCCGATCGAGCGTCCCTCGCGCGCGTGCTCGGGAGCGGGCTGCGCGCCGACGTCGACGCGCTGAACAACACGCAGTTCCACACCGATCGGCTCTTCGGCCTGTGGGTGGCTCCGGACTTCGCGAACCCCGAGCGCAACGTCGCCTATCTCCTTCAGGGCGGCCTCGGGATGCCGGATCGGGACAACTACCTCAACACCGGCGAGAAGGACGTGGAGCTGCAGGGCAAGTATCGCGCGCACCTCGCGGCGCTGCTGAAGCTCGCGGGAATGTCAGACGCCGAGGACAGGGCCGGCCGCGTGTACGCCCTCGAGCGGAAGATCGCCGCCGCGCACGGAAGCCGGATGGATTCCGTGGACGTCCAGAAGGCCAACAATCCCTGGAAGCTCGCGGAGTTCGCGACGAAGGCTCCCGGCCTCGACTGGGCCGTGTATTTCCAGGCGGCGGGACTCGCGGACCAGCCGATGGTCATGGTGTGGCATCCGTCCGCGGTCGCCGGAGCATCGGCACTGGCGGCAACCGAGTCCCTGGAGCTCTGGAAGGACTACCTGACCGTGCGCGCGATCGACCGCGCGGCGCCGCTCCTGCCGAAGGCGTTCGCGGAAGAGAGGTTCCACTTCTACGACACCGCGATGCGGGGCGCGACCGAGCAGCGTCCGCGATGGAAGCGCGCCGTGGATGCCACGGGCGCGGCTCTGGGCGAGTCTGTCGGGAAGCTGTACGTCCGCCGCTGGTTCCCCGCGAGCGCGAAGGCAGAGGCGCAGGCGATGGTCCGCAACCTCGTCGAGGCGTTTCGCAAACGCATCGACAACCTCGCCTGGATGTCTCCGGCGACGCGAGCGAAGGCGAAGGCGAAGCTCGACACGCTCTACGTCGGAATCGGCTATCCGGATCGCTGGCAGGACTACTCGGGGCTGAAGGTCGAGCGGGGAGACGCGCTCGGAAACTCCGAGCGGTCCGTGCTGTTCCACTACCGATGGAGCCTCGCGAAGCTCGGGAAGCCCGTGGACAAGACCGAGTGGTGCATGACGCCGCAGACTGTGAACGCCGTGAACCTGCCGCTGCAAAATGCCCTGAACTTTCCCGCGGCGATCCTGAACCCGCCGTTCTTCGACGCCGCCGCCCCCGCGTCGGACAACTACGGCGCCATCGGCGCGGTGATCGGCCACGAGATCATCCACAGCTTCGACGACCAGGGAAGCCAGTTCGACGAGCGGGGCCGGCTCTTCAATTGGTGGACACCCGAGGATTTCGCGCACTTCGCTTCGGCTGCGGAGAAACTGGCGGCGCAGTACGACGCCTACGAACCGCTGCCCGGAATGCACGTGAACGGGAAACTGACGCTCTCGGAGAACATCGCCGATGTCGCGGGCGTTTCCGCCGCGTTCGACGGCTATCGCGCCGCGAACCGGGGAAGGCCGGGGCCCGCCCGCGACGGGTTCACGGGAGACCAGCGGTTCTTCATCGCGTTCGGCCAGGCCTGGCGCGGCAAGGAGAGGCCGGAGGCGCTGCGCAGCTCCTTGATGACGGACGGCCACGCTCCCGGCGAATTCCGCGCGGACACGGTTCGCAACGTCGATGCCTGGTACGAGGCGTTCAAGGTCCAGTCCGGCCGCAGGCTCTACCTGCCGCCGGAGGCGCGCGTGCGGGTGTGGTGAGCTTCCCTTCGACGAAATGAGCGTTAAGGCGCCGGAGACCCTGCCCGAGAATGTGAGGCTGTACGTCTTCGCGACGGCGGCGGAGACCGGCCAGGTCCCGCAGCCCGCCGGGATCGCCGAGGCGCTCGGGCGCACCCCGGAGGAGATCCGCGACGCGCTGAAGACTCTCGCGGCCGGCAAGGTGCTCATCCTCGCGCCGAACGATGGAAACATCTGGGCGGCGAACCCTTTCTGCGCCGTCCCCTCCGGGTTCCGCGTCTCCACGGGCGGAAAAACCTACTGGGGCATCTGCATCTGGGATTCTTTCGGCATCGCCGCCGCGCTCGGGCAGGATGCCGTCATCGACGCGCCGTGCGGCGACTGCGGCGAGCCGATGCGCCTCGAAGTCCGCGGGTCGAAGCTCGTCCGAACCGAGGGAATCGTTCACTTCGCCGTTCCGGCGCGCCGGTGGTGGGACAACATCGGATTCACGTGATCGACAATGCTTCTCTTCCGGGACGAAGAGCACGTCGATCGGTGGCGCCGGATGCGGGATCTTCCGCGCGGCGGGCTCCTGACGCCGGATCAGACGGAGCGGCTCGCCCGCGGCTGGTACGGCGGGAAGCTGGCTCGGGACTGGCGCCGGCATACGCTCGAGGAAACGGAAGCTCTGCTTGCGGAGGTCGGGCTCACGGGCCCCTTCTGGAATCTGCGCGAAGAATGAAACGCCGAGAGTTTCTGTCGGGTCTGCTTCTCCTGGGTGGCGGGCGCATCCTGTCGGGAGCGGCGCCGACCGGCAATCTCTCCAGCTGGCTCACGCCGGGGCCCCTCTGCCGGCCTGACGGCGCCGGCATGCAGATCTGCGAAGGAAGGTCCTGCGTGTTTCTCGCGGCGGTCGCGTCGCGGGCGCAGGAGAACTCAGCGTGGTGCTGGGCGGCGTGTCTCGAGATGGCGTTCTTCTGCCTCAATCATCGCGTGAGCCAGCAGGAGATCGTCAAGGCCACGTGGGGAGACATCCGGAACGCGCCTGCGACGCCGGCGCAGATCGTCCAGACGGTGGACCGCGACTATGTCGACGCCCTTGGCAGCCGCTTCCACCCCAGGGCGCGCCTCGTCGACCGGACTTTCACGATCTTCACCGACCTTGCTTCGCTCGGCATTACCTTCGAGCACGTGGCCGCTGGAAAGCCGGCGATCATCGGAAGCGTGAGAGGCCGGGGCGGCGGTCACGCGACGATGCTGACGACTCTGACTGTGCGCCGCTCTGCCGACGGGAAGTCGCTCCCCGACTTTCTGTCCGCCCGCGTCTACGATCCGTGGCCGGACGCGAAGGGCCGAAGCCAGAACCACGATTTCACGCTGGAAGACTGGAATCAGAGCCCCTTCATCATTCTCGTTGACGTGTAGCCAGCAAAGGGGGGAACCATGAAACACATCCTCCGGGTGGTCATCGCCGTGCTCATTGTCCCGGCGCTCGCAACGCCGCTCCGGGCGCAGACTCCGGCGACCGCAGAACTGACGGCTCTGTTAAACGAATTTCTGGCCGGAGTGTCCCGGGGCGACGCGTCGGTGCACGAGCGATTCTGGGCGGACGATCTGATCTACACGAGCGCCGCCGGGCGGCGCATCGGAAAGGCGGACATCCTGAAGGACTCCCGCCCCGCGGCAGGAGAAAAGGAGAAACCCGCGGCGCCCCCCGTTACGTACACGTCGGAAGATGTGCGCGTGCACGAGTACGGCGACACGGCCGTCGTCGCGTTCCGGCTCGTGGGGACCACGCAGAAGCCGGGAGGACCCGAAGTCGCGAGGTATCTGAACACGGGGACGTTCGCGAAGAGGGGCGGGCGGTGGCAGGCCGTCGGCTGGCAGGCGACCCGTCTCCATGACGAAAACGAAAAGAGCGCCGCGCGCGCCGAGCTGCTCCGAGTGGACGGCGAGTGGTCCGCCGCGGCGGGCTCCGGCGACGTCGAGCGGATCGTCTCCTATTGGTCCGACGACGCGGTCGTCACGCCGCCGCACGAGCGTCCCATCGCCGGCAAGGCGGCGATCCGCAAGTTCGTCGCCGACAGCCTGAAGGTCCCCGGCTTTTCGGTCCGCTGGCAGCCGGCGGAAGCGGTCGTCTCGTCGTCCGGCGATCTCGGATACACGACGGGAAACGACGTCTTCACGTTTCCCGACGCGGCGGGGAAGGTCGTCCCCTCGCCCGGCCGCTACGTCACGGTCTGGAAGAAGGACGAAACGGGGCGGTGGCGGTGCGTGATCGACTTCTGGAACGAGGCTCCCGGGCCCGAACCAAAGAAGTGACGGGCTGGGAGAGCGCGCCCGTGTTCGGAGCGCGCGAGCGCGATCGTTTTTACACGGTGCGGCCGAGCGCCTACGGAATTCTCGAGCGCGGCGGCAGAGTCGCGGTCGTTCGGACTCCGGAGGGCGTGTACCTCCCCGGCGGGGGAATCGAAGCGGCGGAGACACCGGAGGAAGCGCTGGTGCGGGAAGCGTTCGAGGAGTGCGGCCTTCACGTGCGGCCGGGAAGTTGGCGGGAACGCGCGGTGCAGTTCGCCTATGCCGTGCCGGAGAAGATGTACTTCGAGAAAAGGAGCCATTTTCTCGACGCCGGGATCGAACGCGAGACCGGGTCGGGGACCGAGCCCGACCACGAGCTCTACTGGCTCTCTCTCGACGAAGCCGCCGCGGCGATGACACACGAGGCGCACGCCTGGGCGGTCGAGCGATGGAGGTCGATGCGGTGAGCGCGACCCCTCCGCCCGCGGCGTTCAGTCCGGGTGCCCGTTCCCTGACGTCCTGGGCGCTGCTGTTCGCGCGCCTGGTTCTCGGCCTCATTTTTTTCATGGCGGGCTGGCACAAAGTCTTCGTGCTGACGCCCGCGGGCCACGTCGAAAAGTGGTTCCTCCCGTTTCGCGACACATTTCTCCCGACCTGGTCCCTTTGGGCGGCCGGACTCGCCATTCCGTTCGTCGAGCTCCTCGCGGGAGCGCTCCTTCTGCTCGGCTGGAGAATTCGCGACGCGCTCATCGCTCTGGGAGCGGTCCTCGTCGTCGTGACGTTCGGACACCTCCTGAAAGAGCCGCTCTATCCGTTCCACGAGCACGTCATCCCTCGTCTGGCGCTTCTCCTGTTCCTGCTCGTGATGCCGCGGGACGAGGACCGCTATTCCGTCGAGGGTATCTTGCGCTCCCGGACGATTTCACGAGGCGGCGCGGTCTCAGAATCGTAACCAGGGGCCGCCCCGAGCGTCCTAGATCCCCAGGGAGGCCCATTCCGATGCTCATGGATTTCCTTCGCCGGGATCTGGTGTTCGCGCTGCGTTCCCTGCGCCGTGGCCCGGGCGTCGCCGCCGTCATGGTCGCCATCATGGCGATCGGAATCGGAGCGAACACGGCGATCTTCAGCGTCGTGCGCGCGGTGATCCTGCGGCCTCTGCCTTACCCCTCTCCCGGTCGGCTCGTGATGTTGCAGGCGCGTCACCGGCCCAACGAGATGGGCGCGGAGGTCTCGGTCGCCAATTACCTCGACTGGCGCCGGGAAAGCCACTCCTTTTCGCAGCTCGGCGCGTGGGCGCCGGCTTCGGCGAACGTGACCGGCGGCGACGCGCCCGAACGGCTCTCCGCAGCCCAGATCAGTCCCGGCGGGCTCGCCGCGCTCGGCACGCCGCCGCGGCTCGGCCGCCTCTTCCTGCCGGACGAGGAACGGCCCGATTCCCGCGTCGCGATCCTGTCGTGGGGCCTCTGGCAGAGCCGGTTCGCGGGCAGCCGCGACGTGGTCGGCCGCCAGATCCGGATCGGCGGCGTGGCGTTTCCGATCGTCGGGGTCATGCCGCGTGAGTTCCGGTTCCCCGATCCGGAGGTGAAGCTCTGGATTCCGCTTCGCCTGACCGAGTCGCGAATGAAGAACCGGCAGAGCCGGTGGCTGTACGCCTTCGGCCGGCTCGCCCCCGGCGCGACCGAGGCCACGGCGCAGCGGGAGATGACCCGGATCACCGACGACCTCGCCCGCCGCTATCCCGAATTGAACCGGGACTGGGGCGTCCGGGTCGTCGGCATGAAGGAGCACCTCGTCGGAAACGTCCGTCCCGCCCTCCTGATCCTCCTGACCGCAGTCCTCCTGGTGCTCGCGATCGCCTGCGCCAACATCGCGAACCTGCAGCTCGCCCGGGCCGCCAGCCGGCGCTCCGAGATGGCGATCCGGTCCGCGATGGGAGCGTCGGCGGGCACGATCCTGCGGCAACTCCTCGCCGAGGGATTCCTCCTCTCCGCCGCCGCCGGCTCGCTCGGCGTCCTGCTCGCGAGGGGCGCGCTGCGTTTCCTCGTGGCGTGGAGCCCGCACTCGATCCCGCGGCTCGACGAGATCTCGATCGACGGGGCGGTCCTCGTCTTCGCGCTCGCGATATCGGTCGCGACCGGAATCGTCTTCGGGCTCGTGCCCGCCCGCTCGGCGCTTCGCGCGGACGTCGCGGCGGACCTCGGCGAGACAGGGCGCGGTTCCTCCTCGAGCGCGCGGCAGATCCGGCTCCGGCGCCTCCTGACGATTTCCGAGATCGCCACCGCGCTCGTGCTCCTCGTCGGCACGGGTCTTCTCCTGACGAGTCTGTCGCGTCTGCTCGGCGTGGCTCCGGGATTCAATCCGCGCGGCGTGATCACGGCGGAGCTCGTGCTGTCCCCGTCGCGGGCGGCCGACGAACCGCGTCGCGCCGCATTCTTCCGCGAGCTCGCCGCGGGCGCGCGCAACCTGCCGGGAGTCCGCGCCGCGGGCGGGATCTCGACGCTGCCCCTGACCGGCTCCAACGCGACAGAGGGGTACGCGGTCGAGGGGCTTATCGGAGATCCCGACCAGGAGGCGGGCTTCCGCGGGGTCACGCCCGGATACTTCCAGACGATGGAGATCCGGCTGCTCTCCGGGCGCGATTTCTCGCAGGCGGACGCGGCCAACGCGCCGAAGGTCGCGATCGTCAACGAGACGCTCGCCCGCCGCGCATGGTCGGACGTTCGCGGATCGGTCGGAAAACGCGTCTTGCTGGGCGGGCGGGACGGCCGGACGCCCTACGAGGTGGTCGGAGTGATCGGCGACCTCCGCCACACGGGGCTGGACGTCGCGGCGGTGCCCGAGATCTACGTTCCCTATGAGCAGCAGTCCTTCGACAGCATGGCCGTCGTGATTCGTTCGCCCCTTCCGGAGGCGGAGACCGCCGCCGCCCTCCGCGGCCTCGTGCGGAGGATCGATCCGGAGCAGCCCGTCTCCCGGATCCGGAGCTTCGAAGCGGTCCTCGCGGAATCGACATCTCGTCCGCGGTTCTATACGGGCCTCTCTTCGGCGTTCGCCGGAGTGGCGCTCGTCCTCGCGACCGTCGGGTTGTTCTCGCTCATCTCGTACTCGATCGCCCAGCGCGGCCGGGAGCTCGCGATCCGTATGGCATTGGGTGCCCGGCAGGCCGACGTCCTCGCGCTCGTTCTCAAGGAAGGGATGACCCTGGCGGCGTTCGGAATCGCCGCCGGTCTCGTGCTGGCGTGGCTCTCCGCGCGGGGACTCTCGACGATGCTCTTCGGCGTGCGGCCGGACGATCCGGCGGTCTTCGCCGCGACTGCCGGCCTCCTCGCGGCCGTGTCCCTGGCGGCGAGCCTCGTGCCCGCGCTGCGCGCGTCCCGAGTAGACCCGGTCGCGGTTTTCCGGAAGGGCTGAATCGGGCGGACGGACGATCGTCCGCCTCGCGCGGTGTGTCTCTCTGTCCGAACCCGTGACGCTCTGTCGCCGCGGCGCGGCGGATTCGAAGGCGGCATGCGGGAACGCGGCTGGATATCGAACTTTTCGCGGGCGCGCCCGTAGATCCTCCACGTGCGCTTGGAGCGAAGGACACCGGCGTATGCCGCCGCGACGCTGCTGGCGTGCAGCGTGGCCCTCCTCGCCGCGGTCCCCGCGGGCGATCCGCTCGCCGCCGAGATCGCGCGTTGGTCCGCGTACGTGCGCGACAACCGCTCCACCGACGAGAACTGGACGCAGGTCAAGCAGGCCGTCGAGCCCGTGCTCGCGCGCGCTTCCAAGGCGCTCCAGGACGGCCAGAGGTCGCTCGCGTTGCTGCGCCTCGCGAGCGCGCGCGTCAATCTCGCCGCCTCGCAATACGTCCAGAGCCGCCCGGCTGCCGAGCGCACGGATATCGCGGCCTTCGAGAGCGAATGGGCGCGGATGGGGAAGGTCCTCGCGGCGGATCGGAAGCCGGTCTCGCCCGGGGCGCTCGAAAAGCTGCGTCCCGCGGCCGTGCGCGCGATCGCCGAGGCGGCGGCGCCGCAGGTCAAGACTTTCTACGATGCGAGCCTCGATTACGCACGCGCGACGACGGCGCAGTACGGCCTCTTCTACGTCGGAAACGCGGCGGCACAGCGGGATTTCGTCGCGTTCTGCCGGACGCTTTCCGAGCCGCGGTCCGCGAGCGCGCCGCCCGTCCGTTCCCTCGCGGCCGATCTCGACCTGTTGGAAACCGAGCTTCTCGCCGCCTACCGGCCTCCCGCCTCAATCGACAGACATTCGGAGTTCATCGGCGCGAGCGCGACGCTGAAGGAGGCCCGGGAGCTCGACCAGGCGGGGCTTCGCTACGGCGCCCTCCTGCGCTACCTCCAGGCGGCGCAGCGTCTCAGTCCGTTGCGCGCCGCCTCGGCTCCTCCCGACGATGACGCGGCGCTCGCGGCAGGTGTCGCGGCCTTCGAAACGCGGCTCGCGGCCGCGCGGGAGGATCCGTCGATCGGGCGTCTCTTCGTGGACGCGGCGCGGTCAGACCTCGCGGAGCCGGGGGGCCCGCGCACGATTTCGAGGGCGATCGTGTCCGACGTCTTCCCGCGGTACGTCACGGCGCTCGAGCCCGCCCCTCCGGCGGCTGCGAAGGCGGAACCGCGCGTCACCGTCACGCTGGTCCGATGGCCCTACACCTGAAACGTCTCCGACCCGGCAAGTTTGCTGGCACAGAGCGTCGCGGCGGAGTTCGGAGGAAAGGTCCGCTTCGTGTCGGAGAACTACGGGGATTCGCGGATCGCGAAGAAGTTCGGCGTGACGCGCTACCCGGCGATCTTCGTCGACGACGTCCTCGCCGCGACGCCGAAGGACTTCGGGTTCTACGGGAAGGGTGAGGGCGCAGGCGACGGGCGCTATACGCCTTGGAAGAGCGCCGCGAGCCACGACCGGTTCCGCGCCGATCTGTCGCGGGTGATCGACCTGCTGCTGGCGGGCCGCAAGGAAGCAGCCCGCCAGGCCGCCGGGCAGCTTCCATCCGACGCGAAGGAAGTCGCCACTCTTCCCGCGGTGACCATCACGGATCTCGACGGCCGGAAGCTGACTCGCGAAGATTTCGCGGGACGCGTCGTTCTCGTCGAGCTGTGGGCGACATGGTGTCCGCCATGCCGCGGCACGCTCGGCTGGCTCGGTCAGCTCAGGAAGAAGTATGGAGACCGACTCGCGGTCGTCGCCATCGCCGTCGATTCCGACGAGGCGGATGTCCGCCGGCTCGCGAAGGACCTGGGCCTGCCGCTCGTCTGGTCGATGGGAACGGCGGAAGTGGTGCGTGCTTTCGGCGACGTGACGGCGGTCCCGACGCTTCTGATGTTCGACGCGGCGGGACGCGCGGCGGGGAGCTTCTACGGCGCTCCGCCGACGCTGCACGCGGACGCCGAGGCGAAGCTCGCGTCCGTGGCCGGACGATCCTCCGGCGCCTCCCGATAGTCCCCGCGCGGAGGCAGGCTAGAGTCGTCGCGTGGACGACGTTTCCCTTAGGCCGTACCGATCCGGCGACGAAGATGAAATCTTTGCTGCGATCCTCGAATCCTTCGAAGCTCTCTCGGAACGGATGCCGTGGTGCCATCCCGGGTACTCGATCGAGGAGACGCGTGCGTGGATCGAGCATTGCGGAGTCGCCCGGGCTCGGGGGAGCGAGTTCCACTTCGTCGTCGAGGACGGGGCGGGCGCCTTTCTCGGGACCTGCGGGCTCAACCAGCTGCGGCCCGAGCACCGCGTGGCGAATCTCGGCTACTGGGTGAGGAAATCGGCGACGGGCCGCGGGGTCGCGACGCAGGCCGTGCGGCGGCTCGCGGATTTCGCGTTCCGCGAGACCGAACTCGTTCGGCTCGAGATCGTCGTGGCTCTGGACAACCGCCCCAGCCTTCGGGTGGCGGAGAAGGCCGGCGCCATTCGCGAGGGAATCGCCCACAAAAGACTGAGGCTGCAGGGACGCTCGCACGATGCCGTCGTCTACGCCATCGTCCGACCGCCCGGCCTGGAAAAGGCCGCTCTTTTTTGAGATTCTTTGCGGGGCAATATCCAGGACAGCAAGCGCGGGCGGAGGTGACTGTGAGCGCTACGGAGGCCTTGAATCGGGTCGTCCGTTCCGTCGAGATCCCTTCACCCGACCCGGACTCGCCCGCGCCGATCCTCCTCTGCGACGACGCCGCGCTCGTCATCGCGTTCCAGACCCGAGACCGGCTCATTGCTATCGTTCGTTTCAATCCCGTGGAGGCGATGCGCTTCGGTGCGCCCAACGACGAGGCCCTCGCGGGGCATCCGCTCACGGGCCGGGGGCTCGAGCCCTCCGGCTCCTTCGTCGTCGAGAACTCCTCATGGATCCTGGAGCTCGCGGGGATCAACTCCGTGCATCCGGTTCACGAGCCCTCCTACTATGCGGACCTGCGCCACTTCGTGATTACGTTCCACGAATCCACGTTCGAGTGCGTGGCCAGGAGGGCCGATAGCGACCTGCGGCCCGCCGAAGGCGTGAGCGTCTGGTCACTCCTCCGCGACGCGATGACGAATCCGGCCGCCTGACCTGATTGGGGGTATTGAGGCGGTACCGGGACTTGCCCGAAGCGAATGTCGCCAGCTCCGTTCTGAGCGCAGCGGGCTTGCGCAAGGCGTGAAATCATCGTGGCATGGTGGCCGCCGGCGTCACGATCCCTTCGCTGCAGGCAATCCTCTCCGAGCAATCCGCGTTCACGAAGGACCTCGATCTCCGAGTTCGTTCAATAGGAGACGGCGAGTGCGAGCTCGTCGTCCCGTTCCAGTCGAAGTTCGAGCGCCCGGGCGGGATCCTGAGCGGCCAGGTCCTGATGACCGCGGCAGACGTCGCGATGTGGCTGGCGATCAAGACGAGGCGCGGCATCGACGACCCGTCGGTGACGCTCGACATGCACACCGCGTTCGTGCGAAGCGCGCGCGGAACCGTGCTGTGCCGCGCGAAAGTCCTTCGACTGGGTTCACGGATCAGCCACGGCACCGCGGACTGCGTGACGGAAGCGGGAGAGGTTCTGTCGCACCACACGATCACCTACGCCCGGCCCGCTCGGTCCGAAGCGGGGGGCGCTCCGGTCCGCTGAGGCGGCGTTTTCGACGGAGAAAGGGGAGGCGAAAATGAAGAAGGTTCTCGCTCTGGCGGGGGTTCTGATCGCGGTTCGCGCTCTCGCGGCAGATCCAGCCGCCGACGCCGTCACGAAGGGCCAGGCGGCCGTCGAAGCCTGGCTGACACTCACCGACGCGGGCAAGTACGGCGAGAGCTGGGACATCGGGGCGTCGGTGTTCCGGTCGGCGGTGACCCGAGCGGCCTGGGAGAAGGCGATGAACGACGCGCGGAAACCGCTCGGGGCGGTGAAGAGCCGGAAGTTGAAGAGCGCCACCTTCTCGACGTCGCTGCCGCAGGCGCCTCCCGGAGAGTACGTGATCGTGCAGTACGACACGGTCTTCGACGGCTCTCCGGGCGCCGTCGAGACGGTGACGGCCATGCACGAGGAGGATGGTTCCTGGAAGGCAGCCGGCTACTTCATCCGCCCGTCGTGACGAATTCCGCCGCCTCCTGGTTGTCGCCGCGGACGCGCGTCGGCCCGAGCGCGATCGAGGGCCGCGGCCTCTTCGCGTCGGAGCCCATTCCGGCGGGGGAGGCGGTGGCGGTCAAGGGCGGCTCGATCTTCGGCCGCGGCGAGCTCGCGCGCCTCACTCCCCTTCTCGGTTCGGCCGAGATCCAGATCGGCGAGGACCTGTTCATCGGGCCCGTGCGTGAAGAAGACCGGGAAGGCTCGATGATCTTCAGCAACCATTCCTGCGATCCGAACGTCGGCGTCCTCGGCCAGATCGTGTTCGTGACACTGCGCGACGTCGCCGCGGGAGAGGAGCTCACGCACGACTGGGCGATGACGGACGACGACGACGGCCGGATGGAGTGCCGCTGCGGCTCTCGATCGTGCCGCGGTCTGGTCACGGGAAAGGACTGGCAGAGGCAGGAGCTCCAGGAACGCTACGGGCCGTTCATGTCGTCGTACCTTCAGGAGAAGATCGCCCGCTCGCGTACAATCCGCACTCCTCCATGAATGTCGCACGCGCAATCCTTCTGGCGGTCCTGTCCTCAGGGATCCTCATCGCCGCGCCGGTCCGGGGACAGGACCTCTCGACGTGGACCGAGCTCACGCCGCAAGGCGGAGGGTTTTCGATCCGCATGCCGGGGATCCCGACGCAGGAGACGGATCGGGAGACGAAGGCCCGTCAATTCGAGAACCGGAGCGGCGACCGGCGGTATTTCGTGAGCTACCGGGAGCTCTCGGCCGATGAGAAGAAAGCGTCGAAAGTCGATCCCGCCGTCACGCTCGAGAAAGCGCGGGACGCCTTCATTCAGCCGATGCCGAACGCCGTTCTGCGCGATTCTCGGACGGCGCCCGTGGGCGACGCGCCGGGTCTGGTCTGGACGTACGACACGCAGGCGGAGAACGTTCCGCCGATCCGGATCCGCGGAGACATGGTCCTGGCAAAGGGCCGCCTCTACACGCTGATCTACGCCGATCGGAAATACGCCTTCGACGAAGAGGGTCCGGCACACTGGTTCGAGACCTTTCGTCTGATCCCCTAGCGATGAACGCGGGAGACGCGGCGCCCTCGGATCCGGTTCGCGATCTCCTCCGGCACACGCTTGCGACTCTCGCCTACCGGGGTGGAAAGGTTCTTCGCGGCGCGCCTCCGGAGTTCTCCGCTTTTCGGGCCGCGGAAGGAACGCGGACACCCGGAGAGATCCTCGCCCACATAGGAGACCTTCTCGACTGGGCGGTCTCGCTCGCGGCGGGGGCGCACGTCTACAGGGAGGTGCCCCCGGGCGCCTGGGACCGGGACGTCGAGCGCTTCTTCGCGTGCCTGAAGCGGTTCGACGGGGTTCTCGCTTCGCCCGATCCGCTCGGCTTTCCGCCCGGTAAGCTGTTCCAGGGGCCCATCGCCGACGCGCTGACGCACGTGGGGCAAATCGGCATGATGCGCCGGATGGCCGGCGCTTCCGTCCGGGGCGAAAACTATTTCAAGGCCGACATCGCGGCGGGCCGCGTCGGCGCCGAGCAAAGCGCTCCCCGCTTCGAATTCGACTGAAGTCAAGAGGCGGAAGCTTGCTCGACCGAGATTCCCTCGCCGTGTTGAGCAGGGCGCTCGCGAAGCTCGACGCGGGGTTTTCCTCCCTGCCGGAAATTTCCGAGAGCCCCGACGGCGGCGACCTCGATCGCGTCCTTCTCGAAGCCGCGGAGCGGCTCACGGACAACTATCCGTACTTCCACCCCCTCTACGCGGGCCAGATGCTGAAGCCGCCGCACGCGGTCGCCCGGCTCGCGTACGCGCTCGCGATGTGGATCAACCCGAACAACCACGCGCTCGACGGTGGACGTGCGAGCTCCGCCATGGAGAAGGAGGCGGTCGCGGACCTGGCGCGGATGTTCGGATGGGAAACGCACCTCGGGCACCTGACCGGCGGCGGAACGATGGCGAACCTCGAGGCGCTGTGGGTCGCGAGGCAGCTTCGACCCGGCTCCTCCGTCGTGGCGTCGGAGCAGGCGCACTACACGCACTCGCGGATCAGCGGGGTCCTCGGGATGCCGTTCGAAAGCATCCCGTGTGACCGCGAGGGCCGGATGGATCTCGCGGCCCTCGAGAGGCGCCTCGACGGCGGAGGCGTGGGAACGGTCGTCGCGACCATCGGAACGACCGCCGTCGGCTCGATCGACCCGCTGCCGGAAATTCTCGCGCTTCGAGAGCGCCACGGATTCCGGCTGCACGCCGATGCGGCCTATGGGGGCTACTTCGGGCTCGCGTCGAACCTCGGCGATGCCGGCCGACGCGCGTACGACCGGATCTCCGAGTCCGACTCGATCGTCATCGATCCCCACAAGCACGGCCTCCAGCCCTACGGGTGCGGCTGCGTTCTGTTCCGCGATCCCTCGGTCGGGCGCTTCTACCGGCACGACTCCCCCTACACGTACTTCTCGTCGACCGAGCTTCACTTGGGCGAGATCAGCCTCGAGTGCTCGCGGCCCGGCGCGTCGGCCGTGGCGTTGTGGGCGACCCACCGGATGTTCCCGCCCGTCCGCGGCGGGGACTTCGCCGCGCGCCTCGAGAAATCCCGATTCGCTGCGCTCGCCCTCCACCGAGCCATCGCGGACGACGGCCGGTTCCTCGCGGCCCTGGTACCCGAGCTGGACATCATCGTCTGGACGCCGCGCGCGCCTTTGCGCTCGGAATCCTCCACGCTCGCTCGGCGCATCTTCGAGCAGGCCGCCCGGAGGCATCTCCACCTCGCGCTGGCGGAGCTTCCCGCCGCCTTCGTCGATCCGGAGACACCGCCCGGCACCGCCGAACGCGTCACCTGCCTGCGGTCGGTGCTCATGAAGCCCGAGCATCTCGACTGGGTCCCTCGGATCCTTCGAATCCTGGACGAGTCGGCCCGCGCCGCCCTTCGCCGGGACTAAGATCCCCTCGAGGTCTGCGCTGATGCGTCTTCGTCGTGTTTTCCTCTTCGCGGGCGTCCGTGCCCTTTCAATTGCCGCGATGGTCTACGCCTCGGCCGCCGTGGTCGCGTCGGGCGAAGGGGCGCCGGCGGCTTCCACGCGCGCCGTGACCTGCTCG
Source organism: Acidobacteriota bacterium (assembly GCA_030948185.1). Taxonomy (GTDB): domain Bacteria; phylum Acidobacteriota; class Thermoanaerobaculia; order UBA5066; family Gp7-AA6; genus JALYUA01. The sequence goes on from JALZAT010000014.1 coordinate 17,073, forward strand.
TTCAGCAACCCCGGCTACTCCGGATGGTGCCGCCAGACGGAGACGGTGCCGAACGGAAAGTCCTCCGCGGGGGTCTGCGGAGAGATCCTGAAGTGTCTGAACGACACGCGGTGCACCCGGACGTACTGCACCGCCACGGAGATCCGCGGAAACTGGAAGCTCGAGAAGGTGGTCACGCGATCGAGGCCTCCCGCGACGAAAACGGCCTCGTTGCGCTGACACCAGCGCGACGATCTTCCGAAAACGTTGAAGGGGGAGGGGAGGGGACAATTCGTTCCCGGAAGGAGCACACGTGAAACGCATCTCTCTGTTTCTTGCGGCGATCGCCGCAGCTGGATCGATGGAGATCGGAAACCGCGCCTCGGCAGAGGAGGTCGGCGGCTTCGAGATGACGACTTACTACGTCGGCTTTCTCTACCGCGGGGCGAAATGGACCCCCGAGGTCACCCCGGAGTCGACCCGCCTCCAGGAGGCGCACATGGCCAACATCCGCCGTATGGGGGCGGAGGGAAAACTCCTCGTCGCCGGGCCGTTCGCCGACGACGGACCGTTGCGCGGGATGTACGTGTTCAAGGTCGCGACGAAGGAAGAAGCGGAGATCCTCGTGCGGAGCGATCCGGCGGTGCAGGCAGGAAGGCTGCGCTTCGAGCTCCATCCGTGGTTCGCGGCGAAGAACATCGTGGTCACGGCGCACGCTTCTCCGCCGGCGGGACACTAATGTCCGAAATCGGATCACCGGAAGCGCCCGGTCTCTGGAAGTGCCCGCGCTGCGAGCGGAGGTTCGCGAACGTCAACCAGTCACACGCTTGCGGTCCGCCCGTCGAGCTTGCCGCGCACTTCCGCGGGCGGGATCCTTCGATGTACCTCCTCTACCGCGAGCTCCTCGCCCGCGTCCGGCGGTGCGGTCCCGTGACGGTCCTGCCGGAGAAGACCCGGATCGCCTTTCAAGTCCGGATGTCCTTCATGGCCGTCGCGCCGCGGCAGATGCACCTGATCGGCCATTTCGTTTTCGCCCGGCGCGTTCCGAGCCCCCGGTTCCAGAAGATCGAGACGATGTCTCCGCGCAACCACGTCCACCACTTCTGCCTCGAGCGCCCGGACGAGCTCGACGCCGAGTTCGAAGGATGGATCCGCGAGGCATACGCGGTCGGCCGCCAGGAGCACCTCGAAAGAAGCGGGAAAGAGTGACGGACTTCAAACGCCTGCTCGCGTACGACGCGTGGGCAAACCGCGAGGCGCTCTCGTCGCTGCGCGCGGCGGGCACCCCGCCCCCGAAGGCGCTGCGGGTCCTGTCGCATCTCGTCGGTGCGGGCCGCCTGTGGCTCGCGCGCCTCGAGAAGAGCGCGGGGAAGCCGCCGGCGGTCTGGCCCGAGCTCTCCCTCGAGGAAGCGGCGGCGGGAATCGAGGAGCTCGCCGGACGGTGGCGCCGGTTCGCGGACGTCGACAACGCGGGCCTGGCGCGGACGGTCTCGTACACGAACTCGAAAGGGGAGCCGTGGACGAGCTCCGTCGCCGACATCCTCACGCACGTCGTGCTCCACGGGAGCTACCACCGGGGCCAGATCGCGTCGGAGCTGCGGGCGGCAGGGCATGCGGCCGCGTACTCGGACTACATCGAGGCGGTGCGGAGGGGATTGGTATAGGTGACAGGTGTCAGGTGACGGACGAAAAGGCGACGCTTTTTCCGGGGCTGCGGTCACCTGTGCCCTGTCACCCGGCACGGTAGTGGTCTAGTTTGGGTGGTTGACGGATACTCCCTGGGAGTATAGCTTCTCGACATGGCACGCAAGACCGCGATGTTGTTACCGGTTCTCACCGGAGCGTTTGTACCCGATGAGAGGAAGGCGGCGGTCCGAGGTCGGCTGAAACGGGCTCACGGTCAGGTGGAAGGCATCGAGCGGATGCTTGACTCGAACCGGCCTTGCCGGGAGATCCTTCAACAGATCGCCGCCGCGCAGGAGGCCCTCCGAGCAGCTGGCAAGCTCATGGTTCGCAACTACATGGAGAAATGCGCCACCGAGGGTATCCAGGCGGGTCGGGAGCAAGAGGTATACGACGAGTTTTTGGACATTATCTATCGCATGGTCCGCTGAGGGCCGAGAAGGAGAGGGGTACATGAACAAACCTACGTTGGCCGTCCTGTTTGTCGGGTTGCTCGCGGCGGCCGCGGTTGCAGGGACCACTGCGAAGACTTCCGGTTACACGTGTTCCCTGACCGGAAAACATATCGAGCAGTGCTGCTGCCAGCAACAGAAGGACGGAAAGCTGTACTGCACGCTGGCCAAGAAAGTCGTGGACTCCTGCTGCTGTAAGCCGACCGAAAAGTAGTTCAGGCTACGCGTCTGACTAGCCGGTCCGCGAGAGCTACCAGGTTCTCCACGCTCCAGAGGATCTTGGAGAGCCCCGCTGCCATTACCGGGGAGCAGCGCAGCGTCTTGCGCATCCGGCAGAAGTTGTAGTGCGTGAACTGGATCGCGAGCGCGTAGCAGTGATTCTCAACTAGACCAGTACCTCGGAGCCTTGACTTACGTCCGATTAGCGCCATAACGTCAGCGGGTGGAGAAGCGCTCTCGACCCTCTGACGCGCCCCCGGACGAGCCTCCCTCCCGCAACCTCCTCGGCCCCCTCGTGCCGCAGATCGTCGCGGCGGGCGCGCGCAAGGAGAAGCTCCGGCAGCGGGCGTGGAAGCCGGCGGCCTCCGCCTCGAGCCCCCGCCCCTACGCGGAGCTCCGCGCGGCCTCCGCCTTCTCCTTCCTGGACGGGGCGTCGCTCCCGGAAGACCTCGTCGAGGAGGCCGCCCGGCGCGGGATTCCCGCCGTCGCGCTCGTCGACACGGCGGGGGTTCCGGGCGCTCCCCGGTTCTACAAGGCGGCGCGGGCGGCGGGTCTCCGGGCGCTCGTCGGCGCCGAGGTCGTGCTCGACGCCCCGCGTCCGGTGCTCACGTCTGAAAAACAGAAAAAGTCTTCCCGCGCGGGAACGGTTCAGGCGGAGCCAGCGCGCTTGAGCCTCCTCGTCGAAGACGGCGCCGGCTACCGCAACCTCTGCCGCCTCGTCACAGCCGGCGCGCTCGGCCGCGAAAAGGGCCAGGGGTTCGTCACGCGCGAGCAGGTCGCGGAGCACGCCGAGGGTCTACACGTTCTCACGGGAGGCGACGAGGGGCCGGTGGCCCGCGCGCTCGCGTCGGGAGGAATCGACGCGGCCGCGCGAGAGCTTCAGAAATGGTGCGCGATTTTTCCCGGCCGCCTCCACGCCGAGCTGCAGCGGCACGGGCTGCGCGAGGAGGAGCATCGCAACCGCGCCGTCGTCGATCTCGCGCGCCGCCTCGGGCTTCCGCTCGTCGCGACGAACGGCGTCCGGTACGCGAGGAAGAGGGACAAGGAGCTCCACGACGTCTTCACGTGCATCCGCAACCACACGAACCTCGACGCCGCGGGCCGCCTGCTCGCCGCGCAGCGCGGCCGCCACTTCCGCGGCGCCGAGGCGATGGCAACGGCCTTCGCGGACCTGCCCGAGGCGCTCGACCACGCGTGGGAGCTCGCGCGCCGGCTCGACTTCACCCTGGCGGACCTCGGATACCGGTTCCCGGAGTACCCGCTTCCGCCCGGAGAGACCCCGCACTCGTACCTGCGCCAGATCACGTGGAACGGAGCGCTCGCCCGATTCCGGCCCCTGACGGCGCGCGCGCAGGCGCAGATCACGAAGGAGCTCGCGATGATCGAGAAGCTCGACCTCGCCGGCTACTTCCTGATCGTGTGGGACGTCGTCCAGTTCTGCCTGAAGGAGAAGATCCTCGTGCAGGGGAGAGGGTCCGCCGCCAACAGCGCCGTCTGCTACGCCCTCTCGATCACGGCGGTCGATCCGGTCAAGATGGAGCTGCTCTTCGAGCGATTCCTTTCGGAGGAGCGCGGCGAGTGGCCCGACATCGACCTCGACCTTCCCTCGGGCGACCAGCGCGAGCGCGTCATCCAGCACGTCTACGAGAAGTACGGGCCGCACGGGGCCGGCATGACGGCCAACGTGATCACGTACCGCGACCGCTCCTCGGCGCGCGAGGTCGGCAAGTCTCTCGGCTACTCGCCCGAGCAGGTCGATCGTCTATCCAAGCAGCTCGCGTCCTGGAATTTCGGCGAGATCCGAAGCCCGATCGAGGAGCTGTCCTCCGAGATCGCCGCGGCCGGCCTCGATCCGGAGGACGTGCGCACGCGCCACTTTCTGCGGCTCTTTCTCCAGATCCAGAACCTGCCGCGGCACCTCGGCCAGCATTCCGGCGGGATGGTCGTGGCCGCCGGGCGGCTCGACGAAGTGGTCCCGCTCGAGCCGGCTTCGATGCCCGGGCGCGTCGTGGTGCAGTGGGACAAGGACGACTGCGCCGACCTCGGGATCGTCAAGGTGGATCTCCTGGGCCTCGGCATGCTCGCCGCGCTCGAAGAGGCGATCCCGATGATCTCGACCCACGAGAAGAAGGACGTCGACCTCGCCCACCTGCCCGCGGACGATCCCGAGGTTTACCGGATGATGCGGGAGGCGGACACAGTCGGCGTCTTCCAGGTCGAGAGCCGGGCGCAAATGGCCTCGCTCCCGAAAAACGCGCCGACGAAGTTCTACGACCTCGTCGTGCAGGTCGCGATCATTCGCCCGGGCCCGATCGTCGGCGGCATGGTCCACCCGTTCTTCGACCGCCGCCAGGGGAAGGCGGAGGTGGAGTATCCGCACCCGTGCCTCGAGCCGATCCTGAAGCGCACTCTGGGAGTGCCGCTCTTTCAGGAGCAGCTGCTCCGGATCGCGATGGTCGCGGCCGGTTTCACCGGAGGAGAGGCGGAGGAGCTCCGGCGCGCGATGGGGTTCAAGCGCTCCATGGACAAGATGTCCGCGATCGAAGAGCGTCTGCGCTCGGGAATGCGGGAGCGGGGAATCGACGGCTCCGCTCAGGAACAGATCGTCAAATCCATCACGTCGTTCGCGCTCTACGGCTTTCCCGAGTCGCACGCCGCGAGCTTCGCGCTGATCGCGTACGCGAGCGCGTATCTGAAGGCCCGGCACCCGGCGGCGTTCTATGCGTCGCTCTTGAACGCGTGGCCCATGGGCTTCTACCACCCGGCGACGCTCGTCAAGGACGCGCAGCGGCACGGCACGCCCGTGTTTCCGATCGACGTCGCGCGCTCGGGCTGGAAGTGCCGGTGGGAAGCCGGCGGCGTGCGCATCGGGCTTCGCTTCGTGCAGGGGCTGCGCGAGGCGACGGGGCGGCGGATCGAAGCGGAGCAGCTCGCCCTTGCCTTCACGGGCGTCGAGGACCTCGCGAAGCGGTGCGCGTTGAGGGCGGACGAGCTCGAGCGGCTCGCTCACGCCGGGGCGCTCGCCGCTTTCGGGCGGACCCGGCGCGCCGCGCTCTGGCAGGTCGCCAAGGTGGCGAAACCGGCGGGCGCCCTCTTCGAAAGTCTGCCCGCCGACGACCCGTCCCCCCTCCCGGAGATGTCGCCGGAGGAAGAGACGGCCGCCGATTACTCGACGACGCAGATGACGACCGGCCCCCATCTCGTGGAGCACTGGCGGGAGAAGCTCGCCTCGCAGGGCATCCTTTCGGCCTCGGAGCTGAAGTTGCTTCCCAACGGCCGCCGGGTCAGGACGGCGGGCGCCGTCATCGTGCGCCAGCGACCGGGAACGGCGAAAGGGTTCGTCTTCCTGACGCTCGAGGACGAGACCGGGATGTGCCAGGCGATCGTCCGGCCGGATCTCTTCAAGGAGCAGCGCGCCGTCATCGTCGGGTCCGGGACGCTAATCGTCGAAGGTAAACTGCAGAACGACGGGACCTTGTCCGTTCGGGCGGAGAGGTTTTGGCCGATCTCCCAGGTCGAGGCCGTTCCCAGCCACGACTTTCACTAAGGGCTTCGGGAGATCTATTGCGGCGAGAAGCGGCTGATCCTTCCGGTCAGAGCAGGGCGATCACGAAGAGAACCGTTCCGGCGATCCCCATGAGGAGCGAGCCTCCCCAGACGGCGCGGCTCCTCGTCAACGCCGCGACGGCGCCGAGCGCGATCGAGACCTGGAAGAGCGCGACGGCGTTCGCGAAGCGGTGGTGGTGGTGGAGGAGATGATCGGCTTCCTCCGACTTCGCGTCGCGCTCTTTCTCCTTCTCCTTCGCCTTGCGAGAGATCTCTTCCTGCTCGGCCTTGTACCGCTTCTCGTTCGCGCCGTACTCGGCGGGCGGCTCTTTGGCGATGGCGAGCCAGGAGGTCCGCGAGGCTTCCGCGACGGCAGCCTTGATCCCCTTCGCCTGGTAATAGGCCCACTGGTCCGACGCCTCGGCCTGGAGGCGCGTCGCTTCCGTCTTCAGCACGAGGGCTTCGTTCACGGTGGCGCCGGCACGGAGCGCCGCTATCGCCGCAAGCGCCGCGAAGAGCGCGGTCGAAAGGGCGATCGCGCGAAGAAATCCTCCGCCCTCTTTTTCGACTTCCTCATGGATCGCCTCCGTCAGCCTCTCCGTCTCGACTTCGGGCCCTTCGGGCATGTATCCCTCCCCGATTTTTCCGCATCCGGAGCATAAATCAGGGGGCTGACCCGTCCGCGAACCCCTAGCGAAGCTTGGCCAGGGCCTGGCGCGCTGCCGCCGCGCCGGGGTCGAGCTCGAGCGCCGTTCTGTATTCGCGGCGCGCGCCGTCGCGGTCGCCGCGCCGTTGCCCGATCTCGGCGAGCCGAAAGTGCGTGTCCGCGCGCGATGGCTCGTCTCCCCTCGGCGAGTGCTCGAGGTAGCGTTTGAGGCTCGCCTCGCCGCGCTCGAGGTCCCTGCCGGACAACGCCGCGATCCGGCCGATCTCGTAGAGCGCGACAGGGTCGTCCGGGCGCGCCCGCAGGAGTCGTTCGATGCTCTCGACGGCGGTGGACCAATCCTTTCGGTCGACCGCGCTGCGCTCGATCCAGAGGTAGGGCTCCGGCCTTCCCGGGAACTCTCGGATCGCCGCCTCGTACTCCGCGTCGGCGAGGTCCCGGCGCTTGCGGTGCTCCTCGAGGCGCGCCTTCGCCAGGTGCGCGCGGAAGGGGTCGCGCCGCCGCAGGTCGTCGGTCAGGGCCCGAGCTTTTTCGAAGCTGCCGCCCATGAAGCTCGGCGCCTGCAGGTAGAACTCGAGCAGTCCGATCCGGGCGTCCGCGTTGTCGGGGTCGAGCTCGAGCGCGCGTTCGAAGGCCCGCCGGATCCGGCCCGCGAGGCGCGCCCGCAGCATCAGATTGCCGTGGATGGCCTGCTCGCCGTAGGCGCGACCCAGCCAGTAGGACGCCGACGAAGAAGAGGGATCGAGCGTCGTCGCGCGTTCGAGCCACTCGACGGCCCGGGGCAGTTCGTTTTCCTCGTACAACGCCCGGCCGTAGAGCTCCGCGGCCCGCGCGTTGGAGGGCTCCTCCTTGACCGCCGACGAGAGCTTCTCGAGAGCCTCCTGGTAGCGCTGCGTCTCGAAGGCGCGCGCTCCCGCTTCCAGGCTTGCGGTGTCGGCGCGCGCGAAAAAAGAAGAGAGGACGACGGCGGCGAGGACGAAGGCGGCGGCTCGCCAACGCGGCACGCGCGGAATCTGTCCTGGGCCTGGCACGCGCGGATTCTCTCCCGTCCCGCGCCTTCCGAACTCGGCTCTATTTTTTGGCCAGCGCTTCCTTCGCGGCGGAATGGTTCGGATCGAGGGCGAGGGCCTGCTGCCATTCGCGGCGCGCCGCGGGCCGGTCGCCCTTCTTTTCATAGAGGACGCCCAGCTGGTAGTGCGCCGAGGAGAGCGCCGGCTCGTCCTTCCCGGGCTCGTGCTGGAGGTAGCGCTTGAGACACTCTTCGGCGCGGTCCATGCGCTCGCCCGTCTGCGCGCCGAACCGCCCGATCGTGAAATAGACGGTGGCGTCGCCGGGCTGGGCCTTCAGGAGGCTCTCGAGGATGTCGAAGCCCCTCCCGTACTGCTTCTGTTTCGCTGCGAGGCTCGCGCGCCAGAGGTACGGGTCCTTCTTCTGCGGAAACTCCCGCGACGCCTTCTCGTAGTCGGCCTCCGCCGCCTCGAACTGCTTCTCATGCTCGGCAATCCGTCCGGACGCCAGGTACCCCTTCAGCGGGTCGCGGCGCCGGATCTCTCCGGCCTGCTCGCGCGCCTTCGCGACGCTTCCCCCCATGATCCCCGGGGCGAGGAGGTAGAAGTCCATCAGCGACAGCCGCGCTTCGACGCTTCCCGGATCGAGCGCGACCGCTTCTTCGAACCTCTTGTGGATCTTCGGCGCGAGAGAAGCCTGCTGGAAGATATTTGCCTTCTGCGCCTTCTGCGCCAAAGCGCGGCCGAGCCACATGTGGGCGTCGGAGCTCTTCGGCTCGAGGGCGACCGCCTTCTCGAGCGGCGGAATGGCGTGCTCGAAGTCCCCTTCGACGAGCCACGCGCGGCCGACATAGAGGTTCGCCTTCGCGTCGGTGGCCGCGCAGGGCTCGAGAGCCCGGCGCGCCTCCGCGAATTTGCGCGCTTCGAAGAGCGCGGTTCCGTCTTCGAGCCGGCACGGCGCGGCGCCCGCGCCCGCGTTGAGCAGGGCCGCCGCGGTCAAAGCGAGAGCGTGAAACGCTCGCGGGCGCGCGAGGTCGGTCATCGGGGAGGTTCCTACGCGGCCGCGGCCGTGTCCGAAATGATCCGTCCGTCACGGACCTCGACGATCCGGCCGGCGCGCCGGGCCAGAGTCATGTCGTGGGTGATCACGACGAGAGTGCGGCCCTGCTTCCAGAGGTCGGAGAAGAGCTCCATGATGTCTCCGCCCGCCGACGTGTCGAGGTTGCCGGTCGGCTCGTCCGCCAGAACCACGTCGGGGCGCATCGCCAGGGCCCGGGCGATCGCGACCCGCTGCATCTGTCCGCCGGAGAGCTCCGTGGGCTTGTGGTCCATGCGGTCGGTGAGCCCGACCCGTCCCAGAAGCTCCGCGACCCGGTCGTGGCGCTCCTTGACCGCGACGCCTCCGAAGACGAGCGGCATCTCGACGTTCTCGAACGCCGAGATCTGCGGCAGGAGGTTGAACCCCTGGAACACGAAGCCCACGCGCCGGTTGCGCACGTCGGCGAGCTGGTCCCGGTCGAGCTTCGCGACGTCCTCGCCTCCGAGCCTGTAACGGCCGTCCGTGGGGGTGTCGAGGCAGCCGATCAGGTTCATCAGCGTGGACTTGCCGGAGCCGGAGGGGCCGACGATCGCCACGAACTCACCCGCCGAAACGACGAGGTCGATTCCCTTCAGAGCCTCGACCTTCACCTTGCCGGTGTCGTAGATCTTCCGGATCGCCTGCATCTCGATGATGGTGTCCGTCGCGGGGACCGCCATGGCCGCTCCCTGGTTCGAGCTGGTCATTCGTACCTCAATGTAGAAGCCGGATCGATCGCGGCCGCGCGGCGCGCCGGGAAGTAGCCCGCGAGCAGGCCGGCCGTTCCGAGGATGACGACCGTGGCGGCGCCGATCGGCCACGAGAGAGTCGGTTCCCCCATGAAGTTCAACACTTCGAGATTCTCCTTCGGGATCATGCCGAGCAGGGTCACGATCGTGATCGCGATGGCGGCTCCGGCGAACCCGCCCACGAGCGTGTAGGCGAGCCCCTCCAGGATGAACGGTCCCGTGATCCAGCTGCGGCGCGCGCCGAGAGCCATCTTCACGCCGATCTCTCGCGTGCGCTCCTTGACGACGGCGTACATGATGTTCGCGACGCCGACGCAGCCGATGATCAGCGTCAGCGCTCCGATGATGCCGAAGAACATCTCCATACCGAGAAAGATCTTCGCGGAGATCCTCTGTCCCTTGACGGTGTTCCAGATTCCGAAGACCCGCTCGTCTTTGAGGTCGAACGAGTAGCGGGCCGCGAGGAACTGCTTCATCCGCTCGATCGCACCCTCCATCTCGTCCTCCGTCTTCGTGTGGAGGACGACCACGTTCACCTTGTCGCGGCCGTAGAGGGCGCGGAAGGTCGTGATCGGAATGACGACGTGGTTCTTGTCCTGGCCGCCATAAGCGCTCGTCTGTGTCTTCTTCTGCATCACGCCGACGACGGTGAAGGGCGAGCCGTTGATCAGCAGGGTCTTCCCGACGGGATCTTCCTTGTCAAAAATGTCGGACGCGATCTCGTTTCCGAGGAATGCCACCCGCCGCTTCTGCTCCTCGTCCTGGATCGTCAGGAAGCGTCCCCCGGCGCGCGGATAGTGCACGCGCGGATCGCCGTAAATCCAGTTGGGCCCGATGATCCGCGCGTTCAAGGTCTTCCGCGCGTACTGAACGAGCGATCGCCCCGCCGTCATCTCTCCCCAGACGTCGACGTCCGGCATCCTCTGTTGCAGGAGGGTCATGTCCTCGATGCGAGGCTTGATCGGGCGCCCTTCGGGAAGCCCTTTCCAGACCTTCGACGTCTCACCCGGCCAGCAGATGGCGAGGTTCTCGCCCATCGCGCGGTCGTTCTTTCGGAACTGCCGCTTCAGCCCCTCGCCGAAAGCGAGGAGGATCAGGATCGTGACCGTCCCCCAGGCGATCGAGGCGATCGTCAGCGCGGCGCGCTTCCTCTGGAGGCGCGCCGACCCCGCGAACAGATGGAGGACGACGGAGAGGTCTTTCCGGCTCATGCGCGCCTCACAGCTTCATCGCGACGACGGGGTCGAGCCGCGAAGCGTCCCGGGCCGGGAAGTAACCCGCGAGCAGGCCGGTCAATCCGAGGACGACGGCGGTCAGAGCCGCGACGGAAAAGGAGATCTCGGGATCGCCGACGAACTCTGTCGCGCCGAGCTTCGGAACGAGCCCGCAGATCGCGAACGAGATGAGGAATCCGATCGCCCCGCCGATCGCCGTGATGAGCACCGTCTCGAGGAGGAACTGGCGGAGGATCCACCCTTGGCGGGCGCCGAGCGCCATCTTGATCCCGATCTCCTTCATCCGCTCCTCGACGACCACGTTCATGATGTTCGACACCCCGATTCCGCCGACCACCAGCGTGAAGCAGCCCACGATCCCGAGAAAGAGGCGGAAGGACAGGAAGAAGACGTCGAGGAACTTGAACTGCTCGGCCGTGTCCCACACGGAGAGGGCTTCCTTGTCCTTGGGATCGAACCGGAGCGCCCGGGCGAGCGTGGCGCGGACGGCGGCGGTGACCGCTTCCGACCGTGCGGGGGAGACGGGCTGGTAGATGAAGTTGTTCACGTACTTCGTGCCCGTCAGCGCCCTGAAAGTGGTGCCCGGCATGTACGCGCGGCCCTCGTCGCGGCTGTTGTAGCTCGAGTTCTGCACTTTCTCCTGAAGCACGCCGACGATGAGGAAGGGGGAGCCGCCGTACAGGACGCTCTTCCCGACCGCCGGCGACTTGCCGAAGATGTCTCGCGCAATCTTGTCGCCGAGGAAGAGCACGCGGCGCTGCTCCTTCACGTCCGTCGGATTGATGAACCGGCCGCCCGCCTGGGGGATGAGGTTCCTCATCGCTCCGAAGGACGAGTCCACCCCGGAGGAGTCGATGGCCACCGTCTTCATCCCGTAGTGGAGCTTCAGCGTGTCGCTGTACTCGCTTGAGATGGCGACGACGCCGGGGGTCTCGCGGCGGATGGCATCGATGTGCTCCTCGCGGACGCGAATGCGGCGCCCGCGTCCGAGGCCTTCGAACGGCATCGAGGTCAGGCTCGGCCAGGCGATCGCGATGCGGTCGCCGATCCCCGCCGAGTTCTTCACCATCTGCTTGTGGAGACCCTGGCCGAAAGCGAGGAGAAGCGTGACGGCGACCGTGCCCCACACGATTCCGAAGATCGTCAAAGACGTCCGGAGCTTTTGAGCCCGGATGTCGCGGAGGAGCTGGCGGAGGGTTTCCTTCATGCTCCTAACTGATCTTCTTGGGCGGCCGCTCGACGACCTTGGCGCCCTTCGTCAGCCCGGAGGCGATTTCCGCGTTCATTCCGTCGGAGATCCCGAGCTTGACCTCGATCTTCTTCGGCTCCGCCTTCGCGTCGGCGCCGGGGACCTCGACGAAGGTCTTCTTGCCGCCGTCCTCGAAGATCACGAGGCGCTCGGGAAGCACGAGGACGTCCTTCTTCTCGCGGATGATGAGGTCCGCGTTGGCCGAGTACCCCGCCCGCAGGACGATCTTGCTCGACGGCTCGAGCTCGATCTCGACGTCGAAGAGGGTCGCGCCCTCCTTCTGCTGCGCCTGCGGAGCGATCCGCGAGACGCGGCCGGTGACGACGTCGGTCGGGAGCGCCCCGACCTTGATGCGGGCAGGGAGGGCGACGCGGAGCTTCCCGACGTCGATCTCGTCGACCGTTCCCTTGAAGATCAAGTCGCTCATGTCGGCGATCGTGGCGAGCTCCGTCCCCGGCTGGTAAGATGTCAGCGGGGTGACCGGGTCCCCCGGATTGACGACCCGCGTCAGGATCGTCCCCGCCGCGGGCGCGCGGATGATCGACTCGATGGTGACGCTGGCGGTCGCGACGCGTCCCTTTCGCGTGAGGTCGCGGCCCTGTTCGGCGCGTGCGACGGCGATCTTGGCCAGCTCGAACGCCTCCCGCCGCGAATCGAGGTCCGACTTCGGAAGGACCCCCGAGCGGGCGAGCTCGATGGCGCGCTCGTAATCCGCCTTCGCGCGCGAATACGACGCGTTCGCCGAGTCCACGCTCCGATCGACGTCGGTGAGCTCCTGCGGCGTCGGATCCGGGCCGATCTCGAAGAGGGCGTCGCCCGCCCGCACCTTGTCGCCGACGCTGACCATGCAACGGCGGATGATCCCGGAGATCTTCGACTTGACCTGAAACTTCTGACGCGGCTGGATTTGTCCCACCGCGATCGCTTTTTCCGTGATCGAGCCCTGCTCGACGGCCACGAGCTTGTTCCCGTCTTTGTCCCCCTTGGAGGAGCGGGCCCAGGCGTAGAGCCCGCCGGCGATCGCGACGAGGATGACGAGCCAGATCAGAGTCTTGAACAGCTTGCGCATGGAAGCCCCCCGAGCCGAGTTGCGATCGGGAACGGCCGCGTGGGCGGCGATGCCCGTTGTGAGCTAGTTACGCTGCCAGAGACCGGAAAGTTCGCCTCGCCCGCTTAGACGTTCGACACCCGCCGTTCGTTAGTCCGCGCCGGCCGATTCCGGTGGATGCGGGCGGCTCCTGTTAAGCTTTTCGGCGCATTTCCGGTATCTGAGAACGGTTGGGACGGTCGGACGGAGGTGGAACCGGCGTGGATTCGAGCGGAAGCACGGCCGCCCCAGCCGTTCCGCCTCCCGGATCGAGGGATCAGGGGCTCGTCCGCGGGATCGGACTGCTGGACGCCACCGCCCTCGTGGTCGGTTCGATGATCGGCTCCGGCATCTTCATCGTGTCCGCCGAGAGCGCCCGCGTGGTCGGTTCCGTGGGGTGGCTGCTTGCCGCCTGGGCCATCGCCGGGACCCTGACCATGATCGCCTCGCTGTCGTGCGCCGAGCTCGCCGCGATGCTGCCGAGAGCGGGCGGGCAGTACGTCTTTTTCCGGGAGGCGTACGGGCCGATGGTCGGCTTTCTTTTCGGGTGGGCCCTGTTCCTCGTCGTTCAGACGGGAACGATCGCGGCGGTCGCCGTGGCATTCGCGAAGTTCCTCGGGGTGCTCTGGCCGGCGGTGTCCTCGACCGAGCCTCTCTTCAGGGCCGGGCCGATTCGCATTACGGCGGCGCAGCTCGTGGCGCTCGCGGTCATTGCGCTGCTGACGGGCACCAATGCAACGGGGCTGCGAGCGGGCACCGTGACGCAAAACGCCTTCACGGCCGCCAAGCTCGCGGCGCTTCTCGGGCTGACGGCGCTCGGGCTCCTTCTCGGCGGAGGGCAACATTCCGCGCTGCGGGCACCGGAATTCTGGTCCTCCGTTTCCCCCGCCGGCGCCTCCCTGGCCGGAGTCGCGCTCGTCGCGGCGGTGGGCACCGCGATGGTGGGCCCCCTCTTTTCCCAGTCGGCGTGGAACAACGTCACGTTCGCCGGGGAGGAAATCCGCCGGCCGGAGCGCACGCTGCCCCTGTCGCTTCTCGCGGGTTGCCTCATCGTGACGGTCCTGTACGTGCTGGCGAACGTCTCGTACGCGAACGTGCTCAGCCTGCCGGAGATCGCCCATGCGCCGGCGGATCGCGTGGGGACCGCCGCCGCCACGCGGCTCTTCGGGCCAGCCGCCGCGGCTGTGACGGCGGCCGCGATCATGGTGTCGACGTTCGGCTGCGTCAACGGCCTGATCCTCTCCGGCGCCCGGGTCTCCTTCGCGATGGCCCGGGACGGCCTGTTCTTCCGGCGGCTGGCCTCGGTCAACGCGGCGTCGGTTCCGGCCAATGCGCTTCTCGCGCAGGGCGTATGGGCCGGAGTCCTCGTTCTCTCCGGGAGCTACAGCGATCTGTTGAAGTACGTGATCTCCGCGGACATTCTCTTTTACGTGATGCTCGTGCTCGCGGTGATCGTGCTTCGCCGCCGCCGCCCCGAATGGCCGCGGCCCTTTCGCGCCCCCGGCTATCCCGTGCTCCCCCTGGTCTATGCCGCCGCGGGCATCGTTCTCATCGCCGTGCTTCTCGCCGGCAATCCCCGTACGACCTGGCCGGGATACGTCCTCGTCGCGACCGGAATCCCCGTCTACTTTTTCTGGCGCCGCCGCCATTGAGCGCGGCTTTCCCCGCGGCGCGCGTGTGCGACGTCGCCGACGGCGCGATCCTCGTCGAGTATCCGGAGCTGGACGAGGAGGAGGCCAACCAGGCCTCCGTCGCGCTGGCGGGGTTCCTGGTCGCGCGCGCCGGCGAGGGTTTCCGGGACGCGATCCCGGGAGCCCGCACGCTCTTCTGCGAGTTCGATCCGCTTCAGATCCCGCACGAGACCCTGGCGCGCGCCATCGAGAGGGCGAAGCCCGAGGCGGCGGCGGCGGCGGGTAGCGTCCGGGAGCACCGCATCCCGGTGTACTACGGCGGCGGAGGCGGCGGCGGCGAAGAAGCCGGGGCGGACCTCTCGGCGCTCGCGGGCGCGGCGGGGATGGACGAGGCGGGATTCGCCGCTCTCCATGCGTCGGCAACGTACCGCGTCGCGTTTCTCGGGTTCGCGCCCGGCTTCGCCTACACGACGGGCCTGCCCGCCGCGCTGCGCTTTCCCCGCCGTTCTACTCCGCGCACCCGCGTCCCCGCCGGAGCGCTCGCGGTCGCGGGTCCGTACACCGGCATCTATCCGAACGCGGGTCCGGGCGGCTGGAATCTGATCGGCTCGGCCGCGGTGCGGCTTTTCAATCCCCGCCGGCAGCCGCCGGCGACGCTCATGCCCGGAGACCGCGTCGTTTTTGAGGCCCTCGCCGCGGCGGATTTCCCGCGGGCGCTCGTGGATGCCGGCGCCGAGGCCCGCCTGGAAGCCGAGCGGGGCGCCCCGTCATCCGGCGCGGGGCCGGAGCGGCGGGGAGACGAGGTCCTGCGCGTCGAGTCGCCGGGCCTCTGGAGCGCCCCGTGCGGAGCGCCGCGGTATGGCGCGGGTTCCTCCGGAGTGCCCCCCGGAGGCGCGATGGACCAGGCGTCCCTCCGGGCGGGCAACCGCGCCGTCGGCAACCTCGAAGGGGCCGGCGCCCTCGAGATCACGCTTGCGGGACCGACGCTGGCGGCGTCCGCGGACCTTCTGGCGGTGCTCGCCGGCGCGCCCTGCGACGCCGTTCTGGGGCGGAGCAACGTCCGGCCGGGAGTCCCATTCTCGATGGTCCGGGGAGAGCGGCTCTCGATCGGGCCCATGCGCGAGGGAGCCCGCGCCTACCTGTGCGTCGCGGGCGGTCTCTCCGACCCGGGCCTGTTCCCCGAACGGGTCGCAAGCGGCGATCTCCTCTTCCGGGCGGCCGCGGTGCCCGCCCCGAAATCGGTCCGGATCCTTCGGCTCCCGGCGGTTTCCGCGGACCCGGTGGTACGCATCGTGCTGGGGTCTCAGGCCGAACGGTTTTCTCCGCGGGGGGTTTCCCTGTTGCTCGAATCCGCATACCGCGTCTCGGCGGCGAGCGATCGCCGCGGCGTCCGTTTGGAAGGCCCGGCGCTCGAGGCGTCGAGCGGAGGCGCGGAGATTTCACCCGAGGGAACGGCGCTCGGCGCGATCCAGGTCCCCGCCGACGGCCAGCCCATCATCCTCGGTCCGGACCGGCCGGTCACCGGCGGATACGCCAAGATCGGGACCGTCATCTCCGCGGATTTCCCGCTCGTCGCACAGGCGCGCCCGGGCTCCACGCTTCGTTTCCGTTCCGTCTCCCTGGCGGAGGCGCTCGATGCGAGAGGTAGGATGGCCCGGCCGTGACCATCGACCTGAACGCCGACGTGGGCGAGGGGATGGAGGATGAGCATCTTCTTCCGTACCTCACCTCCGCGAACGTGGCGTGCGGCCTCCACGCGGGCGATCCCTCGGTGATGGACGAGACGGTCGCGCTCGCGCTGACCCACGGCGTCCACGTGGGAGCGCACCCGGGTTATCCGGATCGCGCCAACTTCGGGCGAATCCGGATGGATCTTCCCGCCGACGCGGTCGAGAAGCTCGTGCTCTTCCAGATCGCGGCGCTCGACGGTTTCGTTCGCTCGCGAGGAGGAACGCTGACGCACGTGAAGCCGCACGGGGCGCTCTACCATGCGGGCGCGGAGTTTCCCGACATCGCCCGCGCTATCGCGGAGGGAGTGCGGCGCCTTCGGCCGAGCCTCGTCCTCATCGGACCCGGGGACTCGCTGCTGATGGAGGCTGGCCGCGAGGCCGGCCTGACCGTCGCGGCGGAAGCGTTCGCGGACCGCCGGTATCTTCCCGACGGGTCGCTCGTCTCACGCACGGAGCCGGACGCGCTGCTCTCCTCGCCGGAAGAAGCCGCTGAGCAGGCGCTCTCAATCGTTCGGGACGGCGTCGTCCGGGCGCGGGGCGGAGCGGCGGTTCCCGTGCAGGCGGACACCCTCTGCATCCATGGCGACACTCCCGGCGCGCCGCAGTTCGCGCGCCGGATTCGCGAGCGATTCCAGGAAGCGGGGATCCGGATCGCTCCGCTGGAAGTTCATCCCTCGCGGGACCGGCGCGCACAGGCGGCCGGCCGCCCGCACTGAGGTTTTCAATGTGGAGTCGACGAGACGTGGTGGACGTGGAAGAGCCAAAACCCGGCGTCTTCGCCCGGATCCGGATGGCCGCGGACGCCGCGCGGCAACTTCTTGCGACGCGCGCCGAGATGTTCAAGGCGGAGGCCGCCCAGAAGGGAGCGGTCGTCGGACGAGGCGCGGGTGCGCTCGTCATCGCCGCCGTCTTCGGCTGGGTCGCGGTCCTGGTTCTCACCGCCCTGATCGCCGTGCTGCTCTCCATGCTCTTCGGCAGCGTCTGGGCGGGACTGCTCGGAACGTTTCTCCTCTACCTTCTCGTCGCGGGCGGCGCCGCTTTCGCGGGGATCAAGGCGTTCAAGAATTTCAAGCTCTTCCATTTTCCCGAGACGAGCCGCGGCCTGAGGGAGGACGCGGAAGCCGTACGCGCCGCCCTGAAGCGTGCCCCGGAGCGCGAAGACGGCGAAGATCTCGAGCAGCGGTTCCGCGCGGGGTCCGAGTGAAGGACCGCGAAGGGGACCGCCTGGCGGAGCTCTCTCGGAGGGCGGAACGACAGCGGGAAGAGCTCGCGGGCGCGCTTCACGACGTGGCGGGGAATGTCCGCGACCACCGGCTCCGCTGGAAGATCGCGAGCTCGGCGGCGACGGGGATCGCCGTGGCCGGGACGGCCGCCTACAAGCTCTTCGGAAAAGCGTCCCCGGCGGCCCAGATCGGGCGCGCCGCGTCGGCGGCCTCGGTCGCCCTCGGACTGGGAAAGGCCTTTCTGCGGTTGAGAAAGTTTCTCTAGCCGTCTGTCCGCTCGGTTCCACCCAGGCCGACCGCAGTCCTGCGAGGGGTCCACTCTGGCCTCCTTCGGGGACAGGGCCTATCCGGTAAGTGCTTTGTTTTCAGTCATCTCGCATGGCACTCGCCTTGCGATGACTCCTGGCGTCCCGCGGGTGGTCCGCGGAGGAGGTCGAGATGACGAAAGCATTCCGGATCGCACTGGCCTCCGCCACGATGGTGGCGGGCCTCGCCGTCGCGGGCGCCAGGCCCGCGAACGCGCAAGTCGAGTTTCGCGGGTCCTTTCCGCTTCCGCACGGGCGCCTGACGATCGGACATCCATCGTTCCGCGTCGGCGGTTTCGTCCCGTTCGGGTACCGTGTCTACTCGCGTCCGGGATACGGATACGGATTCCTGTATCGCAGCCGCTGGATCCCGGTGCGCCGCTACAGCGAGCGCTGGGTCGTCTGCGAGTCGCCGGAGTACGCGTACGGCTATGAGTCAGACTACACCTACGACGGCGGATACGCGTATGACCCGGGGTATGTCGAGTACTACTCGCCGCGGTACTCCTACTCTTACCCTCGCTACTCCTACGCGCCCGGCTACGCCTATCGCTATCACAGCGACTGGCGCGACAACGGACGCGGTTGGGACCGGGGCTGGGACCACCGACGCTGGGATCGCGGCCGGGATCACGACCGCGGAGGCCGGTGGAATCACTGACACGGCTCGCAGCGGTTGCCATCTCCTCGTTGCCGCCCGCAAGGGCGGCATTTTTTTAGAACGGCGGCGTGGGTGGACGCGGCCACAGTCTCGCTGCGACGAACTCCGACATCGCGACAGGACGCTTCGGGCAGGGCGATCCCGCTAAGTGCTTTGTTTGCCTGTAAACGACTTTGGCAGCGACGTTGCGATGGAGTAAGGCGTCCCGCGGATGTTCCGCGAAGGAGGATTGAAATGACGAAGCGAATCAACCGCGTCCTCGGATCTGCCGTTTTAGTCGGCGGGTTCGCGTTCGCGGGAGCGTCGAATGCCAACGCGCAGGTCTCGTTCCGTGGCTCGTTCCCGCTGCCCCATGGCCGCATCTCGATCTCGGCCGGGGAACCGTTCTACCAGGCCGGCTCGTACGCGCCCGACGACTGCGACATCTACCAGAGCCCGGATTACGGGTACGGATTCGTCTCGAACTCGCGCTTCGTCCCCGTCCGGGAATACGACGGCCGGTGGGTCGTGACGTCGGCGCCGGCGCGGTTTTCGACCCGCTATGACGACTGGCGTTCCGCGCGCGTCTATCGCCGCGCCGACGAACGGAACCGTTACGAGCGCCGGGACGGCCGGAGAGATGACCGTCGCGACGTGAGAAATGACCGCCGCGACTGGAGAGACGACCGGAGAGACGACCGCAGGGACAACCGCAACGACCGGTGGCAGAACGACCGCTACCGCCGCGACTGAACGATTCGACGAGAACGGATCCGAGACCGCCCGAAAGGGCGGTCTTTGTTTTCAGCCCGGAATCAGCTGCATCATTCTCGCGGCGATCGCCTGGTACCCGCTCCGATTCGGATGGAACTTGTCCGCTCCGAGGCGGTCCGGTCTTCCCTGAAAGAGGTCGAACGTTGGCACGACGTACGTTCGAGGAAACGAGAGCGCCGTCTCCTGCTGGATGGTGTCCCACCGCAGGATCACGGAGGCACCGAGCCGGCCCGCGGGCCCCGCGTCGCCGAGGGGATCGTAAAGGCCGACCACGAGGATGGGCGCCGTCGCGTTCGCGGCGCGGAGAGCGGTGAGCGCGACGCGGAGGTTCTGCGCATACCGCGCGCGCGCCGCCGCGACGTCCTCGGCGGCCCGCACTCCCGCGGCAGGGTCGGGACCGCGGGGAACGGCGTGCGACAGGTCGTTGCCTCCGATCGAAAGGAGGATCAGATCCGCGGATGCGGCGAGCGAGCGCACGTTGGCGCCGGAGACGAGCTCAACGACTTCGGGCGATTCCGCTCCATTCACGGAGAGGTTCGCGAGATCGGCCGGACCGCGTTTGCGGACGAAGTCGAGGACGTCGGCCGCGAACCCCCGTCCCGTTTCGTCGCCTGTCCCCCTCGCGAGCGAGTCTCCGAGGACCAGCACCAGGCGCTTGCCGGAGGGCTTCGCGATCGACGCGGGGACGCGCGGCGGGGGAGGCGGAGCGCCAATCGGGTCGCCGAGCCGGCCCCGCAGCGCGAGCGCGAAACCAGCGGCGAAAAGAAGGGTCGCCGCGATCGCGACGAGCCCCGTCACTCTCCAGAGCCAGAACCGGGAGGTGCTCATTGCAATCTCACGATCTCATGATCTCGCGATCTCACGATCGGGCGCCTGGTAAATCCCTGTGAGAGAGTCTTCGCGTGTCGGAAGTCGTTCTCTCCGCGGCCAATCTCACGAAGCGCTTTGGCGCGCGCGTGGCGGTCGCCGACGTGTCGTTCGAGGTGTATGCGGGAGAGGTGTTCGGGTTTCTCGGCCCGAACGGCGCCGGCAAGACGACGACGATCCGGATGCTCGTCGGGCTCGCCCGGCCCGACGCCGGCGAGATTCGAATTCGGGGACTCGACCTCGCGCGCGAGCATTCGGCGGCGATGTCTCACGTCGGTTGCATCGTGGAATCTCCGGACCTGTACAAGTACCTGACGGGACGCGAGAACCTTCTTCACTTCGCCCGGATGCTGCCCGACGGGGCGGCCGCTCGGATCCCGGAGATCGCCCGCCTCGTGTCGCTCGACGAGCGCCTGGACGACAAGGTGTCGACCTACTCGCTCGGAATGCGGCAGCGGCTCGGAATCGGCCAGGCCCTTCTCGGCAATCCCGATCTCCTCATCCTGGATGAACCGGCGAACGGCCTCGATCCCGCCGGCATCCGGGAGATCCGCCGCCTCGTGCGGTCCCTCGCCGCAGAGAGAGGGATCGGGGTCTTCGTCTCTTCCCACCTGCTCGCGGAGGTGGAGCTCATGTGCGATCGCGTCGCGATCATCCACCGGGGCCGCACCCTCGCGACCGGACCGGTCCGCGAGCTTCTGGATCGGCCCGACGGACCTCACAGATTCACGGTCAAGCCCGCGGACCGCGCCGCCGAGATCCTCCGCCCCTTCGCGTCCGACGGGATCGCCGAGACGGAGGCGCCGGACACGGTCGCCGCGAACCTGACCCGCGAGGCGGTTCCCCGCGCGATCGCGGCGCTCGCGCAGGCCGGCGTGGAGGTCTACGGGGTCGAACGCCCCGCCTCGTCGCTCGAGGAGGTCTTTCTGGAGGTTACGGGAGGCGAGACGGTATGAGATTCCTTCCCCTCGTCGAGAACGAAGTCCTGAAGCTCTGGAAGCGGCGGCGGTTCCGGCTCGTGCTCCTGATTCTCGTCGGGCTCGTGGGCACGATCGTTTTCGCTCAGAGCCAGAGTCGCGAGAAGTTCGGCTCGCGCAAGGACTGGCGGGTCGACACGCAGGAGCGCGTTGCCCGAATGCGCAACTGGCTCCGGCAGGGACGAATGCCCGACTCGCAGAAGAACTGGATGCAATTCGAGATCTCGCGGCTCCAGTACCACCTCGACCGCGACATCGATCCGGAGGCGGTGTCCGGCCCCCTCTTCACGCGCGGATTCGCCAACGCGGCGAGCTACCTGCTCCTCCACCTGCTCGCCATCGTGTTCGCCGCGGACGTCGTCTCCTCGGAGTTTTCCCAGGGGACCATCAAGCTTCTGCTGACGCGCCCGGTGTCCCGAACGAGAGTGCTTTCCTCGAAGCTCGCCGCGCTCATCCTCGCCATCGGGCTGACGGTGCTCGTCGGCGGGTGCGTCGCGTATCTCTTCGGAGGGCTCGCGTACGGGTACAAGGGCTGGGGCGCGCCGATCTTGACCGGGTTCCGGCAGATGGGGGAGACCTTCGACGCCTCCGCCGTGCGGTCGGTTCCTCTCTGGCAGGACGCGATCGCGGTGTTCGGGCTCGCATGGTTCGCGGCCGTCGTCGTGGGAGTCATCGGGTTTCTGACGTCGGTTCTCCTGCGGTCGACCGCGGCGTCCATGGGCACCATGTTCGCGGCGCTCATTCTCGGAACCATCCTGCCGCGGCTCGCGCCGACGTGGGCGTTCCAGAAGTACCTTTTTCCGACGAACCTGCCGCTGCCCGACTACTACTCGGGCTCGCCGCCGCCGATACCCGGGATGACCGTCGAGTTCTCCGTCGTCATGCTGACCCTGTGGGGAGTCGGAGCGGCGGTCGTCGCCTTCGTGGTTTTCGTCCGGCGGGACGTCCTGGCCTGACGGAGTCTCCTACGGGCTCCCGACCTTCCTTTCGGCGCACTCCCTCAGCGCGTCGAAGAGCAGGTGCACGTTCACCGGCTTGTGGAGGACGGCGGAAACGCCGGACCGCTCGATCCGTCTGCGGTCCTCGTCGGCGGTTACGCCCGTCAGCGCGATCACGGGAAACGGAACCCGTTCCTTTCGATTCCGCGACGCGAGCCAGGCCGCGCCGTCGCCGTCGGGCAGGGTGATGTCCAGGACGACGACCTCGGGATTTCCGGTCTCGATCTGTCGCTCGGCCTCCGCGAGGTCCGACGCCTCCGTGACTTCGTATCCCTCCGACTCGAGGAGGCTCTTCAGCCCGTAACGGGAGGACGCGTCGTCCTCGACGATCAGGACGCGCCGGCATTCGCCGCCGTCTGTGATTCCGGTCGGGGTCGGACCGCTCTTCCAGCGGGCCTGCGGCGCGGGCGCCGTGCCGTCCGCGGAAGCAATCTGCGGCAGCGTGAAGGAGACCCGCGTGCCGTTGCCCTCCCGGCTGTGGAAGAGGAGGTCTCCGCCCATGAGCTCGACGAGCTGCTTGGAGATCGAGAGGCCGAGGCCCGTTCCGCGCGGCGCGTCGCCCGTGCGGGGCTGGATCTGGCGGAACGGCTCGAATGCTGCGGCGATCAAGTGTTCGGGAATTCCGACGCCCGTGTCTTCCACTTCGAACGCGATGCTTCCCTGCCACGGCGCGGCGCGGAGCACCACGCCGCCCTCCTTCGTGTACTTGACGGCGTTCGAAAGGAGGTTGATCAACACGCGGGAAAGCTTTTCGCGATCGAGGACGACCAGGGGCGGGGTCTCGGGAGAGACCTCGAGCGTCATCGAGATGCTCTTCGCATGCGCCTGTGGCTCCAGGATGCCGGTCGTTTCCCGGAGGAACGCCTCGAGCTCGAGCTGCTGCGGGTGGAGGTCTCGCTGCCCCGCCTCGAGCTTGGCGAGATCGAGAATGTTGTTGATCATGCGGAGCAGGGTTTCGGCGCTGTCGCGGATGACGCGGACGTCGTGGAGGCGGCGCTCCAGGTCCGACGGTGTGATTCCCTCGCGCTCGATCAGGTGCGAAAGAAGGATGATCGTATTCAAGGGAGTGCGAAGCTCGTGCGAGACCGTCGACAGGAAATCCGACTTGAGCCGGTCGAGCTCGGCGAGCTTTTCGTAGGCCTCGGCGCGCTCCCGAAGAGTCTCACCCTGCCGCCGGATTGCACGGCCAATGCGAATGAGTGACCGGGCGCGGGCGCGCAGCTCCGCGCTCTCGACCGGCTTTCCGATGAAATCGTCGGCTCCGGCGGCATAGCCGCGCTCCCGGTCAATGGATCCCGCGGTGACGAGAAGGACGGGCAGGTATTCGGGCGAGGCGGCGATCAGCTCGGAGGTGAGGTCGTAGCCCGAGCCCGGCGAGAGCATGACGTCGACGATCGCGAGGTCGAAGCTCCCGTCGCCGGCGAACAGCCTCTGAGCCTCGTCCGCCGAGCGCGCGCGCACGATCTGATGGGCATCCGTCGCGAGGTCGGTGGTCAGGAGGTCGGCGACCTCGTCCTGATCCTCGACGAGGAAGATCCGGGCCGGATGGTGCTCGTCGTCGGCGCGGCGGGCTTTCGGGAGCTCGGGCCGCCCGATCTGGGGAGCTCCCAGGAACGAGGCGACCACGGAGGCGAATGTCTCCTCGTCGATCGGCTTGGCGACGAAGCCGTCGCATCCGGCCGCGAGTGCCCTCTCCCGGTCGCCCTGCATCGCGTGGGCGGTGACGGCGATCACCGGGATGGAGGCGGTGTCGGGATCCGCCTTGATCTCCCGCGTCGCCTCCCAGCCCGAAAGGACCGGCAGCGAGAGATCCATCAGGACCAGGTTCGGGTGCCGCTCTCGCGTGAGCGCGACGCCTTCCTGCCCGTCCGAGGCAGTCATGACTTCGTGACCCGCGCTCTCGAGGAGAACGCGCACCAGCTCGCGAATGTCCGGGGAGTCTTCGACGACGAGAATGCTGGCCATTTTTCCGCTGGCACCCCTTCGTTCGGCATCGTCGATTCGCCGCCCCGGCGAGCCGCCGCGAGGCGGGGTCCCGGTGATCATGTCCCCGCCACGGCGGGCCGCGCCGACTCGAGCACTCCGAGGACTTCGCGGACGATGCCTCCCGGGTCGGTCCCCTTCTGGAGGATCCGCTCTGCGGACCCGTGGAGTCTCGCATAGTCGGAGGAGGACAGATCCTTCGCCGTCAGGACGATTACGGGTATCCCATTCCACTCCGGCCGCTCCCGAACCCGATAGAGAACCTCGAAGCCGTCGGGCGGCGGCATCATCAGATCGAGGATCACGGCGGAGGGGCGCTCCCGTTCGATCTCCTCGAGGGCTTCTGCCCCCCCGGGGACCGACCGGGCGCGGTACCCCGCGGCGACGAGCTCATGCTCGAGGAGCGAGCGGATGTCGCGCTCGTCATCCACGATGAGGACGTGGCCGCGCGACGCGAGCACGCCGGCGCGCGAGAGGACGTCGAAGAGGCCATCCCTGGAGAGGGGCTTCAAGAGGTAGTCGAAGGCGCCGAGGGAGAACCCGAAGGCCCGGTTCTCGACGACCGAGAGGACCACCACGGGGATGTTGCGCGTCTCCGCGGAATCTTTCAGGGTCTTCAGCGTCTGCCAGCCGTTCAGTCCCGGCATGAAGACGTCGAGCAGGATCAGATCCGGCCGTTCCGCCTGCGCCACGCGAACGCCCTCCTGGCCGTCGCTCGCCTCGAGGACCCGGATTCCGTGGGGGCCGAGCTCCACCGCGATCAGCCGCCGGATGCTCTCGTCGTCGTCGACGACGAGCACCGTCCGCTCGCCGGCGGTCGCCGGCCGGGGAGGCGGCGCCGGCGCGGCAGCCGGGGTGGAAAGCTCGCGGGGAAGCGTCACGAGGAAGCGGGATCCCTCGCCGCGCGCGCTCTGGAGCGACACCGTTCCACCCAGCACGAGCGCGAGCTGCTTGACGATGGCGAGGCCCAGACCCGTTCCTCCGCGCCCGCGATGCTCCGGCGCCTCGCCCTGACGGAACTCCTCGAAGATCGCCCTCTGCTCCTCCTCCGGGATCCCGATGCCGGTGTCCGAAACCACGAGCGCCCACCGTCCGCCGCTCTTCTCTTCCGCGCGAACCTCGATCCGGCCGCGCTCCGTGAACTTCAGCGCGTTGCCGATCAGGTTCGCGGCAATCTGGGTGAGCCTTGCCGCATCGGTCGTGACCTCCGAGATCCCGGGGTCTACCCACGTCTCGAGCGCCAGACCCTTCTTCTGCGCCGCGTCGAGGAAGTCGGCCTGGATCTGGGCCAGGAACGCCGGAACGGAAATCTTCGTCGGCGAGACGTGGGCCTTGCCGGCCTCGATCTTCGAGATGTCGAGGATGTCGTTGATCAGCCCGAGGAGAAGCTTGGCGTTGCGCTGGACGCGCTCGAGGCTCTCGCGTTGCGGCGCGTTCAGTGTGCCTTGGTTGCCCCGGAGGAGCGTTCCCGTGAAGCCGAGGATCACCGTCATCGGGGTGCGGAGCTCGTGGGACACCGACGCGAGGAAACGGTCCTTCAAAGCTCCGGCGCGCTGCAGCTCTTCGGCGGTTCGCGCGATCCGGCTGCGCTGCTCTTCCAGGAGCTCGTTCTGCTCGGCAAGACGGCGGGACTGCTCGGCGACCCGTTCGTTTGCCGACGCGTTCGCGAGCGCGACCGCGAGCGACGGGGCAATCGCGGTGAGCGCGTTGCTCGCCTTGCGCGTGAACTCTCCCGTCGCGCCAAGTCCGAGGACGCCGACCACGTGGTCGAAGTAGACGAGCGGAATGTGCGCCGTCTGGCGGGGGAGGATCCTTCCGTCGAGGACGTTCACGGTGGGAGTATCGGCTGCGACGGACACGAAGAGCGGTTTGCGGGCCTGTGCCGCGCGAGCGGCCTCGCGCCGGCCGACCTGGCCGTCGCCCTCGTCGCCGCCGAGGCTCACGGCGGGCAGAAAGCCGCCCGAGGGCTCGGGGAGATAGAGGATTCCCGAAGAGGCGCCGGTCATCTCGAGAATCCTCTCCATGGTGGCGGAGCCGAAGCCCGACAGGTCATTGACCGTCGCGGCGACCGTCAGGATCGCGTTGACGGAAGCCTGGATGTCGAGGTCTTCGAGCGCGCGCCCCCTCTCCGCGAAGATCTCCGCTGCGCGATTGACGCTTGTCCCGAGGCCTCCGATCTCGTCGGCGGGCTGCTCGGGAAGCCTCGGCGGAGTCCGGCCAGCCGTGATCTCCTCGAGCGCCCGGGCGGCTGTCACCGCCGGCGTGACGATCCGGCGGCCCACGTCGGCGACGAGCCAGAGGATTCCGACGAGGAGAAGCACGGCCATGATCCCGAGCGCCGCGGAGGAGGTGTCGCGATTGTCCTTGAGCCGTTCTTCGGCGAATGCCTGGCTGCGGGCGAAACCGAGCGCGAGCTCCGTCAGGTGCTCCCGAAGTTTGTCGACGGCCGGCCGGACGGTCTCGTCCAGCCGTTCCCGCGCGGGCGCCGGGTCATCGGGCTTCCATTGGGCGATCGCCTGATCGGCGGTCTGTGCGTAGAGAGCCTCTTCGGCCTCCGCGCGCTCGAGCTGGCCCCGCGTGCTCTCCGTCCGCACCGACCGCTGGATTGCGCCGAGTGCCCCGCGCAGGGCGCTGCGTCCGGCGTGGTGCCGCGCGAGGTCGTATCCCTGTCCGCCGGTCGTGTACCGCGCGAGCGCGTCCTCCGCGTTCGAGAGCCCGTTCTGGGCGTCCTGCACCTGCTGCCGCAGCTCCGTGTTGCGCTGGATCGCCAGGGTGGTGTTGTAGAGACCGAACACCGCGTTGATGGTGTAATAGAGCCAGGCGCTCACGATTGCGAGGCCGACCGCGGCGTAAATTCGCAGGCGGGTCCGCAGCGGAGAACGGATTACCCGACTCCGCGACTGCTCTTTGTTCATCCGGCGGATACCGGTACGGCAACGGCTGTCATACGATGTGAAACTTGTCGTCTGTAGCAAAGAGGATGCCTGCCATTGGCGCAAAATGAGGGTCTCGATCCCGCCCGCCGGGAGTTTCTCAAGAGGTTCTTCCACGACCTGGCGACGCCTCTGTCCGCCGTTTCCCTACACCTGGAGGGCGCCGACCGAAGGGCCCGGCGCGGGGCCGACCCCTCCGACGCCCTCGCGGTCGCCCGGACGGAGCTCGGGAAGGCTTTCGACCTGTTCGATCGGGGCAGGGAATTCCTCCTGGAAGCCCCCGATCATTTCGAGACGCTGGAGCTCGACCCCGCGGTCCGTGCCGTGGCCGCCGACTACCCGGGGGTCCGGCTCGAGGGTGAGACGGGCGCGAGCGTCCGCGGGAACGCCTCTACTCTCAAATCGGTCGTCTCGGCGCTGATCGTGAACGCGGTCGAGGCCGCGGGAGCCGGAGCGGTCCGCGTCCGTCTGGCTCGAGAGGACTCGAGGGTCCTCGTGGAGGTCGAGAATCCGGGCCAGCTCCCGACGGACAATGCCGACGCCCTGTTCTCGCCCAAGGCGGCTCGACAGGGCAGAAACTGGGGGATGGGCCTTCCGCTGGCGCGTGTGGGGGCCTCCGACCTCGGCGGCGCGATTCGGCTCGAGCAACAGGGAGGCAGCGTGCGCGCGACACTCGAAATTCCGGAGGGATCCCGTTGAAAGTTCTCATCGTCGAAGATGACCTCGCGACCCGCAAGGGCCTGGAGGAATCGATCAAGGATCTCGGCGGCGATCCGTACTCCGTCGGGACGGCGAAGGAAGCCGGCAAGGCGTTGACCGAGGTCGATCCCCGGATTCTCATCGTCGACATCCACCTTCCCGACGGCGACGGGATCGAAATCCTCCGCTTGGCGCGGGAGGGAGATCCGGATCGTGAGGGAATTGTCATCACCGGCCAGGGATCGATCGACAACGCAATCGAAGCGCTCAGGGCGGGCGCTTTCGACTACCTTCTGAAGCCGCTCCGGCCCGCGCAGCTCGAAGTCGTGTTCAACCGACTGTCCGACCGGAGACGGCTCGAGACGGAAGTCGAGACCCTCCGCGCCGAGCTCCAGGAGACGGGACGCCTCGGCGACCTCGTGGGCCGATCCGAGGCCATGTCACGAATTTTCGAAGTGATCCGGCGGGTCGCGCGCTCGAACGCGCCCGTCCTCGTGACGGGCGCTTCGGGCAGCGGCAAGGAAGTCGCCGCGCGCACGATCCACCGTCTCTCCCGCCGCGCCGGCAAGCCCTTCGTGGCGTTCAACTGCGGCGCGATATCGCCGACGCTGATCGAGAGCGAGCTTTTCGGACACGAGCGGGGATCCTTCACCGGCGCGGAGAAGCGGCGGGTCGGTTACTTCGAGGAGGCCATGGGCGGAACGCTCTTCCTCGACGAGATCACCGAGATGGGCGCCGAGCTGCAGGTGAAGCTCTTGCGCGTGCTCGAAGACAAGACGCTGCGCCGCGTCGGCGGCTCCCAGGAGCTGAAGGTAGATGTGCGGCTGATCTCCGCCACGAACCGCGATCCACGCGAGGCGATCAAGGAAGGCAAGCTGCGCGAGGATCTCTACTATCGATTGAACGTCTTTCCTCTCGCTCTTCCCAGTCTTGCGGAACGGCCCGACGACATCCCACTTCTCGCCGAGCACTTCCGCAAGTTGATCGAGGAACAGGAGCACGCGGGCGTGACCGGCTGGGAGCAGGCGGCGATCGACTTCCTCCAGTCTTATACGTGGCCGGGGAACGTCCGCGAGTTGCGCAACGTCGTGCACCGGGCGTACGTGATGACGGAAGGCAAGTTGATCCGTCCGGACGTCGTTGAGGCTCTGATTCCCAAGACCGACCGGATTTCAGCCGGCCCTCTGAAGAAGAAGCCCGCGGCGAAACCCCAGCGCGCGGGCGGCGCCGCGCGACGGCGCTGAAACAGGGGGAAATCGGCGTCGGGCGCGGAAATCGCTGTTGTAGACTCGCGAGTCCCGCAATACACGGGACAGTCGAGAGGACACAATGACGAAACTGACACCAGACCAGGCGCACTATGTACTGACCACGCTTCTTGCGCAGCGCAAGTTGAGACAGACGCAGGTGGACAAGGCGCTTCGCAACCGGGACACCGAGATCCGATCTCTGCGCGAACGGCTCGCTTCGCTCGAAGGCATGACCGGCGGCGCCCGAGCCTCATCCGGCCGGCCGGGCCCGCGCGCCGGCGCGGCCGCTGCCGCCCGACCGGTTCGCCGGCGCAAGATGTCTCCGAAGGTCCGCGCGCTCCGGCGTCTGCAGGGAAAGTACATGGGGTTCGTGCGGGGACTGAAGCCCGCGGAAAAGGCCCGTGTGCGCTCCGTGCGCGAGAAGCAGGGCATGGCCGCGGCAATCCAGCTCGCATCCTCGCTCGCCAGGCGAAGCTAGAGAACGGCACCTCGACGGCCACGCCTCTCGCAACCGTCCCCAATCGTCATGACGGAAAGAAAAAGCGACCCTCCCCGCCCGACTCCGAAGGCGCCCCGGACCTCCGGCTCGGTGCGCGGACCGCAGAAGCTGGGGCCGGATCAATACGAGATCAAGATCCGATGGCAGAGAGCGAGCAAGGTCCTCGATGTGACGCCGACGGGGGTGAAGTTCGAGTTCGAAACGTCGCTCAAAGTCGGAGTGATGTATCCGGTGACCCTGACCGCGCCCGGGGTGTCGTTCTCGACGACCATCGAAGTGATGCGGTGCCAGCTGACGGCGGCGAGCGGGCACTTCTTCCTCGTCGAGGGGAGATTCTTTCCCTACGTGGGGTAAAGAATCTGACGCGCGGCGCAGCCGCGCTTTAGATCCTGCTTGCTACGAGCGCACGAAGCGATACGCGACGTGCCACGGTGTAACCCGCACTTCCCGGTCGTACTTCAGGCCGGTCGGGGAGTATGCCTTGACGAGGTCGGAGAGTTCCAGGCGGTGCGCGGCCGGGGTCGCGACGCCCTGCACTTTCTTCAGCGCCACGACCGTCCACAGAACACCGGCGCGCTCGAGGCGCTTTACGAGGGTCTCGAAGACTGCCTGGGATCCCACGCGGTCTTCCCGCCAGAGCAGGATCGTGTCGTAGCTCTGCTTGACCGCCCGGATCTTTCGGCCCTCCGCCACGTCCGTCTCGCCCCGGCCTTCGCGGACGCTTCGGGCGAGCGTCTCGAGCGCCTCGGGCGGATCGACCAGGAGGAGCCGGTCTCCGGAGGCGAGGTCGAGCCGGGCGGAGAGCTCCGCCGGGTTTTTGAGGGCGACGTCCAAGGGCTGGATTCTAAAGGGGCCGAGCGCTTGGCATGACCTTCGCTCTCAGACTCGCGAGTGCGGCGCGTGGCCCACTTCAGAAACGAGGAGGAAATTCACCATGCTCTGGACCATCTTTGTCATCCTGTTGATTCTGTGGCTGTTGGGCCTCGTGTCCGGTTACACGATGGGCGGTTTCGTCCACATCCTGCTGGTCATCGCCGTCGTCGTCCTCATCATCCGCCTGATTCAGGGCCGTCGGGTCATCTGACCGCTCGCGCCGGAACGGCCTCGCAGGGCAGCGTGACGCGGTTGCGTTCGCTGCCCTGCTTCATTTCTTCCGCAGGCTCCAGAACAGGTACGCGATGAATCCCGCGCCGGCGACGAGGATGAGCATCGCCGACGGTGCCGAGTATCGGGCGACGATCCGGTACAGCAGGTAGAAGAGAACCGCGAACACGGGCACCGACAGGAGCCCGAGGAGCATTGCCGGAGACCGGCCCTTCTTCTCGAGCGGAATCACCTTCATCATCTCCAGCTGTCGCGCGGCGTCCGTGGGCAGTCCGGGGCGCTCGACCCATTTGAGGGCCTCGGGCTCCGGGAACCCTTCCCGGAAATCGGACGGGAAGACCGCCCCGCAATAGACGCAGTGGTCGAGGCGCCACGCGGCGACACGGCGGCGGCATTGCGGACAGAGTGGACCGGACGAGTCGGCGCTCGAGCTCACGGGTGGTTCTCAATCATAGAATCATTTCTCTCCGGACCTCGCTATGCTGCACTCGAGATGAAGTCGAAGGTTCCTGTCGGGCTCCTCGGAGCGACCGGCACCGTGGGCCAGCGCTTCGTCGAACGGCTCGCCCGCCATCCCTGGTTCGACCTGACGTGCGTTGCCGCCTCCGAGCGCTCGACCGGCCGTCCGTACGCGGAAGCGGCCCGCTGGCGGCTCCCCTCCGCGATCCCCGAGCACATCGCTTCCATGACCTTGTCCCCGTCCACGGCCGAGCTGCCGTGCCGGATCGTGTTTTCGGCTCTCGACGCGGTCACCGCGAGGGAAATCGAGCCCGCGTGCGCCCGGCGCGGCCAGGTCGTGTTCTCGAATGCCTCCGCATTTCGCATGGAAGAAGACGTCCCGCTGATGATTCCGGAGATCAACCCGGCTTCGATTGCCCTGCTCGAACGGCAGCGCCGGGAGCGCCGGTGGAGCGGAGCCATCGTGACCAACGCCAACTGCTCGACGATCGTCCTCTCGCTCGCCGTCGCTCCGCTCCACGCCCGCTTCCAAGTGAAGCGCCTTTTCGTAACGACCATGCAGGCGGTGTCGGGTGCCGGCTTTCCGGGCGTTCCCTCCCTCGACATCCTCGGCAACGTTCTCCCCGACATTCCGGAGGAGGCCGCGAAGATCGAGCGCGAGACGCGCAAGATCCTGGGGGAGCTCAGGGGCGGAGGAGTGCGGCCCGCGGACTTCCTCGTCTCCGCGATGACGTACCGCGTGCCGGTCGAGGATGGCCACACGGAAGCCGTCTCCGTCGAACTCGGCCGCAAGGCTTCCGGGAAAGAGGTCATCGCGGCATGGGAGCAGTTCCGCGGCGGGGAGGACGTGCGGGATCTTCCCTCTGCGCCCGCGAACCCGGTCGTCTACCTCGCCGAGGCGCAGCGCCCCCAGCCGCGGCGCGACGTCGATACGGGTGGAGGGATGGCGACCGTCATCGGGACCCTGAAGCCGTGCTCGATCCTCGACTGGAAGTTCACGGCGCTCGGACACAATACGGTGCGCGGCGCCGCCGGGGCCTCGGTGCTCAACGCGGAGTACTTCGTCGCGAAGGGGTTTCTCGACTGATAATCCAGAAGTTCGGCGGAACGTCCGTCGAAGACGCCGCCGCGCTCGCGCGGCTCACGGAGGTCGTCGCCCACGCGCGCGCCGGCCAACCGATCGTGGTCGTCTCGGCGATGGGCAGGACGACGAACCGCCTCGTCGAGGCGCTGGATTTCGCGGTCGCGGGGAACTGGCCCGCCGCGCGGCAGATCCTCGTCCGCCTGAAGCAGGACACGTCGACGATCGTCTCGGACGCGAACCCGGGCGATTCGGGCGCGGCCTCCGCGGAGATCGAGCCCTTCTTCGAGGAGCTCGAGTCCATGGCGCAGGCGATCGCAGTCTTGAAGTCGGTTCCCGCCGATGCCCGCGACCATTTTCTCGCGCAGGGGGAGCTGATCTCTTCCGTGGTCGTCGCGAGGGTCCTGATGCGCGCCGGTATCCCGGCCGTCCGCGTCGACGCGCGGGACGCCCTCGCGACGGACGACCACTTCGGGAGGGCGGCTCCGGACTTCGAGACGACCCGGGTGTGGGCGGGAGAACGGCTGGGAGGGCCCGCTTCGGCGGGGAAAGTGCCCGTCGTGGGAGGATTCGTAGGCAGGTCTCCGGGCGGCCAGACGACGGTGCTCGGCCGAGGCGGCTCCGATTACAGCGCCGCGATCTTCGGCGCCTGCCTCGATGTGGAGCGGGTGGAAATCTGGACGGACGTCGACGGAATGATGACCGCGGACCCGCGGATCGTGCCGGAGGCGCGCGTTCTCGATCGGATCTCCGCGGAGGAGGCGTCGGAGCTGGCCTATTTCGGCGCGCGCGTCCTCCACCCTCTGACGCTTGCGCCGGCGATCGAGCGGGGGATCCCCATTCGCATTCGCAACTCCCGGCGTCCCGACCGGAGCGGCACGGACATCCTGCCGGCGGCGCCCGCGGGAGACGACGAGGTGCGCTCGATCGCCTGTAAACGCGGAATCGCCACGGTGGACGTCGCCACGACCCGCATGCTGATGGCGTCGGGTTTCCTGCGCACCCTTTTCGAGGTGTTCGCGAAGTACGACACGCCGGTCGACATGGTCACCACGTCGGAGATATCCGTTTCCGTTACGGTCGACGACCTCACCCGGATCAAGGAGGTCCGGCGCGATCTCGAGAAGATGGCGAAGGTCGAGATCGCGACCGACCGCGCCATCGTGTGCCTCGTCGGCCAGAACCTGAAATACACGCCCGGCATCGCCGGCCGGATCTTCGGCGTGCTCGACGACGTGAACGTGCTGATGATTTCGCAGGGAGCGTCGCGCCGTAACGTCTCCTTCGTGGTCGAGGACGCCGACGTCGAGAACGTCGTCTGCCGCCTCCACCGCGCCTTTTTCGAGGACGGAAAGGGGGCACGCACGGATTCCGCGACGGCCTCAGCCTCCACCGCTACGGCGACGGATCGCCGCGCGTGAGGGTCGCGGTCGTGGGAACGGGAAAGATGGGCCGGGAGATCGAACGCGCGGCGGAGTCGCGGGGACATCACGTCGTCTGGTCGCTGGGATCCCGCGAGAACGAGCACGCCGCGGGTCTGACGCCCGAGCGGCTCGCGCAAGCCGACGTCGTCTTCGAGTTCTCGACTCCATCGGCCGCGGTCGAGAATCTGTTGCGGCTCGCCGGCGCAGGTGCGCGCACGATTTGCGGCACGACGGGCTGGTCGTCGGAGCTGCCCCGCATCCGCGCCGCCTTTCTCGCGGGCTCCGGCGCGCTGGTCCACGCCTCGAATTTCTCGATCGGCGTCCGGAACTTCTTTTTGATCGCCGAGCGCGCCGCCCGGCTCTACGGACGGTCGGGATACGCGGCTTATCTCGTCGAGGAGCACCACGAGGAGAAGCGCGACGCCCCTTCGGGGACCGCCCGAACGCTCGCGGCCATCGTCGAACGGGAGACGGGGCGGCGGCTTCCCGTTTCGAGCGTCCGCGCGGGAACGATTCCGGGAACGCATCGGCTCGTGTTCGAATCGCCGGAGGACGAGGTCGAAATGATTCACAGAGCGCGCGGCCGCGCGGGTTTCGCCCGCGGCGCGGTCTGGGCCGCGGAGAGAATCGCCGGACGCTCGGGGGTCTATGAGCTCGCGGAGCTGCTGGCGGAGACCGAAAAGGAGGCGTCTTGAAGGGTTCGGTGAAACCGGTCGACTGGAAGGGATGCGGCACGGCGCTCGTGACGCCGTTCGACGAACGAGGCCGGATCGATTTCGGAGCCCTGGAGCGGCTCGTCGACTGGCAGATTACGTCGGGGATCGACTTCATCGTGCCGTGCGGAACGACGGGCGAGTCCGCCACGCTCTCGGGCGACGAACGCAAGGCCGTGACGGCCGCCGTGGTCACGGCGGCGGGGGGCCGGATTCCCGTGATCGCGGGCGCCGGCGGGAACCACACCGCTAAGGCCGTGTTCTGGGCGAGGGACGCCGAAACCGCGGGCGCGGACGGCATCCTTTCGGTCTCTCCCATGTACAACAAACCGACGGCG
This sequence comes from Acidobacteriota bacterium, assembly GCA_030948185.1. Taxonomy (GTDB): domain Bacteria; phylum Acidobacteriota; class Thermoanaerobaculia; order UBA5066; family Gp7-AA6; genus JALYUA01. The sequence continues at coordinate 51,649 of JALZAT010000014.1, forward strand.
GAAGGGCTCTTCCGGCACTATTCCGCGATCGCGGACGCGACGGCGCTTCCGATCCTCGTCTACAACGTGCCCGGGCGCACGGGAGCGGACCTCGACGTCGAGACGATCCTGCGGCTGGCGGAGATCCCGAAGGTCGCCGGCCTCAAGGAAGCGTCGGGAAACTTCGGCAAGATCGCGCGCCTCATGACCCTTCTCCCGGCCGACTTCGCCGTCTTCTCGGGCGATGACTCCACGGCCCTCGCCCTGATCGCGCTCGGAGCGAAGGGGTTGATCTCCGTCGCGTCGAACGAGGCGCCGAAGGAGATCAGCGCGCTGGTCAAAGCAGCGCTCGAGGGCCGCATCGACGACGCCCGCAAGCTCCAGGCGAAGTGGCTCCCGCTGATGGAGATGAACTTCTGGGAGTCGAGCCCGGGGCCGGTGAAGTGCGCGCTCTCCATCATGAAGAGGGCGGGCGAGACCGTCCGCCTGCCGCTCGCGCCCGTGCGCGACGACACGCGGAGGCGCATCGAGGCACTCGTCGCCTCCTTGAAGCTCGCCGGTCCAAGGCGCGCGGCCGCGAAGTCGAGGTGAGCCCGCTCGCGGAACGGATCGAGTCCGCGGCGGCGTCGCCGGACGTTCCCCGAGAGGAGCTCCGCGCCCTCTTCGAAGAGCTCAAGAACGGCCTGAACGACGGCTCGATCCGCGCCGCCTCCCGGATAGACGGCGACTGGGTGGTCCACCCATGGGTCAAACGGGGGATTCTGCTCGGATTCCGCGCCGGCGTCGTGACGCGCGTCGTGGCGGAATCGGGGTTTCCGTTCTTCGACCGCGACACGATGACGTTGAAGCATCTGGACGAGCACTCGGGCGTGCGCATCGTCCCGGGAGGGTCCGCCGTCCGCGACGGCTGCTATCTCGGGCGAGGCGTCACGATCGTTCCGCCGGCGTGGGTCAACATCGGAGCGTGGATCGGCGAGGGAACGCTGATCGATTCGCACGCGCTCGTCGGATCCTGCGCGCAGGTCGGCGCGCGCGTCCACGTGTCCGCGGCCGCTCAGATCGGAGGGGTGCTCGAGCCCGTCGGCCAGCTGCCGGTGGTCGTCGAGGACGACGTGCTGATAGGCGGCAACTGCGGAATCTACGAAGGCGCGGTGGTCCGCGAGCGAGCCGTGCTGGCGTCCGGCGTGATCCTGACCGGAGGGACCCCGGTGTACGACCTCGTGCGGGAGGAGGAGTACCGGCGGCGGCCGGGCCACCCGCTCGAGATCCCCGCCGGCGCCGTCGTCGTGCCGGGAGCCAGAGCGGTGTCCGAGGGCCGCGGGCGCGAGTGGGGGCTCTCGCTTCAGACGCCCGTCATCGTCAAGTACCGGGACGGGAAGACGGACGCCTCCACGGCGCTCGAGGAAGCGCTGCGCTAGCGGATCGGGCAGCTCCGTCTCAGTGCTGCCCCTTCCCCATGGCGGCCACCTTCTGGAAGTAGGTGGCAAACGCCGCCATTCCTCCCTGCGCCTGCTGCCAGTCGTAGTTCTCGTTGGGTGCGTGGTAGCCGTGCTCCGGGAGTGAGAGCCCGAGGAAGAACACGGGACTCTTCAGGACCTTCTCCATCGAGAGCACCGCGCCGATCGACCCGCCCTCGCGCACGAAGACCGGCTCTTTTCCGAACGCGAGCTTGATCGACTCGCGAATGGCGTCGGCATACGGTCCGGTGGTCTTCCCCTGGTACGCCGGCAGCTCGTGCTCCGCGTGAACCTTGACGTCGGGGTTCTTCGACTTGACGAAGGCGGTGATGATCTCGACGATCTTCTTGGGGTTCATGTTCGGAACGAGGCGGCAGGACACGATCGCCGTCGCCTTGGGCGGAATGATCGTCTTGACGCCGGGGCCCTGGTATCCGCCCGCGATGCCGTGCACCTCGAAAGTCGGCATCATCCAGATCCGTTTCATGACCTCCAGAGCGTCCTCGACGCGCAGCTTCTTGTAGAGGTGGTCCTTCTTGAAACCGGCGACGGTGAAGCCCGAGTTCGCCAGGTCCGTCAGCTCGCGCCGGGTCGGGGGAACCACGTCCGTATAGAAGCCGGGGATCTTGACCTTGCCGGTCATTCCGTCGACGCAGTCCGCGATCAACTGGCAGAGCTCCGTGACGGGATTGCGCGCCGCGCCTCCGGTCGTGCCCGAGTGCTGGTCGGTCTGGCCCGTCTGAAGCTCGAAGCGGAACCCTTGGAGTCCCCGCAGACCCGCGGGCTGAGCCGGCTGGGCGCGCGAGACCCAGACCGTGTCGGAGACGACGACGGAATCCGTCGCGAACTCCTTCACGTTCTGCTTGATCGTCGTCTCGAAGTTCGGGCTGCCGATCTCTTCCTCGAGCTCCCAGAGGAAGTGGATGTTCGCGGGGACGCCGTGGTCGACGGCGTACTTTGCGCCGAACAGCGCCGTGATCGCCGGTCCCTTGTCGTCGGTGGTTCCGCGCCCGAGATACCGGTCACCCTGCTTCATGAACTTGAAGGGGGGGGTCTTCCAGTCGGGCCCGTCCGCGGGCTGGACGTCGAGGTGGTTGTAGACCGTCACGGTGGGGAGATCGGCGCCGCGGTCGAACCGTCCGTACACGATCGGGTGTCCCTTGGTCTCGTAGAGTTTCGCCGACGCGCCCATCTCCTTGAGAAGCGAGACGGCGAATTCGGCGCCGCGATGCACTTGCGCTTTGCGATCGGGCTCGACCGAAACGGTCGGGATGTCCACGAGCTCCTGCAGGACGCTTTCGAAGCGCCCACGCTGTGCGACGGCGTAGTCGCGGAGCTCTTTTTTCGAGAAGCCGTTCTGGTCCATCGAGATCTCCTTATCGTGCTTTTTGGCGGGAGCGCGATTCTAGCTTGCCGGGAGGACGTAGGTGGTAGGTCGTAGGTGATAGCCAAGGACGCGCCGTGGCCATCACCTATCACCTATCACCTATCTCCTATGTCCTCATCACGCCACCCACCTCCAGTTGACGAATGCTGCTATTGCCGCAAGCAGTGCGACGCCGGAAACGGCCCACCACACCCAACGACGGACGGGGCGGCCCCGGAAGATTTCGGCCAGCGCGTAGAAGGCGGGGTAGACCACCACGAGGTAGCGAGGGAGGCTCGCGGAGATTCCCGTCGAGGCAGGGAGAAGGAGAGCACCCGCTGTCCACGAGGCATCGGCCCACCGGCGGCGGCGCGCCTGGTAGATGCCGAGCAGAAGGAAGAGAAGGGCGCAGAGGTAGTCTACGAGAAACGCGGGGTGGGTCGAGAGCTCGCCCTGCGAGACGCGTTCCGGCAACGCGGCCGCCCAGCGGGCGAGGCCGGAGAGGGGCGAGGAGGCGCGCTGCCACGACTCCTGGAGGCGGAAGTAGAGACCCGGCTCGCGGGTGTACCAGCCGATGCCGGCGATCCAGAAGAAGACCCCGGCGACCGGAGCCGCTCCGACCATGGCGCCGCGCAGGAGCCGGGGCGAACGGGGAGCGGCGGGGCGCTCTGCGCCGGCTTCTGCGGCCGCGAGGGCGAGCGGGGCCGCGAGGGCGAGCGCCGGAAGCCGCGTCAATCCAGCCAGGAACCCGAAGCACGCGGCCGCCGCCCAGGCGCGCCGGCGGACCGCGTCAAACGCGAGAAGGGCGAGCAGGAGGAAAAGGGACTCGGCGTAAGCGGACGCGAGGAAGAACGCCGTCGGGAAAAGGAGGAGGAAGGCGAGCGCGTGGATCGCGGAGATCTCGTCGCGCCGCCGCGTTCCCTCTGCGACGAAGAGAATCGACGCGATCGCCAGCGCCGCGAGCGAGACGGCCATGCCCGCGGCGAACGGATCGGCGTTCAAGAAGCGCGAGACGCCGGCGACGAGAGCGGGGTAGAGCGGGAAAAAGACGTGCTCCGAAGGCGTCCCGACGGACGGCACGCTCCGGCCGTACCCCTCGAGCGCGATCCTGCGATACCAGCCGGCGTCGTAGCGGGCGAGGGGCGGCGCGTGCGCGGCGATTTCCGGGGGCCAGGCCTCGCGGTGCGCGACGGGAAGGACGTCGCGCGCCAGCGTCGCCCACCCCATGACGACGAGCCCCCAGACGGCGATGAGCAGCAGCGCCCGCCGGGCGCCGGGCGCGGGCGCCGCAGCGGACGAAGGAGCCGGGACGGACGAAGGAGCCGACATCGCCGTCGGGCGTCCGGGTCCCGCGGCTTACTTCTTCTTCGGGGGGCGGGCGGCGCTCTTCTTCTTCGCGGGCGCGGCCGGCGTCTTCTTCTTCGGCGCGGGGGAAGAGGCCTTCTTCTTTTCGGGAGCGGCCGCCGCCGCCTTCGCCGGCGGCTTCGCCGTCTTGCCGGACGCGGGCGGCGCGTCGAGGCCGAGCTTCTTCGCGCGCGCGGTCTTGCGCGCGGCGGCGGCCGCTTCCTTCTTCTCCCGCGCCCGCTCCTGCGCCTTGCGCTCCTCCTCGACCAAGGTGTGCGCCAGTTCCTGCTCCGTGACGATCGGCGCGTTCGGGAGCCGCTTCTTCACGGCCTCGAGCCGGTCCTCGGGAACGCGCAGGAGGAAGAGGGGCGTGTCGCGGGTCTCCTTGGCCTTCGAGATGTAGTCCGCCGTTTCGAGGCAGTGGGACGGCGCCGTGGACATGTCGATCGCGATCGCGTACGGCTTCTCTTTCTTCGCGAGCTCGAAGAACTGAGGCCAGCGCGGCTCGGAGATGACGATGTGGGCGCCGCTCTTTCCGAGCTTGGCGGCGCGGCCGGCCCGATCCGAAGCTTCGAACTGCAGGTAGAGGACGCTCATCGCGCGATCATATCGGTTCATCGGAAGGTGAGAGGAGGGAGGAGAGAGGAGAGAGGAGAGAGGAGAGAGATAAGGTCTTTGACCCCTGACCTCTCTCCTCTCACCTTGCCCCTCAGTCTTCCACCCGGTAATGAGACCCCTTCGAGACCCGGTTCTCGGAGGCCGCCCGATGGATCGCGAGCGCGGTCTGGACGCCGTTGCGCAGCCCGAGGAGGGCGTCGGACATCGTGCCCTTCCGGTAGAAGTCCTCGATCTCGACCTGGAGCTCGGAAAGGATCCTCCCGGCGCGGCCCAGCCGTTTCTCGGAGCGGAGGAGGCCGACGTAGTTCCACATCGTGTGGCGGATCACCATCCAGTCCTGCGCGATCAGGGCCGGGTCGACGGGCTCGTTTTCGGGGAGCCAGGGGCGGACGTCCGGCAGCCCTTCGCCGCGGCCGCGGAGGACCTCGCGGGCGGCAGCTTTCCCGGCGCGCCAGCCCCACAGCAGCCCCTCGAGGAGAGAGGTCGAGGCGAGCCGGTTGGCCCCGTGGACGCCGGTGCACGAGACTTCGCCCGCCGCGCGCAAATGCCCCAGGGTCGTCCGGCCGTTTTCGTCCGCGGCAACCCCTCCGCAGGAATAGTGCGCCGCCGGAACGACCGGGACGGGCCCCCTCGTCAGGTCGAAGCCGAGCTCCAGGCAGCGGCGGGTGAGCCCGGGGAACCGCTCGCGGATCCAGGCGGCCGGTTTGTGCGAGATGTCGAGGAGGGCATGCGTCTCGTCCCGCTCGAGCATCCGCTGGTGGATCGCGCGGGCGACGACGTCGCGCGGAGCGAGCTCCGCATCCGGGTGCACGCTGCTCAGGAACTCGTTGCCGGACGCATCCGTGATCCGCGCTCCCTCGCCGCGGAGAGCCTCGGTCAGAAGAAGACGGCCGCGCGCGTGGAGGAGGGCGGTTGGATGGAACTGGATGTACTCGAGGTTCAGGAGCCGCGCTCCCGCCCGGCGGGACATGGCGATGCCGTCGCCGCGGGCGCCCTGCGGGTTCGTCGTGTGGAGATAGACCTGGCCCAACCCGCCGGTGGCGAGGATCGTCTCGGCCGCGCGGCAAGGCCGGACCGCGCCCGTTCTCCGGTCCAGCAGGTACGCGCCGATCGCCCGCGGGGGGCGGTAGCGGTCCGGCGCTTTCGTCGAATCGTGGGAGAGCGTCAGGAGATCGACCGCGGTCGTCTCGAGGCTCCATTCGATTCCCCGCTGGCGCCGGCACGCGCCGAGGAGCGCCCGCTCGATCGGGGCGCCGGTCTCGTCTTTGACGTGCAGAACGCGCGCCACCGAGTGCGCGCCTTCGAGCGTCCAGTGAAAAGACGAGCCATCCCGGTCGAAGGGAACCTCCAGCTCCTCGATCAGCAGCTTGTCGACGAGATCGGGGCCTTCCCGCGCGAGAAGCAGCGCGGCTTCGGGCGAGCAAAGCCCGTCTCCGGCCCGCTCGATGTCGGCGGCAAGCTTCTCTGGCGTGTCGCCGGGGGGCCGCCCGACGATGCCTCCCTGGGCCCAGAACGTGTTCGACTGCGTCGCCTCGGCGGCGCGCGTCACGATCGTGACGCTGACTCCCTCGCGCGCCGCCGCGAGGGCCGCGGCCGTGCCGGCGATCCCGGTGCCGAGGACGAGGACGTCGGTCGGGGTATCAGCCATGGGGACGATCGATCTCGAGCTCGAGGGAAATGTCGGCGGCCCGGACCGAGTGCGTGATCGCGCCCACCGAGACGCAGTCAGGGCCCGCGAGCGCGTACGCGCGGACGGTTTCGAGGCTCATGTTGCCGGAAGCCTCCAGCCAGGGCGGCGGGTTGCGTGAGCGCGCGATCGCCGTCCACCGGGCGACGGTCTCCGGCGTCTGGTTGTCGATCAGGATCTGGTCGGCGCCGGCCGCGAGCGCTTCCCGGAGCTCCGCCTCGCTCTCGACCTCCGCCTCGATCGGCATTCCGGCAGGCGCGTATGCGCGCGCTTTCGAGATCGCGGCTCCCACTCCGCCTGCGAGCCGGCGATGGTTGTCCTTGATCAGCACCATCGCCGCGAGCGTATCGCGGTGATTCACGCCCCCGCCGTCGCGGACCGCTTCCCGGTCGAACGCGCGCAGCCCCGGCGCCGTCTTGCGCGTGTCGTAGATGCGGCATCCGGTGCCGGCGACGGCGTCTGCGAACCGGCGCGTTTCGGTCGCGATCCCGCACATGCGCTGGAGGAGGTTCAACGCGACACGCTCTCCCGTCAGGAGGGCGCGCGCGTCTCCGGAAAGGACGGCGAGGGTCGCCCCGGTTCCGACGCGTTGGCCGGACCGGGTCTCGGGGCCCCACGAGACCGCCGGGTCGAGCAGCTCGAACACGCGGTGCGCGGCGGCGAGGCCGGAGACGACGCATTCCGATTTCGCGACGAGGCGTCCCACCGCGACCGCTCCCGTGGGGACCGTCGCCTCGGTCGTGACGTCGCGACCCCCGACGTCCTCGGCGAGGAGCTCCCGAAGCTTCTCGTCGAGCGCGCCCCCGCAAAGGTCCGTCATGCTGGCGGAGGATACCGGTTGCGCCTCGGCGGGGCGCTCTACAGTCTTACTTCGCCACCACCCCGGCCAGCTCGAGATCGACGCGTCGCGCCGCGGCGAATCTCTCCGCGGCGTCCTTCCAGTTCCACACGTTCCAGATCGCGTCGAAGAACTCGGTCTTGCGGTTCTGATACTGCAGGTAGAACGCGTGCTCCCAGGCATCGAGCACGAGGATGGGAACTCCCGCTTGCGCGAGGTTCGACTGGTGATCGTAGATCTGCGTCGTGAGCAGCCGCTTCCCGAGCGGCTCCCACACGAGGGCGGCCCAACCCGAGCCCATGATCGTCCCGGCGACTTCTTTCATCTGCTTCTGGAACTTCTCGAAGCTCCGGAAGTGCTCGGTGATCGCGGCGCCGAGCTCGCCCTCCGGACGGCCGCCCCCCTTGGGGGTCAGGTTCTGCCAGAAGAGGGAGTGGAGAACGTGGCCCGAAAGGTTGAAGGCGAGCGCTTTCTCCAGGGAGGCCAGCCGTGTGAAGTCCTCTTTGTCGCGAGCCTCGTCGAGCTTCTCGATTGCCGTATTGGCGCCCTTGACGTACCCGGCATGGTGCTTGTCGTGGTGGAGCTCCATGATCTTTCCCGAGATGTGGGGCTCGAGCGAGCCGTAGTCGTAGCGAAGATCCGGCAGGGTGTATTGCGCCATCGTTGCCTCCAAAAGGTTAAGACAGAGCAGGAACTGTGCCGGGGATTGAGGGAATCGCACCGGGCGGGCGGGGACGAGCCCAGCCCTACACCTCCGGTGGGGCCCCGACGGCGTGAGCCGTGTAGGGGCGGCCCTTGTGGCCGCCCGCCCGTGAGGGAGGTCGGGCGACTTGTTCTCCTACGAAAGCTCCAGCATCCGCAGCAGCGGCTTCTCGGCCGCCGCGCGCAGCTCTTCCGGCAGAAGGATTTCCGGCCTCTCGTCCCGCAGGCACAGGTAGAGCTTCTCCAGGGTGTTCAGTTTCATGAAGGGGCACTCGTTGCAGCGGCAGCCGTTGTCGGGCGGCACGGGGATGTACTCCCGGTCCGGCGCGAGCTTTCGCATCTGGTGGATGATCCCTTCCTCCGTCGCGATGAGGAAGGTCCTGCCCGGGGCGGTCGTCGCATAGCTCAGGATCGAGCGAGTCGACCCGACGTGATCGGCGTGGCGCAGGATCCCTTCCGGGCACTCCGGGTGGGCCGCCACGAGGGCGCCCGGATGCTGCGCCTTCAGCCTCACGATCTCGCGCTCGGAGAACTGCTCGTGCACGATGCAGGCGCCCGGCCAGATCGTCATGGGGCGGCCCGTCTTCTTCGAGAGGAACGCTCCGAGATGCCGGTCGGGTGCAAAGAGGATCTCCCGGTCGGGGGGAATCGACTGGACGATCTTCTCGGCGTTCGAAGACGTCACGATGATGTCCGAAAGCGCCTTCACGGCGGCGGAGCAGTTGATGTAGGTCAGCGACACCGCGCCGGGGTGAGCCTCCCGCCAGGCACGGAACGCCTCGGGCGGGCAGGAGTTCTCGAGCGAGCACCCTGCCTCGTAATCGGGCAGGACGACCTTGCGGGTGGGGTTCAAGATCTTGGCGGTTTCGGCCATGAACCGCACCCCCGCAAACGCGATGATGTCCGCCTCCGTCTTCCGGGCGTTTCGCGAGAGGTCGAGGGAGTCTCCGACGAAATCCGCGAGGTCCTGAATCTCCTCCTCCTGGTAGTAGTGGGCGAGGAGAACGGCGTTTTTTTGTCTCTTGAGCCGCCGGATTTCGTCCTCGAGATCCAGCGTGGGATCGATCGAGGCGACGTCCGGCGGCGCCGGACGCGGCGCGAGGACGGCGGCAGAGGTCGAAATCTCCCGGATCGGCGCGGTTTCCATGACTCCTCGAGCATAGCAACAGCGCCCCCGCCCGACATGTTTCGGGCGGCCGGCTGTGGCACGAGGAGTGCTTGGGTGTTCGCACGATGAGCCCCTTCGGCGTTGGTCTCCGCAGTCACAGGATGGGAATCCTCTTCCTGGTCCTGATGCTCGCCGCGCTCGCGCTCGAGGCCTGGGGCATCCGCGCCAGCCTCGATAGTCTCTTTTAGCCGGGCGGGGTATTGACCCGCCGTTCAGAGTCATCCGGTTGTTGCCCCGCCCGGAAATCCGAGAATTCAAAGTCAATTCGGCGCGGTTAGCCGAGGAGTTTCGGTCCGGCTTGCTAGTATTCGGGTGATGGCCACAGAGATCCAATCGAGCAGATACATGGGCCTGGAGCCTGCCCAGCTGGTCGCCGCCTACCGAAACATCTACCTGTCGCGCCGGGTCGACGACAAGGAGATCCAGCTCAAGCGGCAGAACAAGATCTACTTCCAGATCAACAGCGTGGGGCACGAGGCCGTGACGACGGCCGCCGGGATGGTCTCGCGGCCGGGTTACGACTGGTTCGAGCTGTACTACCGCGACCGGGCCCTCTGCCTCCAACTCGGGGTTACCCCGTACGAGATGTTCCTCCAGGCGGTCGGCGCGAAGGACGATCCGGCCTCCGCCGGAAGGCAGATGCCCTCCCACTGGGGATCCAAACGGCTGAACCTGATCTCCAAATCTTCGTGCACCGGCACCCAGTTCCTGCACGCGGTCGGCGCGGCCGAGGGGGGCTGGCGCAAGGGCCTGATCCCCGAGCTCGCGGCAAAGGGCGGGTTCCATGCCGACGAAATCGCCGTGGTCTCGGGCGGAGAGGGACAGACCTCCGAGGGCGAGTTCTGGGAAGCGGTCTCCTCCGCCTGCAACCTGAAGCTTCCCGTTCTCTTCCTGATCGAGGACAACGGCTATGCGATCTCGGTCCCGGTCGAGGTCAACACGCCGGGCGGGTCCATCTCGAAGCTCCTCCGCGGGTTTCCGAACATGTTCCTCGCCGAGATCGACGGCTGCGACTTCCTCCAGTCCTACGACGCGCTGCGGTACGCCGCCGAGTACTGCCGCAGCCGGAAGGGCCCCGCGTTCGTCCATGCGCACGTCGTCCGGCCATACAGCCACTCCCTCTCCGACGACGAGGCGATGTACCGGCCGAAAGAGGAGCGGGCCCGCGACGCCGAGCGCGACCCCGTGCGGCTCCTTTCGCAGTTCCTCTTGAACGAGGGGATCCTCGAGCAGGCCGGGCTCGAGCGGCTGCACGAAGACGTCGATCGCGAGGTCAACGAGGCGGCGGACCGCGCGCTCGCCGCGCCCATTCCCGAGCCCGAGTCGATCACCGACTTCGTCTATTCGCCGGACGTCGATCCCACCTCGGACGCGTTCTCGACCCCGCCCGTCTTCGCCGAGGGCGCCACGCAGACCACCATGGTGGATCTCTTGAACGCCTGCATGCGCGACGAGATGAAGCGCGATCCGCGCATCGTCATGTTCGGCGAGGACGTCGCCGACGCCTCGCGCGAGGAAGTGCTCAACGAGGTCAAGGGAAAGGGCGGCGTCTTCAAGCTGACCGCCGGCCTGCAGCGACTCTACGGGAAGGATCGCGTCTTCAACTCCCCCCTCGCGGAAGCGAACATCCTCGGACGCGCGATCGGACTGGCCGTGCGCGGCTTGAAGCCCGTCGTCGAGATCCAGTTCTACGACTACATCTGGCCCGCCTACATGCAGATCCACAACGAGCTTTCCAACATCCGCTGGCGGTCCGGAAACGCGTTCTCCGCGCCCGTTGTCGTTCGCGTGGCGACGGGCGGGTACATCGGCGGCGGCGCGGTCTACCACTCGCAATCGGGCGTGGTTCTCATGACGCACATCCCGGGTCTGCGGGTGGTGATGCCGTCGAACGCCCTCGACGCGAACGGCCTCCTTCGCACGGCAATCCGGGCGGATGACCCGGTTCTCTTCCTCGAGCACAAGCACCTGTACCGGCAGACGCACAACAAGGGCGTGTACCCCGGGCCCGACTTCATGATCCCGTTCGGACGCGCGTCGAAGGTTTCGGCGGGCAACGACTTGACGATCGTCACCTACGGCGCCACGGTGTATCGCTCGGTCCAGGCCGCACGGGCGTTCACGGAGGACACGGGGAAGACGGTCGAGATCCTCGACTTGCGCACGCTTTCGCCCTACGACTGGGAGGCGATCGCCGAATCGGTGAAGAAGACCAGCCGCGCGCTCGTCGTCTACGAGGACTCGATCTCCTGGGGATACGGAGCCGAGATCGCCGCGAGGATCGGAAGCGAGCTCTTCTCGTGGCTCGACGCCCCGGTCGAGCGGGTTGCCGCCATGGACACGTTCGTCGCGTACCAGCCGCGGCTCGAAGACGCGATCCTTCCGCAGGCTTCACACATCCGCAAAGCGCTCGACTTGCTCGCCGCTTTCTGACTCCGCATGCCTTCCCCTTCGCGCGTCGCGGGTCTCGAGGCGCTCCGGGAAAAAAACCCGGAGAACACGCTCACGCTCCTGATGCTCGCCAACGAGTACTTCAAGGAAGGACGCTGGAGCGACACGGTGGCGGTGCTGCGCGACTACCTCGCCCGCGCGAACGACGAGGGCGCGGCGTACCGGCTCCTCGCGCGCTCGCTGCGGAGCCTCGACGACGAGGAGGCGGCCCGCGCGGCCTTCCTGCAGGGAGCGGCCGCCGCGCGCGCGCACGGGCATACGGGGATGGCGGAGGAGTTCGAGCAGGAAGCCGCCCGGCCCACGGCGGGCTGACCTCTCCGAGGGACACTGTCTCCCGCAAGGCGACAGGTTTACGCCCCAACCAGCGTATAAGCCTTTTGTTTTCAGCGCCTTCGACTTGGCACCCCCCCTGCTCATAGGGAGGCGTCCCCCGCTCGGGACCTAGGAAGTGGAGGAGCCCATGAGCAGGCAGTTGCAGATCCGGATCGAAGGCGACAACGACGCGAACCACCGGGCACTTCGCCGGTGCTGTCGCTGCGGAAGTTACGCTCGGCCGTTCGACGACGTCAACGGAGCGATCCGTTGCGAGAAGTGCGCGAAGAGAGACCGGCGCGCTCGGCAGGAAGAGGAAGGGCATGGTGACTCGACCGAAGTGAGCTTTCTCGTGTGAAGCCGGCGGGTTCCCCGCCTCATCCCGGGAGAACCCGCTGACGTAGACTCGAACGAGTGAGGTCCGATCACCCGGCCGTCCTCCTCCGCACCCGCACTTTCGCTCCGTCCCTCTTCTCCTCGACATTCTCCGCGCTCGAGCTTTCCCGGCAGGTCTCGCCCGGGCAGTTCGTGATGCTGGAGGTGCCGGAGCGATCCCGACCGTATCTGCGGCGGGCCTATTCGGTGGCGGACGCGGATCCGGGCGCGGGTGAGGTCGAGTTCCTCGTCAAGACGATCGGTCCCGGGACCTCGGCTCTCGAGAGGCTGACGGTCGGTGCGTCCGTCCGCCTCCTGGGTCCGTTCGGCAGCGCCTTCTCCCTCTCCGGGATCTCGGCGCCGGACCGCGTCGCCATCATCGCCGGCGGCATCGGGGCCGCGCCGTTTCCGCTCGTCTATCGCTCGCTCGCGCGCGCCGGCCTGGTGGCGGACCTCTTTCTCGGGGGGAGATCCTCGGCCGATCTCTCGATCGCGAGCCGCTTCGCCGGAATCGTCACCGGGGAGGTGCACCTCTCGACGGACGATGGGTCGGCCGGAGAGCGGGGCTTCATCACGAACGTCTTTGCGCGGCGCGCCGCGTCTGTCCCCTACGCCCGCGTCTTTGCCTGCGGTCCCATGCCGATGTTCGCCGCGCTCGCGCCTCTGGTCGCCCGGCTCGGCATCGAGTCCCAGTTCTCGACCGAAGCCGCGATGGGGTGCGGGTTCGGGGCATGCCTCGCGTGCGTGATCCCCGGCGTCGATCAGCCGTTCCTCGTCTCCTGCCAGGAGGGGCCGATCTTGGATCCGGCGAGGATCAGATGGTAGCCGTGAGGAAAGAGGAGAGAGGAAAGAGGAAAGAGGAAAGAGGAGAGAGGCCAATCTCAGGTCGAGGCGCGAAGTTCACCTCTCTCCTCTCACCCCTCTCCTCTCACCTGAGCGGATGAAAGACACAAGGGTTCGATGAGCGAGGAAGAAGGTCGAACTCCCTTGGCGGTCAGATTGGGCCCGTTGGAGCTCCAGAACCCCATCCTGACCGCCTCCGGAACCTTCGGTTACGGGCTGGAGTTCCAGGACTTCGTCGACCTCTCTCGGCTCGGCGCCATCTGCACGAAGGGGTTGTCGCTCGCTCCGCACGCGGGGAACCCGCCCGCCCGCATCTGGGAAACGCCGTCGGGCATGCTGAACGCGATCGGCCTTCAGAACATCGGCATCCGCGTCTTTCTCGAAGAGAAGCTGCCCCGCCTGCGAGAGCTTGGCGCCACGGTGATCGCCAACGTCTGGGGAGACCTCGAGGAGGACTACGTGGCCGTGGTCCGCAGCCTCGAGGACGCGAAGGGGCTCGCGGCCGTGGAGCTCAACATCTCGTGCCCGAACGTCGAGCGCGGGGGAATGCTCTTCGGCAACTCGCCGGCGGCGACGGCTTCCCTCGTGGCGAAGGTCCGGGCCGTGACCCGGAGGCCGCTCATCGTGAAGCTCTCTCCGAACGCTCCCGATCTCGTGGAGTCTGCCCGAGCGGCCCGGGACGCCGGAGCGGACGTGCTCTCTCTCGTCAACACGTTCGTCGGAATGGCCATCGACCCCGAGACCGCGCGTCCGCGTCTTTCGTTCGGCACGGGCGGTCTCTCGGGACCCGCCATCCGGCCCCTCGCCGTGCGAATGGTCTACCAGGTCGCGAGGGCGCTCCCGAAAACGCCGTTGATCGGCATCGGCGGAATCGCCGAGCTATCGGACGTCCTCGAGTTCCTCGCTGCTGGCGCGACGGCGGTCCAGGTGGGAACGTCGAACTTCCGGGATCCCGCCGTGTCGGGCCGTCTCGTCGACGAGCTCTCCGTGTATTGCGCCGGCCGCGGCGTCGGCGTGACCGAGCTCGTGGGGCGCGCGCTCGGGGCTTCGCCCACGCGGCTGGAGGCGGGAGCGGAGGGATGACGGAACGTTCCGCGGCCGAACGCGTGTGCATCGCGCTCGATTTCGCGACGCGCGGCGAGGTGCTCGATGCCGCCCGGCGTTTCGCGCCGCGGGTCGGCTGGCTGAAGATCGGCCTCGAGGCGTTCGTCGCGGAGGGGCCCGCGCTCGTGCGAGAGGTCGCCGCGCTCGGCCCGAGAGTCTTCCTGGACTTGAAATTCCACGACATCCCGAACACCGTCGCCCGGGCGGTCGCCGCCGCGGCCCGTTCCGGCGCCGCTCTTCTGAACGTGCACGCGGCGGGCGGCCGGGCGATGCTCGTGGCCGCGCGCGATGCCGCCGCGTCGATCGAGCCCCGGCCGCGGATCGTCGCGGTCACCCTCCTCACCTCGATCGACGCGCGCGCCCTCGCGGACCTTCCGATGGCCGGGCACACCGAGGGAATCGCGCGGAGACTCGCGCTGCTCGCGAGGGAGTGCGGTCTCGACGGGGTCGTGTGTTCCCCGGAGGACCTCGCCGGCATCCGCCAGGCGTGCGGGACGGAGTTCCTGATCGTCGTCCCCGGAATCCGGCCGCCGGGAAGCGCGGCCGGCGATCAGAAGAGGACGGCTTCGCCGGGAGACGCCGTCCGCCGGGGCGCGGACATCCTGGTGGTCGGAAGGCCCGTCACCGCCGCGCCGGACCCGGACGCAGCCCTGGGCGCGATCCTGCTCGAAATAGAATCCGCGCTCCCGCAATGAACGACTGGAAGAGCCCCCACCCGACCTGGATCGTTGGCCACCGCGGCTCGCCGCGCCGCGCGCGCGAGAACACCCTCGACAGTATGGACGCCGCGGAGCTGTCCGGCTGCGAGGCGGTGGAGTTCGACCTCCGGCAGGCGCGCGACGGCGAGGCTGTCCTCTTCCACGACGAGGAGATCGTCCTCGGTACGCAGCGGATCCCCATTCGAACCTTCACCTCGAGGGAGATCGAGAAGCTGCAGCTGCCGTCGGAGTTCGGTCCGTACCGGATCCCGAAGCTCGAAGACGTATTCCATCGCTACGGACACGCGCTGCGTTACGTCGTCGAAGTGAAGACGTCGCCCCAGACGCAACTCGCGCTGATGGCGCGCCGGGTCAGCCGGGTGGCCGCCGAGTTCGGGGTTCGCGCGAAGTGCGTCGTGGCCTCCTTCGACGCGGAATTTCTGAGAAAGATGCACGAGGTCGATCCCGAGATCGCGACCAGCTATCTCATCGACCATGCGGTCGCGCTGCCCGAGGCGGGGAAGCTGACGCCGCTCTTCCCGCCCGTCGCCGCGATCGGTCCCCGGTGCGACCTCGTGACGCCGGCCCTCGTCGCGCACGCGGCCGCCTCCGGGCTTTCGGTGCACCCGTGGACGGCCGACGAGCCGGCGGAGATCCGCCGGCTGCTGTCCCTCGGGGTGGCATCGATCACGACGAACGTGCCGGAAATCGCACTGGGAATCCGGGCGGAGAGCGGCGACGCCGCGACGAACGAGCAGCCTCTCCTGCGGAGGGAAGGCTCCTAACCCTGGATCGTCAGGTGGGTGCCGCCGTAGACCTCGAGAGCGGCCCCCGTGATCCCGGCCGCGTCGTCAGACGCGAGGAAGAGCACGGTGCGGGCGACGTCCCGCGGCCAGAGCTTCTGCGACAGCGGTAAAGAACGGTCCACCTCGGCCGTCTCGTCCGTCTTGTTGTCCACGGCACCCGGGCATACGGCGTTGACGGCGATGTTGTTCGCGCGGAACTCGCGAGCGAGGCTCTGCGTCAGTCCGATGATCCCGAACTTCGCGGCGCTGTGCGCGGTCAGGTTCGCGTCCCCGCGGAGACCATGGACGGACGAGACGTTGACGATCCGCCCGCGCCCCCGCTCGACCATCCCGGGGAGCACGGCGCGGCAGAAGTTCGCCGTTCCCGTCAGGTTCGTGGCGATTACCCGGTCCCAGTCCGCGGGGGTGAGCTTCAAGAACGGCCTCCAGAGGAACATCCCGGCGTTGTTGACCATGACGTCGATGGGCCCGATCTCCCCCTCCGTTTGCTGCACGGCCCGTTCGGCGTCGCCCGTAGCGGTGATGTCTCCAGGAATGACGAGCGCGCGCGTCCCCAGCGCGGCGACCTGCTCCGCCGTCCGTTCGAGCTCCGGGGAGGTCCGTGCGACGAGCGCGACCCGCGCACCCTCCTCCGCGAACCGCAGCGCGATCGACCTGCCGATTCCGCGGCCGGCGCCGGTGACGAGAACGACCCGGTTCTGAAATCTCACTTCGCTCCCACGCCGGCGAGCTCCTCGAAGAGCTCCCGGGAGAACATCCGTTCCGCGCCGGCTCCCCCGAACGCGGGTCCGGCGAGGAGCGCGACGTCGCCCTCCTCGACGGGTTCGTCGAGCCGGACGCGAAACACGGCCATCGGGAAAATCGTGCGGTCCGGGTCGCTCACGGAGATCTGGCCGCGGCCGGCGCGCAGTCGGATGGAGGCTGCGAGACCGCGGGCCAGGAAAAGGAGCGTCGCCTGGCGGCGCCGGATGAGGTTGATCGACGTCCGGCTCGCCGCGAGGACGGCGACGGCGATCCGTGTCGGCGAGAGCGCCCGCACCTCTCCGGGCGTCAAGAGCGCCGCCCGGGGAAAACCTTCCGGATCCGTCGTCAGGAGCGGAAGAACGAGCCGCCGCCGGCGCCGGAACACCGCACCGGCGAGCGATCGCTCGAGCGCCGGGGTCAGGCGGGGGATCTCCTGCACCCGGCTAGCATATCGGCGTATCGGCGCGGAGGTCCCGCGGGAATATGATCGGGCGATGAAGAACCTCATCGCGGGTCTGGCCCTCTGCGCTCTTTCGGTGGCGGCCGCGGCACAGGAACGGGACGCGCGCGCCGACGCCGTGGGGAAGGAATTTCTGGCCGCTCTCGGCGGCCAGTCGGCGTGGGACAAGGCCCGCCAGTTCCGCTTCGATTTCGTCGTCGTGCGCGACGGTCAGCCCCTGGCGAGGTTCTCCCACGCATGGGACCGGTACACCGGCGACTACCGGGTGTCCGGGAGCGACAAGGCCGGCGCGCCTTTCGTTGTGTACCTCAACGTCAACACGAAAGCCGGTCAGGCGTACGTCAACGGAAAGCCGGCCGAGGGCGAAGCGAACGAAGCGCTGCTCAAGAACGCCTACGGACGCTTCATCAACGACACGTACTGGCTCCTCGCCCCCTGGAAGATCTTCGATCCGGGAGTTCACCTCGCATACGAAGGGGAGAAGCCCTGCCCCGAGGGCGGAACCTGCGACGTCCTCCGTCTCTCCTTCGACAACGTGGGTCTGACCCCGAAGGATCGTTACTGGCTCTGGATCACCCGCGACGGCCGGAAGATGGTTCAGTGGCAGTACCTGTTGAACGGCGCTACCGAGGAGCCGACCACGGCCCAGTGGAAGGACTGGCAGACGGTCGGCGGGCTCTCCCTTTCCATGGACAAGCCGATCGCGGGCAAACCGGCGGAGATCAAATTCGAGAACGTGTCGATTGCTCCGACGCGCGACGACGCGCTCTTCAAGCCCGCGCCGGGACAGTAGCGGCCGGTTCGATTTTCCCCCGGGTGCCTGCAATGAGCGGATCCGTTTCGACTTCCAATGGCGGGCGCCTCGTCCTGTTCGACATCGACGGGACTCTGCTTTCCGCGGGGCGCGCCGCCCGGGAATCCATTCTCGCCGCGCTGCGTGAGGTGTATGGCTGGTCGGGCTCCGCCGACCGCCACGATTTTTCGGGGAAGACCGACCCGCAGATCATTCGCGAGCTCATCTCCGAGTCGGTCGGGAACGAGCGCTGCGAGGCACAGCTCGAGCGCGCGCTCGAGCGATACCTGGCGGAGCTTCGCGAGCGGCTGACTCCCGAGACCGTCGTTCCGAAGCCGGGTGTTCCCGCCCTGCTCGAGCGGCTTGCCCGGGAGCCGGGCGTCACGCTCGCCCTTCTGACCGGCAATCTCGAACCGGGCGCGCGGATCAAGCTCGAGCCACCCGGCTTCAACCGCTATTTTTCCTTTGGCGCCTACGGCAGCGACTCGGCCGACCGCTACGAGCTTCCGGCGATCGCCGTCGAGCGGGCGCGCGCCAGCACCGGACGGCATTTCGACGGAAAGTCCATCGTCATCGTGGGCGACTCGGTCCATGACGTGGCGTGCGGACGATCCCTCGGGGTGCGCTCGGTCGCGGTCGCGACGGGCCCAACCCCGGCGGCGCGCCTGGAATCCGAGCGCCCGGACGTGCTCATGAACGATTTTTCCGACGTCGACGGTGCGGCGCGGGCGATCCTCGGATGAAACGCGCGGCCATCCTTCTCGTCGTGGTCGCGGGGCTCGCGGCCGCCTGCTCTTCGCCCGCGCCCGCCCCGTCCTCTCCGGGACCCGCGGGCCCGGCCGGATCCACGGCGGCGGCACCCTCGGGATCCGCGTCCGCCCGCGCGGTTCCCGGAAAGGCTCCCTACGACGCGCCTCCCGCGGCCACCCACACGGTCGAGATCACGATCCGAACGCGGGCGGCGCGGGACATTCTCGCGTCGCTGACGCGGCAGCGGTACGACGCGGCGGACGCGAAGCTCCTGGAGAGCCTTCCCGCGATCCGTCTCGCGATTCAGGATTCGGGCCGCGGCGAGGATGTCTTCGAGCGGGACTTCGCGGCGGCCTTCGACGAGTCCACCCGGACTTCGGTCTTCGACTTCCGGTCGATCCGCGAGGCGCGTGACCGGTGGCGGGTTCTCCTCGACGCCGTCGATCCGCGCGCGGCTGAAATCGCGCGCCTCGCGTCGACGCGCGCGGCATCGCTCCTGCCAGGCGACCGGCCCATTACGGCGCGCCTCGACGTCTATCTGTCGTTCGGGCTCGCGGGGCTCGCGGACCACGTCGTCGTCCGCCAGGCGGATGGCCGCGAAGGTCTGGTGCTCGACCTCGCCCGGGCGCTCGGAGACTCGGAGGGGGAGCCGCTCGAGAGCCGCATTTCCCGGATCGCCCGCGTGATCGCCGGCGAGGCGTTCCGGCAATCCTGGAGCGAGTACCGCAACCAGAGCGCCGTCTGGCAGCACCCCGATCCGCGGCTCGGGGAGCTCGACGTCCTGCTGCGCGCCGTCGCGGTGGCGGGCCCGGTCTCGCTCTACACCGTCGACGAGAATTTCTTTCCGCTCTCCGTCTGGCTCAAGGAGCCGATGCGCCGCGCGGTCGAGGATCTGAACCGGCGGGCCGACCGCTTCGTCGAGGCGGAGGGCAACCTCGAGCGGCGGATGGACCTCCTGACGGACGTGCGGCGCGGAGACTTCGGCCGGCGAATCGCGGGGCAGGACGGCGCGTACCTCGTCGACGCCGTCGTACAGAACGGCGGGATCGATGGCGTTCGAAGGGCCCTGCAGGAGGGCCCGCGCGCCTTCTTCCTGGCGTACGAGCGGGCATGCGAGATGGACCGCGGCCTCCCTCCGCTTTCGAGGTCGATCCGCGACCAGCTCGCGGGAGTCGCCCCGAAGAAGCCGGTGGCCAAACCGACGCCCTCGAAGTGATGGCCGCCCCCGACCTCCCGCTGCGGATCGGGGGCGAGGAGGTCTCGACCGGCGACTGGATCGAAGTCCGATCTCCCCAGTCGGGCGCGCTCCTGGGCCGGGCGGCGCGTGCGGGGGCGCCGGAGATCGAGCGCGCGATCGCGGCGGCCGACCGCGCGTTCAGAGAGACGCGCAGGATGCCCGCGCACCGGCGGGCGGCGATCCTCCGTTCGATCGAGGAGAGCGTCTCGGCGCACCGCGACGAGTACACGGACATGATCGTCGCGGAAGCAGGCAAGCCCCGGCGGTACGCCGCGGCGGAGGTCGACCGCGCGCTCATCACCCTGCGGCTCGCCGCCGAAGAAGCTTCGAGGATCCCCGGAGAGCTCCTGCCGGTCGATGTCGATCCCCGGGGCGAAGGTGCCCTCTGCGTCGTCCGCCGGTTCGCCATCGGCCCCGTCGCGGCGATCACGCCCTTCAATTTCCCCCTGAATCTCGTGCTCCACAAGGTTGCTCCCGCGATCGCGGCGGGCGCCCCCGTGATCCTGAAGCCCTCGCCCCGGACGCCGATGACCGCGGACCTCCTCGCCAGGGCGGTCGAAAGGTCCGGCTGGCCGGCCGGCGCCTTCTCGCTCGTCCACGCCGATCCTCCAATCGCGCGCGCGCTGTGGACGGATCCGCGCATCCGATGCGTGAGCTTCACAGGATCGGACACGGTCGGCTGGAAGATCAAGGAGGAGGCGTCCCGCCGGCGAGTCCTTCTCGAGCTCGGCGGCAACGCGGCCGCGATCGTGTGCGCCGACGCGGACGTGCGCGGTGCGGCGGCGAAGCTCGCGGTCGCGGCGTTCGCGTACGCAGGGCAGGTCTGCATCAAGGCGCAGCGGATTCTGGTCGCGAAGGAAGTCGAGAGGGATTTTCTCGACGCGTTTCTCGAGGAAAGCCGAAAGATGACGCCGCAAGACCCATCGGATCCCGACACGATCCTCGGCCCCATGATCGACGAGGAAAGCGCGCGGCGGGTCGAAGCGTGGGTCGAAGAGGCGCGCGGCCAGGGCGCGCTCGTGCTTCTCGAACCGCGCCGGGAGGGATCGCGTCTCTCTCCGGCGATCGTCTCGGGAGCTCGACGCGGGGCGAAGATCCGGGACCGGGAAATCTTCGGGCCGGTCGCTATGGTGGACGCCTTCGACGACTTCGGAAAGGCGCTCGCGGAGGTGAACGATTCCGCGTACGGCCTCCAGGCGGCGATCTTCACGACCAGCATCGGGAGCGCGATGGCTGCGTTCGAGGAGCTCGAAGTCGGGGGCGTGATCGTCAACGAGCCGCCGACGATGCGCATCGACAATTTCCCGTACGGCGGAGTCAAGGATTCCGGCTTCGGGCGCGAAGGTGTCCGCTACGCCATCGAGGAGATGACGGAGCCCCGCACCCTGTTCCTGAAACCCTGACGTTCTCCCGGCGTACACTTTCCGGAAAGCCCATGGAAAAGGCAAAACGAGGGTCCGGCGCGGGGACGCGGAGCGACAGCCGTGAGCTGTTCCGGGTGCTCGTGGACCAGATGCCGGCCGTGGTCTGGACGGTGGACGGCGAGCTCCGTTTCATCACCTCGATGGGAGGCGGGCTGGCCGCACTCGGGATGAAGCCGGACCAGGTGAAGGGGACGACGCTCTTCGACTATTTCCACACCGACGATCCCGACGCCCAGCCCATCGTGGCGCACCGACGGGCGCTCGCCGGAGAATCCGTCACCTATCCGTTTCAGTGGGCGGGCAACGCCTACTCGGTGCATCTCGAGCCGCTCCGGAGCGCTCGCGGTGGAATCCGCGGCGTCATTGGAATCGCGTTCGACGTGTCGGAGCTCCACCACGCGCAGGAGGATCTGCGCCGCTCCCTCTCACTGCTGCGGGCGACGCTCGATTCGACGGCCGACGGAATCCTCGTCGTGGACGAAAACGGGAAGATCCTGAGCTACAACCGGCGGTTCGTCGAGATGTGGCGGATCCCCGACGAGCTCGTCGCCGCCGGAAACGACAACGAAGCTCTCGCTTTCGTGCTGGACCAGCTCGTCGAGCCCGGTCTCTTCGTGACGCGCACGATGGGTCACTACGCGCACCCGGAGTTCGAGTCGTACGACATCCTGCACTTCAAGGACGGGCGAATCTTCGAGCGCTACTCGCCGCCACGCGACGAGCTGAGCGAGCTCTCTCGCGGCCGCGTCTGGAGCTTTCGTGACATCACGGAGCGGGTGCGAGCGGACGAGGAGCGGGGGAAGTCCCTGTCGCTTCTCGAAGCCACGCTCGAGTCGACGGCCGACGGATTGCTCGTCGTCGACATCGACGGGAAGATCGTCAGCTACAACCGGAAGTTCGTCGACATGTGGCGGATCCCGGACCCGATCGTCGCCGCTCGCGACGACAAGCGCGCGATCTCCTACGTCCTCGACCAGCTCAAGTCGCCGGAGGCGTTCGTCAAAAAGGTGCGGGACCTGTACCTGCACCCGGAGTCGCAGAGCTTCGACTGGCTGGACTTCAAGGACGGACGGATCTTCGAGCGCTACTCGCAACCGCACCGCGTCGCCGGCCGGATCGTCGGGCGCGTCTGGAGCTTTCGGGACGTGACCGATCGCGTGCGGATGGAGGAGATCCTCCGGCGCCAGGCGCGGACGTTCGAGCACATGTTCGACGGGGTCATCGTGACGGACCTGGCCGGAGGGATCATCGACTGCAACCCCGGCGCGGAGAAGATGTTCGGGCACGACAAGGAATCGCTCGTCGGCAAGAGCACCGACATCCTGTTGTCGCCGGCGGAAGACCGTGATCTCTCGCGAAAGATGCTCGAGGGGATGAGGAAGGCCGGTCGCTGGTCAGGGCAGGTGCGGTTTCGCCGAAAGGACGGAGTCCGCGGAACCTGCGACAGCGTCGTGGTCCCCCACACCGACGAGTACGGCCGAACGTGCGCGGCGATCTTCATCCACCGCGACATCACGGACCGAACCGAGCTCGAGCGAAAACTGCGCGAGCTGCAGGGCCACGACGACTCGGGGCTGGGGCGCGGATAGGCTCGACCGCCCCCCCTCGCAAACGCCCGCTAAACTGATGGGGCCGGAGGAGTGGCCGAGCGGTTTAAGGCGGTGGTCTTGAAAACCACTGTGCCGTAACTGGCACCGGGGGTTCGAATCCCTCCTCCTCCGCCACTCGAAGCCGCCAGCCGGGAGTTCGCCTCGAGCGGGCGAAGCCCGCGACAGGCGCCGGGTCCGCCGGCGCCCATCCCTCCTCCTCCGCCACTCGAAGCCGCCTCAGTCTGTACGGTCTACTTGGCGGCCGCCGGAGCCGGCGCGCAGGGCATGTCGCTGTTGAAGATGTCTTCGTGGATCAGCCACTTTCCATCCTTGCCTTTCTTCAGGCTCAGCATGTACTTGCCCTTGTCCGGCGAGGTCCCGAACATCGCGGAATACGTTCCCACCTCGTAGCCCCAGTCGGCCGCCTGCGCGCCGCCCACTCGCGTCAAGGCGACGTCGTGCGCACCCTGGTCGAGCATTCCCTTCCAGGAATTCTGGATGGCGGCGCGACCTTTGACCGAAGCCATGTTCGACGGCATCAGCAGGGCGTCGTCCGTGTACAACGCCGCGAGGCCGGCCGCGTCCTTCCCGTTCGCCGCCGCCACCCAACGCTGCCGGACGTCGTCCGGCGACGAGCCGCCGCCCGCTTTTGCCGCCATCGCCTGCGCAGAAGCCATGCTCGCGAGAAACAGAAGTCCGAGGCCGGAAAACAGTGCCTTCCTCATGGAGTCTCCTCCCTAAGAAAACGAAAAGTGGCGTCATCCTAATACGTCAGCCGCGGGTTTCCTGGATGCGCCGCGTGACCGCGGTCAGCAGCCGGCGGGGCGCGAACCGCACGCCCTGGGCGAGGATCTTGTTGGCGATGCCCGGCACGACGACGCGCTTCCCGCGTTTCATCCCCTCATAACCGGCTTTGGCGGCGGTGCGGGCGTCCTGAACGAGCCGGCTGCGGAAGAGGCGCGTCTGCTCCATCCCCGCCTTCTTCTGGAACTCCGTGATCGTGGGTCCCGGGCAGAATGCCGTCACGGTGACGCCCGTGCCCGCCGTCTCGTTTGCGATCGCCTCCGAAAAGGAGAGCACGTAGGCCTTCGTCCCGTAGTACACGGCCATGAGCGGTCCCGGTTGGAAGGCGGCCGTGGACGCGACGTTCAGGATGCGCCCGGACCCCCGCGCGAGCATTTCCGGCAGGACCGCCTTGGCGAGCACCGTCACAGCGATGACGTTCACGCGGATCATCTCGAGCTCGCGCGCGAGGTCCGCCTCCGCGAAGAATCCCCACACGCCGATCCCGGCGTTGTTGACGAGGACGTCCAGCTCGATACCGGCGCGCCGGACCTCGGCGAGGACGTCGAACGGGCCGTCGGGTGCGGAGAGGTTGAGGGGAAGGACCGTGCTCGTGGTGCCGTGCGCTTCGAAGAGCTCGCGGGCCAGAGCTTCCAGACGGGCCGCGTCCCGCGCGACGAGGACCAGGTCGTGCCCGTCCCGGGCGAGCAGCACCGCGAGCTCCCGTCCGATGCCGCTCGACGCGCCGGTCACGAGCGCCGTCGGCCGCTGCGCCATCGAAACCCTAGTTCGCGTTGCGCGCCACCGCGGGACTTTCCGGGGCGGCCGTGGACGGAGATGTTGCGGCGGGCGCCGAGGAGAAGATTCGCTTCGGGCGCGCGACGTACGTCCACGCGTTCGCGAGCTCGGACTTCCACCAGCGCAGCAGCCCATGGGCGATCATCACGAAAAGCGCGGAACGGACCGAATAGCCGACGAAGCCCGGCCGGCGTCCGGCGTTGTGGTTGCCGTAGATGCCGAGCGCCATCTTCCGCTTCGCGATCGCGGCGAGGCGCCGGTTGTAGAAGCGGATCGGGTAATAGCCGACTTCGGCGCCGTCCTGGAAGAACGGAGGCAGCCCGAGACGGTCGTGGGACCACCGGTAAACGGGCATGATCGCCGCCGCATAGTAGAAGCCCGTATCGAGCAGGAAGGCCGCGGTCATGAGGTCGTAGTCCCCCATGACGTAGTACTTGTCCTTGTAGATGGAGTCGTAGAAGTACTCGAAGTAGCGCTTGTAGCGCTTGTTGTGCCCCTCGTACTCCTTCTCCATCTCTTCGGCAGGCGCCCCGGAGAGCGCCTTCAGCATCAGCTCGGTGCGCGTGTAGACGGAGAACGCCATCTGGTCGAGCCCGGGCGAGTAGAACGGGTCGAGGAACCCTCCCGCGTCGCCCACGCACGTCCATCCATCGCCGATGAACTGGTCGACGAGGTAGGGCAGGTGTCCGTAGGAGCGGCAGTCGCCGTCGATCGGCCTGGCGTGTTCGAGGAGCTCGCGGGTGAGCGGGTTGCCATCGAGAAAACGCGTCAGTTTCTCGAGGGGCGTCGATCCTTCCGGCTGGATCAGCCGCTTGTCCCACACGAGGCCCACGCTCGTCTCGCCGTCTTTGAGGGGGATGAACCAGATCCAGTATCCCCACCCCGTGAAGTGATTCGTGGCGAGGCGGCGGGAGGCGAGCACGGCCCGCGCGAACGGATCGGAGGGATCCGTTCCGGCGACTTCGGGCCCGTCCATGTCTTTGACGCCGCTGTAGCGCACCCAGATGGCGGAAATCGGATGGGACTCGATGGGAGTGACGCCGCCGCGCTTGCGCGCCAGCATCGAATGCCGGCCCGTCGCGTCCACGATCCAGCGGGCGGAGACCTCCACCCGTTCGCCGCCCTCGCGCTCGACCGTCAGCTTGTTTCCCATCGCGCCGCCGAGCTCGAACGACGTCACACGCGCGGGACGCCAGACGTCCGAGCCCTCCTCGCGCGCGACCTTCAAGAGCCGCTCGTCCAGCTTCGAGCGGTCGAGCTGGAAGGACGGTGTCCGCGCGAGCTGCGTCGGGCCCACCTCGGACGCCTCGCGCAGGTTCGTCACCCGGTCGTTGACGAACCAGTAACGGAACGCCTGCTTCGGAAGCTGCTCCCGCGAGAGGTGGTCGTACTGTTTCAGGACTCGGGTCAAGAAGTATGCGGAGATCTCGACGGTGGACTCGCCGACCTTCCAGTCGAACCGGTCGGTCTTCTCGACGACGAGGATCTTGAGCTCCGGCCGGCGGCGTTTCAGGAGGATCGCCGCCGACGCGCCGGAGACGGCCCCGCCGACGATCACGACGTCGTAGGCCGCGGCGCCGGGCGAGGCTGCGGGATCGGGTTCCATGCTCGTAGTCTAAGACACGGAACGGGGCGCGGTGCCGGATGCGGATGACGCGTTTCTCATCCCCTGGCCCTCGTCCACGATGATCGTCCGATCGACGGAAGAGACGGGCCCGAGCTTCTGCACGAAGCCGGAGGGCCAGCGGATCGTGAGGTCTTCGATCCGCGTCGCGCCTCCGAGTCCCAGGTGCGCGACGGGGCTTCCCGTCGAGAGATATCCGCTCGCGTTCCCCGTCTCCTGAACGATGCGGCGCCCTCCGGGGAGCGTGGCGGTGACCCGGCAGCCGACCCCGTCGCGATTGTCGATCCCGGGCGTGCCCGAGAGCCGGATTCGAAGGTAGTGCTCGCCCGGCCGCCGGCTCCCGAAGAAGAGAGCCTCCGGCGCCTCGACGGAGCGGACGTACACGTCGAGGGCCCCGTCCCCGTTCGCGTCGAACGCGACGACAGCCCGGCCGTTCGTCTCGAGGTCGAGACCTTCGAGGAACGAACGCTCCTCGAAGAGGGGAGAGGCGGCTCCGCCGCGATTTCGGAAGAACCGGTCGCGTTCGATTCCGTTGATCCCGGCGCCGCGGCGGTCGAACGTCTTCTTGCCGGCGACGTAGTCGTCCCAGTACGCAAGGCTGTCCCACCAGAACTCGAGCTCCACATCGTGATCGCGGCCGTCCCCCCACATCCCGTTCGTCGCGTAGATGTCGGGCCATGAATCGTCGTCGAGATCCGCGGCGACCGCGCTCCAATTCCATCCCGCGTGCGCCGCACCCGAGCGCGCTGTGGCGTCGACGAACTTGTGCTCCGGCGTCTGGAGCAGCAGGGTGTTGCCCGTCGCCATCTTCTCCATCCAACGGACCGCGATCGGGAGAAAGAGCCGGCCGGGCAGGCCGACGGGCATCGACGGGTATTCGTGCACGAAGTACCACTGCGTGTCGGTGCCGGTCGTATAGAGATCCAGCCTTCCGTCGCCGTCGAAATCTGCCCAGGCGGCGGACATCCCGTACGCGCGCACTTCCGCGCCGGCCTTGCCGGCCACGTCTCGAAAGCCGCGGCCCGCCTCGTTGCGGTAGAGATTCTTCAATCCGAAATCGTTCGTGACGAGGAGGTCGGTCCGGCCGTCGTCGTCGTAATCCGCGAAGAGCGCGGAGAGCGACCAGCGCGTGGTCTTTCCGAGCCCCCACTGGCTCGTGGCGTCCGTGAAATGTCCGTGTCCGTCGTTCAAGTAGAGCCGGTTGGGCTTCGCGTCGTTCGCGTCGTACGGCGGGTCCGGCATCTGGTGGTAGTAGTCGCCCGTCACGCAAACGAAGAGGTCGAGATCTCCGTCGCCGTCCACGTCCGCGAAGGCAGCCGAGCGCATCTGCCCCGTGATCGAGATTCCGGAGCGCTGCGTGATCTCCTCGAACGTGCCGTCCCCGCGGTTGCGGAAGAGGCGGGCGGGACCGAACGCGTCGGTGACGAAGAGATCCGGAAATCCGTCCCCGTCCACGTCCCCCGCCGCGACGCCCGTCGCGGCGATGCCCTTCCCCTCGGGGCCGAGGAGTCCGGCGCGCTCCGTGACGTCCGTGAAGCGGCCGTGTCCGTCGTTTCGGTAGAGGATCGACCGCACGCCGTCCGCCACGAAGAGGTCTTCGAACCCGTCGCGGTCGAAGTCGAGGACGGCGACGCCTGATCCGGGCCAGATGTCGCCGATCAGCCAGTTGGTCAGTTTGAGCGGCGGATTCCGCCGGATCGCCCCCAGACCAGCCTCCGCGGTGCCATCGTGGAACCTGGGGGTCGCATTCACCCGCTCTCCGGTCGAGCGCACCTCGGAGAGGGAGATGCGGACTCGAACCGTCTTCTCTTCGGCGGGCGGCGCGGCGGGCACCCACTCGGCGGCGACCGTCGCCGACGCGGTGCGCTCGACGCGCGCGCCGTCGGACCGAAATCCGTCCACCGTGAATGCGACCATGCCGGCGGTGCGCTCGCGCCGCGCCGACACGTCGTGGGAAGGCTTCTCGACGCGATACGAGACCGCGGCGATCCGGTCGAGGTCCTTCCAGGCCCAGGCGCGCAGCGGCGCGATCCCGTCGGGATCGCCGGGACGCGGATCGCGGCTCTTGAGCGCCCGCCGCGACGCCTCGATTCCGTCGCGCCAGTGCTCGAGGCGGTGCATCCAGGGGAGGAAACCGCTCCGCAGGCGCTCGATCGAGGCGTTCTCGTACAACCAGACGCCCGCGCCGAGCAGGACGAGGGCGAGGAGAACGAGAATCGCGCGCTTCATTCGCCGCGATCGTACTTGAGCGACGCTCCCGACGACTACCGACTACCGACTACCGACCAACCACGCCATCCCGGTCTTCTCGACGGACCTCGAGCGCGAACGCGCGCCACGTCCGCCCGCCGTCCGCGCTCTTCCAGACCGATCCGTTCCCGCCCAGGTAGATCGTCGATCCGTCGCCCGGCGAGATCGCGAGCGCGTGCGAGCCGCCCTCGGGCTTGAGCTCCGACCACGTCGAGCCGCCGTCGGTGCTCCGAAAGAAGCCCTTCACGGTCGCCGCATAGAGGCGCGACGAGGACGCGGGATCCGTCCAGAGACCCGTCACCGCGACCGTGGTCAGCCCCGCGTTGGCCGCCGACCAGGTGGCGCCGCCATCCGTGCTGCGGAAGATTCCCGAGTCGGTGGCCGCGAAGACGGTCGAGCCGACGCGGGGGGACGCGAGCGCCCGGGCCGCGCCCTTCCAGGGAACCGGGCCCGTGTCGGACCAGTGCTCGCCGCCGTCAGTCGATCGGAAGACGTGGCCGCCCGCCGCGGCGGCATACAGCGCGCCGGAGCTTCCGAGCGTGAGCGCAACCACGTTCCTGTCCGAGAGTCCCGCCGCGGCGGGCTGCCACTTCTGCTGCGCCGACGGCAACCGGAAGACACCTCCATGCGTTCCCGCATAGAGGGCAGCGGGGGTGCCCGGATCCATGACGACCGCCGTGACGTCGTCGTCGTCGAGCCCGGCGTGGAACTCCTGCCAGGAGGCGCCCGCATCCGCGCTGCGGAAGATCCCGGCGCCTTCGCTCGCCGCGAACACGATCGAACGGTCCGAGGGATCGAGGGCGACCGCGGAGATGGAGACGCCAGCGATGGGACCCGACCCGGGCTTCCAGGACTCGCCGGCGGTCGCGCTGCGGTACACGCCGCTCGACGTGCCCGCGAAGAGCACGGCGGGCGCGGTGCGATCGACGGCAAGCGAAGCCACGACGGCGCCCTCGGTCTCGGGGACCGCAGGGGCTTCCGGCGAAGCCG
>JALZAT010000096.1 GCA_030948185.1 Acidobacteriota bacterium
CATCCGCTCGCCGCGTTAGGAGTCTCCCGACCGAAGGGAGGGAGGAGCCTGACGCGGCGGGAGCCGGAGCGGAGCGCCAGCGCAGCGCAGGCGACGTGTTCCCCCGCGCCCGGGGGAGAGGAGTAATACGCCTCACTCGCTCATCCGCTCGCCGCGTTAGGAGTCTCCCGACCGAAGGGAGGGAGGAGCCTGACGCGGCGGGAGCCGGAGCGGAGCGCCAGCGCAGCGCAGGCGACGTGTTCCCCCGCGCCCGGGGGAGAGGAGTTAGCCTCGCTGAAGTGACGTTTCTGGCATATCGATTGCTCTCCCACCCTGCTGGAGGAAATATGTCCAATAAGACAATCAAACGAACGTTCCTGGGCGTCGCCCTGCTCGGCGGAATCGCCGTGATGGCTCCGGCGCAGATTCCGCTTCCTCCTCTGCCGCCCGGATTGAACGTCCGGATCACCACAGGCCGGCCTCCGGCGCCGCGCCGCGAAGTCCGCGTCGCCCGCCCGGGGCCCGACTACGTCTATGTCAACGGGTACTGGAACGATGACGGCGGCCGCTGGGGCTGGATCCCGGGCCGTTGGGAGCGCCCCGTCGAGCCGCAGGCGTACTGGATCCCCGCGCGCTACATCCGCACCAGCCGTGGAACGATCTACGAGCCCGCCCACTGGTCCAACCAGCAGGTCGTCGTGGACGACGACCTTGCCCGCCGGCGCGAGTGGCGCCAGCACGAGCGCATGCACCAGCGCGAGATCGAGCGCGAGCGCAATCGGGACTACTACCGCGACCGCGAAGATCACGATCACCGGTAAAACACGCGAAACTTCGAGAAGGGCGGGGCATGTCCCCGCCCTTTCTTTTGCCCGCGGGAGACGGTCCGGCGTACGCTTCGCCGATGCAGAACCTCTTCGACCCCGCCAGACGCGATTCCATTCTGGCGCGACTCGCGAGCCTTCAACCGAGCGCGCAGCGTCAGTGGGGAAAGATGGGAGTCGCGCAGATGCTCGCCCACTGCTCGGTTGCGATGGAGGCGGGGACCGGCGACCGCCCCCGCAAGCAGCAGCTGATCGGGAAGCTCCTTGCCTGGATGGTTCGTTCCAAAGTGCTCGGCGACCAGCCGTTCTCCAGAAACTCGCCGACGGACCCGACGTTCATCGTGCGGGACGAGAAGGATTTCGACGTCGAGAAGCGGCGACTGATCTCCGTCGTCTCGAAGTTCTGTGAAGCGGGCCCGGACAGCGCGTCCAGGCAGACCCACTCGTTCCTCGGCAAGTTGAGCGGAGACGAATGGGGGGTGATGATGTACAAGCACATCGACCACCACCTGAAACAATTCGACGCCTGACCCGGGCGGAATCCCCGGCGGTTCTGGCATAGCATTCCCGATCACCCCGGCTCGAGAAACCGCGCGGAGGAGGAGGAATCATGCAGCCGAGCATTCATCTCAACTGGCTCGCGATCCTCGTCTCGGTTGTCGCGAGCTTCCTCGTCGGCGGTCTCTGGTATGGCCCTCTCTTCGGCCGCGCGTGGAAAAGGGAGATGGGCGTTCCCGACGACGCGAAGCCTGCCGGCGGCGAAATGGGGAAATCGCTCGGGCTGAATCTCCTCGGCACCCTTCTGACGGCGTTCGTCCTCGCGCACGACGTGCTCGGCTGGCGGCCGTCCGCCTGGAACGCCGGGCCGGACGCCGCGCCGGCGGTGTACGGCTTCTTCGCGGCGTTTTTCGCGTGGCTCGGTTTCGTCGTACCGGTGCTGCTGAACGGCGTCGCGTTCGAGAAAAAGAGCTGGCGCCTCTTCTCCGTCAACGCGGGCTTTCAGTTCGTGTCCCTGCAGATCCTCGGAATGATCCTCACGTTCTGGCGGTGAGCCGACGATGAGCGACGCCCACACGGTCGAGGACTACATCGCCGGCCTGCCGGACGACCGGCGCCCGATGATCTCGAAGCTGCGCTCGATCTTGAAGCGCCGTATGCCGGAGGGCTACCACGAGTCGATGATGTGGGGAGCGATCACTTACTCGATCCCGCTCGAGCGGTTTCCCGACACCTACAACGGCCAGCCGCTCTGCTACGTGGCTCTCGCCTCGCAGAAGAACTACTGCTCGCTGTATCTGATGTCCGCGTATGGAAACCCGGCGGAACGGCGCGAGCTCGAGGCGGGATTCCGCAAGGCGGGCAAGAAGCTCGACATGGGCAAGTCCTGCGTCCGTTTTCGGACTCTCGAAGACCTGCCGCTTGAAGCGATCGGCGAGCTCATCGGGAAGGTTCCGCCGGAGAAATACCTCGTCTGGTACGAGAAATCGAGGAAGACGACCGCCGCCGAGACCGCGAAGCGGAAAGCCGGGAAGGCGGCAAAAACGAGGGCGGCCGCCGCCGCCCGGGAAAAGGAGAAGGTATGAACACCCGCGAGTACTACGCCCAGGCATTCAAGGCCGAGAAGCCGAAGTTCGTGCGCGTCCTGCAGGCCGTTCCAGGCGACCAGCCGGCGTACCGTCCGCACCCCAGGTCGTCGTCGGCGGGAGACCTCGTCTGGCTGCTCGCGAGCGAGCTCAAGGACGCGTGTGACCTCGTCGACAACGGAGAAGTGGATTACGTGCAGAGACCGGCGCCGGGCCTTGCGGACTCCGTGGCGGCCTACGAGCGCAATGCCGCCGAGCTCGAAAAGCGGCTCGGGTCGATCGACGATGCCGCCTGGGACAAGAAAGCGAAGTTCCTCATGGACGGCAAGGTCGTGTGGGAGGCTTCCCTCGGCGACATGCTGTTCGGCTTCCTCTTCGACGCGATCCATCACCGGGGCCAGCTCTCGTCCTACCTGCGGCCGATGGGGGGAAAGGTGCCCTCGATTTACGGTCCCTCGGCGGACGATCCGGGGATGTGACCGGTTAGACTCCCGGGAAGCTTCGGAGGGAAGAATGCGAATTCAAAAAACCTTGGGATCGATCGTGCTCCTCGGAGCGATTGCGGCGTTCGCGGCCACTTCTCTCGCCGGCCAGGACCGCGGAGACCGCGACATGGGACGAATCGGGATCACAGTTTTCGAGCATCCCAACTATGGGGGCCGCAACGCGACCTTCCGCGACGAGGTCCCGAATCTTTCCGACTACAACTTGAACGACCGCGTCTCGAGCTTCCGCATCGCGCGCGGTGAATCCTGGGAGGTCTGCGAGCACAAGGACTTCGGCGGGCGCTGCACCGTCTTCTCGGGAGACGAGCCGGACCTCGCGCGCGTGTCGTGGAACGACATGATCACGTCGCTCCGGCCCGTCCGCGGCGGAGCGCGACGCGGGGGCGACTGGGGGCGCGGCGACGACCGGCGTGATCGCGACCGGCAGTCGCGTCTCGTCCTTTACGACCAGAGGAACTTCCGGGGCGAGGCGCGCGAGCTCCTGGAACCGGAATCCGACGTCCCCGGAAATGCCGGTAGGGTCTTGAGCTTGAACGTCCAGGGAGGGGTGGCCTGGGAGATCTGCAGCCGCCCGAATTTCGGCGGACGCTGCGTGGTCGTGTCGGAGGACGTCCCGGACCTGCGCTCGATGGGGATGGAGTATGGAATCGGGTCGGCGCGGCCCTCTCGGGAAAGCTCGGATCCTCGACGCCGTCGATATGAAGAGCCCCGGTTGATTCTCTTCGACCGGCCCGAATTCCGTGGCCGATCGAGAGAGGTGAACGGAACCGAAGAGGAGATCTCCGATTTCAACGATCGCGCGCAGAGCCTGCGCGCCGTCGGCCGATGGGAGCTCTGCGAGCACAAGAACTTCCGGGGACGCTGCGTCACGGTTTCCGGCGACGTCCCGGACCTGGAAGCGCTCCGTTTCAGAAATACGCTGACCTCCGCGCGTCCCGTGGAGGATCGGCGATGACAGATTTCTCTCGGCCGCTGTCCGTGGGCGGCTTCAAGGAGATCCTGATGCCAGCCAGTTTTCTCGGCGCGCTCGACGCCCTCGTTGCCGAAAAGCACCTCCTGAAGCACCCCTTCTACGTCCTGTGGACGGAAGGGCGGCTGTCGCGCGAGAACCTGCGCGAATACGCGGTCTCCTACTATCCGCACGTCGCCGCCTTTCCGCGGTACGTGTCCGGCGTTCATTCCAACTGCGAAGACGCGGCCCTCCGGCAGGAGCTGCTCGAGAACCTGATCGAAGAGGAAAGAGGTCAAGATAACCATCCCGAGCTCTGGAGACGCTTTGCGGGCGCGCTCGGCGCGGGGTCGGATTCTCTGCCTGCGGCGCCGCGGACTCCCGAAGTGGCGACGCTGATCGAGTGTTTCCTCGAGACGACGGGGACCGGCTCCGTGGCAGAAGGCCTCGCGGCGCTCTATGCGTACGAGTCTCAGATCCCCGAGATCGCCCGGACGAAGCGGGAAGGCCTCGCCGCGTTCTACGGCATCACGGACCCCGAAGCGGTGCGCTTCTTCACCGTCCATGAACAGGCCGACGTGTGGCACCGTCAGGTCGAGCGCGAGGCGCTCGGCCGTGCCGCGGTCACGCCGGCGGACCGCGAGAATGCGCTCGCGGCAGCTTCACGGTGCCTCGACGCGCTCAACCGGGCGCTCGACGGAGTGATGCGGGAGAACGGGCTCACGAGCTAACGGCCGCACCGGCCGAAGACGACGTAGCGGAAGCGGTTTTCCAGGCGATAGGCGCCCGCGTGGAGCCGGTACGGAGCGAGCGCGGCCTCGACCGCGTCGCGCACGCGTTTTTCGCCGGCGAGCTCGATCGCGCGACCCGCCGGCCCCGCGGAAAGCACCCCGCGGAGAGCCGTTTCCAGGTCGGGATAGAGAAAAGGCATCTCGACCTCCGCGCCGTCGATGGGAATCAAGCCGGCGTGGGAGGCGATCGAATCGAGCGACTCCGGGCCGGAGAGGGCGAGAGCGCCCGGCTCCGACTCGGAGGGCGGCGGCAGGAACGAGCCCACAGCTCCGACGTAGGCGAGCGCCTCGCAATCGTCGGGGTTTCCCCAGATCGCGGCGAGAACGCGTCCGCGCTGCCCGGCCAGGCGGGCCGCCTCCGCGAACGCGCGCGAAGGCCGAGCGGCGTACTGGAAGACGTTGAATCCCGTCACGACGTCGAAGGCGGAATCTTCGAAGGGCAGCGATTCGACGTCACCGACCTCGAATCGCGCTTCCGGGAAACGGGTCCGGGCGACGGAGACGAGGGGCGCCGAGGCGTCGACGCCGACCACCTCGGCGCCCCGGGCTGCCGCCATTCCCGCGAACAATCCAGCGCCGCACCCCGCGTCGAGAACACGCGTTCCGGGGCCGATGCCGAGGGCGGAGACCGCCGACGCGTACAGGGGAACCGCCGTCGGCTCCTGCACGGCGGACCAGTCGTCGGCCCGCCTCCCCCACCACTCCCCCTGGGCGTTCGCGGAGCCGGCGATGGACATCGCTGATCCCTGCGGCCTCTCGCGCGCTACTTCTTCGCGGCGTTGCGCGGGTCATCCGCGGGATTCACATAGTTGAACTCGACCGGTCCGATTCCATAAAGGAGGATCGTGACGGGCTGCTTCGTGTACGCGTAGTGGTTCGCTTTCGCGGGCATCAACGCGAATCCGCCGGCTGCGAGCGGATGCCCGGCCGCGCGGTCGAGCTTGTCACCCATTCCCATGAAAAAGGTCCCCGAAACGACGGCGACGTTTTCGTCGGTGGGGTGAGAGTGAGGGGGAATCACGTATCCGGCCGGGAACTTCAAGCGGACCGTGTACGGCGCGCTCGCCCCCGGGTTTCCGGCGAGCACGGCGATCTCCGCCCCGGGCGGAACGAACGGCGGGGCGGGGCCCCACTTCGCCTGATCGACGCCCTACATCACGTGGCCGTCGGCGGACTGGGCCGCCGCCGGGATGGTCGAGAGCGCCAGAACGGCGAGTGCCGCGGCGCCGATTCGGAGAGACTTCATAACGACCTGCCTTCGCTTTCGTCGGACGCGGCCGGGAGTGGCCGCGCACCAGGGGACGATAGCCGCGGGGCGGCCTGGGCGCTTCGCCCCTTCCGGCCATTTCAGGCCGGCTCCGTCGAATGGCCCTCCGGCCGAGCGGCCCCCCTACGCGCCGTCAGAGGAGGTTGTCGCGCGCCGCCTGCGCGACGGCCGCCGCGCGCGAGGGCACTCCGAGCTTCGTCAGGATGTTCGCGACGTGCCGGTGCACGGTGTGCTCGCTGATGAAAAGGCGCTCCCCGATCGTTTGGTTCGAGAGCCCCTGCGCCACGTGCCGAAGCACTTCGATCTCGCGGCGGCTCAAAATCGCCGCCCCGTTTCGCGGCGCCGCCGCCGTCGCGCCCGATCGAGCGTCCGGAACCGCCGCCCGCGCGCGGGAGATCTCGAAGTCCGCGCTCATCGTGGAGAGCAGGGCGATCGCCCGGTCCGCCTCGGCCCGTGACTCGTCGATGCGTCCGAGCGCGCCGAGGACGCGGGCGAGCTCGATCCGGGCGCGCGCCGTTTCGAAGGGTGCGCCGCTCTCCTGGAACCGATCCACGGCGTCCTCGAAGTGCCGCCGGGCGGCCTCGGGATCGCCGGCGGCGGCGGCGTGGAGCCCGGCGGAGAATCGGGCCGAGCCGAAGAGCGGAGACGTGCCGACTTCGGCGGCGATCGACTCGAGCTCCTGGAGCGCGGCCGACGCCTCGGGGCGGCGCCCGCGAAGGATCTCCGCCCGGACCTGCAGCTCGAGCCCCGACGCGCGCTCGATCCGGTTACTGGCTGGGAAACGGCGGAGGTATCGGTCGGCGAAATCCGCGCCCATCCGGGCGTCGCCGCGGTCGAGGGCGAGGTGGCCGAGCCCGAGAGACGCCTGAGGATGCGGCTCCGCGCGCTCGAACATCGCGGAGGCCTCTTCGAGCCTGCCCTGGCGGCGGCGCAGCTCCGTCAGTCGCACGAGGCCTTCCGCGGTCATCGCCGGCCGCGCGGCGGCGAGCTCCTCCGTCGCGAGAGTCAGCTCCCGATCCGCCTCGCTCCAGGTTCCCCTCCAGATGCAGACGGACGCGTACTGGGTCCGGCAGACGGCGAAGAGGGGCTTGAGCCCCACCTTTGCGCAGAACTCCTTCAGGCGGTGGCACCACTCGACCGCGCGGTCGTAGTCGCGGATCCGCTCGCACGCCGCGATCAGGTAGCAGGAGGCGAGCCCGATCGCGACCGCGTCCGGAGCTCGCCCGCCACGATGGCGGCGTTGACCTCGTCGAGCTCGCGCAGTCCCTCGGACACCTTCCCCGCCGTCACCCGCGCGAACCCGGCGAGCGCGCGGCCGACCATCTCGAGGTCCGTCGAGCCAACGGCATGCGCGACCGCGATCGCGGAATCCGAGTACTCCAGCGCGCTCTCGGGATCGCCCTCCTCGAGCAGCGCGAAGACCCCCTCCCGCAGCGCGAGAAAAGCGTGCTCCGGGCTTTGGGGAAGTCCTTCGAGAAAGCGGCGCGCGCGCCGAAGCCATCCGTTGGCGACGGCCGTCTCTCCGCGGAACGCGGCATAGTCCCAGGCGAGCCACACGGCGACACGAGCGGCCGATGCGCGATCGCCCTGCTCGCGATAGAGCGTGTAGGAGCGCTCCCTCGTTTCGAAGATGCGATCGCCGCGGTCGAGCCACCAGGACGTGAGCCCCAGCCCCTCGAGGGCCTCGGCGCTCTCCTCGCGGACGAGGTCCCGCTCGAACGCGGCTCTCGCCTCCTCCCACGCTCCGCGCGCGAGCGCGTCGCGGGCGAGGTCCATGTCCGTCAACGGGTCGTTTGCGTCTGCTGGTAGGCCGCGTTCAGCCACTTGCCATCCCGTCGCACGTACAGCGAGCTCACCCAGACCGGGCTCGGCACCAACCGTCCGCCGCACACCGTGTCCTGCTCGGCGTGGTACGTCAGCAGCGCCGTGTTCGGGTCGAAGGCGGTCAGCTCGAAGCGATCGACGGCGTAGCTCTTGACGACGCACACGGGACTTCCGACTCCCGCGACCACGGAGGCCTTGTTCGTCCTGCCGTTGAAACCGACTTCGACGTGGTCCTCGGAGAGAAACTCCTGGAAGAACTTTCCGTCACGGCCCTTCCACGCCTCCCACGACTGCCGCTCTCTTGCGACCAGAAGATCCTTGAGACTGCCGTTGTCCGAAGCCACGGACGGGACGACCGTCTGTTCCATCCCGCCCGTTGCTCCTGCGAGAGTCAGCGCAGCGACTCCCACGAGAGCGGGCGTCCACGTCCACAAAGAAGTCTTCCGCATCGTCCCTCCATTTCGAGATGCCGGCACGGTCGTCGCCTCAACTCACCAGCACTTTGACGAGCTTCGTCGTGTCGGCGGCGAATCCGAGGCGATCGTAGAGCTCCCGCGCGCGCGTGTTCTCGGCGAAGACGTTCAG
The DNA here is from genome assembly GCA_030948185.1 of Acidobacteriota bacterium. GTDB lineage: Bacteria > Acidobacteriota > Thermoanaerobaculia > UBA5066 > Gp7-AA6 > JALYUA01. Next base: position 8,309 of record JALZAT010000096.1, read on the forward strand.
GGTCAGGAGGCGGTGCCCGCGCGCGCGAGACCAGCCCTCCCCGGCGGCCATCAGCGCCCGGCCGACGCCGCGTCCTTCGGCCCCGGAGGCCACGACGATGTCCGACACGTGGCCGTGTTCTTCCTGCGTGAAGAAATCGCGCGCCGTGTGGACGTGGACGAACCCCAGGGGAATGCGCTCCGGATCCTCCGCCACGAATACGACCGTGTCCTTGCCCGGCGAGTCCAGGACCTGCCCGATCGCGCGGGCGACGGCGGCGTCCATCTCGGGGCGGCGCCTCCACGGCGGCGGTCCGAAGTCATGGAGGCGCGCGGAGAGGGGAAGGATCCATTCTCGGTCCTCCCCGTGCGCCGGCCGGATCAGGATGGGAACGGTCGTTCCCCCGGCTTTCACGGAAGGAGAATATCCGGGCCGCGGCTGGCCGGAATTTGGGCCGGATCGCCGAGCGACTAGGGCATCAGCTGGAGCGAGTCGTTCGCGACGGCGTCCCCTGCTCGAATTCCATCTCCCGTCAGGGAGGCGCGCACCGTCAGGGTCTGGGCGGTCGATCCCGGCGGCAGCGTTCCCATCGTCTGGACGTGCAGGCGCGACTGCGAGAACGAGTCGAGCGTGTTCAGCACCCAGGAGACCGTCGCCCCGGCTGCCGAGTTCGTGAAGGTCGCGGAGGTGCCGGCGGAGGCGCCGGCCGCCTGGACCTGCAGCGGCGGGGGCAGCGTGACCTCCACGCGCCCGTTGTGGACGTTGTTGATCCCGACGGCCACGGCCGAGACGTCGATCGTGAAGCTCTCTCCCGACCGCGCGGACTGGGGTGCGTCGACGCTCACGGTGGCGATGGAGCCCGGAGCGGTCGTCGTGTCGCTATCCTTGCAGGCGGCGGCCGCGGCGAGCACAGCCGCGGGAATGGCCAGGCGGAGAATCCAGGATCTGTTCATGGTTTACGCGAGAGCAATCGGGGTGCCAGTTCGCGCGGCTCTAGAATGGATGACTGTCATGGCAAGCTCCCTTGCGGCCGTCAGCAGCCGATCTCTGGTTCTGGCAGCCGTGGCCGCAGCTCTGTTGCCCGTCGCGGCGCTCTCCCAGCAGCAGCCGATCTACGGATGCCGTCAGTCGATCAACTGCCGCCCGTCTCCCGTCGGGGCGTCGGCGCTGAACGACCGCGGCGCGAGCGGGCTGCTCGTCGGCGCCAGCATCCGGTGGGGTCCCGGATTTCACTTCGGGCTCGTGACGCCGCTTCTGAAAATCCCTCTCATTGGCGAGGAACCCGCGGTGGATCTCAAGACGTTCCGCCTACCCAACGTGACGCTCCTGCCGCCCGCCGAGCCCACTCCCGCCGCGTCTCCGGCGCCGGCCCCGCCGCCGACCGTCACGCCGCGCGCGCAGTGAGGAGCAAGGCGTGACCCGCGATCAGTTCCGTAAGCTCGCGCTGAGCTTCCCGGAGGCGGCGGGGAGCTCGCACATGGATCATCCCGACTTCCGGGTGCGTGGAAAGATCTTCGCGACGCTTGGATACCCGGACGACAAGCACGCGATGGTGAAGCTGACCCCGGGCCAACAGGCGGACTGCATCGATGCGGACCCGTCGTCGGCGTTCGCGCCCGCGGCGGGAGCCTGGGGTCAGCGGGGAGCGACGACGGTCCTGCTGAAGGCGGCGAAGAAAGACCTCGTTCGCTCGGCGGCGGGAACGGCGAGGGCGGGAACCATTCGGGTCGTCGAGAAGAGGCCCGGTCGGATGCGGCTCGAG
>JALZAT010000097.1 GCA_030948185.1 Acidobacteriota bacterium
GGCCGGGAGGGGGGCGCGGCGGCCGGGGCCGGCTCCGCTTTTTTTGCCTCGGCGGCGGGAGCGGGCTTTGACTCGGGGGCGGCCGCGGGTTTTGCCTCGGGCGCCGCCGCCTTCGCAGGTTCGGGAGCCGGAGCGGGCTTCGTGTCGGGAGCCGCCGCGGGCTTTGTGTCGGGAGCCGCCGCGGGCGCTGCTTCGGGAGCGGCCGCGGGCGCTGCCGCCTGGGCCGGTTTCTCACCGGCCTCGCCGATCGTCGCGACGACCGTATTGATCGCGACCGTCTGACCCTCGTTCACTTTGATCTCCGTGAGAGTCCCGGCGACCGGCGAGGGGATCTCGGCGTCGACCTTGTCGGTCGAGATCTCGAAGATGGGCTCATCCCGTTTGACGGCGTCGCCCACTTTCTTCAGCCACTTCGTGATCGTTCCCTCGGCGATCGACTCGCCCATCTGCGGCATGATGACGTCGGTAGCCATGCGTCTCCCTTCCAGAGCCGGAGCATAGGCGAAAGCGGCTCCGGACGAAACTCCACCGGTCGGGGGTACCGTTCGCCGATTGCCGGGGCCCGTCCGCCGATTGGCGCGGGAGGATTCCGCCGGGGACTCGTACCTTCTCTTCGAACATCAAAGGAGAGCCTATGACCCCGGTCGCCAGCCCCCGGACGTCTTCGCGGATCGTCGGGGGAGTCCTTCTTCTTCTCGTCGGAACGGTCTTCATTCTTCAGAACGCGGGGCTCGTCCACGCCGGCCGGCTCTCGGACTGGTGGCCCATGCTCCTGGTGTGGCTTGGTCTCACGCGCCTCCTCGCTCCGCGCCGCGGTCACCACTTCGCCGCCGGGCTGGTCCTCCTCGTGATGGGCATCGGGCTGCAACTCGACCGGCTCGGGTTCCTCTGGCTCCGCCTGCGGGACCTGTGGCCCGTCCTCCTCGTGCTGGCGGGGCTCGCTCTCATCTCCGAGTCCTTCTTCCACCCCCGGGGGCGTGAGCGCGACCTGGACGGCGCGGCGCCGACCGGCCGGGGAGAGTGGTCGTGAGCCCGCGCCCGGCCTCGCGGGTGACGGGGAGGATGATCGCCGGCGGCATCCTGATCGCGCTCGGCGTGCTCTTCACGCTGGACAACTTCGGGGTCGTCGACGCGGGAGACATCTTCCGGTACTGGCCCCTCTTCCTCGTGGGACTCGGGCTCCTGAAGGTCGCGCAGGCTCGCTATTCCGAGCAGCGCGTGGGAGGCCTGGTGATGATCGCAATCGGCTCGCTGCTCCTCCTCCGGACCCTGCACGTGATCTCCTTCCATATGCGCGACGTGTGGCCGCTCGCGCTCGTGATCGGGGGAGGGCTCCTCGTGTGGCGGTCGGCCCGGAGGCGGGACCCCGACGCCGTGCTCGCCTCCGCGCGCGGCCAGCTCCCCCACTCGGAGTCGGGGTTGGCCCCGGCCGAAGGAGGCGGGGGATACACGCTGAACGAGTTCGCGTTCCTGGGCGGGGGCGAGCGGATCATCCGCACGCCCGACTTCCGAGGGGGCGAGGTGACGGCGGTCATGGGCGGTTTCGAAATCGACCTGCGGGGCGCCGGGATCGTCGGGGACGAGGCCGTGCTCGAGGTATTCACCCTCTGGGGCGGCGTCGAGATCCGCGTTCCCGAGGACTGGATCGTGCAGATTCAGGCCACGCCGATCCTCGGGGGCATCTCGGAGACGGTCACCGGGCCGGCCGTTCCGGCGCCGCCGTCGTCCGGCCCGCGCAAGCGTCTGGTCATCCGGGGCACGGCAATCATGGGCGGCGTCGAAGTGAAGCGCTGACCGTCCGTGCACCCGATTCTCGCGAGGAAGGGCCGCCTCCTCCCGTACCTCGCCGCGAGCGCGCCGCTCGCCGCGGTCCTCGTCGTCCTTCTCGCCCGGCCCGGCTCCCTCTCGCTGTTCGAAGCGGTCTCTCTCGCGATTCCGATGACGCTTCTCTTCGCGTTTCTCGGGTTGTCCGCCTTTTACCCCGCGAGGAGCGTCCCGCCGGGCACCGGGCGGATCGGGAGGCTCATCGCCACCCATACTCTCGCCTCCGCGTTCACGAGCGCCGTCTGGGTGTTCGCGGGCGCGGCGCTCGCCCGTCTCCTCTCGCTCGCTCCGGCCTTCGAGGGGCTTCCGCAGCGGTACGCGCGGGAGGTCCCTCTTCTCTTCGGCGCAGGCGTCCTCCTGTACCTGCTCTCCGTCGCGCTGCACTACGTCCTGATCGAATTCGAGACCGCGCGGCAGGCGGAGCGCCGCGAGTCCGCGCTCGAGATTCTTGCGCGGCAGGCGGAGCTCGAGGCTCTGAAGGCGCAGATCCAGCCCCACTTCCTCTTCAACAGCCTGAACTCGATCTCCGCCCTCGTCGGGACGGATCCTGCGCGCGCTCGCGAGATGTGCGCGAGCCTCGCGGACTTCCTGCGGCAAACCCTTTCCGTCGGCGAGCAAAAGGGCATTCCCCTTCGCGAGGAGATCGCGCTCGCGATGCGCTACCTCGACGTCGAGCGCGTCCGGTTCGGCCGCCGGCTGGCCGTCGAGGCCACGGCCTCTCCGGAGGCGGAGGCATGCGTGATCCCCCCGCTGCTTCTTCAGCCCCTCGTCGAGAACGCCGTCGTGCACGGGATCGCGACGATGACGGCGGGGGGCGTCGTCCGCCTCGAGGCGGAGAGGACGGGGCACCGCGTCCGCATCCTGATCGAGAATCCGTTCGATCCGGACGCGCCGGCGCGGCCCCGCTCCGGTCTCGGCCTGAAGATCGTTCGCGACCGGCTCGCGGCGCTCTACGGGACCGAGGCGCTCTTCGCGGCGCGCCGCCTCGAGGGCCGCTATCTCGCGATCCTGTCGATTCCCGTTCGGGCCGCGCCGTGAGCGCGACGGCGGGTGCGAAGACCATCCGCGTCCTGATCGTCGACGACGAAGAGCCGGCACGGGCGCTCCTGCGCGAGGTCCTTTCGGCCGAGCCGGACGTGGAGGTCGTCGGGGAGGCGGCCAACGGGTTCGAGGCAGTCCGCCTGGCGGGTGAGCTCCGGCCGGACGCCGCCTTTCTCGACATCGAGATGCCGAAGCTCTCCGGGTTCGAAGTCGCGGAGCTTCTGGGCGCGGAGGTGGCGGTCGTCTTCGTGACCGCGTACGACCGCTTTGCGGTGAAGGCGTTCGAGGTCCACGCCGCCGATTACGTTCTGAAGCCCTACCGGGCCGAGCGGCTGCGCGAGGCTCTTCGCCGCGCCCGCGAACGCGCGCAGTCGGGGCGGCGCCTCGATCCGGGCGCGGTCGCCGCCGCCGCGCGACCGGAGGGGCGCTTCGCCGAGAGAGTGGTGGTCCGCGACGGGCGCGAGGTCCGGGTCTTTCCGGTCGCCGCGATCGACGCGCTCGAGGCGGAGGACGACTACGTGGCCATCCGAAGCGGAGGGAGAAAGTATTTGAAGCTCCAGCCCCTCGCCGCTCTCGCGGCAACGCTCGATCCGGCCCGCTTCGTCCGCGTGCACCGCTCTTTCGTGGTCAACCTCGACCGGGTGACGCGGATCGAGCCCTTCGCGAAGAACAGCCAGGTCGCCGTCCTGGCGGACGGCTCACGCGTTCCGGTGAGCCGCGAGGGGCACGCACGGCTCAAAGCCGCGCTTGGGGAGTAGCGAGGCATTCACCTCTCCCCCGCGCACGGGGGAGAGGCACGGTGAGGGGGAGATCCTCCCGCCGACCTGATAGCTTTCCTTCCCAAATGTCTGACAATTTCGTTCCCCCCGCCCCGCCGGCGCAGCCTGTCTTTGCGCCTCCCACCGCCCCCGCCGCTCTCGCTCCTCCCGCCCCGGCGTACGCGGGGTTCTGGGTCCGGTTCGTCGCGGTGGTCATTGACGGGTTCATTCTCCTGTTTCTGCGAGCCGGGGCCGGCGTCGTCATCCGATTGGCCGCCGGCGCCCCGGCATGGCCCGCGTGGCGCGGGACGAACTGGATGGATTCCGGCTTCAACGGGCTCGGCTGCGCCCAGGAAGCCGTCGGGTTCGTCCTCTGGTGGCTGTACCACGCGCTCTTCGAGAGCTCGGCCTCGCAGGCGACGCTCGGAAAGCAGGCTCTCGGCCTGAAAGTGACCGACCTCTATGGCCGGCGCATTTCCTTCGGCCGTGCGAGCGGGAGGACGCTCGCCAAGATCCTCTCCACCGTCACTCTGATGATCGGGTTCGTGATGGTCGCGTTCACCCTGCGCAAGCAGGCGCTTCACGACTTCGTCGCGGAGACGGTGGTGCTCCGGGGATGGAGGGGCTGAGCTCCTACTCCGCGTTTCCCACCGGCGGCATCGTCAGCACGCCGCGGTTTCCGCCGTCGAGGCCCAGGGCGTGCAACCGGCGCGCGACGGGGCGGATCGCGCGGATTGCCGCGTCCATCGACGCGTCGGCGTCGTCGGGCTCGCTTCGCCCGGACATGCGCGCGCGCAGAGTCTCGAAGAAGGTCCTGGGCCTCGGATACACCTCGAGCTCCACGGTTTCGCCCGCCGGTATGTGCCCGGCGCTCCTGGCGAGCCTTACGGCCGTCTCGAATCCGCCGAGCTCGTCGACGAGCCCGATCTTCAGCGCGTCTTCGCCCGTCCAGATCCGACCGCGCGCGATCTCGAGGACCTTCTCCTTCGGCAGGCGCCTCGAGGCCGCGACCCTGGACGTGAAGTCGGCGTAGATCCGGTCGAGCCAGGCGTCGAAGCGCTCCCGCTCGGAGGGCGTGAAGTCGCGCGTCGGCGACCACAGGAGCGCGTGCTCCCCGGAATGGACCTCGTCGAATGAGAGGCCCACTTTTTCGAAGAGCCCGGCGAGGACGAACTTTCCGGCGAACACGCCGATGGAGCCCGTGATCGTACCCGGCTGCGCCACGATCTTGTCGGCTCCGACGGCAACCATGTACCCGCCGGATCCCGCCAGGTCGCCCATCGAGACGATCACGGGCTTGCCCTTCTCGCGAGCCCGCGCCACCTCCCGGGCGATCGTGTCCGACGCCACGTAGGAGCCGCCGGGGCTGTCGACGCGGAACACGATCGCGCGGACGTCCGAGTCGGCGGCCGCTGTCCGGAAGGCGGCTCCGACGGAGTCGGATCCCATTGTCACGCTTCCGAGGAGCGGGTTCTCGACGCCCCGCCCTCGAATGACCTCGCCCACGCCGTAGATCAAGGCGAGCTTTCTCTGACCGGGAACCTTTCCGATCCTCGCCCGGTACCTCGCGAGCGTCGAGAGGTCGGACCCGCGGCCGGCGCGCGAGAGCGCCTTGCGCACGACCTCGTCGCGATAGGCGAGCCCGTCGACGAGGTGCGCGGAGAGGGCCTCGTCGGCCAGCAACGGAGCCCGGTCGACGGCCGCCCGAACGGCATCCTCGGAGAGCTTCCGGCCGTGCGCAACCCCGCGGACGATCTGAGAGAACCAGGAGTCCTTCAAGCGGCCGAGGGCTTCGCGATGCGCTTCCGTGAAGCCGCGCTCCGTGTAGAAGTTCACCGCGTTCTTGTACTCGGAGCGTTTCGAGAACACGGGCGCTGCTCCGATCTTGTCGAGCGTCCCGCGCAGAAACGGTTCCTGGAGCGCGACTCCCGTCAGCCAGAGATCGCCCGACGGCTGCAGCCACACCTGGCCGCAGGCGGAGGCGAGGTAGTACGCCTCGCTCGCGTTCCCGGCTTCCCCGAAGGTTTCCGCGAAAGCCCACGCGAACTTCCCGCGGCTGCGAAAGCGCTCGATCGCCCCGCGCAGCTCCTGGGCCTTCGCCATCCCTCCCGGGCTCGAACCGACGCGCGCGACGAGCCCCGACACGCCGGAGTCGGAGGCGGCGCGATCGATCGTCTGGACGACGTCGCGCAGCGTCGTGCGGCGGCCGGCGAGGATCGTGGCGAATCCGTCCGGCAGCGGCGCTTCCGGGTAGCTTTCGTCGAGATCGACGTCGAGCACGATCGGTCCACCCGCAACGCGCGGCATGCCGCCGCCCGAGCAGGAGCGGACGAGAAGACCCGCCGCCACGCACAGGAAAAGAACCCCGAAAGTCGCGAGGAGCAGTCGGCGCGACGACATCGAGGCGATTGTACGTGGAAGGGTCGCGTATCCTTCGCTTCGTGCGTGCGGCGGAACGGGCGCTCCTCGATCTCGAGACGGGACGCCGCGTCCGGCCGTCTCGCGGACGGACCCTTCGGGCGATCCGCCGGTTCGCGCGGTCCCTTCCGCGGAAGGTCGGCGACCTCCTTCGACTGCACGAGGCGCTCCTCTTTCACGCGGCGTATCCGGAATCCGCGGCCGTGCGGCGCGCGGGCCTCGCGCTGCTCGACCGGATCCCCATCCGCATCCGGGAGCTCGCGCGGCGGGGGGCGGACCTCTCGGCGCTGAACGAGCCCGAGACCGCGGGCATCGGCGGAACTCAAATCGGGACCACGTTCTCCTACGACTTCCTCCAGTTTCTCGTGCCCCGCCACGCGCGCTCCGTCCGCATCGACTGGGACGCCTTCGAGGGGGAAGACCGGCTCGGGGCGACTCTGCCGAGATTCGTCCCGCTCCTCGAAGAAGAGGCGCTCGCGGACGCCAACGTCCCCTACCGGTCCTGGATCGACGCCGCCTGCGGCCGGAGGCCGGACCTGCCCTGGCTGATCGAGCGGTTCGAGGCCCTGCCGCTCGAGCCGCGCGCCCGGGCGGAGCTCTTCGACGGGCTCGGTCTGCCCGTCGCGTGGGAGCCTTCCGACCGCGCGTCCCGCAGCGGGGCGCGGCTGGCGGTCCCTCGCCCCTTCCTCCACCGCGGCCCGCTCCTCGCCCGGCGCGACGTCGATCTCGTAACCCTGCTCGACGCGACGCCGCTGCCGATCGAGCGGATGCCTCAGCGCGAAGCCCGGCGCCGGCTCGACCTCGCGCGCGAGACGCTCGCGACCCGCTACCGCGAGCTCTACGGCTTCACGTACGGCGACCCGGCGACGGCCCGTGTGGTCCGCGACGCGCGAGGTTTCGAGCTCTCGCTCTTTGGAGCGCCGCCCGGCCGCCGTCTGCCGCTGCGCGCCTCGTACGCGGTGTTCGTCCTGAAGAACGGGATCCCCGTGGCATACGTGGAGGCGCTCGCGCTCTTCGAGCGGGTCGAAGTGGGCTTCAACGTCTTCTATACCTTCCGCGAGGGCGAATCCGCGTGGATCTACGCGCAAGTCATGAGGCTCTTCCGCGACGCGCTCGGGACGACGTCCTTTTCCGTCGACCCGTACCAGATCGGCTACGACAACGACGAGGCGATCGACTCGGGTGCGTTCTGGTTCTACCGGAAGCTCGGGTTCCGGTCGGCGGCGGCGGACCTGCGCGCCGCGACGGAGGAGGAAGAGGGCAGGCTCGCCGCCGACTCGGGCCGCCGCACGCCTCCCCGCGTGCTCCGCAGGCTCGCGCGCCGCAACTTGCTGTACGAAGCCGGGGGCGAAGCGGCCTCGGAAGAGTGGGACCGGTTCCACGTGCGAAACCTGGCGCTCGCGGTCGATCGCCGGATGGCCGCCGAGTTCGGCGGCGATCCCGAAGCGATCCGAAAGAGCTCCGCCGCGCGCGTCGGCCGGCGGCTCGGGATCGATCTCGAATCGTGGAAGGGCGAGCCGCGTCGAGGCGCCGAAAGCCTTGCCCTCGTTCTCGACCTCGTGGAGGACCTCGGCCGCTGGAGCGCAGCCGAGAAGGCGCTCGCGGTCCGGATTCTCCGCGCGAAGTCCGCGCGAGAGGAGGCGGGCTACCTGGCGTTGCTGCGCCGTCACCGACGGCTGCGCTCCGAGGTCCTGAAAATTGGGTCGACCGTCAGGCACTCGACCGACCGATAGATAGGACTCGAGCCGTCTTTTCCAAGCGAAGCGCTCTCTCGGCCGCCTGTTCGCGAAGCGAACGCCGCGGCCGAAAGCCCCCTAGTAGCCCGCGAGCGCGCGGGCCGCGCGGCAGACTTTATCCGCGTTGGGAAGGAAGAAGTCCTCGAGCGAAGGGGCGAAGGGCACGGGCGTATCCGGAGCCGTCACGCGGACGAGGGGGGCGTCGAGCGCCTCGAAGCACCGCTCCGCGATGACCGCCGCCACCTCCGCGCCGATTCCGCCTGTGCGCGTCGCCTCGTGGAGCACGATCGCCTTGTTCGTCTTTCCAACGGACGCGAGGATCGCTTCCTCGTCGAGGGGAAAGAGAGTGCGCAGGTCCACGACCTCGGCGTCGATCCCCTCCGCTTCGAGCGTCTTCGCGGCGTCGAGGGCCGTCCAGACCATCGCGCCGTAGGTCAGGATCGAGAGGTCGCGTCCCTCGCGCCGCACGGCCGCCTTCCCGATGGGAACGATCCAGTCGCCCGGCGGGAGAGTTTCCTTGACGCGGCGGTAGAGGTACTTGTGCTCGAAGAAGATCACCGGGTCGTCGTCGCGGATCGCCGCCTTGAGAAGGCCCTTCGCGTCGTACGCGGTAGACGGCTGCACGATCTTCAGGCCCGGCGTGTGCGCGAAATAGGCCTCCGGGTTCTGAGAGTGGAACGGGCCGCCGTGCACTCCGCCGCCCGAGGGTCCGCGCACGACGAGGGGGACGCCGACGCCGGTGCGGTAGCGCGACTTCGCCGCGTAGTTGGTGATCATGTCGAAGGCGCACGAGATGAAGTCGGCGAACTGCATCTCGGCGATCGGCCGCATTCCCATCATCGCGGAGCCCACGGCCGCGCCGACGATCGCCGCCTCCGAGAGCGGAGTGTCCATGACGCGCTCTTCGCCGAACCGGGCGAGCAGGCCGTCCGTCACCTTGAAGGCGCCGCCGTACACGCCGATGTCCTCGCCGAGCACGAACACCCGCTCGTCCCTTTCCATCTCTTCGAAGATCGCCTCGCGGATCGCGTCCACGTAGGTCGTTTCCCGCGCTTCGTGTTCGGGAGTCACCAGAGCCTCCGCACGATCGCCGGCTCGACCTCGGCGACGCCCTCGGCGTAAACACCGGTCAACGCGGACTCGGGAGCGGGGAAAGGGCTCTGCTCGACCGCGCGCGCGTCGGACTCGACGCGGGCGGCGATCTCCGCGTCGATGTCGTGGAGGCGCGGCGGGTCCGCGGCTCCCTGCTCCACGAGAATGCGGGCATATCGCTCGAGGGGGTCGCGAGTGGCCCACTCGTTCAGCTCTTCGCCGGGGACGTAGGTCTGCCCGTCGTGTTCCGCGTGCCCCTTCATGCGGTACGTCTTCGCCTCGATCAGGGCCGGCCCCTCGCCCGCGCGTGCCCGGTCCACGGCGCGCCGCGCCGAAGACCGCGAGGACGTCGTTCCCGTCCACCGTCTCCCCGGGCATTCCGTAGGCGACCGCCCGATCCGCGAGAGAGCGCGCGGCCGTTTGCTTGCGGAAGGGCGTCGAATAGGCCCACCCGTTGTTCTCGGCGACGATGACGAGGGGGAGCCTCTGGACGGCGGCGAAGTTGGCCCCTTCGTGAAACGCTCCCGTGGAGGTGCCCCCGTCGCCGATGTACGTCATCGCGACGAGGTTCTTCTTCTGCATCCTTGCGCCGAGGGCGATGCCCGCCATGACGGGGACGAGGGCGCCGAGCATCGCGATGGCCGAGACCATCCCCGTCTCCGGCGTTCCGAAATGGAGGTTGCAATCCTTGCCGGCGGACGGAGACGACGCGCGCGCCATGTGCTGCGCCAGAATGTCCCGCGCGGTGAATCCCATCACCAGCACGGAGCCCATGTTCCGGATCAGGGGCCCGACGATGTCGCCCTTCGAGAGCGCGTAGGCGGTCCCGACCGACGTCGCTTCCTGCCCGAGCGATCGGTAGAGGCCGCCGACGACCTTCCCCTGGCGGTACAGGTTGACGAGCTTCTCTTCCAGCGTCCGGTTCAACCGCATGAAGCGGTAGAGCTCGAGCTTCTGATCGAGTGTGAGTTCCGCCATTCGCGGCCGCGAATTATAGCGGTCCCCGCGCCCGCCGGGTC
>JALZAT010000015.1 GCA_030948185.1 Acidobacteriota bacterium
CCGCCACTCTGGATTCTCTCGGCGAGACTCTGACGCAGACAGGCAACCCGGCGGCTGCGTTCGAGACCTACAAGCGGGCGCTCGAGGTGCGAAGGAAAATTGTTTCGTCCGACCCGCATGGCGTCGTCCCGCGACGGGCCCTCGCGACGAGCTACCACCACATAGCGGAAGCCCTCGTCGACCGGGGAGAATACCGGCAGGCCCTCTCCGTCTGGCGGAATGAGAGCGAGCTCTTCGAGACTCTGTGGAAGGAAAACCCGTCGGACAAGCGGGCGCAGCGCAACGTGGCTCTCGGCTACAAGTACCTCGGGGGGACTCTCGAACAACTGGGTAATCGCGTCGAGGCGCTCGACCTCTACACCCGGGCCGTCGCGCTCGACGAAGCGCGATCGGCCGCCGACTCGACGGGCGCCCAGGCGAGGATCGACCTGTCCTTCAGCTACGGAGCGCGGGCGATCTGTCTGCTGAACCTCGGGGACGTGGAGGGAGCGCTGACGACGTACCGCAAGGCGTTCGCGATCCGGGAGGCGCTCGCGGAGGCGGACCCGAAGAACGCCAACGCGCAGGGCGCGCTCGCGCGGGCGTACCTCCGGATCGGGGAGATCCTTCAGGCGAAGCCGGATCCGGCCGCCGCACTCGCGAGCTACCGCAAGGCCCTCGCGATCGACGAAACGCTCTCGAAGTCCGATCCGAGCAACGAAGTGGCCCGGGAAACGGTCGCCGTCGCGCTGGATCACCAAGCCCGCGCCGAGACACTGCTCGCCGCCGCTCCGACCACGCCGCCGGCCCTGCGGGCTGGTCACTGGCGCGAGGCGCGCTCCACGTATCGGAAGAGCCTCGACGTGTGGGTCGACATGCGCAGCCGGGGCGTCCTGCGGGGCGCCAACTCCGGCGAGCCCGCGCGGGTCGCGGAGCAGATCGCCCTGTGCGACGAGGCTCTGAAGAAGAAGTAGCCGTCCCTTTGGACTACCGGCCTGGTGCCGAGCGTCCCAGGCGCTCGAGGACCTCCGGCGGCAGGAACGCGCGCAGCGTCCCCGACCAGCGGCCGTCCAGAGTCACGCGGGCGACGCCCGCCTTCTTCAGCGGCATCTCCGTTCCGGCCGCGACGAGGAGGCCCAGGAGCGCCCCGAGGTGCGGCTGATGTCCGACGAGGAGCACGTCGCTCCCGGATTCGGCCACTTCGACGAGGATCTCCTGGGCATCCCGCTCGGGCTCGAGCGCCCGCGACTCGGAAACCGCCGAAATACCGAGAGCCTTCGCCGCGGCCTCCGCCGTCTGGCGGGCGCGCCGGTAAGGGGACGTGACGACACGAGAGATCCCGGGCTCCAGGAGCGCGAGACCGTGGGCCACGTGCTCCGCGCGCGCGAGTCCCTCCGGAGTCAGGACGCGGTCGGAGTCCCGTCCGCTGCGGGCGCGGTCTTCGGCGGATGCGTGCCGGAGCAGCCAGATGTCCACGAAGGCAGTCTATCGGCTCCCGATGGGCGAGACTCGACTGCCGGGTCCCGGCTTCGCACGTCGTATGCTTTCGCCCGATGCACCTCTCCCCCGGGGAGCACGTCGGGCCCTACGAGATCGTCGCTCCGCTCGGGAAGGGCGGCATGGGGGAGGTCTACAGCGCGCGGGACGCCCGCCTGCGGCGCGAAGTCGCGGTGAAGCTTCTTTCCGCCGCGGACGCGAACGACGACGAGTCGCTGCGGCGCTTCCTCAAGGAGACACACGTCGTCGCGTCGCTCAACCACCCCAACATCGTCGCGATCCACGACACGGGCACACACAAGGGAGTCCCGTACGCGGTGACGGAGCTCCTCCGCGGAGAAACGCTCGCCGAGCGGCTGCGGGGCGGCCCGATCGCGGAAAAACGCGCGTCGGAGATCGCCTGTCAGGTCGCGGACGGCCTCGCGGCGGCGCATGCCCGAGGCGTTGTTCACCGGGACATCAAACCGGAGAACATCTTCCTGACCAACGACGGGCGGGCGAAGATCCTGGACTTCGGGATCGCCCGCATCGAGAGGCCGCGCACGGGCGCGTCTCTTCTCGGCTGGGGCGAGTCTCCGCTCAAGAGCATGTCCGGCAGCACGAGCGGCAACGTCCTGGTCGGAACGGCCGGCTACATCTCGCCCGAGCAGATCCGCGGGAAGCGCGCGGATCCTCGCAGCGACATCTTCTCCCTCGGGGCGGTGTATTTCGAGATGCTGACCGGGCGGCAGACGTTCATCCGGGAGACGGCGGTGGACACACTCGGCGCGGTGCTCCGCGATGACCCGCGAAAGTTTGCCGAAGTCGAAAAGATCCCGGAGAAGCTCCGGCCCTACGTGTTTCGCTGCCTCGAGAAGGACCCGGCGGACCGATACCAGTCCGCGGCGGACCTGACCTTCGACCTACGGGCGCTCCAGGCCGAGCAGGTCCGCGACGCCGCCGCGCGCACCCGCTTCCGGAGTGAGCCCCCCTGGAAGCGCCGCCGGACGCGGGTTCTCCTGCGCGCTGCCGCGGCCGTGGCGATCTTCGCGGTCGGGATCACGGCGGGATCGTGCTGGGAGCGAGCGAAGCGGCCGGCGTCGCAGGCCCGCCAGGTGACAGGAGTCCGGTGACAGGTGTCAGCAAATTCGACGAGCCCTCAGACGTCCCCGGCGGCTGCCGTCACCTGCGACCTGTCACCTGACACCCCGGTCCCGACGCCGGGAGATTTCGGCTCCGGGATCGGGCTCGTGCAGCAGAAGTCGGTGCACGCGTCGTAGAGGGTCCGCCGCTGGACGGGCTGGTAGCCCGCGTCGGCGATCAGCCGGCGCATCTCCGGCTGGCTCATGCGGTTGCGGGCACCGGCGGCGTAGACGACGTTCTCCTCGATCATGATCGATCCGAGGTCGTCCGCGCCGAACGCGAGGGAGACCTGGCCGATCTTCGGGCCCTGCGTCACCCAGGATCCCTGGACGTGCCGGATGTTGTCGAGGTACAGGCGCGACACGGCGAGCGTCTTCAAGTACTCGAAGCCCCCCGCCTCGTCCACTTTGTCGTCGAGAGCCGTGTTCTCCCTCTGGAAGGTCCAGGGGATCCACGCCGTGAACCCGCCCGTGCGGTCCTGGAGCCGGCGCACGACCTCGAAGTGGGCGACGCGATGGGCATACGTCTCCCCCACTCCGAACATCATCGTCGCCGTCGTTCGCATCCCGAGGGCGTGCGCGGACTCGTGGACGTCCACCCACTTCTCCGTCGGCGCTTTGGTCAGAGACCAGATGCGCTTGCGCACCGAATCCTCGAGGATCTCGGCGCCTCCGCCGGGGATCGACTGGAGCCCGGCGTCACGCAACCTCGCGATCACGTCCCGCATGGGCTGCTTGGTGATCTTCTGGAGGAAGTAAACCTCGGGCGCGGAGAGCGCGTGGAGGTGGATCGTGGGAAACGTCTTGCGGATGAACCGGAACATCTCCTCGTAGAAGGAGAACGGCAGCTCCGCGTGGACGCCCCCCTGCAGCAGCACGCCCGTCCCACCCAGGTCGATCGTCTCCTGGATCTTTTCGCCGATCTGGTCCCACGTGAGCACGTAGGCGTCGGGGTCCTTGCTCGAGGGGCGGTAGAAGGCGCAGAACTGGCACCGGTACACGCACACATTCGTGTAGTTGATGTTGCGGTCCACGATGTAGGTGGCGACCGAGGGGTCGTTCTGACGGCGCCGGACGGAATCCGCCGCGGCGCCCAGCGCGAGGAGGTTCCCCTCTTCGAGGAGCACGACCGCGTCCGCGGCGGAGAGCCGAGCGCCCGCGAGCGCCGCGTCGAGAATCGCCTCCGTGCGCCCCGCCATCGCGGCAATTCTACCGTGGGGGTCGCCGGTCAATCGGACGGTCCGATGCCGTGCGGAACGAACTCGAGCGGCCGGGCGCTCGGAATGAGAAACAGCTCCGCGGCGAGGCGGTAGAAGAGCTCCACCCCCCCGAAATCCGCGCGGTCAAGATCAAAGTGGAGGCTGTGCCGCAGATAGTCCTCGACGACGGCCTCGGAGAGCCCCGTCTCCCGGGCTCCTTCCTCGACGAGATCTCCGAAACGCTCGCGGGCCCTGTCGCGCGAGGCCCGGACGATGCGCTCCGCCGCTCCCGCGTCGGCCCCTTCCCGGACCGCCCAGAAGGCGAAGAGAAACGAGCGGCCGGTGAGGGCACGCCACTCGGCCGCGAGGTCGAGGACGACCGCTCCGTTCAGCCTGGTCTTCAGGGCCGGGTCGCCGATCACGAGCCGCGCGTCCGCGGCCTCCCCCGCTCCCTCTTCGTACGCCGCACGCACGCCGTACCGGCGCTCGAGAATGATGCGCGTGAGCGCGGCCGAGGTTCGCGACGCGGGGTCGAGCGCGACGGTCCGGATCTTCTCGCGCGAGACCTTCGACACGAGGAGGACCGACCGGACTTCCGATGAAGCGGCGATCCCCAGGCCGGGGATCACCTTCAGCCCGGGGATGCGCTGGTATTCGATCGAGGGGATGAGCCCGACGTCCGCCTCGCCCGCCGCGAGCTTGTCCGCGCAGGCGGAAGGCAGATCGCGGGAGACCTCGATGCCGGGAGGGGGCTCATGGAGCAACCCCCACGTCAGCGGCCGCGCGTTCAGGAAATCGACGACGGAGAAGCGCAGCAAGATTGGCGGCCGAACTACCCCGTACCCCGCTATCCCTGGCTCATCATCGACAGAAACTCCCCGTTGCTCTTGGTCTTGTCGAGCTTCTCGGTCAAGAGCTCCATCGCCTCGACGGTCGAGAGCGGATTCAGCACCTTGCGCAGGACCCAGACGCGGTTCAGTTCCGCCTTGTCCATCAGCAGCTCTTCCTTGCGGGTTCCCGACTTGTTGATGTCGATGGCCGGGAAGACGCGCTTGTCGACGAGCTTGCGGTCGAGGTGGACTTCCATGTTGCCGGTGCCCTTGAACTCTTCGAAGATCACGTCGTCCATTCGCGATCCCGTGTCGATGAGCGCGGTCGCCATGATCGTAAGCGAGCCGCCCTCTTCGACGTTGCGCGCCGCGCCGAAGAAGCGCTTGGGACGCTGCAGCGCGTTGGAGTCGACGCCGCCGGAGAGGACCTTCCCGGATGGGGGCACGATCGCGTTGTAGGCGCGGGCGAGGCGCGTGATCGAGTCGAGGAGGATGACGACGTCGCGCTTGTGCTCGACGAGCCGCTTCGCCTTCTCGATGACCATCTCGGCGACCTGCACGTGGCGCGCCGCGGGCTCGTCGAAGGTCGAAGAGATGACCTCTCCCTTCACGGACCGCTGCATGTCGGTGACTTCTTCCGGCCGCTCGTCGATGAGCAGCACGATGAGGGTCACCTCCGGGTGATTCGTCGACACGGAGTTCGCGAGCGACTGGAGCACCATCGTCTTGCCGGTGCGCGGCGCCGCGACGATCAGGCCGCGCTGCCCCTTTCCGATCGGCGCGACGAGGTCGAGCACCCGCGAGGTCATGTTGCCGGCGACCTCGAGCTTGATGCGGTCCTGCGGATAGAGCGGGGTCAGGTTGTCGAAGAAGATCTTCTCGCGAGCGATGTCGGGGTGCTCGAAGTTCACCGCCTCGACCTTGATCAGGGCGAAGTAGCGCTCCCCCTCCTTCGGCGGACGGATCTGCCCCGACACGGTGTCGCCCGTGCGAAGGTCGAACTTCCGGATCTGCGACGGCGAGACGTATATGTCGTCCGGCCCCGGCAGATAGTTGTACTCGGGCGCGCGGAGGAACCCGAATCCGTCCGGGAGGCATTCGAGAACGCCCTCCGAGAAGATGAGCCCCTTCTTCTCCGTCTGCGCCTGCAGGATCTTGAAGATCAGGTCTTGCTTGCGCATGCCCGTCGCGTTCTCGACCTCCAGGTCCTTCGCGATCTTGAGCAACTGCGGAATCTTGATTTCGTGCAGCGCACGGATGTCCAGCGTGTCGCCGTGATCGACGGCGAGCGCCTCTTCCCGCTCCTGCTCCTGCTCCTCGGCAGTGGTGTCGGGAAGCCCCTCCGGCGGCGGAGGCGGCTCCAGCGTCTGCACGTCCGAGCCGTTCGTCCCTTTTCTTCTAGCCATGTGACCTCTCCTCGCCTCGCGCGATTGCCCGGCGGATCTCCCGCCGCAGTTCGTCCACTCCTTCGCCTGTCTTCGCGGACACGGGCCACAGGGGGCCGTGCTCCGCCTCGATCGCCCGGCGCGCCCGAACGCGCTCGGCCGATCCCAACCGGTCCCACTTCGTCGCGACCGCGACGGAGGGGACCCCCACGTTCTCCAGGTAGTCCCGGATCTCTCTGTCCGCCGCCGAATCGGCGACCCTCGAATCGATCAGGCGCAGAGTCACCGTCACGCGGCCGCTCCGGAAGAGCTCCTCCGCGAGCCTCGCCCAGCCTTCGCGCTCCTCCTTCGACCGCCGGGCGAACCCGGCGCCGGGAAGATCCGCGAAGTGATGTCCATCCCGAGCTTCATAAAAGTAGATCCCGCGGGTTTTTCCGGGAGTTTTTCCGGTTCGAGCGGCCTGGCTGCCAATGAGCCGGTTCAACAGGCTGGATTTGCCGACGTTCGACCTGCCCACCACGGCGACCACGGGAACACCGCCTGCGGGGAAGTCTTCCGTCCGGTGAACCGCGGCGACGAGGGAGCCGCGGTTCAACTTCTTTTTCAACGCGCCTTTTTCAAGGGCGCTTCGGTTTTTCAAGCGGTCCGGCCGCGACTCAGTGCGCGACCGTCCCTCCTTCGGCGGGCTTGGTATCCGGCGCGAGCGTCGCGGCCGTGGTCGGGACTCCCTCGAGGGCGACCTTGATCACCTCGTCCATGTTCGAAACGAGATGGAACTCCAT
This sequence comes from Acidobacteriota bacterium, assembly GCA_030948185.1. GTDB lineage: Bacteria > Acidobacteriota > Thermoanaerobaculia > UBA5066 > Gp7-AA6 > JALYUA01. The sequence goes on from JALZAT010000015.1 coordinate 6,794, forward strand.
TTCACTCCGGATCTCTTCCGGCAGGTCATCCAAGTCCTTGTCGTTCTCGGCGCAAAGGATGATCGTGCGGATCCCCGCGCGGTACGCGGCAAGGACCTTGTCCTTGATGCCGCCGACCGGCAGGACCTTGCCCCGGAGGGTGATTTCTCCCGTCATGGCGACGTCCTTCAAGACCGGGATCTTCGTGACCGCCGAAAACAGAGACACGGCCATCGTGATGCCGGCCGAGGGCCCGTCCTTGGGAATCGCACCCTCCGGCACGTGGATGTGGATGTCGAACTTCTCGTGAAAGTTGGGGTCCGCGTCGTACATCTCGGCGCGGCTGCGCACGTAGGAGACTCCGGCTCGCGCCGACTCCTGCATCACGTCGCCGAGCGAGCCCGTCAGGGTCAGGTTGCCCTTGCCCTTCAAGAGGCTCGTCTCGATCGAAAGGATCTCGCCGCCCGCCTCCGTCCACGCGAGCCCCGTTGCGACGCCGACCTCGGAGGTCTCGCCCTTGCGCCGGTTGCGGAACTTCGGCTTTCCGAGGAACTCGCGGAGATTGTCCGGAGTCACGCGCAGCGGGGTCTCCGCCTTCTTCTGCACGATCCTCCGCGCGACCTTCCGGCACACGCTTCCGATCTCCCGCTCGAGGTTCCGGACGCCGGCCTCGCGCGTGTGCGCGGTGATGATCACGAGAATCGTCTCGTCGGCGATCTCGATCTGGTCGGGCTTCAACCCGTTCGCTTCGATCTGCTTGGGGACGAGGAACTGCCGCGCGATCGCGAGCTTCTCGTTCGGGGTGTAGCCGGAGAGGGGAATGATCTCCATCCGGTCCTTCAGGGCGGGCGGGATGGGATCGGCCACGTTGGCGGTCGCGATGAACATGACCTTGGAGAGGTCGTACTCGACGTCGAGGTAGTGGTCGACGAACGTGCCGTTCTGCTCGGGGTCGAGGACCTCCAACAGTGCCGAAGCCGGGTCGCCGCGGAAGTCGGACGACATCTTGTCGACTTCGTCCAGGAGGAAAACGGGGTTCACCGTGCCCGCCTTCTTCATCATCTGGACGATCTGGCCGGGGAAGGCCCCGATGTACGTGCGCCGATGGCCGCGGATCTCCGCCTCGTCCCGGACGCCGCCGAGGGAGAGCCGGACGAACTTGCGGTTCAGCGAGCGCGCGATCGACTTGGCGAGCGAGGTCTTCCCGACACCGGGAGGGCCGACGAAGCAGATGATCGAGCCCTTCGTCTTCTGGACGAGCTGGCGGACCGCGAGGAACTCGAGGATGCGCTCCTTGACCTTTTCCAGGCCGAAGTGGTCCTCGTTCAGAATCTTCTCCGCGCGGGTGATGTCCTTCGACTCGCGCGACGCCTTCTTCCAGGGGACTCCGACGAGCCACTCGATGTAGTTGCGCGAAACAGTCGCCTCCGCCGAGACGGGAGGCATCGCCTCGAGCCTGCGCAGCTCGGTCTCCGCCTTCTCGCGGACGTCCTTGGGCATCCCGGCCGTCGCGACCTTCTTCTTCAGGTCGTCGACCTCGTCGGTCCGGTCGTCCTTCCTCCCGAGCTCCTGGTGGATCGCCTTGATCTTCTCGTTGAGGTAGTACTCCTTCTGCGCCTTCTCCATCTGCTTCTTGACCTTGTTGTTGATCCGGCGGTCGATGTTGACCTTCTCGACCTCGATCTCCAGCAGGTCCTGCAGCTTCTGCAACCGCTCGTAGACGGACTCGGCCTCGAGGAGCGTCTGCTTCTCCGCCGTCGAAACGGCGAGGTGAGCCGAAAGCGTGTCGGCGAACCGGTCCGGGTCATCGATCTTGAGCGACGCGGCGATCCCCTCGAACGCGAGGTGGTGGGAGAGCTTGGCGTACTGCTCGAAGAGCCCGAGCACCTTGCCCATGTACTCCTTGAGCTCGGCGGCATCCGCGGTGCGCTCGGGAAGCGGCTCGACGACCACGCCGAAGTAGTCGCGCAGCTCCTCGAACGAGCGGATGCGCCCGCGACGCACGCCTTCGACCATAACCTTGATGTGCCCGTTGGGCAGCTTCAGGGATTGCGCGACGGTGGCAACGACGCCGACCGAGTAGATGTCGCGCGGCGACGGCTCGTCCAGCTGCGGATTCTTCTGCGCGGCGAGAAAGAGCCGCTTCGACGGCGTCGCGAGGGCGGCCTCGAGCGCGTGGATGGACGACTCCCGGCCCACGACGAACGGGGCCATCATGTGCGGAAACACCACCATGTCCCTCAGCGGGACGAGCGGGAGGGTTTCCTGGAGCCGGCTGGGGTTGTCAGGTCTCATGAATTGGAGGTCCTTTTCGGAGCCGCGTTTTCGACGGCGCGGGAACGAGGAAAAGGTGCAGTCGGTCGGTCGCCCTTAGCCCGCCTTCCGGAGGATCGTGATGGGGCTGGTCCGATGCTTGACCACGTCGCGCGTGATGACGCACTCCTCGATGTCGTCGTCCGAAGGAATCTGGTACATGACGTCTAGCATCAAGTCTTCGATGATGATCTTCAACCCGCGGGCGCCCACGTTGCGGGCGAGCGCCTCCTCCGCGATCGCCTCGATGGCGTCGTCGGAGAAGCGAAGCTGGACGTTCTCGAACTCGAGCATCGTCTGGTACTGCTTGACGAGCGAGTTCTTCGGCTCCTTCAGGATCTCGACCAGCGCGGCCTGATCGAGCTCGGAGAGCGTCGCGACGACGGGAAGACGCCCGACGAACTCCGGAATCATCCCGAACTTGATCAGATCTTCCGGGTGCACCTTCTCGAGGAGGGCGCTCGAGCGCTTCTCCTTCTTGGAGGTGATCTTGGCGCCAAAGCCCATCGTCTTCTCGGTCATGCGCCGGCTGATGATCTCCTCGAGCCCGACGAACGCCCCGCCGCACAGGAAGAGGATGTTCGTCGTGTCGATCTGGATGAACTCCTGGTGGGGATGCTTTCGGCCGCCCTGGGGCGGGACGTTGGCGATCGTTCCCTCGAGGATCTTCAAGAGCGCCTGCTGGACACCCTCGCCGGAAACGTCGCGGGTGATCGACGGGTTCTCGCCCTTGCGGGCGATCTTGTCCACTTCGTCGATGTAGACGATCCCGCGCTCGGTCTTCTCCTTGTCGTTGCCCGCCGCCTGGTAGAGCTTCAGGATGATGTTCTCGACGTCCTCGCCGACGTAGCCCGCCTCCGTCAGAGTCGTCGCGTCGACGATCGTGAACGGAACGGACAGGAGCTTGGCGAGGGTCTGGGCCAGGAGGGTCTTGCCCGTCCCCGTCGGCCCGATGAGCAAAATATTGGATTTCTGGAGCTCGACGTCGAGCTTCCGGTTCTTCTCGAGGTAGTCGATGCGCTTGTAGTGGTTGTACACGGCCACGGCGAGCTTCTTCTTCGCCTGGTCCTGCCCGATCACGTAGCCGTCGAGGAACTCCTTGATCTCCTTGGGCTTCGGGAGCTTGGCTTCCGGGGCCTGGGTCTCCAGGACCCGGTCCTCGGCGATGATGTCGAGGCAGATGTCGACGCACTCGTCGCAGATGTAGACGGTCGGACCGGCGATCAATTTTTTGACGTCCCTCTGGCTCTTGTTACAGAAGGAGCAGCGCAGGACGTCGCCGTTTCCGGTTTTTTTCGACATTCAGCCTCCGGCGGGGATGGAAACGATTTTAGGCGGCTGTCGGGGGCCCGTCAACGCCTCGACCCGCCCCTTTTTCAATCTAGCACACCCAGCAAGATTAACGCCCACCAGGCCGGGCTATTCCTCGGCCTCTAAGACGCTGGAACCGTTGAGGAAGATTCAAGTACAAGGTGAGAGGAGTCAGGTCAGAGGTGAGAGGGCCGGGTCGCACTCTCCTCTCACCCCCCTCCTCTTTCCTCTCTCCTCGACTGGCTAGCCGGCGGCTTTCAAAGCGACGTCGTCCCGGCGGTGGAAAATCGAGTCGATCAAACCATACTTCCTGGCGTCTTCGGCCTCGAGGATGTAGTCGCGGTCCGTGTCCTTCGCGATCTTCTCGATCGGCTGGTTCGTGTGCAGAGCCAGGATCTGGTTGATGCGCTCGCGCATCTTCAAGAGGTCCTTGGCGTGGATCTCGATGTCGGTCGCCTGCCCCTGGAGCCCGTAGCCGAGCGGCTGGTGGATCAGGAAGCGCGAGTTCGGGAGTGCGTACCGCTTGCCGGGCGCGCCCGCGGCCATCAGGACGGCGGCCATCGAAGCCGCCTGGCCGATGCAGATCGTCGAGACGTCGGGCTTGACGTACTGCATCGTGTCGTAGATCGCCATGCCCGCCGAGATCACGCCCCCCGGCGAGTTGATGTAGAAGGAAATGTCCTTCTCCGGGTTCTCGGATTCGAGAAACAGCATCTGGGCGATGATCAGGTTGGCGATCGTGTCGTCGACCGGCTGCCCCAGGAAAATGACGTTGTCCTTCAACAGGCGCGAGTAGATGTCGTACGCGCGCTCTCCCCGGCTCGTCTGCTCGATCACCATCGGAACGAGAACCATGCCGCCTCCGTGCTCTTCTTCTTCCATCAGTGGCTTTTGTTTCAAGGTGTCAGGTGAGAGGTGTGAGGTCAGAGGGGAAACGCGAAGAGAACAACGCGTATTTCCCTCTACCCTCTTTCCTCTCTCCTCTCACCCTTCCGAGGGTAGCACCCGCGCACGGGAGATCAAGAGGTCGATCGTCCGCGCGAGGCGCATTTCGTCCCGGAGCGCTTCCAGGCCGTCGCTCTTCGCCATCTGCTCGCGAAGCTCCGCGGGCTCGACGCCGCGCCGGGCCGCCGCCCGCTTGAACTCCGCTTCGAGCTCCGTCTCGCTCACCTGGATTCCCTCCCGGCGGGCGATCTCGTCCAGCACCAGGTATTCCTGCACGCGCCGGACCGCTCCTTCGCGCGCGTCGGCCTGGAGCTTTTCCCAGTCCGCTTCCTTCGGATCCACGCCGTTGTTGGCGAGGTACCGGGCGTAGTCCCGAAGCGCCGCCTGGACCTCCGAGTCCACGAGGACCTCGGGCGCGGGCACCGTCGTCCCCGCCAGGATCGCGTCGAGGATCTCGCGCCGGAACCGGCGCCGGCGCTCCGAGTCCTTCTCGCGGCGCAGGCCCTCCCGGACCTTCGTTCGGACCCCTTCCGCCGTCTCGCCCTCCGCGACCTGCTTCGCGAGCTCGTCGTCGAGCTCCGGAAGCCTTTTTTCCTTCAGGGCGGCGAGCGTCAGCTCGTAGTCGACGGTCTTGCCGCGGAATTCCTCGTTGGGAAAGTCGTTCGCGAACGTCTTTCGAAACTTCTTCGTCTCTCCCGGCAGGGCTCCGCGCAGCGCCTCGTTGATCTCCGGCATCGAGTCCGGGTGCGCAACCTCGAGCGTGACCTTCTCGTCGTGGAACGTCCGTGGGTTCTGGCCGGGCTCGAGGATTTCGACGAAGGAACCCGCGATGTCCGCGACCGCGTAGTCGCCGGCAACGGCCGCGCGCCCTTCGATGGGGTGGAACTCCGCGTGCTGTTCGCGGAAGCGGTCGATCACTTTCGTCACTTCCTCATCCGTGGGCTCGACCGTCGCGTCGTGCACGGGGATGTCGCCGTAGTCGGAGACCTCGATCGCGGGCTTCAGGTCGAGCTTCGCCGTGAAGCGGATCGGCCCCGGCGGGTCCCAGGTCAGCGACTCGATGTGCGGGCGGCCGAGCACGGACAGCTTCTTCTCTTCGACGGCGGAAGCGAGCGCGTCCGGAAGAACGTGCTCGAGCACGTCGCCGCGGATCTCGTCGGCGAACCGCTTCGCGACCACGCCTTCCGGCGCGTGTCCTTTTCGAAAGCCCGGGATCGCGGCGCGGCGCGCGTAGGCGCGCGCGACTTCCTTCCAGGTCTTCTCGACCTCTTCGCCCGGCACCTCGATCTCGAGGCTCGTGCGCGTGGGTGACTCTTCGAGCGCGTTCAGGACGACCATGGCCGGAGTCTACTGCGAGCCCGGACGGGGAACTTCCCGGGGTGTCGGCCGCCGGCGCGGCGGCGAAACGGGCTGCGCGCGCTCGACGGGCGACGAGGGGCCGGCCGCGGTGGCGGCCGCGGCGACGTCGACGCGACCGTACCCGAAAACGGCGTTGGGAACCGCCGAGCCCGGAAAGCTTCCGCAGTCCTGAGACGAGGTGAGCGCCACGGCCGTGCTCTCGAGGAGCGCCGTGGTCTCGGGAACCTTCCCGATCAGGTCGGGCCGCGCGGACCAGAGGAGCGCGATCGCCCCGGAAACGTGGGGCGCCGCGGCCGACGTTCCGGAGAATCCGAGCCGGAAGCCGGTAGGATTCGCGGCGGTGCGGATCCCCGTCCCAGGCGCCGAGATCTCCGGCTTCAGGCGCCCGGAACCGTCGGCTGTCGCCGGCCCGCGGCTCGAGAAGCTCGCGATCTGGTCGTCGGGCGTGGTCGCGCCGACCGTGAGAGCCGACGCGTAGAAGGACGGCACCTCCGAGATCGTGGAGCACGCGGAGCCGGAGTTTCCGGCGGCGACCACGACGGCGATCCCCGCCGCCGTGACGTGGTCGACGACGCCGCGGAGCACGTTCGGGTCCGTGCAGCCCTCGCTCGCCGGGCAGCCCCACGAGTTGCTGATGACGTGCGGCGCCATGTCGGGCCGCGGGTTCGCTCCCGACGCGTCGGTCGGCGACAGGAACCACTCGAAGCACTCCGTGTAGCGGGCCGGCGTTCCGACGCCGCGGTCCATGTTGCGGCATCCAATCAGCGTCGCGCCCGGCGCCACGCCGATCTGGTTGCCGGCGCCGTCGTCGCCCACCGCGATTCCCGCGGTGCCCGTCCCGTGCCCGTCGTCGTCGCAGGGCACGGCCGAGCTCGACCCGCACGGGTTGAGAGAACCGGGGTCATGGACGGCGTCGTGCCACCCGTAGGCGTTCGACCCCGAGACCGTCCCCCGGTAGTGCGGCCGCAGGGCGGGATGGGAGCCGGAGAAACCGGTGTCGGCGATCGCGAGCACGATCCCCTCTCCCCGGAAGCCGCGAGCCCAAACCTCGGGCGCGCGGATCTTCGAGATGTTCGGCTCGAGCGCCGAGGCCTGCCGCTCGTCGAGCGGAGCCGGCAGGGATTCGACGGACGGCTTCGGAAGTTCGAGCTTCACCGCGGGATTCGGAGCGATCGCGGAGACCCCGTCGAGACCCGCGATCTCCTCTGCCACGGACCGCGGCGCGACGACTTCGATCATGTTGACCAGGAAGAAAGCGCGAAAGGGAATGCCCGAAGCTTCCAGGCGGGCGCGCAGCGCGCCCTGAGAGAGGTCCGCGCGCGCCCTCAAGGCGTCGGCGACGAATCGGATCCGCTCCGTGCGGTCGGAGATCGACGAGGCGCCGGCGAGGTCCGCCTCCTCGCGGAACACGACGAGAAAGGACGCCGGATCCTCCGGCTGTTTCCCCTCGAAGATCCGGGAGTCGACGGGAGCGCGGGCGGACCTGGCGCGCGCGAAAGGCCCGAGGGCGCGGGCCGGCAGGAGGGCGGGAACGAGGCCGAGAGCGAGGGCCAGGAGCCGGGAGAGGGATCGCACGGGACCACTCTAAAGGATGGGACGAGGGCGGTCATTCCCGTCCGCGGCGCGCTCTTTACCCTCCGGCGCGCTTCCTCGCCTCTGCGAGGCCCTGGCGCGCCTCCGAGAACTCCGGGTTGGCCCGGAGCGCCGCCTCGAAGTGCGGAATCGCCTCCCGGGGACGGCCCCGCGCGAGCAGGAGGTCGCCCAGGTTGACGTGCGCTTCCGGGTAGTCGGGCCTCGCCTTGAGAGCCGCTTCGTACTTCGCCTCCGCCTCCGCCGCCTTTCCCTGCGCGTCGAGGGCCGACCCGAAGACGTACAGCGCCTCGGGAGATCCCGCCCGGATCGCGAGCGCGCGCTCCACGTGCGGGATGGCGTCCGACGGGCGGCCCTCGCGGATCAGGCTGACCGCGGTCTGAACGTGCGCCGGAGCGAAGTCGGGATGCCGCCGGGCCGCCTCCTCGAACTTCGCGCGCGCCTCGGCGTAACGGTTCTCCGAGAGGGCCAGCCCGCCGAGCGCGTAAAGGGCGTCGGCGGACCCCGGCGCGGCGCGGAGTGCCGCTTCGAAATGGCGTGCCGCCTCTTCGGTGCGCCCGCGGCGCGCCAGCTCGTTGCCGAGGTCGATCTCCATCGTCTCGTTCGGCCCGGTCGCCTCGAGCGCGTGAGTGTAGAGAGTGAGGGAGTCGCGCCACGTCGCGAGCTGGCGAACGGTGAGGAAGGAAAGCGCGGCGAGCACCAGGGCGGTCGAGGCCGCGAGGACGCGCGAGGAAACGCGGCCCTCCGCCGCCGAGGCGACTCCCCAGACGGCCGCGGCCGCCAGGCCGAGCGACGGAATGTAGGTGTAGCGATCGGCGAGGGCCTGCCAGCCGACCTGCACGATCCCGACGACGGGCAACAGGGCGACCAGGTACCAGAGCCAGCCGGCGCAGAGGTACGGTCTCCTCCGGCGCGCGCGAAGGACGAGCACGGTTACCGCGATCAGCGCCGCGGCCGACCCCCACGCCTTCCAGCCGAGCGTCGCGCCCGGATGCGGGTACAGGACGGCGAGATTCGCCGGCCACAGGAGCTTTCCGAGGTAGCGGATGGGAGCCACGACCGCGTTCTCCAAGCGCAGGCCGAGCGGGACGTCGAGCGCCGCCGTCGCTCCGCCGCCGCGCTGCGCGCGATAGGCGAGAAGGGCGCCTGCGGCCGCGAGAACGAGGTACGGCACCTTCTCGAGCAGGAGAGCGCGCAACGGCGTTCTTCGCCCCCCCGCTGGCCCCGGCGCAAGGCGTTCGAGCGGCCAGAGGTCCAGCACGAGCAGGAGGAGCGGCAGCGTGACGAGGGTCGGCTTCGACATGAGGGAGAACGCGTAGAGGCCGAGGCTCGCCGCGTAGAGACCGGCGCGCCGCTCTCGGGTCCACCGCGCCCACGCGCCGATCGCGATCAGGCCGAAGAACGCGCAGAGGACGTCCTTGCGCTCGGCGACCCACGCGACGGACTCGACCCTCAGGGGATGCAGCGCGAAGAGCGCCGCGACCGCCGCGCTCTTCCCCGTGGCGCCGGTGGCTCGACGCAGCAGGAGAAAGACGAGGAGCACGTTGGCGCAGTGGAAGAGAAGACTTGTGAAGTGGTGGCCCGCCGGCGCCATCCCGAAGAGGCTGACGTCGGCCATGTGCGAGATCCACGTGACGGGGTGCCAGTTCGCCGCCTCGGTCGCGGTGATCGCCCAGGCGGCGTTGGCGAACGTGAGCCCGGACCGCACGTGCGCGTTGCGCAGGACGTACTCCTCGTCGTCGTAGCTGACGAAACCGTTGCGGAGCACCGGCGCGAAGACGGCGAACGTGGCGACGACGAGGAGCGCGCCGGCGAGGGCGGTTCCCGGGAACGGCTTCGAGGGGGAGACGGAAGCGGCCCGCGAGGAGGAGGTCGCCGCCGCGGTGCCCGGGCGGGAACGTCCCTTCCGGTGGCGCCGGCTCGAGCTCATGGCGCCGGAGTCTACCGTCAGGTTTCGGAGTTGTTCGCGCTCCTGAGACCGGCGACGGTTCCAATTCCGATTCGAAACGATCGGGGAACCGCTTATCTTTTTCGGTAAAGACCCCACGGGTGCGGGAGAGGACCAAGGACGTGCGCTCTCTAATCCCGGTCCTCTTATCGATCTTCATAACGTTCCTTGCGCCGGCTATCGGTCTGGCTCAGACGGTCACGGAACTCCCCGGGATCCCGAGATCTTTTCCATTCGGAATTACGCAGGGCCCGGACGGACGAATGTGGTTCACGGACCTTCAGACGTTGAAGGTCGGGGCAGTCAGCCTGACCACCCCGGCCCAGGCCTACCCGGTACCTGAAACCACACCCGGGGGAATCTGCCTTGGTCCCGACGGAAACCTGTGGTTTACAGGGGCTCCGAACGGCTTTGGCATTGCGAGCGTTGGGCATGCGGCCGGATGGGACGTACACCCTCTTTCCGATGCCGGCTGGCGCACGACTTCCTGAGCAGATCGTTGCCGGCCCGGATGGGAATCTGTGGTACGCGGAAGGTTTCAATCACATCGGACGATGTCTCCACCAACGGAGTCTTCACCATCTTCGACATACCAACCGCCACGGCTCGACCGATCGGTTTGACCGTTGGACCCGACGGCGCGATCTGGTTCGCAGAGAGTGCAGCTCAAAAGATCGGGCGAATTACGACGGATGGGGTCTTCGCCGAGTTTCCGATCCCGGCACCCGTCGGTGACCCCCTTTTCATAACGAATGGCCCCGATGGTGCGCTCTGGTTCACGCAGACCTATGACAACGTGATTCGACGCATGACGACCACGGGTTCGTTTTCGACCTTCACGGTGCCCACCCCTGACGGTCGTCCAAGCCGAATAGTTACCGGCCCGGATGGGAACCTTTGGTTTGGAGAGTTCGAGGGAAAGATGGGCCGTTTGACGCCGAGCGGCGTGTTCACAGAATTCAGTCTTCCGACCCCAAACCCGGGGATTACAGGTCTCGCCGTGGGAGCGGATGGTGCGATTTGGTTCAACGAGGCAAACGTTGCCCAGATCGGGCGGATCACCACGGGGGCCTGCGAATCGGGAGCAAGTACTCTTTGCCTGAACAATCGCCGATTCGAAGTGACGGCCCTCTGGAGCGTACCGTCGCAGGGAACGAGTGGCCACGCGACGGCTGTCTCCCTCACGACAGACACCGGCTACTTTTGGTTCCTCACAGCCAATAATGTCGAGCTCACCGTGAAGGTGGTAGATGGCCGCGCGTTCAACAACCGATTCTGGGTGTTCGGAGGAGCGCTGTCAGACGTGCAGTACACGATAACGGTACGAGATACCGTCTCTGGTCAGGTCAAGACCTATTCGAATCTCCAGGGCACGCTCGCCAGCTTCGCCGACACCAACGCTTTCTAGCAGCCTCTAACGAGCCGTGAGGGGCGGTGCGAGCGGCAACGCCTCGCCAGTCCCCTGAGGTCCCTCAATCGCGTCTGGTCATCGCGAGCACTCCGGCGCTCGATGCGCACCCATGGTCATGAAGCCCGCCCTGTCGGAAGTCTCCCGACCGAAGGGAGGGAGGAGGCCCACAGGGCGCACGCCGGAGCGGAGCGAGGGATGAGCCGGACGGGGAGCGCGCATCCGCGCGAGCCGTCCGGCGGTGCGCCCGGAGGCGCACATCGCTCGCTCCGCGGAGGCGTGGTGCGAGAGGAGGGACTCGAACCCTCAAGGGTTACCCCACGGGCTCCTAAAACCCGCGCGTCTGCCAGTTCCGCCACTCTCGCGGCGGAAACATCGTAACGCGCAAGTTTTTCGGTGCTCTATGGTTGGCCTCAAGAGGCGCCTCTTGCAACATCGGAGTGAGAAGCTGCCTGCTGTGACGACTCCTGTGACGGATTGATCGGAAACGGGATCGCTCCGGCTGGAGTCTCGCCGTCGATTGAGCGTGCCGCACGATTGAGCGCGTTGCGCACCGACGGGACGATGTCGCCCGCGAGACGGGATACCGCCAGGACTTTCTAGGGCGGGGAGACGCCGGGTTTTTCTCCCGGATCCCGGCGAACCGGTATCGGTGGAGAACGTGAATCTTTATTCCTCCGCGCAACTGATCGGGCAGGTGTCGCGGGCCACTTTTGGATGGTCCAACAGTCCATGTCCGGCGGCCGTGAAGATCAAGTTCTTTCGGCCTACGCCCCTCGGCAATCCGATCCCGGCGTTCTCATTTCTCACGGAGCGCGGACCGTTTGATGTGACCGAGCCGGTTCACACCCCGAGTGCCACGACGCCTCCCGTCACGCAGACCGTGTTGCTCAACCCACCGGTGGCGCTTCAGATCGGCGACATCATTGCGATCACGAACCTGACGGAATGCGGTGGGCCGACCTTTAACGCACAGTTCCCGGGCCCGCTTCCACCATTCGCATCGGCGTCTTTCCAGTGGCCGGAGACGTCATATCGACGGTTTTTGTGCCGCCAACCGTCAGGCCCGGAGTATTTGTCTATGCGGTGCGCAACGTGCCTGGCCTTCTCATGCTTGGGCGGTTCGAGGTTACGCTCGATGCGCAGGACCCTCGCACCGGCCGCACAACAACAGGGGTCGCCAACCGGATCAGCAACGCTGCTGGATATTTCAGTCTTCCCGATTTCACCGCCGACGCCTCGTTTCCTGAGGTCACTGTGAAAATGGTCGACGGATCATCTAATCCTGCTCTCGGGGGAACTTTCTGGTTCTTTCATGCACCGCTGACCGATGTTCTGTACACGCTGACGGTGAAGGACCTCAGGACTGGTGTGTCGCGACCCTACTCGAACGGGTCCCGGTCATCCGAGCAGCTCTGTGGGGCGGTCGACACGAACGCCTTCCGGGGACCATGACGGAGCCTCCGCGATCGGGTGTTCCACCGACATTCTTCGCCGGGAATCCTACAACCTCCTGACGCACGAAGCTCCGATTCGGCCTCTCCGGTTTCTCGGCCTCGCAGGCGCACTCGCCGCGCCACCTGAGCCCAGCGTGGAGGCGGAGAACCGCATCGAGGGGCGATCGGTCTCAGCTCTTGCGAAGGAGAGTGATTGCCACCAGCGCGAGCGCCAGCGCTAAACCTAGGAGAGCTTCGCGAGATAGCGTCGGAATGTCCGACGGAGGGACGGCGCCGAAACCAAAGCGTCCGATTATTGGTTGACCGAACTCCGCGAACCAAACGGCGCCATCGGGTCCGACCGTGATCGCTTGTGGAAACCCTGCGAGACTCGGAAGAGGGAACTCTTCGAGGCCCCCGTTGCGGAGAATTCGCCCGATCCGCTTTGCGACGGATTCCGAAAACCAGACATCGCCTACCGCGGAGGTGGCCAACGTGCCCTCCCCGGCGGCGCTTCCCCCGGAAGGAATGGGGATTTCGCTGTAGGCCCCGGACACGGTAAGTCTGCCGATCGCTGCGGACTCCGGCGCCAGCCAGAGCTGCCCATCCGACCCCTTCGCGATTGCTCTGGCGACGGCTCCGCTCGGAAGGGGGAGCATCGTCACTTGGCCGGAAGTGGTGATCCTTCCCACCCGAGAATCCGAATAGAGGGTGAACCACAGGGCGCCGTCTGGACCTGGGGCGATTTGATCGGGGCTAATGGGGGTCACTGGAGTCGGATACTCGGTCGCAACGCCTGCCGTGGTGATCTTCCCGACGACAAAACTGAAAAATGCCGTGTACCAGAGGGAGGCGTCTGGCCCGACCACGATCGTCGCGAGACCGGTTGACGGGACTGTGTACTCGGTAAGGAGACCGTCGGTGGTTAACCGCCCGATGCGCCGGGAGGACTCCGTGAACCAGAGGGCCCCATCGGGACCGAAAGCGATCCCCTGAGGGCTTCTCCCCGGGGGTAGTGGGAACTCAATGACCCGACCACGGAGATCGATCCTGCCAATGGCGTTACCCTCGGTGAACCAGACGGCGTCGGGCGCGCTCGTCAAACGGCGCGCAACCGAGCCGGACGGGATCGCGAACTCGTTCACGGCCTGGGCGCTGGCCGACAGCGAGCAGACCAGCCCGGCGAACCAAAGCCCGAGCAGGAGTCGGAGAGCGCGCATGGGCCAAACTCCGCGATTTCCGAGTATCTTACCGCCGGGATCGAACCCGATCCCTCCAAGCGCGGCGCATCTCCGGGAGCTCGCGGGCTGAGCTAAGCCAGACGCAGTTTTCTTGCGAACAAACCGCCCGCGCCGCCGACGACGCCGAGCAGGATGCCCGGCAGGACTAGCAGGATCGGCAGACTGAAGACCTCCTCGAGTCCGCCACTCCCGCGGATTGCCGCCATCGTCTCAGGGTCATGCCAAATGGCGAGAAGTGCCAGGACGCCCAGAATGTCGAACGCTGCCGCAAGAGCTGCGCTGCAAGCGACGACCAGCGGGCCCGCGGCGAACGAACCCGAACGCAACCCTGCCCAGAAACCCGCGGTAAGCATGATTGCGATTCCTATGATCGTCGAGACAGAGGCTCGGGCGTGGAAGTCTCCGGTGGGCGACCGCCAATCCAATGCGGTCCGCGAAAGGAAGGCGACTGCGAGCAACGCTGCCCACGGTAGAACGCTCCGCCACCCCAGGCCGGACACTCGCATTTGGAAATTCTACCCGGAGACAAGAAAAGCACGGCTCCACGAGGCGCCGGGCTAACCGTTCAACCCGCGGGCTCTAGGATGCGTCCGTTACGAGGCGCAGCTCGGGCCTCTACGAAACCTTCCCGTTGCAGTAACACGACGAAAGAGCCTGTGTTCATTGGTTTTCGAGGCTGTCTGCGAAACGAGCGCGCGGCTTCAATACCCGTGCGTCTGCCAGTTCCGCCACTCTCGCGGAGAAATCGATCGTACGCGGAAGGACCGGGAACCGCTTATCCTTTTTCCGTGAAGTCCACACGAGCGGCCTTGCTGGTGTTGGCGGCCGCGGTGATCCCGGCACGGTCTCTCCTCGCCGGGTCCGAGCCGCCACGGCCTTCGTCCTTTCGGTCGGCCCTAGAAGCGCAGTTTCCCAGGCGGCCCGCGTCCGGCCCCGCCCTCGCGCTGGAAGAGCTCGCGGCGTCGCTCGGTCTCGACCTCGCTCCCAGGAGGACGGAGACCGAGATTCCGTCCGACGAGCACGGGACGCCCTCGGTCCGGAAGGGCGACGGACGATCGAGACCCGCCCCGGAGACGGCGAAGGCCTTCGAATCCGTCGGATCCGCCGCGGGACAGTTCGTCGACCGGGAGGTCCGGACCTCGCAGGAGAAGGTGGCGCCGCCGTCCCCGTCTCTCGAGCGGTTCCTCGCCGACCACGAGGGCGAGATGGCCGCGATCCAGTCCCTCCTCCTTCGGGAGGACGACGTTCGGTGGGAGATGGACGCCTCGAAGGGGGCCGAATCGCCGCTGCCGAACCTTCTGGGCTTCCTGCGCCTCCAGAAGCTTCTGCTCGCCAAAGCGTTGATCGAAATTCGAGGCGGCCGCTCCGACGAAGCTCTGCAGACCCTCGAGGCGTCCTGGCGATTCGACGAGGCCGTGCTCGGGCGACCCGAGTTGATCTCCCAGTTGATCCACATCGCCGTCGCGAAACTGCAGGTGGGCGTCCTCAGAAAGATCGACGCTCCGCCATATGGCTGGTCGGAACGCCTGCGCGAAGGCCGGGCCTTGGCGGGCTACGCAGCGGCGTTCGAGAATCAGTTCTGGTTCATGCAACCGGACGCGTCCGACCTCACCGGGAAGGCGGGAGCTTTCGGGCGAGTGCTGCGCCGCATCGGCGAGGAGTTCCAGCAGAGGGACCTCTGCGAATGGGCGCCCGGGACTCTGCAGAAGCTGGTCGACGAGTCGTACGAGCGCGAGGGCGACGAGCTCGACAAGGGCGACGCGGCCGTTCCGAACCTCGTCGACGGATTCCTGCGCGCTCGCCGCTACGAGATCGACGCGGAGCTCACCGCTCTCGTCGTCGACGCACGCCTCGAGCGGGACGCCTCCCGCCGGCGGCACTGGCCGGTAAAGCTGTTGTCGGCCGGCCGGGGAGCGTGCCCCGAGGCGAAGTGGACGTACCGTCCGCTCGCGAATGGGACCGTCTCGCTGTCGTACGAGAGAAGAATCGCCGAGAGCGACTCCCCCGCGGTCCGCATGCCGTTCGAGTTCGTCGCCGGGCAACCGAATCCGCCTGTCCGCCGGCCGGCCAGGAAGGGTCCATCCAGCTGACTTCGGTCGCCCGCGAATCCTGTTCCCACCGCGGCCGCCGTCTGGGATAGAACGCTCCCCGATGACGACGAGCTCTTCATCCAGAGCCAAGCCGCCCCGGGAGAGCCTGATCAAGCGGTTCTTCACCGCGCTCGGGCCCGGCCTGACGACGGGCGCCGCCGACGACGATCCGTCGGGCGTCACGACCTACTCCGTCACCGGCGCCCGGTTCGGGACGTCGCTCCTCTGGACGGCCCTCCTGACCTGGCCCCTCATGGGCGCGGTTCAGATGATGTGCGCCCGGATCGGCATGGTCACGGGCGAGGGGCTCGCGGGGGCGATGCGAAAGAAGTTCCCGAAGTGGCTGCTCGTCGTCTTCTCGGTCGCGCTCCTCGCGGCGAACACGATCAACATCGCCGCGGACCTCTCCGGGATGGCGGACGCCGCGGAGATGCTGACGGGCCTCAACTCGCACTACTTCGTCGTCCTTTTCGGCGCGGGAATCGCGTGGGCGACGATCCGCCTCCGCTACTACCAGATCGCGGGCGTCCTGAAGTGGCTCGCGCTCGTCCTCTTCGCCTACGTCATCACCGCCTTCTCGATCGGTCCGGACTGGGGCTCGGTCGTCCGGGACACGTTCATCCCATCCGTTCCAAAGAGCGGCGACGAGTGGGGCGCGCTCGTCGCGATCCTGGGCACGACGATCAGCCCCTATCTGTTCTTCTGGCAGGCGGCCCAGGAGGTGGAAGAGGAGAAGGCGATGGGCCGCCGGATGGTGGTCCAGAGAGTGGGGGCCACCGGGCGGGAGATCGCCGACCGGCGCCTCGACGTCGGCGTGGGGACCTTCTTCTCGAACCTCGTGATGTTCTTCATCATCCTCACGACGGCGCTCACGCTGCACAAGCACGGAATCACGCACATCGAGACGTCGCGGCAGGCGGCCGAGGCGCTCACTCCGTTCGCCGGGCGCTTCGCGACCGTCCTGTACACGGTCGGAATTATCGGCGTCGGCCTGCTCGCGATCCCGACGCTCTCCGGTTCCGCGGCCTACGCGTTCGCGGAGACGTTCCGCTGGAGGTTCGGACTCGATCAGAAGCTCCGGAGCGCCCGCTATTTCTACGGCGTCGTGGTCCTGTCGACCGTGGCGGGCATCGTGCTCGATTTCGCCGACGTGAATCCGATCAAGGCCCTCTACTGGTCGGCCGTCCTGAACGGGCTCCTCGCGCCTTTCCTGCTCGTCGCGATTCTCGTTGTCGCCTCGGATCGCAAGATCATGTGCGGTCAGCCGAGCTCGGGCCTTTCGCGCACGGTGGTGATCCTGACGACCGTTCTCATGTTCCTCGCGGCGGTCGGGATGTTCGTCTTCTGACCGGCGTCAGGGCGTCACAGAGACTCCGAGCAGCAGGCCGAACCGGGGCGCGGAGGACCATCCCGTCAGGAGCGCGAAGTCGAAGCTGTGCCCCGTGCCGATCTGGTAATTTCCGCCCAGCGTCAACTGGAGCTGCCGGTCGCGGGCGTTCGAGGTGTGGACTTCCGCGCCGTTCAAATCGACGCCGAGACGCAGGTTCTGCGAGAAGTCCTTCGCCGCCGAGATCCCCGCGGAATAGATCCGCCCCGGCGTCCGGATTCCCACCGCGCCCGTGAGCGTGTTGCCTGAGAACTGGATCCCGGCGTTGAAGTGGACGACGAACGTCTCCGTGAAGGATTTCTGCAGGATCGAATTGATCGAGTAGTCCGTGAAGCCCGATCCGAGCTGCTTGCGCGCGTTGCCGGTGGGAAGCTCCGCGAAACCGCTGAACGTCAGGCCCGGATGCGGTTGCCCCGGCTCCTCCGGAATGAGCTTCCACTTCAGGCCGAAATCGAGGTCACCGAGCCCGAATGCGCTGCCAAGCGGCGAGGAACGATCCCGGCCGATGTAGATCAGCGGAAAATCGACGTTTGCTTCGAGGTTCTTCAGAAGGCCGAACTGCATGACGAAGTTCGACGTGTCCTGTCGCAGGTCCGGGTTGGCGCCCTTCGACAGCGCCACGTACGAGTTCGCGTACTCGAAGTGGAACTCGTGCAGCGGCGTCACCTCGGTGTCGTCCGTGACGAACGGCTGCTGCGCGAGCGACGCGCCCGCCAACCCGAGCGCGAGGAGCCCCAGGAAGAGACTTCGACGCGCGGAGCGCGGGATCACCGGCCGGCGGCCGGCGGCGCGGGCGTTGCTCCCTCCGGCTTCGTCCAGCGGTCCGCCCATTCGAACATCTCCGCGAGCACGTCGAGGACCGACTCCCGGGCGCGGTACGCGTGCGCCTCCTCCGGGAGGAGCACGAGCCGCGCCGTTCCCCCGTTGCCCTTGATCGCCTGGAAGAACCGCTCCGTCTGGATCGGAAACGTTCCCGTGTTGTCGTCCGCCTCTCCGTGGATCAGGAGGATCGGCTTTCGGATCTTGTGCGCGTTCGTGAAGGGAGAGATCTTCGTGTACAGGTCCGTCGCCTCCCAGTACGACCTCCGCTCGGTCTGAAACCCGAACGGAGTCAGGGAGCGGTTGTACGCGCCGCTGCGCGCGATGCCCGCGGCGAAGATGTCCGTGTGCGCGAGCAGGTTCGCCGTCATGAACGCGCCGTAGCTGTGGCCTCCGACCACGACGCGGTTGCGGTCCGCCACACCCATCGCGTCGAGCTTGTCGACGGCAGCGCGCGCCGCGTCCGCGATCTGTTCGAGGTAGGTGTTGTTGACGGTCTCGGGGTCGCCAACGACGGGCATCGTGGCGTCGTTCAAGACGGCATAACCGTGCAGCGCGAAAAAGATCGGTGACGGCGCCGCCGGGCGCGTGAAGGTCCGGCTCGATCCCCGGACCTGCCCCGCCGTTCCCGAGTCGGAATACTCCAGCGGGTACGCCCAGACGATCGCCGGCAGCCGCGTTCCCGGCTTCCAGTCGGGCGGAAGGTACAGCGTCCCGGAGAGGGGCACCCCGTCTTTTCGCGCGTAGCGAACCAGCTCCTTCTTCACGCGTGAGAGGGCGGGCGCGGGGTCGCGGAAATCCGTAAGCCGGCGGCGCTTTCCCGTTCTCCAGTCGAGGACGTAGAAGTTCGGCGGGTCCGACGGCGTCTCGCGGCGCGTCACGATCTCCGAGCGCCCGGTGCCCGGTGACGCGAAGGAGACGAAAGGCTCGTACGCGGCCTCGTCGCTCCGGAACAGCCGCTCCGAGGCGCCGCTCGACAGATTCCGGCGGTCGAGGAACGGCCGGTCTCCCCCCTCGGAGGCGCCGTTCCCCGAGAAGTAGATCCAGTCGCCATCCTGAAGCAGGACGCGCTCGCCGGACGCCGTGACCTGCATCACGGGCGAGCCGGGGTCCTTGTAGGCATCGTTGACGCTGCGGTCGAAGAAGACCTTGCCCGGTTTGGAGGGCGAGGCGAGATCCACGAGGCGCGTGGTCTCCCAGCGCCGGTCTCTGTCGAACTCGGAGAGGAGGGCGACGTCGGGCCGCGTGGACCAGACGAGCCCCGCGTACCGGAACTGCACGAGCCGAATCTCCTGCGGTACCGCATCGAACGGAGCGTCGAACCGGAGGATGCGGTCACGGTCGGGAACCTTTCGGGTCGGATCCCCGCCGTCGAGCGCCTCGACCCACACGAGCGACGCGGGTCGGAGGGCCTGCCACTCGATCGCCCGCGGGCCGATCGGAACGCCCTGCCGCGGCACCTCGTCCGAGACGGGCAGGTCGGCGACGGTCGCGACCTTCCGCCCCGAGGCCGCCCAGATCTCCGTGCTCCGGGAGAAGAGGGAGAAGGGCACGCGCGACGAAAACGGCCGCTTGACGCGCGCGACGAGCAACCAGTTCCCGTCCGGTGAGAACTCCGCCGCGACGTACATGCCCGGGGCGCCAAGAGGGGTGGTGTGATCCGCCGGATCAACGACGGCGAGCTGCGCGGTCGCGAAATGCTCGAAGAGGTCCTCGTCGTGCGAATCCCGGATCAGGTCTTCGAACGTCGCCATCTGGGAGCGTTTGCCCGCCGTCTCCTCCACGATGGGACCGGCGGGTACCGCCGCCCCCGCGGGTGCCGCAGGGCGGCCCGCGGGAACCGTCCATGCCACGAGACGGCCGTCGCCCGTCCACGCGAAGGGACGCGTCAGGACGTCGTTCAGCCGGACGCCAGGCACCGCTCGCGCCGCCCCCGTCGCCGCGTCCGCGATCCAGAGCTCGACGCCCGAGTCGAGATCGCGCGTGAAAGCGAAACGCTTTCCGTCGCGGGACCAGAGCGGAGCGCCGATGCGTGCGCCGTCCGGCAGCGCGAGACGCACCGCGGGAGAGCCATCGAAGCGCTGGATGGAGATACCCGTTGCGCGGCGCACGCGGCGCCGGCTGCCCATCGCGGGGTCGATGCGGATGCCACCGATCCGAAGCATCGGCCGCGCAAGGAGGGAGATGGGCGGATACGCCTCGAGGTCGAGCAGCAGAATCGCCTCGCGGGAGGGGCTCGCGAGCGCCTCGGGAAAGGCCGCCGCGTCGACGGCTTGCACGACTTCCTTCGGAGGCAGCTTGTAAAGGCTCTCGGCCGCCGCGGGCAGGGCGGGGGCGAACAGGCCGGCCAGGAACATCAGCGCAGCGGCTCTCATCACGGGCACCTCGCTTTGATTTCGATAGGAGGAAGCGGCGGCATTCTCTCGCAGCTCGACCTATCCGTGGCCCACGGTCTGGTAGGGGCGGGGCTTGTCCCCGCCCGAGCCCAGCGGGTCTGGTTAGCCGCGAGGGACAGCCGGCGGTGACCGCGTCTCCGCATCGACGTCCGTCCGATCTTCCCGCACACGATCGCAGCGCGGGCGGCCACAAGGGCCGCCCCTACATCGTCGTGATTCCCGTCAGGGCATTTCGATGCCCCAGTAATACTTTTCGAAGAACGGCATGTAGTCCCGGCCGGTCAGAAACTGGAGCATGCCTGCAACGGACTTCGTCGAACCGAACTTCCATCGAAACGTCTTCTGGTACGACTTCAGGAACGTCAGAAAGGCCTGCTCGCCCAGCTCCCTGTGCAGGCGCGAAAGGAGCCACGCGCCCTTCCAGTAGATGAGGTTCTGGCGGTCGAGAATCGACTCGGGAGATCCTTCGAGCCGGTTCGCGAGCGGGATCGGGGCCACGGCGGTGGAGTCGGACGCGCGGCTCTTCCAGATCCCCAGAAGCGAATCGTAGGAGGACTTTCCCTTGAAGTCGCGGAGAAAGATCGCCGCGGAGTACTCGGCGAAGGACTCCGTCAGCCACTGCTCCTCCTCGGAGGGCATCTTCACGACGTGGCCCCAGTACTGGTGCGCGATCTCGTGGGCGAACCGTTCGTTCACGCCGTTCGAGAAGAACTGGTTCGCCTCGCCGATGTAGGGGTTGAACGCCTCACGGGTGATGAACATCGTCGCGGGCGGCGCCTGCCCGAAGCCGTAGGAATTGATCTCGAGGATGTTGAACTCGAAGAATGGGAACGGCCCGAGAAAGTTCTGGTAGTACTCGATGATTCCGAACGCGAGGTTCGTCAGCTGCCTGATGGCGCGTGAATTCTTTCCGGCGTAGCTTGCGACCCTCACGGTGATTCCCTTGCGGGTCTCCTCTTCGAACTCGTACCTGCCGCCGAGGATCACCGCGAACTGGACCGGCTTGTCGACGTCGGTCTCCACGATGTTGTAGTCGCCCTCGGAGCCGCGCGCGACCGTCCTTCCCGGCGCGAAAGCGATGAACGGCTTTCGCACCTTCACGCGCGCGTGGAACGTGTAGTACTGGCCGTAGAGGCCCGGCTGAGGAAACCAGGGCTCGGTGCCGAGCATCCAGTAGTTGTCGCCGCCGGGACGCACGAGGTAGTCGCCCTCGATCTGGAAGCGCAGCTTGAGCGGCTGCTCCACGGGCGCCGGCTCCGCGAGAACGACGACGAGGGCGCCGTTGCGGTGGCTGAAGGCGAGCGCTCGCCCCGACGCGTCGGTGACCGACCGGACCCGATGCCGCCGCCGGTCGATGCCGGAGACGCCGGATCGGGCATACGAGACGCTCAGCAGATCGAGCCGCAGGGCCCTCGCCGCGCGCCGCTGCGGAAAGAGCGTTTCGTCCACCACGAGCTCGGCGTCTTTTCCGTCGGAGGCGGTCAAGTCGATGCGCGCGTCGGCCAGCACGAGAGACGGAGAGAGCGGGTCGCGCCGATCGCGCCCGATCGGCTGGTCGGAGAGGACGATCGGGTCCAGGTTCCGGCGCATCTCCGCATCCCCGAAATCCGGGTGGCGCAGCGCGAAGAGACTTTCCGAACGGCCCTCGAAGCCGTCGAAGACGTAGCGCAGGTCCTGCTTTCCTCCCTCGATCTGCGCGACGACGAGGGGCTCTTCCGGAGCATTCGCGCGCTGGAGCGTGAAGAGATGCGAGAGTGGCGCACCCCGGATGCGGCGCGTCTTTTCGGCGCTCTTCCGGAACGCCGCTTCGAGCGAGGGAGCCGCCGAGCTCGTTTCCGACTGGCGCGACTCGGCCGCGCTCCACATGCCCGCGCCGCCCGGGAGATCGGGAAGCGGTTTTCCCGACGCGAGCCAGGTGAGGTGGTCGAAGGTGTCCCGGAACACGAGGGCCTTTCCGGTCTTCTCCAGCGCGAGGCCGGCCGCCTTGCGGTTCTGGCGCTCGGCCGCGGCGAACTCCACGGGATCCTCGGAACGGTACTCGAGCGACCCGGCTCCCTCGAAATAGAGCCCGACGACCTCTTCGCCGGCGCGGACGGGCGCCACCGAGCCCGATTTGAGAGTCATCGCCGCCCGGCCGCAGGAAAGGACGAGGTCGCGCACGAGCGCCGCCGAGGGGCCGACGCGCAGCGCGTCAAAACGCCGCAGGTCTTCGGCCGGGTCGCCCGGCGCGGCCAGGGCCCGCGAGACCGCTCCCGCCGCGATCGCGACGGCGAGCGCGAGACGGGACTTCATCGGCACATCTTAACGACCGGCGTCAGGGTCGCCTAAGCGTTGTCTCAAGAGCAGTGGATGACGCCCGACACCGGATAACGTCCGCCGCCACCGGTCGTTTCGCCGGCAGGCGCCAGCGTCCCATTCAGAGGAGGGGTGATGAAGAAAACCATTTTTCTCTCGGTGGTTCTTACGGGTCTTCTCGTTTCGGGGTCGGTCGCGAAGCCCTCGGAGCAGGGGGAGGCGGCGATCCTCAAATACACGGCGACACTGCTGGGCTCGGGTGAATTCCCGGCAGCGGGTGACTCGACAGCTGTCGGGTTCGCGGTCGTCACGGTCGACACCAGTGCGAACACGGTGTCCTGGGTAATCCTCAGTCCCGACCTCACCAACGTCAGTGCCTCGCACATCCACGAGGCTCCCCCCGGAGCGAGCAGCTCACCGGTGATCCCGTTCAACCAGCCATTTACCAATGGCGTCTCGACGGGAACGGCCACGGTCTCTGCCGCGATCATCGGCAGGCTCGTCGGCAATCCCGCCGGCTTCTACGTGAATGTCCACAACACCGCCTTTCCGGGCGGCGCCATCCGCGGCCAGCTGACGCCGGCTCCGCTCGTGACGATCGGAACCTGCAACAGCGACGGGACGACGCTGTGCCTGAATCAGGGGCGGTTCAAGGTGCAGGTCGCCTTCCAGACCTCGACGGCAAACGGCGTCGGAAACGCGATCCCCCTGACGGGCGACACGGGCTCTTTCTGGTTCTTCTCACCGGGCAACCTCGAGCTCATGATCAAGGTCGTCGACGGCCGCGCCGTCAACGGCAAGTTCTGGTTCTTCGCGGGCGCTCTGTCGGACGTCGCCTACACGATCACCGTGACGGACCTGACGACCGGAACGGTGAAGACGTACGTCGCGACGCAGGGGCGCCAGGCCGCGTTGAACGACACATCGGCGTTCTAGCGGGATCGGGTTCGGAGCGGTCGTTCCGCCGTCACCGGAACGGCCGCCCGATCCCGAAATCCGAGAGGTCAAAGTCACCTCGGCCGGGTTAGCGGGCACCGAGCCGTCGCCGCTCCTTGCTTTTCGACGGCTCCGGACCCCCGAACCCTGACCCTTGACCCTCTTCCGGGACATACAATCCCTCTCAATCCATGCTCTCTCCGGGGACGCGCCTCGGCACGTTCGAGGTCCTGGGCCCGCTCGGGGCGGGCGGCATGGGCGAGGTTTACCGCGCGGCCGATACCCGCCTGAAGCGCGAAGTCGCCGTCAAGATCCTCCCCGAGGCGTTCGCCGCGGACCCCGGCCGCCTCGCCCGCTTCGAGCGCGAAGCCCGGCTGCTCGCGTCCCTGAACCACCCCGGGCTCGCCGCGATCTACGGCCTCGAGCAGGACGGGCCGATCCGGTACATCGTGATGGAGCTCGTGCCCGGCGAGACGCTCGCCGAGAGGCTCGCGCAAGGCCCCCTCCCGCAGCGCGAGGCGCTCCTGATCGCCGGGCAGATCGCGGAGGCGCTCGAGGCGGCGCACGACAAGGGCGTCATCCACCGCGACCTGAAGCCGTCGAACATCAAGGTGACTCCCGCCGGAAAGGTGAAAGTCCTCGACCTCGGTCTCGCCAAGGCGATGGATCCGGCGTCGGACCCGTCGGACGAGACGCACTCCCCCACCCTCGTGCTCGACCAGACGCGTCCGGGGGTCATCCTCGGAACCGCCGAGTTCATGAGCCCGGAGCAGGCGCGCGGGAAGGCGCTCGACAAGCGGACGGACATCTGGTCGTTCGGCTGCATCCTCTTCGAGATGCTGTCGGGGCGGCGCCCCTTCGCCGGCGAGACGATCTCCGACGTCATCGCGGCGATTCTCTCCGCGGAGCCCGACTGGACCGCGCTGCCCGCTTCGACGCCGGGGCGGATCCGGGATCTCCTGCGCCGATGTCTCGAGAAGGACCTCCAGAAGCGCCTGCGCGACGCCGGCGACGCGACGATCGAGATCGATCAGAGCCTCGCTGAGAGCGCGGCAGGAGGGGCAGCTGGAGCCACGCTGGCCGCCCGCGCCCGCCGGCGTTCCCTCCGCGCGCCGGTCGCGATCGGCGCCGCGGTCATGCTGCTCCTGGCGACAGGCGCGGCCTGGTTATTCGTGAGAGCGAGGGTCGGCGCGAAGGCCCCTCCGCTCACCGGCGGCTTGGTCGTCCTGCCGAGCCGCGATCTTTCGGGATCTCCGGGCGGACAGCTCATCGGCGATGGCCTGGTCGAGCTGCTGAGCGCCCGGCTCGGCCAGGTGCCGGGCATCCAGGTTGTAACGCCGACGGCGGCGGTCGCGGCCTCCGATTCGCAATCGGACCCCTTTCGCGCCGCGAAAAGCGTCGGCGCCGGCGTCGCCGTGCGCAGCACGTTCATGCGCAACGGAGACTCCGTGAGGATCACCTACTCCGTATGGAACGTCGACACGCGCGCGCAGATCGCGTCGGGCACGGTCGATGGAGCCGCATCGGACCTCTTCGGAATTCAGGACCGTCTCGCCGAGCGCGTGGCGGCGGGCCTGAATCGGCAGCCGAATGGCGCTCCGCCAAATCGGGTCTCCGGGCCGAACGGGCTGGAGACCGCCTCCCAGCAGGAGCGTTACCTCCAAGCGATCGGAAGCCTCCAGCGCTACGACAGAGCTGCTTCCGTCGACGACGCGATCCGGCTCCTTGACGCGCTCGCGCAAGAGGCGCCTCGGGCCGCCCTGGTCCAGGCGGCGCTTGGCCGCGCGAGCATCGCGAAGCACACCCTGACGAAGGACCGGGCCTGGGCGGACCGCGCGCTCGCGGCGGCCGAATCCGCCCGGCGTCTCGATCCGTCGCTAGAGGAAGTGGACGTCACCCTCGGCGAGACGCTCCTGCTCACGGGCGAGCGCGCCAGAGCCGAGGAGGCCTTCCGGCGCGCGCTCGCAGCGCGTCCCGGGGACCCGGAAGCACTCCTGGGTCTCGGCGACGCGAGAGAGAGCGCGGGCGACTTCGCGGGAGCGGAAGCGAGCTATCGCAAGGCGATCGACCTTCAGCCCTTCGCATTCGGACCATACAACCGGCTAGGCGCTTTCTACTACGCGCGGGCCCGTTATTCGGACGCGGCAGACGTCTTCCGGCGGCTCGCCCGGTTGACGCCGGACAGCTACCGCGCATTCAGCAATCTCGGCGGCTCACTATCGATGATGTGCGCATTCGACGACGCCGCGAACGCCTACCGGCGCGCCCTCGAGCTGCGCCCGGACCATTCGGTCGCCGCATCGAACCTCGGCATGAATCAGCTCTGGCGCGGCCGCAACGCGGAAGCGGTGACTTTGCTCGAGATGGCCGCCCGGAATGCGCCGAACGATTTCGAGATCTGGAACAACCTGGGCGAGGCGTACCGCGCGTCCGGAGCCGCGGGCAAGGCGGCCGAGGCGTACGGTCGATCGATATCCCTCGCGACGGAACAGCTGCGCCTGAACCCCCGTGACGTCGTCGCTCACTCATTCCTCGCCACCTCTTACGCGAGGACGGGGAGACCTCGCGAAGCGGACGAGCACTGCCGGCAGGCGGTCGCCCTCGACGGGCAGAACCCAGACGTCCTCATGGACGCGGCGATCGTGTCCGTCCTCTCCGGCCGAAACGCCGAGGCGGTGGCCTTCGTCCAGAAATCCATTCGGGCGGGTTACTGCGCCGCGATCGTCGCGAAGATGCCCGACTTCGCGGCGCTCCGTTCCGATCCCGGTTTCAAGGCGATCGTCGCCGCGCCGCGCAACGCGGCCGGCTCTTGAAGGAGGGGCCATGCTCAAAACCATCCTCGCTGTCGTCGGCCTCATCGTCGGATTTTCAATCGGCTGGCTGGCGTCCAAACCCAAACCGGTGAACCACGCCGACCTTCAGACCGTCTCCGTGTTTGGCTCGCCGGGGGAGGACGACGACCCGGACGTCGACCCGAAGGAGCTGTCCGTCGGCAAGACCGACGTTGTCGTCTGGCTCGCGAGAAGCCGTAGGAAACACGCTCGGATCGAGTTCACCGAAGAAGTCTTCGAGGACATGAAACATGAGGGACCTGTCTGGGTCCCGTTGTGCAGCGGGCGAACATGCACATCGGGGGCCGTCAAAGCGGGCAAGGGGAAATACAAGTACACGCAGATTCTGCACAACCCGGACAGCAGCGGCCGAAAGTCGAAGGACGGCTGGATCATCATCCAGTGATCCCGTGGGGGCGGGTCGGCGCCGCCGGTTCTTGGCGGTCCGGTTGCAGGCCCCCTCACCCGGCCTCTCCCCCGCGCGCGGGGGAGAGGAGTAGGCCCTTGGCAGAGGAGAGGGCTTATCTGTCTCCGCGGTCGCCGTAGCCCGAAGCCACTTTCGTCTTCGCCTTCTGGCGCCGGTCGGCGGCCAGCGAGCGTCCCACCTCATCCATCTCGCGGAACTGGCCTTCGCCGTCGCGATGGGCGAAGAAATTTCCCGTCGGGGTCTTCACGAGATCGCGCTTGCCGGAGCCCCGCTTCCGCGCCGGCGTCGCGGATGCGCTCTTCGACTTGGCGGCCATCTTCTTGCCGGCCGTCTTCGACGACCCGCCCCCGCTCTTGCGGGCGGGGCTCGAGCTCCCGGTTTTCTTTGTTGCCATGAAACCTCCCTTGGGCACTGTTGCTGAAAAACGGCACGCCCCGGCGGGCAGGAGGCCCGCCGGGGCTCGACCACGAAAACCGCAGAGCGACTACTCCTCGCTCTCGTCCTCGTCTTCCTTTTTGTTGCTGGATTTTCCGGGGGTCCCGGACGAGCTTCCCGAAGGGCTGCTCGATCCACTGCGGCCCCCGCTGCCCGTGCTGCCGCCGCCGCCGCGCGAAGACGAGCCGGAGCCGGAGCCCGAGCCGCCGCGCGGGGAAGACTCGCGTTCCTCAGAGCCGGAGCGGCTGCCGTCGGCCTGATTTCCACCCTGATTCCCACGGGAACCCGCGCCGGACGAGCCCGACCCCGATGAGCTGCCCGAGCGCCCGCTCGAACCGCTCCCACCCTGGCCGGCCGCGTTCTTGGTTTCCTTGTTCCGATCGTTGTCTTCCTTCGCCATACGAATCTCCTTTGGATACGGGGAACGAATCTTCCCCGCCAGAGAGACGTGCAGGAAACATGCCCCGCGACGGAAGAAAAGGGTGGCACTCCCGTTGCTGAGCGGACGTCGGGAGGGCACAGCATGCGCGCGATCTGGAGCGGTCACATCACCTTCGGACTCATTTCGATTCCGGTCGGCGTCTACTCCGCCGTCGAGACGTCCGAGAGGGTCTCGTTCCGGATGCTCCATCGGAAGGACCACGCTCCCATCAAGTACAAGAAATTCTGCAGCAAGGAAGACATCGAGGTCGGCAATGACGAGATCGTCAAGGGCTACGAGGTCTCCAAGAACAAGTTCGCGCTCGTCGAGAAGGCGGAGCTCGACGAAGTTCAGGAGGAGCTCGGGGAGGGTGACCGCAACATCGACGTGCTCCAGTTCGTCGAGTTCGGCGCGTTGAATCCCCTCTCGTTCGAGAAGCCCTACTACCTCGCTCCCATGAAGGGCGGAGAAAAGGCTTACGGCGTGCTTCGCGATGCGCTGCTCGACGCGAGCCGCGTGGGGATCACGCGTTTCTACCTGCGGACGAAGCCGCTTCTCGCCGCGCTCATCCCCGGGAAGAAGGCGCTGTCGCTCGAAGTGCTCCGGCCCGCCGAAGAGCTGCGCGACCCCGGCTCGCTTCCAATCCCGGCATCGACGAAGAAGTCCGCCGAGGTGAAGATGGCGCGCCTCCTGATCGACCAGCTCTCGACGGAGGAGTGGGACCCGACGAAGCATCCGAACGAGTACAGACAAGCGCTCCAGAAGCTCCTCGCGTCCAAGAAGAAGTTCGCGGTCAGCCAGCCCACAAAGACCGGCGAGGGCGAAGAGAACGTCGTGGACCTGATGGAGGCGCTTCGCCGGAGTGTCTCGAAAGCCGGTGGCGCCGCGAAGGCGCGGCCGAAGAAGGCGCAGGCAAAGCGCGGGGCGGCCTGAGGGGACGGTCTGGTCGGCAGCCGGGGAAATTGTCAGCCTGCGCGAAGCGAAGGGTCTGTCCTGTTCCTGACGTGCCCGTCACAGGGCCTTCCGCGGTCGCTTCCATTTCCCGCGCGGCGCTCTCTTGAACTCCCGGAGCGTCAGCGCCACACCATCGATCAGCGCATCCGACCGCGAGTCGCCGCCCAGCGTATCGGCCTCCGTCTTGCGCCGGCTCTTCGAGAGCTGCGCGACCGCGAGGTGCAGCTCGGCGACTCCGTCCGCTTCACCCCGCCCCGCGCGGACGATCCGGACGAAGAGCTCCGGCCCTTCTCCGAGCACGATCTCGCTCCGGCCTTTCCGAAGGACCGGCCAGCCGAGGATCCTGGCGGCGCGTCGCGCCACCGCTTCCGGGTCGCGCGCGCGGATCGCGATCCCGTGAAACGCGACGGGCACCGGACGGTTCTTTTTCACCGGAAGAGCTCCCGCCCGTCGCTCCAGAGCTCCGCGACTCCCGCGAAGAGGTGCTGGGCGCAGCGGAGCGTGCGAAGGGGGAATCCGCCCGAGCGCATCGCGGCGCAGGGAACGCCGATCTGGTGGGCGGCTCCGACGTCGTACGGCGTGTCGCCGACCGCGAGCGTGTGACCGAAGGGAAGGCGGTAGCGCTCGACCGCGAGCGAGAAGATGTCGCCGAACGGCTTCGCCTTTTCCACGTCTTCCGAAGAGGTGATCCCCGTAAGCACTCCGTCGAGACGCAGAAGCCGGAGCGATCGTTCGATGACCTCCGGCTGGGCGGAGCTCGCGAGCACGACCGCGATTCCCGCCCGCCGCATGGCGCGCACGGCGGCGGCGGCGCCCGGGAAAGGGTGCACTTCGCGGCGGAATCGCGCGAGAAACCTTTCGGTCTGCACGGCGCCCATGGCGGATGCGAGCAGCGCATGCTCTTTCGGCGACACGAAGTCGCGGAGGAGCTCCTTGCCGCCTTTCCCGATGTGCCGGCGGAGCCGCGACGCGGAGACGCGCCGGCCAAACCGCGCGAGGGCGTCGCTCCAGGCACGCGCGTGCGCGTCGTTCGAGTCGACGAGGCACCCATCCAGATCGAGGAGGATGGCGCGGAACGGACCGCGGACAGTGCGCTGCATGCGCCTCCGGAGGTGCGAAGATCGGACCAAAAAAAAAGACCGCCCGCCGCGCGAGCGGCGAACGGCCTTTCCGGCGGCTAAGGTCTAGGACCGGACGCGGTTCCAGGCGTCCCGCGTGGCCTCCCGCACTTCGTGCCAGGCATGTTTCGTGGTGCCCTTCGTCTTGTCCCAGCCGCGCTCGAGATCGGACTCGACCTCGTCGAAACGGCGACCCGTGTAGTCCGAGCGCGTCGCGCTCTCCCAGCCATACCGATAGGCCGGCTCGTAATCGTCGAAGGTCTTGTCACGCTGGTAGTACGGCCGGTCGCGGAAGTTTTTCTTCCAGTACTCGGTCTCGAGCGTGGGGTCGATCGCTTCCCCGGCCGCATGGCCGGCGGCCCCGCCCGCAAGGGCTCCCACCGCCCCGCCGACGACCGCTCCGACGGGCCCTCCCACGACCCCGCCCACCGCCGCGCCGGCCGCAGCCGCTCCCGCAGCCCCGACACCCGTCGCGACCGGGTGCGATCCCGGCTCGCCCGTCAGCGGATCCCTGTTCGCGTCTTCACGATTTCTTTCTCGATCCATGCGATACCTCCTTCTTGGTTACCGTCGTTCTGCCGTCACGAGCCCTGTCGAATGCGTCCCGGCCGGGTGACGGAAACGCGACTCCGGCCGCGACGGCGGAAGCTCTCCCGGGAGGTTCGAGGATTTTGGCGGTCGCGAGGCGCGCGGCGCGCTCCGCTGTTACCATCGCTCCTGCCCATGAAAGGCCTCCGGTCTTCGAAAGAGCAAGAGACGCACCAGGGCTGATGATCGTCCTCTTCCCAGGACCCTCCGAGTCGGCGCATTTCTTGCACACTTGCGCCACTTCAGGAAAAAACAGAGTGACTCAACGACCGACCTGCGTGCGGTCCCACTGCGGGCTTCCCCCGCGGGGGGGCCACCGCGTCGTTTTTCTTCCATCCACACGACGAAAGGACACCCGATGAAGAGTACGGGGAGCGGCGCCAACGGCGGCCGCAAGAACGGTCACTCCATCCGGATGCAGACCATGCAGCGGCTCGGCCGCGAAGAAGCGCTCGAGTCGGCGCTCGACCGGAAGCAGCTTCTGTCGGCTCTCACGAAATTCCAGAAGGGTTCCTTCGACGTGCGCCTGCCGGCAGACTGGACCGGCCTCGACGGAAAGATCGCCGACGCGTTCAACGCCGTCGTCGAACGTAACCAGCGAATGAGTCGGGAGCTCGAGCGGTTGTCGCGCGTCGTCGGCAAGGAAGGCCGGATCGCCGAGCGCGCTTCCCTGGGCGACGTGTCCGGCGGTTGGGCCGCGTCGGTCGATTCCGTCAACACGCTGATCGGCGACCTCGTCAATCCGACGAGCGAAACGGCGCGCGTCATCGGGGCCGTGGCGAAGGGCGACCTCTCGCAGAGCATGGCGCTCGAGACGGACGGCCGGCCGCTGCAGGGCGAGTTCCTTCGGACGGCGAAGACGGTCAACACGATGGTCGACCAGCTCTCCTCGTTCGCTTCGGAGGTCACGCGCGTCGCCCGCGAGGTCGGCACGGAAGGAAAGCTCGGCGGACAGGCGAAGGTCAAGGGCGTCGCCGGCACCTGGAAGGACTTGACCGAGAACGTGAACCTGATGGCAGGCAACCTGACGGGCCAGGTCCGCAACATCGCCGCCGTGACGACCGCCGTCGCCAACGGCGACCTGACGAAGAAGATCACCGTCGACGTCCAGGGCGAGTTCCTCGAGCTCAAGGCCACGATCAACACGATGGTCGACCAGCTGCGGTCGTTCGCGTCGGAAGTCACGCGCGTCGCCCGCGAGGTGGGCACGGAAGGAAAGCTCGGCGGCCAGGCCCGCGTCGAGGGCGTCTCGGGAACCTGGAAGGACTTGACGGATTCGGTCAACTCGATGGCGGGCAACCTCACGTCTCAGGTGCGCAACATCGCCGAAGTCACGAAGGCCGTCGCCGCCGGCGACCTCGGGAAAAAGATCACCGTCGACGTCAAGGGCGAGATCCTCGAGCTCAAGAACACCGTCAACACGATGGTCGACCAGCTCTCCTCGTTCGCTTCGGAGGTCACGCGCGTCGCGCGCGAAGTGGGCACGGAAGGAAAGCTCGGCGGACAGGCCGACGTCCGGGGCGTGGCCGGCACCTGGAAGGACCTGACCGACTCGGTCAACTCGATGGCCGGCAACCTGACCGCCCAGGTCCGCAACATTGCCACCGTCACGACGGCCGTCGCCACGGGCGACCTTTCCAAGAAGATCACCGTCGACGTCCGCGGCGAGATCCTGGAGCTCAAGGACACGATCAACACGATGGTCGACCAGCTCCGCTCGTTCGCTTCGGAAGTCACGCGCGTGGCCCGCGAGGTCGGCACGGAAGGAAAGCTCGGCGGGCAGGCGGACGTCCGGGGCGTGGCCGGCACGTGGAAGGACCTCACGGAGAACGTCAACCTCATGGCCGGAAACCTCACCGGCCAGGTGCGGAACATCGCCGACGTGACCAAGGCCGTCGCGAAGGGCGACCTGACGAAGAAGATCACCGTCGACGTGCAGGGAGAGATCCTCGAGCTCAAGAACACCGTCAACACGATGGTGGACCAGCTGTCGTCCTTCGCCGCCGAGGTCACGCGCGTCGCGCGCGAGGTCGGCACGGAAGGAAAGCTGGGCGGACAGGCCGACGTGCCGGGCGTCTCGGGAACGTGGAAGGACCTCACGGACAACGTCAACTTCATGGCCGGCAACCTGACGTCTCAGGTTCGAAACATCGCCGAGGTGACGACGGCCGTCGCGAACGGCAACCTCTCCAAGAAGATCACCGTCGACGTCCGCGGCGAGATCCTCGAGCTGAAGGACACGATCAACACGATGGTCGACCAGCTGTCGTCCTTCGCCGCCGAGGTCACGCGCGTGGCCCGCGAGGTCGGCACGGAAGGAAAGCTCGGCGGCCAGGCGGACGTCCGGGGCGTCGCCGGCACCTGGAAAGACTTGACGGACTCGGTCAATTCCATGGCCCGAAACCTCACGGGGCAGGTCCGAAACATCGCCGAGGTGACCACTGCGGTCGCGACGGGCGACCTCTCCAAAAAGATCACCGTCGACGTCCAGGGCGAGATCCTGGAGCTCAAGGACACGATCAACACGATGGTCGACCAGCTCCGTTCGTTCGCCTCGGAGGTCACGCGCGTCGCCCGAGAGGTCGGCACGGAAGGAAAGCTCGGCGGCCAGGCGGACGTCCGGGGCGTCGCGGGCACGTGGAAGGACCTCACGGACTCGGTCAACTCCATGGCCGGAAACCTGACGGCGCAGGTACGCAACATCGCCGAGGTGACGACCGCCGTCGCCAACGGCGACCTGACCAAGAAGATCACCGTCGACGTCCAGGGCGAGATCCTCGAGCTCAAGAACACCGTCAACACGATGGTGGACCAGCTGTCGTCCTTCGCCGCCGAGGTCACGCGCGTGGCCCGCGAAGTCGGCACGGAAGGAAAGCTCGGGGGCCAGGCCGAGGTGCGGGGCGTCTCCGGCACCTGGAAGGGGCTCACCGACAACGTCAACTTCATGGCCGGAAACCTGACCTCGCAGGTGCGCGGCATCGCGAAGGTCGTGACCGCCGTCGCCAACGGCGACCTGAAGCGCAAGCTGACGGTCGACGCAAAAGGCGAGATCGCGGCGCTTGCCGACACGATCAACGGCATGATCGACACGCTCGCGAAATTCGCCGAGCAGGTGACCACGGTGGCCCGGGAGGTCGGCGTCGAGGGGCAGCTCGGCGGCCAGGCCAGCGTGCCCGGGGCGGCCGGAACGTGGAAGGACCTGACGGACAACGTCAACCGCCTCGCGGCGAACCTCACCACGCAGGTGCGCGCCATCGCCGAAGTCGCCACCGCCGTCACGAAGGGCGACCTGACCCGGTCGATCAAGGTCGAGGCCCGCGGAGAGGTCGCGGCCCTGAAAGACAACATCAACGAGATGATCCGGAACCTCAAGGACACCACCCTGAAGAATTCCGAGCAGGACTGGCTGAAGACGAACCTCGCGAAGTTCTCCCGCATGCTCCAGGGCCAGAAGGACCTCCTCACGGTCGGCAGGTTGATCCTCTCGGAGCTCGCGCCCGTCGTCTCGGTCCAGCAGGGCGCCTTTTACACTCTCGACGAGACCGCCGAAGAGCCCAACCTGAAGCTGCTCGCGAGCTACGCGTGCAAGCCGGAGTCGGTGCCCCAGAAGCTCCAGCTCGGCGAAAGCCTCGTCGGCCAGTGCGCGATCGAGAAGGAGAAAATCCTGCTCACAGCCGTGCCGGAGGATTACCTCTCGATCTCCTCCGGGCTCGGCGGCTCCGCCCCGGCGAACATCATCGTGCTCCCGGTGCTGTTCGAGGGACAGCCGAAGGGCGTCCTCGAGCTCGCCTCCTTCGAGCGGTTCAGCCCGACCCATCAGGCGCTCCTCGATCAGCTCGCCGAGACGATCGGAATCGTGCTGAACACGATCCAGGCGAACACGCTGACGGAAGACCTTCTGAAACAGTCGCAGTCGCTCGCGTCGGAGCTCCAGTCCCAGCAGGAAGAGCTGCGACAGACCAACCAGAAGCTCGAAGAAAAGGCGTTCCTCCTCGCCGAGCAGAACTTCGAGGTCGAACGGAAGAACCAGGAGGTCGAACAGGCCCGTCTCGCGCTGGAAGAAAAGGCGAAGCAGCTCGCACTCACGTCGAAGTACAAGTCGGAGTTCCTGGCGAACATGTCCCACGAGCTCCGCACGCCTTTGAACTCGCTCCTCATCCTCTCCGACCAGCTGTCGAAGAACCCCGACGGGAACCTCACCCCTCGGCAGACGGAGTTCGCGCAGACGATCCATTCATCGGGCAAGGACCTCCTCGCGCTCATCAACGACATCCTCGACCTCTCGAAGATCGAGTCCGGAACGGTGGTCGTCGACGTCGGTGAGCTGCGTTTCGCCGACCTGCTCGACTACGTGCAGCGCACGTTCATCCACGTCGCCGAAGCGAAGGGCGTCGAGTTCGGGGCCGACCTCGACCGCCGGCTCCCCCGCTCGCTCTTCACGGACAGCAAGCGGCTCCAGCAGGTCATCAAGAACCTTCTCTCCAACGCCTTCAAGTTCACGGACCGCGGCCGCGTGACGCTGAAGATCGAGTCCGCCGCGGACGGTTGGACTCCGGGGATCGAATCGCTCGACCGCGCCAAGTCCGTGCTCGCGTTCTCCGTCACGGACACCGGCATCGGGATCCCGTCCGACAAGCAGCAGATCATCTTCGAGGCGTTCCAGCAGGCGGACGGAAGCACGAGCCGCAAGTACGGCGGGACCGGCCTCGGCCTCGCGATCAGCCGCGAGATCGGCCGGCTCCTCGGAGGCGAAATCCGGCTGACGAGCCAGCCCGGCGTCGGAAGCACCTTCACGCTCTATCTGCCCCAGATGTACGTCGCGCCGAAGGCTCTGCGGCAGGCGGCCGAGGGCGCGGGCATCGTCTCCGTCATGTCCGACGTGGACGCCGCCCGGATGAAATCCGAACCGATCCTCGAGGTTTCCGAGGTCATGGACGATCGGAGCAGCATCGGCATGGGCGACCGCGCGATTCTGATCGTCGACAACGACGAGAACTTTGCGAGGTTCCTGGTCGACATGGCGCACGAGAACGGGTTCAAGGCACTCGTGGCGACGCAGGGAGCCGAGGCTCTCGCGCTCGCGCAGCGTCCGGGCGTCGAGGCCATCACGCTCGACATCCAGCTCCCGATCCTCGACGGGTGGCGAGTCCTGGACCGGCTGAAGGCGAACCTGGCGACGCGGCACATTCCCGTCTGGGTCATCTCGACGGAAGAAGAGTCTTCGCGCAGCATCAGCCTCGGCGCTCGAGGCGTCGTGCACAAGCCCATCAAGACGAAGGAAACGCTCGACCAGCTCTTCGGAAGCATCCGGAGCTACGTGGAGCGGACCGACCGCGACGTTCTCTTCGTGTGGCCGGACGAGGCCCACCACGGAGAGCTCCGGGAAGTGCTCGAGCACGAGGGGATCCGGGTGCGGTTCGTCCGGGACGGCTCGGAGGCGCTCGGAGCCCTCGACGAGGCAACGTTCGACTGTGTGATCCTCGGCGTTCCCGCGCGGGGCGGCGCTCCACGCGAGGTACTGGGCGAGATCGCGAGGCAGTCCGCCGTGAGGGAGATTCCGATTCTGGTGTTCGCGCCTTCCCTGCTCGACTCCGACCGGGAGGCCGAAGTCCAGGGGCTCGCGAGAACCGCGGGGACTCACGAGGCGCGATCCCTCGAGAAGCTGCTCGACCGGGCAACTCTCGCACTCCACCTGCCGATCGACCGCCTGCCCGAGGACAAGCGCGCGGCGCTCGAAGGAATCTACTCGACCGACCGGGTGCTCGCGGGTAAGCGCGTGTTGATCGTCGACGACGACATCCGCAACATCTTCGCTCTCACCTCGGTGCTCGAACGCCAGAGCATGGACGTGCTCTCGGCGGAGACGGGGAAAGACGCCATCGACAAGCTCCAGAAAGAGCACGGCGTCGACATCGTCCTGATGGACATCATGATGCCCGACATGGACGGCTACGACACGATGCGCGCGATCCGCAAGATGGACCAGTTCCGCGACCTGCCGATCATCGCCGTGACCGCGAAGGCCATGAAGGGCGACCGTGAAAAGACGCTTCAGGCCGGGGCCTGGGACTATCTCTCCAAACCCGTGGACACCGAGCAGATGCTCTCGGTGCTCCGCAACTGGCTGTTTCGCTGAGCTGGACAGAGAAAGGCGGAGACGAGGCAGCGGCGAGCGACATGGACGACAAAGTCAACATCCTCGCCGTCGACGACAACCCGGACAAGCTCCTGGCGCTGGAGGCCGTGCTCGCGGAACTCGGCGAACGCATCGTGACGGCGACCTCGGGGCGCGAGGCGCTCCGCGCCCTTCTGACCGACGAGTTCGCCGTCGTGCTCCTCGACGTCAACATGCCCGGGATGGACGGGTTCGAAACCGCCGCGATGCTCCGCCAGCGCAAGAACTCGGAGCACACGCCGATCATCTTCGTGACTTCCTACGGCGACGAGACGCACGCGAGCCGGGGCTATCAGCTCGGCGCCGTGGACTACATCCTCGCTCCGGTCGATTCGGACGTGCTGAAGACCAAGGTTTCCGTTTTCGTGGAGCTCTTCCGCAAGACGCTTCAGGTGCGGCTTCAGGCGCGGACTCTCGAGCAGCGGGCGATCCAGCTTCAGAGACTCACCGAAGCCTCGCTCGCGATCAATTCCGCAATGTCGCCCGGAGAGATGCTCCGCGTCCTCACCAGCCTGGCCCGCGACATCCTGGGCGCCCACCAGGCGGTCGCCCTCATGCTCGCCGACGGAAAGGCCGGAGCGCCGGAGTCCGCGGTCTCCCTCTCAGCGCGCTACGACGAGTCCGGAGAGAGGGCGGTTCTCCGGGATTCCGCTGCTCTTCCGGCGTTCCTCGCGCAGGTGCCCCGGACCGTGCGCGTGACCCGCGGCGACCGGGAATCCGTCTCTCCGTGGCGCGCTCTGCTCGCAAGCGATCGCCCCGCCAGGCTGGGATGGATGGCGGCGCCGCTTTCGACGCGGGAGGGCCGACCGATCGGGCTGCTCCACGTCCTGGACAAACGGGACGGCGACTTTACGGAAGAGGACGAAGCGATCCTGACGCAGCTCGCGCAGATGACCTCCGTCGCCATCGAGAACATCCTGAATGCGGAGGCGCGTGAGGCCAACCGCGTCAAGGACGAGTTCCTGACGACCCTCTCCCACGAGCTCCGCACGCCGCTTTCGGCGATCCTCGGCTGGACCCGGACGCTCCGAGACGGGGCGGGCGAGCCGGAAAAGCTCCAGCACGGGCTCGAAGTGATCGAACGCAACGTGCGCGCGCAGGCAAAGCTGATCGACGACCTCCTCGACGTCTCGCGGATCATCACGGGCAAGCTCCGCCTGAGCGTGCGGACCGCGGCCCTGGGACCGATCGTCGAAGCCGCCATGGACTCGATGAAGCCCGCCGCCGAAGCAAAGGACATCAAGATCCAGCTCGAGCGCGCGCCGGGGGGCGACGACACGGTGGTGGGCGATCCCGACCGGCTGCAGCAGGTCGTCTGGAACCTCGTCTCGAACGCGATCAAGTTCACGCCGCGCGGGGGAAAAGTCCGGGTCGCACTGGCCGAGACGGCCTCCGGCCTGGAGATCTCCGTGGCCGACACCGGGCGAGGGATCAGCCCCGAGTTCCTTCCCCGCGTGTTCGAACGGTTCCGACAGGCAGACAGCACCACGACGCGAACCCATGGCGGCCTCGGAATCGGGCTCGCGATCGCCCGCCACTTGGTCGAGCTCCACGGCGGGACCATCACGGCGGAGAGCGATGGAACGAACCGAGGTGCGCGGTTCATCGTTCACCTGCCCCGGGTGGCGCCGGCGGCCCCGGAGGCGATTCCCCTTGCCGACTCCGGGAGAGCCGAGTCTTTCTCCCAGAACCCGGGGAGAGAGCGCCTGGACGGCGTGCGCATCCTCCTCGTCGAAGACGAGCCCGACAGCCGCGAGATTCTCGAGCATGTGCTTCGGGCCGCAGGGGCGACCGTGGACGCGGCCGCATCGGTAGCTTCGGCACTCGAGCTGTTCAAATCGAGCCCACCCGCGATCGTGGTCAGCGACATTGGAATGCCCGGCCAGGACGGCTACGACCTGATCCGGGAGGTCCGGCGGCTGCCGCCGGCCGCCGGAGGCGCCGTTGCGGCCGTCGCGCTGACGGCCTACGCCCGGGAAGAGGACCGGCAGCGCGCCCTCGCCGCGGGTTTCGATCTGCACGTTCCAAAGCCCGTCGATCCCAGGGACCTGATCGCCTCGATCGCGCGGCTCGCGCGCCCCGCCCTCCGGCTGCCAGACGGCCACGCCGGAAACGGCAACGCGCCTTCCGATCGAGCCTTCATCCACGTGCTCGTCGTGGAGGACGATTGCGATTCCCGGGAGGGCTTGAAGAATCTGCTCGAGCTCTGGGGCCATTCCGTAGACGTCGCGGAAGACGGCGTGCAGGCGGTCGAACGGGCCGTGCGCGTTCGCCCCGCCGTGGCGCTGATCGACATCGGCCTTCCCGAGATCGACGGCTACGAGGTCGCGAATCGGATCCGGCAGGCGCTCGGGGGCGACGGAATCTACCTGGTCGCGCTCACGGGGCACGCCGGCAAGGAGGAGCGCGAGCGCGCCCTCGCGTCCGGCTTCGACGCGCACGTCTCGAAGCCGATCGACTTCTCCCGCCTTTCGGCGCTCCTCTCCGAGCGAGGGGCGGCTCCCGTTTCGCCCGACCGGCCCTCCTAGATCCCGGGGGCCGGGCGCCGGCGCCGACGGCCCATTGCTAGTCCAGGAGCTTCCGGAGGGCGGTGACGATCTCCCGGGCACCGTACGGTTTGCGCAGCGTGGCGCGGATACCCTGCTTCTGCATCGCGGAGCGCCTCTCGCCGTCGAGATTGCCGCTCGCAATGATGGCCTTGAGAGCCGGATCGGACTCCCTCATGGCGCCTGACCGCTCGAGGATCGAGGCCAGATGGCTTGGGGAATCAGGCGCCACGTGGATCACCACGAAAACCGCCGCCGGAAGCATGGCCGGGAGCGCCGAAACGATCTCCCGGACGGGCGCCAGGCCCCCCGCCGATGCCCCAATACAGACCAACCGAGGCGGGACCGCGCCCCCCGGGAACAGCAAAGACGGGGCCATCGACAGGACAGGCGATCCGTCCCTTCCCGTACGGCATGGGGCAGAGCTCCGTCTGATACCGTACGGTCTTGGACCGACCCACCCCATCGCCGCGCCCACGGAGCGGCGACCGACCCGAGAATCGCCTGCTTTCCGCCTTGCCCGCCGAGGACTTCCGCCGGCTTGCGCCGCACCTCGAGCCCTTCCCCCTGGTCGCGGGACGGGTCGTGCTCGAAGAGGGGGAGCCGGTCGAATGGGTGATCTTTCCCTCGACAGGCGTGATCTCCATGCTGGCGAGGCTCGCCGACGGGCGAGCGGTCGAAGCGGCTGCCATCGGCCGGGAAGGGATGGCCGGACTGCCGGCGTTCCTCGGCGGCCGGAGCTCGCCGCTCCAGGGAGTTTCGCAGGTCAGTGGAAAGGCGATGCGCCTCTCTGCATCGCGGCTGCGAAGGGAGGCCGCTCCCGGAACGGCGCTCCGCACTCTGATCGAGCGCTACACGAACGGCCTGCTCGCTTCCGCCGCGCAATCCCTGGCCTGCATCCGATTTCACCGGGTCGAGGAACGGTGCGCGCGCTGGCTCCTCGGAACGCACGACTCCGTGGGCGAAGACACGTTCGAGCTCACGCACGAGTTCCTCGCGAACATGCTGGGCGTGCGCCGCGCGGGCGTCAGCGAGGCGGTCGGCGCGCTGCACGCGGCGGACCTGATCCGTTCCGTCCGGGGACGCTTCACGATCACCGACCGGCAGGGACTCGAGGCGGCGAGCTGTGAATGTTACCGGGTCGTCCGACAGGAGATGGACGCGGTCGTTTCGAACGGCGACTCTGCCGCCGGCCCCCCGATCTGACTACAGGCGCGGTGCCTGGAGGC
The DNA here is from genome assembly GCA_030948185.1 of Acidobacteriota bacterium. Lineage (GTDB taxonomy): Bacteria > Acidobacteriota > Thermoanaerobaculia > UBA5066 > Gp7-AA6 > JALYUA01. Next base: position 46,971 of record JALZAT010000015.1, read on the forward strand.
TCGCCGTGGAGGCAAAGCCCGGCCTTGTGCGGTGCTTCGTGGCCTGCTCGTACGAATACGCGATCCGGATCAGCGTCGGCTCGCTCCAGGCGCGGCCGAAGAACGACACTCCGACGGGCAGGCCGAACGCATAACCCGCGGGAACGGTCACGTGTGGATATCCGGCGACGGCCGGGAGCGTGGAGCTGCCTCCGGGACCGTAGTCCCCGTCGACGAGGTCGATGAGACACGCGGGACCGGACGTGGGGGCCACGAGCGCGTCCAGGCGGTGCCCGGCCATCGTCTTGTCGATCCCCTCCTTGCGCGACAGGCGCAGGTCCTTCGCGAGCGCATCCCGATAGGCCTTGTCGGTCAGGGGACCCTTCTTGTCCGCCTGAAGAAAGATCTCCTGCCCGAAGAACGGCATCTCGCGATCCCGATTCTTCTCGTTGAAGGCGATGAGATCCGTGAGGCTCCGCGGCCGTCCGGGCGACGCGGGCAGCGCCGCGAGGTACGCGTTCAGGCCGGCTTTGAACTCATAGAGAAGGACTTCGAACTCCGTCTTGTCGGTCTCCCCGACGGTCGCGATGTCGGCCGGGTCGACGATCTCGGCGCCCAGCTTTTTGAGGTCGGAGATTGCCGCCTCGACCAGGCGGTCCGCGTGCGCGTTCTGGCCGAAGAGGCCCTTGCGCGGGACGCCGATTCGCAGGCCGGTGAGGTTACCGGGCTGGAGGAATTTCCCGTAATCCGGGTGCGAATGGCCGGCGCTGTCGCGCGTGGCGGTGTCCGTGGGATCCGCTCCCGCCATTCCGGAAAGAAGCGCGGCGGCGTCGGCCACCGTGCGCGCCATCGGGCCCGCCGTGTCCTGGCTGTGCGCGATCGGAATGATCCCGGCGCGGCTCACGAGACCGAGCGTCGGCTTGATCCCCACGAGGGAGCAGTTGTTCGACGGCGAGACGATCGAGCCGTCGGTTTCCGACCCGACGGCGGCGGCGCAGAGACTCGCCGCCGTGGCCGTCCCGGAACCGCTGCTCGAACCGGATGGGTTGCGGTCGAGAGCGTAGGGATTGCGGCACTGGCCTCCCCGCCCGCTCCAGCCGCTCGTCGAGTGCGTCGAGCGGAAATTCGCCCACTCCGAAAGGTTCGCCTTGCCGAGCAGCACCGCCCCTGCCTCGCGGAGCCGTTTCGCGACGAACGAATCCGCCGCGGGGACCGAGCCCTCGAGTGCGAGGGATCCTGCCGTCGTCGTCATCCGGTCGGCCGTGCCGATGTTGTCTTTGAGGAGGATCGGGATGCCGTGGAGCGGGCCGCGCAGACGGCCGGACTTGCGCTCCGCGTCGAGCGCCGCGGCGATCGAGACGGCGTCCGGATTCGTCTCGAGCACCGACCGAAGCTCGGGCCCACGGCGGTCCAGAGCCTCGATGCGGGCGAGGTACTTCTCCGTGATGGAGCGCGAAGTCTCGGCGCCCGACTTCATCCGGTCCTGCAGCTCGGCGATCGAGACCTCGTCGAGCTCGAAAGCGGCCGGCGCCTTGCCGGACGGGGAGTCGGGAGCGGCGCTCGCCGCGGCAGGAACCGCCGCGCGCAGCGCCGCAACCGCTCCGCCCGTGACGCCGTACCGAAAGAGGGTCCGCCGGTCGAGCCCCGAGGGGTTCCGTCGCTTCATGCCCGCACCTCTGAAAGTGCGGAAGGAATATCACGGGGAAGGGAGCCTGCGGGAACCGACTCTCGACGACCGAGCCCCCCTCAATGATGGTGGGGATCGTTCTGTTGCAGCGGGTCGCCCGTGCGTTCGTCCGCCCTCACGGCGGCCTTCTCCCGCAGCTCCGGGAGGACACGCCGGCAGGCTTCGATCCAGCCGCGGGCGCGGGCCTGGCCCTGCCGGTCGCCGCGCGCCGTGGCGAGCTCTAAGAATGTGCGGGCGTTCTCGAGGTGCATCCCGTAGTGCTCGCGGGGTGAGCGCTCCGGACGGCGCCCGCACAGGTCGCACGTGTAGGTGACGAAGGGTTCGGCCGTGTCGGACTTGCGCCGCCGGCGCGGACCGTCCGAGGTCCAGATCATCTGAGTCGTCGACTCGTCTTCGTCCATGGCTTCCTTAGTTCCTGGGGGCCGATATCGGCGCGAAGAGCGAGGTGGCGCCCCTCAAAGGGACGATCGTCTGAGGATCGAGCGGACTACTCCGGACCGGGCCCCACACCCACCGCCCCCGCGCACGTGTAGATTGTAGCGGATGAAGTCCCCCAAAGCGCTCGGCAATCTTCTGCTGTCGAAACTCCCCGGGAAGGAGCGCCGGAGGATCGATGCGCTCCTCGAGACGCACGACTGGTCCTCGGGCGAGTCGCTGCACGACCCGGGCAAGCGCGTCAACTGGGTTTATTTTCCCGTCGACGGAGTCGCGTCTCTGGTGACGAGGTTGAGCGACGGATCTTGCGTCGAGGCGGCGACGACGGGCAACGAGGGAATCGTGGGGTTGCCCATTTTCCTCGAGACGGGCAGCGCGTCGATCGAGGCGTTCGTCCAGATTCCGGGACGGAGTCTCCGAATGAATGCGGACGTTTTCCGCGACGAGATCCGCCGCAACTCCAATCTCCGCCGGCTCGCCGACGCCTACACGCGCGCGCTCCTGCGGCTCGTCGGACAATCCGCCGCGTGCAACCGGAAGCACCCGACGGAGCAGCGTTGCTCGCGCTGGCTGCTGATGTCGCACGACCGCGTCCAGGCCGACACGTTCCATCTCACGCAGGAGTTCCTCGCCGAGATGCTCGGCATACGCCGTCCCGCGGTCACCGGGTGCGCGGGCGAGCTTCGCCGGAAGGGCCTGATCACCTATCGAAGGGGGTGGATCACGGTCCTCGATCGCCGCGGGCTCGAGAAGGCCTCCTGCGAGTGCTACGCGGTGATCCGGCACGAGTTCGACCAGATCGCCTGACGCCGGACGGGGTCGGTTTCGCCGCGCGAGCGGCTTCCCTATGTCAAAAACGGACAGACGGGCCCTCGCGGAACTTCTACGCTCCCCTCGAATCGCAGGGAGTGGATGCTCCACATGAAAGACATCGGGGAGGAAGTGGACGCTCGTGTGGCCCGAGGTGTCGGGCGGTGGATGGGGACGCATCCCGAGCTTTTGCCCTACACGCGGGATCTCGAGATCGCGAACGGGCTGCGACGCCTGATGGAGGCGGAAGGCCGCGGGCCGGGAAGTCTCCGCCCGGTCACCGTCGAAGGGCAACCGGCCTTCATCTACGTCTGCCTGAGTGAGGAGCTCCGGCCGTTCGCACAGGGAGTCGGCCCCACGCCGGCGCTCGCGATCTGCGACGCCTTCTTGCTCTGCTGTCCCCCCGGGCCCTGAGCGCAATCCCGCCCGCCCGCGGCTCGTGCGCGCGCGGACGGACGGCCCATGCCGTCGCCGCAAGGAAGGTCGAAGCGAGATGAAGCCCCCCTTCCTCGCCGCGAATCTCCTCCTCGAAGCGCTGCCTCCCCCGTCGCGCGGCCGGCTGCGCCCCCTGCTTTCCCCGGTCTCTCTCGCTCGCGGCGAGACCCTTCACGAGCCCGGTGCGCCCGTTTCTCACGTCTACTTCCCGCTCACCGCGGTGGTCTCGGTCGTGACGAGGATGGTGAACGGGGACACCATCGAGTCCGCGACGATCGGAAACGAAGGGATGGTCGGAATCCCCGTGTTCCTTTCGGCCGGGGCGACCGTCGAGGCGTTCGTCCAGATCCCGGGAGACGCTCTCCGCATGGACGCCCGGCAGCTGCTGCTCCACGCGGGCAGGGATCCCGGCCTCGATCGGCTGCTCTCGGCCTACACGGCGGTCTTCATCCGCTTCATGTCGCAGTCGAGCGCCTGCAACCGGGTCCACACACTTCGGGAGCGCTGCGCGCGCTGGCTCCTGACGGCAGACAACCGGAGCGAGGGAGACACCTTCCCGCTGACCCACCAGTTCCTCGGAGAAATGATGGGGGTCCGCCGGGCCTCGGTAACCGACACGATGAACGGGTTCCGCCGCCGGGAGCTGCTCGCCTACCGGCGCGGCATCATCCGCATCCTGGACCGCGAGCGCCTCGAGGGGGTCTCCTGCGAGTGCTACCGGACGATCAAGGAAGCCTTCGAGGAGCTCGTCGGCCCCAAGGTAGACCTGACGCGGTCCGGCGAGCCGAGTGGTAAGCCCTGCGAGTCCCGGTCGTCACGGTTCAAGACTTCGCCACCATGAAACAAGAGCTCGCGACGCAAATAGTCTCCCGACCGAAGGGAGGGAGGAGGTTTGCGTCGCGGGAGCCGGAGCGAAGCGCAGCGGAGGCGACGTGTGGTGAGCCGTGTAGGACTCGAACCTACAACCTAGAGATTAAGAGTCTCTTGCTCTACCAATTGAGCTAACGGCCCACAGGGACGCGCACGATATCCGATCCGGTTTCGGGGGGCAAGGAGAGGCGAGCGGGATGCGCTCAGGGTTTTTCGGACCCTGTCCCCGACCTCGGAAGCGTCACGCGAAATGTGGAGCCGGCGCCGGGAGCACTCTCGACGGAAATTTCGCCGCCGCACGCGTCGACGATTTCCTTCGTGATCCAGAGGCCGAGACCGAGGCCTCCGAAATTCCGCTCGGCGACGGCGCGCTCGAAGCGGCGGAAGATGCGGTCCTGGTCGGCGCTCGCGATTCCGATTCCTTCGTCGCGCACGACGAGGCGCGCCGTCTCGCCGTCCCCGGACACCGTCACGCGGATCGGACGGCCCTCGCCGTACTTGATCGCGTTCGACACGAGATTCTGGATCACCTGATCGAGGCGCCGCGGGTCCCACCGGCCCGCGACGGCGCCCGGTGCGTCGAGCTCGATTCGGGAGCCGCGGGCCTCCGCCTCCGCATCGAGACGATCCACGACTTCCCGGCAGAGCGCGGCGAAGTCGACGTCTTCCGGCTCGAGCCGCAGGCGCCCGGCGTTCACACGCGACACGTCGAGGAGATCGTCGACGAGGCGGGAGAGGCGGTCGAGGGACCGTTTGACCCTGTCGGCCCGGACCGCGGCGACGCCCGAGCCGCCGGCGCCCGTCGCGCCGGAGAGCATCGTGTGAACCTGGAGTGAGAGCACCGAAAGCGGCGTGCGCAGCTCGTGACCCGCCACGGAAAGAAAATCGTTTCGAAGCTGGACGGCCTCGCGGGCTTCGCGATAGAGCCGGGCATTGTCGATCGCGATCGCGGCGAGCGAGGCCGTCCGTTCGGCGAGCCGCAGGTCGAAATCGTCGAAGGGACGGCGCGATTCCGCCGTCGCCAGGGTCAGCGCGCCGAGCACGCGGCCACGCGCCGGAAGGGGAACGCAGAGAAATGACGCGAGGCCGAGCGAGCGCATCATCTCGAGGTGCTCGGGGGACCGGGCACGGGCCACGAGAAAATCGTCCGGGACGCGCGCCAGCATCTGCGACTGCCCGGTCGCGACAACGCCGGGCGCTCCGTCCGGGGAATTCGGAGCGGCCGGATACTCCATTCGGATCCGCCGGGCGAGATCGATCTTCTCCGGGTCCCGGTGCGCGACTCCAATCACCTGGAGGTCGCCGCCCTCGCCGACGATTTCCACCGCGCACCAGTCCCCGATCCGCGGCACGGCGAGCTCGGCGAGGTTCTGGACTGTCAGACTCTCATCGAGCGAGGATCCGAGGATGCGCGCGGCGTCGAGCAGGAACCGATCGCTCTCTTCGGACCTCTTGCGCTCGGTGATGTCGGTCAACATCGCCAGCGCACCGGTGTACTGGCCGGAAGCGTCCAGCACGGGAGAGCTCGAGACGATCGCGATCAGCGGCGCCCCATCCCCGCGCACGAATCCGGCGTCGAACTGTTCGGCTATGCCGTGCCGTCGCCGGCCGAGCATCTCGCGGATCCGGGCGTGCTCGTCCGGGTGAAGGAATTCGAATATGGGGTGTCCCAGGATCTCGCCCTCGGTTCGTCCGAGCATGCCGCACAGCCGGTCGTTGACGTAGATCGTCCGCGCGTCCGCGTCGATCCACCAGATCCCCTCGTTCGTCGTTTCGAGAATCCGGCGATAGCGGGCCTCGCTCTCCCGAATCGCCGCCTCCGCCCTCTTTCGCTCGAGGAAGTCTCCGATCTGCCGACCGATCGCGTCGCCGAGGTCCACCATGTCGTCGTCGTGGGCCCGCGCCGAGGACGAAAAAGCCTCGATGACGCCGAGAACGGTTCCCCGTGACGAGATCGGTGTCGCGAAGCCGGACCGGATTCCGGCGGACCGGGCCTGGGCGATCCGCGGGAAGTTCGGATCGTTGAGAACGTCTTCGAGCCAGCCGGCGGCGCCGCGCGCCCATACCCGTCCAGGCAGCCCGATGCCCTTCCGGAACTCCGTCGCGCGGCTCAACGCTTCGAAGCCGGCCGCCCACCCGGGACGCTGCGACCAGCCCGCCATCCGGCGAAGGGACTCCCCGTCGGACGAGACCGTCCAGAGCTGCGCGAACTCCCAGTCGAGGCCCCGGCCGATCTCCTCGAGAAGATCCGATGCGCACTCGTTGAGGGAGGCGGCCTCCGACAGGATTCTCGTGATCCGGTACTGGGCCAGCCGCCGTGCTTCCACCCGCTTGCGTTCCGTGATGTCGCGCAGGGCGCCCGTGAACAAAACCGGGCCCTCGGCCGGCACCCGCATCACCGTGAGCTCGACCGGGAACTCCGAACCGTCCGATCGCATCCCGACGATCTCGAGCCGGCGGCCGAGGATCGGGCCGTCCCCCGTCTCGAGGTACCGCGCGAGGCCCATCCGGTGACGGTCGCGAAACGCCGGCGGCACGATCATCTCCGCCATCTCGCGTCCGAGCACGGCCTCCCGCTCGTAGCCGAAGATCCGCTCGGCGCCGAGGTTGAACTCGACGATCCTTCCCGCGCCATCGATGGTGATCAGGCCGTCCAGAGACGCGTCGAGGATGGACCGAAGATGAGCCTCGGGCTGGTCGAGGACCGAACGCCGTGCGTCGGAGGTTTGGGATCGGTCTTCCGCCATCCGAATCGCGCTACCCGCCCCCCACGAACTCCACGACTTCGAGGACGTCTCCCGGCACGAGCTGCGTCTTCGCGTACTCCGCCTTCGGCACGATCTCGCGGTTGCGCTCGACGGCGACGCGCGGGGTGGAAACGCGGAGGCGCTCCAGGACCGACGCGACGGAGGCGCCCTCCGGAAGGCGGATCTCCTCGCCGTTGACCCGGACGGCGACGTCGCTCACGCGCTCCTCTTCACGGGGAACTTGAATTCCGTGCTCCCGATGGGCGACGTGACGCGGATCACGGCGGCTGCGGAGCCCTCCCGGTACGCGGGGACGACGAAGGAAGCCGCGCAGGTGCCGTCGGCGGCCGTCTTTCCGTCGAAGACGACCGCGGGGCGGGTGACCGTCGAGAGAATGCGGATCTGGATCGCCGCGTTGCCGACGGGCTGCTTCGAAAGGGACGACGCGGCACGGATGCGGACCGATGCCGGCTTTCCACCCACGAACTCCGGGACGGGCGAGAAGGAACAGTCGATCTGGTCGTGCGCGAGCTCGGAGGCGAGGTAGTCGAGGATCACCTGGTCGAGGGTCCGGTCGCCCGAGGTGGTCCGACCCCGCACAGATCCGAGCGAGGGAGATCGATCGGCTTCATCGTCGGTTTCGGGGGACTGCACTCCTCCGTTGGGGCCGTCGAATCGCCCCCGCTGGATGGCCGCGATCATCGTCCGGTGCTGCTGCTCCATGAGCTCCTGCACCGCCTTGTCGTCGCGTCCCGACCCGATCAGCTCGGCGTACGACGTCTTGCGCGTCGCGAGGATCTGCCCGCCGACATAAACGAGCGATTCGATGTGCGGGCTAGAGTCCCCCTTGTCTTCCGTCTGGATGTGAAAGACACGGTTGTTGTGCTTGACGTCGGTGTTGTAGCCGGTGATCACGGGGAAGAAATTGTAGCCGAGGGGGGACTAGACGAGCTCGAACGCGGCGGTAAAGTGGCGCAGAACCGGCGCCTGCCGGACGGTGTTCGTGTAGACGCGGTCGGAGCTACTTTGCCTTTTTCCTGTCCGCGAGCCGTTTGAAGACGAGCCGGGACTGGCGCGACTGCCCGTTCACGATCGTTATCGTCTCCCGGACCCACGTGTTGCGGTCCTCCGAGAGCCTCCACACGGTGCGCTGAACGGCGGCCCGGGGGTTCTCCTCCGTCGGGGCGACCACTTCCAGCCAGAGCGACTTGCCGTCCTTTCCCCACTGCGCCTGGAGCGTCCCGCGCCGCGCCTGGCCGACGCCTTTCTCGTAGGTTCGGCCGTCGACCACGACCTCCTCGGCGAGCAGGCCCCTGCGGCTCTCGCCGAGCGGCTGGATCCAGATCCGCTCCTCTTTCTGGGTCACCTCGAGCACGGCGTCCTTCAGGTTCGGCGCGCCGCCGGAGCTGCTGTGGACGTCGAGCCCCCAGATGCCGGAAAAGTTCGTCGGGCTCCCCGGGCTCCCGAGCGCGCCGGGGGCCTTCTTCGCCGCCGGGGCCGCGGCGAGCGCCGCCGCCGCCAGGATGCCCGCGGCAAAGAGAGCGGCGCGTCTCATGCGCGCGCGGCCTTCCGCGCCTCGGCGAAGATGCGCCGCAGGAACTGGCCGGTGTACGAGGCGCGCACCCCGGCGACCGCCTCCGGAGTCCCCTCCGCGATGATCCGCCCGCCGCCGTCGCCGCCCTCCGGTCCGAGGTCCACGATCCAGTCGGCCGTCCGGATCACCTCGAGGTTGTGCTCGATGACGACGACCGTGTTCCCCTTTTCCGTGAGAGACCGCAGGACGCCGAGCAGCTTCTTGATGTCGTCGAAGTGGAGGCCGGTCGTCGGCTCGTCCAGGAGGTACAACGTACGGCCCGTCGATCGGCGGGCGAGCTCCTTCGCGAGCTTGACGCGCTGCGCCTCGCCGCCGGAGAGCGTCGTCGATGACTGTCCGAGCTGGATGTAGCCGAGTCCGACCTGGACGAGCGTGCGGCAGATGTTCGCGATCGAGGGAATGTTCTCGAAGAGCTCCAACGCCTGCTCGGCCGTCTGCGCGAGGATGTCGGCGATCGACTTGCCCTTGTAGTGCACCTGGAGCGTCTCGCGGTTGTAACGCTTGCCGCCGCAGACGTCGCACGTCACATAGATGTCGGGCAGGAAATGCATCTCGATCTTGATCTGCCCGTCGCCCGAGCACGCCTCGCAACGTCCCCCCTTCACGTTGAAGGAGAAGCGCCCGGGCGCGTAACCCCGCGCGCGCGCCTCGGGCGTGCGCGAGAGCAGCTCTCGAATCGGGTTGAACACGTTCGTGTAGGTGGCGGGGTTGGAGCGCGGCGTCCGGCCGATCGGCGACTGGTCGATATTGATGACCTTGTCGATCTCCCAGAGTCCCTCGATCTTGTCGTGGCGGCCAGGCCGGTCCGAGGCCCCGTGGTGGGCGCGGGCGAGCGCCTTGTAGAGGATGTCGTTGACGAGCGTCGACTTCCCCGAACCTGAAACGCCCGTCACGGCCGTCATCACGCCGAGCGGAAACCGCACGTCGACGTTCTTCAGGTTGTGCTCGCGCGCGCCGCGGACGGCGAGCGCCTTGCCGGACCCGCCGCGGCGGACCGACGGAATCGGGATCTCGAGCTCGCCCGTCAGGTACTTCGCCGTGAGCGATTCCGGGAAATTCGCGAGGTCGTCCGGCGTGCCCTGCCCGACGATCCGTCCTCCGTGCACCCCCGCCCCTGGCCCGAGGTCGATGACCCAGTCGGCGGACCGGATCGTCTCTTCGTCGTGCTCCACGACGACGACGGTGTTCCCCAGGTCCCGCATGGAGATGAGCGTGTCGATCAGCTTCCGGTTGTCCCGCTGGTGCAGCCCGATCGAAGGCTCATCGAGCACGTAGAGAACGCCCATCAGCTTCGACCCGATCTGCGTCGCGAGCCGGATGCGCTGGGACTCGCCGCCGGAGAGTGACGCCGCGCCGCGCGAGAGGTTCAAATAACCGATCCCGACGTTGGCGAGGAATCCCAGCCGGTCGCGGATCTCTTTCAGGATCTTCCCCGCGATCTCCCGCTCGCGGGGCGTCAGAGCCAGGTCGTCGAAGAACGCGATCGAGTCCGCGATCGTCACCGACGCGATCTCGTCGATCGCCCGCCCTCCCACCTTGACCGCGAGCGCCTCGGGCTTCAGGCGCCGCCCCGAACAGGACGGGCACGGCTCCGCGGACATGTAGGCCTCGAGGTCCATCCGCTGGTCGGGGTTCTCCGTCTCCTTGTAGCGCCGCTCGAGCATCGGGATCAGCCCCTCGAACGAGGAGCGCCAGTGGTACTCGCCACGGTCGGCGACGTACGAGAACTTGATCTCGTCCCCGCCCGAGCCGTAGAGGATCACGTCGCGCGCCGCCTTCGGGATCTTCGAGAAGGGCAGGTCGAGCTTGAACTTGTAATGCTTGGCGAGCGTCGCCATCTGCCGCGAGCGCCAGTTCGTCGAGCCGGGCTTCAGGATGGCGATCGCCCCGTCCTCGATCGACTTCTCGGGCGCCACGACGAGCCGGTCCGGATCCACCTTGAGGATTGTCCCGAGGCCCGAACAAGCGGGGCAGGCGCCGTACGGCGAGTTGAAGGAGAAGAGCCTGGGCGTGATCTCCGTCAAAGAGGTGCCGCAGTCGGGACACGCGTAGTTGGCGGACAACACCTCCTCGGGACCGTCCGCGACCGAGAGCGTGACGAGCCCGCCGGAGACGCGGATGGCCGTCTCGATCGAGCTCGCGAGGCGCTGGCGGTATTCGTCGTCGTCCGCCTTCTTCGCGACGAGCCGGTCGACGACGAGCTCGATGGTGTGCTTCTTCTGTTTGTCGAGCTCCGGCGGGTCGTCGAGATCGACGTACGCACCGTCGATCCGTGCGCGGAGGAAGCCCTCCTTGAGCATCTCCGCCATCTGCTTCTTGTACTCGCCCTTCTTGCCGGCGACGTACGGCGCGAGGACGACGAACCGGCTCCCCTCCGGAAGGCGGAGCGCCCGGTCGACCATCTCCTGGATCGTCTGCGCCTGGATCGGGCGGCCGCACTTGGGACAGTGCGGCTTTCCGATCGAAGCAAAGAGCAGGCGCAAGTAGTCATAGATCTCCGTCACGGTGCCCACGGTCGATCGCGGGTTGCGCGAGGTCGTCCGCTGCTCGATGGAGATCGCGGGCGAGAGCCCTTCGATCGAATCGACGTCCGGCTTCTCCATCTGCTCGAGAAACTGCCGCGCGTACGCGGACAGCGATTCGACGTAGCGCCGTTGTCCCTCGGCGAAAATCGTGTCGAAGGCGAGGGAAGACTTGCCGGAGCCGGACACCCCGGTCACGACCACGAGGCGGTTGCGGGGGATGTCGCAGGAGACGTTCTGCAGGTTGTGCTGCCGGGCGCCTCGAATCCTGAGGAATTCCATGGGAGTCGGCGATTGTAGCGGGATCGTCAAAGCCGCCCGATCCTCGGACCGCCTGCGAGTCGTTGGGAGTTTCAAACCCGGCACGTCTTTTGCACTTCCCCGCTCAGAAAAAACGGACAAGCGGCCAATGGCGACGGGACGCGAGTCCGCGATACAAAGGCCCCGGCAATACGAAGCGTCAGTGATTCTCTTCTGTGAAGGGGACGTTCATGCGCAGAGCCCGATCGGTCTTTGCCCGGGCAATCCTGGCGGCTTTCATCCTTCCCGTGTCATGGACGACCGCGGCGACGGCGCAGACGCGCCCCGGCGGCCCCGCGCCCGTCCCGCGAAACCCGTCCGTATCTCCGATGCATCGAAGTCCGCCGCTTTGCAATCAGAACGGCCTCGACATGCAGATCAGCCGCAGTCCTTCGGACCCGATCGTGCCGAGCGGCACGACGGTGACGTACACGGTCACCACGAACAACCTGCCGGTCGGTGGAGGCGTCCCGTGCGACGCGACCGCGATGGCGGTTTCCTTTACCTGTCCGGGGCCGGACGGCACTCCGAGTGGGGCCACGACGGTTCTGGCGACGAACGACACTCTGCTCTCGGGGACGTCGAAGACGTACGCGCCCGTCCTGTGCGCGATCGTCGTCAACCCCGGCGTTACGAGCGCCACCGGTCAGGGCGCGTTTTCGGGAACGATCCACACGACGGACCCGGACGACGGCGCGTTCGGGGGCAAGACGATCACGGTGAACGTCATCCCTCCGACCGCCACGAACACGCCGACCTCCACACCCGTCACTCCGACCGCGACTCCCGTGCCGCCCACGTCGACTCCCCTCCCCCCGACCAGCACGCCCACCGCGACCGCGACTCTCACCTCAACGCCGGCGTTCCCGACGGCCTCACCGACCGTCACGCAGACCTCGCTGCCGGCCACGGCGACTCCCACGCCGTCTCAGACACCGGTTCTGAGCCCGACCCAGCCGCTGCCGACGGCGACGCGAACGCCGACGCTTGCCATCCCCACCTCGACGGCCACTCCGATCGGCGGGCTCGGTCCCGGGTCGCTTCCTGGAACGACCCCCGTCCCGACCCTGTCGCCCGGGATGCTTCTGCTCATGGGCCTCGCGCTCGCCGCCATCGGCATCCTCGCGATCCGGAGGCCGTAGGGAGACAGGAACCTTCACCGCCCGCCGCCTGAGAAACGGCGGCGGGCTGTTACAGTCGCCGCCGTGGGGAGCGCGCCCTCGTCCGCGGCCACGCAGTTCGCGCTGCTCGCGTTCTCCTCCCTGCTCTCGGTGATCAACCCCGTCTCGGCTGCGCCGATCTTCGTGGCTCTCGCCCCGGGCACGAAGGCCGAGCGCCGCTTGACCGCCCTTCGCGCGTGTCTGGCCGCTGCGGCGGTCCTCGCAGTTTTTGCGACCGCGGGCGGCGCGATCTTCGCCTTCTTTCAAATCACCGTCCCCGCGTTCCAGATCGCGGGAGGCGTTCTCTTCACGATCATGTCGCTCCGCGAGATGGACGACACCGGACGGCAGGTCACCCGAGAGGACGCGGAGAAGCTCGATCCCTCGGTGGTGCCGCTTGGCATCCCTGTCATCGCAGGGCCGGGAGCGATTTCCGCGATGATGGTTCTCGTCGGTCAGGCGCGCGACGGCGCGCACCGCGTCGGACTGGCGGTCGCCCTCGCCGCGAGCATCCTGATCACGCTCGGTGTCCTGCTCGCCGCGCCCGCGATCGTCGAGAGGATCGGCCGGACCGGCCAGCGAGTGGTCGCGAAGATCATGGGCCTCGTCACCGCCGTGATCGGGGTGCAGTTCATCCTGAACGGCGTGACCACCGTGCTGACGGCGATTATCCGCGAGGCCCGGAGCGCGCCCTAGAAGCTTGTCCGAGTATTCCCGTCCCCCGTCGGGTTGCCAGGCAGATCTTCAAGCCTCTTATCGCGCGCGTGGGAAGCGCGCGCTCGAAGAGGACGCGGCGCCTTTCCGCGCATTGCGCGGGACGCTGCTAGGCCGTCGTATAATGTACGGGCCCTGTACAAATGATCCGACTCAAAGTTCTGATCGTGGACGATTCCGCGCCGGAAGCGGAACGGACAGTGGACGAGCTCTGCCGCGGCGGCTACACGCCGACCTGGGAGCGCGTCTGCACCCGTGAAGAGACGGAGTCCGCCCTTTCCGGCGACCCGTTCGACCTCGTGCTCTCCGACTACCTGATGGATGGATTCAGCGCGCTCGAAGCCCTCTCGCTCGTCAAGGACCACGATCCCGACATGCCCTTTCTGATCTTCTCCGAGGAGCTCGGAGAGGAGACGGCGGTTCGCGCGATCAAGGCGGGCGCGCACAACTGCGTCGAGAAGAGCTCGATCGGCCGCCTGTGCCCCGCCGTCGAGCGCGAGCTGCGGGACGCGCAGGTCCGCCGCGAGCGCCGCCTCGCGCGAAAGGCGCTGCGCGAGAGCGAGAACCGCTTTCGCGCGCTCGCCGAGACGGCGTCCGACGCCATCCTGACCGTGGGCGAGGACGGGCGGATCCTGTACGTGAACCGCGCCGCGGAGCCGATCTTCCGGCATCCCGCCTCCTCCCTGATCGGCGAGCCGCTATCCATCCTGCTGCCCGGCCACGCGTACGGCGGCCCGAACGCTCCGGCCGTCTGGAAGGCGACTTCCACGGGGCAGGCGATCGCGGTGACGGGCCGCCGCGCCGACGGCAGCGACGTCCCCCTCGAGATCTCCTTCGGCGAATGGCTCCGCGACGGACGGCGCCTCCTGACCGTAATTGCCCGGGACGCCTCCGTGCTGCGGTCGGCGGAGCAGTCGTTGCGTGAATCCGAGTCGCGGCTCCGCCAGCTCTTCGAGCGAAACCTCGCGGGGCTCTACCGCTTCACGCTCGACGGCCGCATGCTCGACTGCAACCCCGCCTTCGCGCGTATCTTCGGGTACGAGTCCCGCGAAGAAGTGCTCGGCGTCAACGCGGTCGACTTCTATCTCTCGCCGGAAGACCGGCAGGAATCCCTGCGGCGGCTGGGCGAAAGCCGTTCGCTCGCCAACTACGAGCAGCGCCTGCGGCGCCGGGACGGGCGCGTCGTGTGGGTCCTCGAGAACGAGAGCCTCGTCGAGGGCTCGGAGCCCGGAACGCAGGTGATCGAGGGCACGCTCGTCGACATCACGGAGCGCAAGCGGGCCGAGGAGGAGCGGGAGGCGTCGCTTTCGCTCGTGCGGGCGACGCTCGAGGCCACCGCCGACGGGCTCCTGGTCGTGGACCGGCAGGGCTTCATCGTCACGTACAACCAGAGGCTCGTCGACATGTGGCGGTTTCTCTCCGGGGCAATCGAGACCCGCGATCACAGCGTCGCGATGCAGGCGGCGGCGCACGAGCTGGAAGACCCGGGCACCGTGCTGGACAAGATCGAATCGCTCGACGCCACTCCGGACTCCGAGAGCCACGACGTCGTCCGGTTCCTCGACGGCCGGGTCTTCGAGCGCTCGTCCCGCCCGCAGAGGGTCGGAGGCGTTTCGGTCGGGCGCGTCTGGAGCTTTCGCGACGTCACGGAGACGCGCCGCACGGAAGAGGCCCTTCGCGATTCCGAGAACCGGTACCGCACGCTGTTCGAGAGGAACCTCGCCGGCGTCTACCGGACGACCCTCGACGGGCGGGTGCTCGACTGCAACGACGCCTTCGCCCGCATCTTCGGGTATTCGGCGCGCGAGGAGGTCATCGGACGCCCCGCGGGGGACTTTTACCAGAGCCCCGAAGCCCATGAGGCCACCATGGGCCGCCTCCGCGAGCGCCAGCTGCTCGCCAACCACGAGGAGTGCCTGCGGCGGCGTGACGGAAGCCTCGTCTGGATTCTCGAGAACGGGCACATCATCGAAGGCGTGGACGGGGCTCCCGGGATGATCGAGGGAACGATCATCGACATCACCGACCGCAAGCGCGCCGAGGAGCAGGTGAAGCACCTCGCGTTCCACGACGCGCTCACGGGGCTTCCGAACCGGCTCCTGTTCCAGGACCGGCTGAACATGGCCGTCCTCGCCGCCCACAGGTCCGGCCAGCGCATCGCCGTTCTCTTCCTCGACCTCGACCGTTTCAAAGTGATCAACGACTCGCTCGGCCACTCCGTGGGCGACGAGCTTCTGCGGCAGGTCTCCACGCGCCTCGGCGCCAGCGTGCGGGAGGGCGACACGGTCGCGCGGCTCGGGGGCGACGAGTTCACCGTGCTCGCCGCGGGAATCGGCGGAGACGACGATTCACCCACGATCGGGCGGAAGATCCTTTCGGCGATCCGGCTCCCCTTCTTCATCGACGGACAGGAGCTCTTCATCACGACGTCGGTCGGGATCGCCGTCTATCCGACGGATGGGGAGGACGCGGAAGCGCTCGTCCGGAACGCCGACACGGCGATGTACCGCGCGAAGGAGCAGGGGCGCGACAACTGCCAGCTCTACACGCCGGGCATGAACTCGAAGGCGCTCGAGCGGCTCTCGCTCGAGAACCGGCTCCGGCAGGCGATTCACAACGAGGAGCTCATTCTCCAGTACCAGCCCCTCATCGACCTCGAGTCGGGTCAGATCCGCGGCGCGGAGGCGCTCGTGCGCTGGGAGCACCCGGAGCTCGGCGTCCTTCCCCCGGGAGAGTTCATCTCGCTCGCGGAAGTCTCGGGCCTCATCGTCCCGATCGGCGAGTGGGTGCTGCGAACGGCGTGCCGCCAGGCGCACGAGTGGCACGCCCTCGGCTTCCCGCACCTCTCGATCGCCGTGAACCTCTCCGCGCGCCAGTTCCAGCAGGCGAACCTCGTCGAACACGTCCGCGAGGCGCTCCGCCTCGCCGACCTCCCCGCGGCAGCGCTCGACCTCGAGATCACGGAGTCGAACGCGATGCAGAACGCCGAACTTTCGATCAGCACGCTCTGGGACCTGAAGAACCTGGGCGTCCGACTCTCCATGGACGACTTCGGCACCGGCTACTCGTCCCTGAACTATCTGAAGCGTTTCCCGATCGACCGGATCAAGATCGACCAGTCTTTCGTCCGCGACGTGACCTCCGATCCCGACGACGCGGCGATCGCGGCCGCCATGATCGCGCTCGCCCACAGCCTGCAGCTCACGGTCGTCGCCGAGGGCGTCGAGACCGAGTCGCAGCTCGCGTTCATCCGCGAGCAGCACTGCGACGAAATGCAGGGCTTCCTGTTCAGCCCTCCGGTCCCCGCCGAACGCTTCGAGGAGCTCCTGAGGGAGAACCAGAGGGCGCTCGCGCCGGCGAGGAAGAAGAGGGCGACGCGGTGAGGAAGAGGTCGGGAGTCAGGGGTCGGGGGTCAGGAGTCGGCTGGAAGAGGTCGACTTCGCGGGGGTCTCCCGGCGAACCATCTCGAACGCGTCGCGATCCGCGCCGTAATAGTCGGGGATTCTTGTCGTGCTCCGGAATCCGAGGCGCTCGTAGAACGCGATCGCCCCGGCATTCGTCACGTCCACCTCGAGAACGGTTTCGGTCGCGCCTGCCTTCGAAAGGCGCAACGCCATTTCTTCGAGTAGCGCCCTTCCGATTCCGTTCCGCCGCTCCGTCGCGTTGACGTCGATCGTGAGGATTCGGCCCGTTCGCGAAGGCGAACGGTACCCGATGCAGAAGGCGGCGAGTCTCCCATTCCGTTCGACGACGATGGCCTCGCGGCTCGCCAGCCCCAGAAACCGCCGCATCTCGTAAGGCGAATAGGCGATCCCCGGCTCGAAGCATTGCTGGTCGAGCGCGACGAGCTCCGCGAAATCGCCCGGCCGATAGTCGCGAAATTTCGACGCAGCTCCTGGGAGACTTCCGCTCATCACGACGACTCCTGACCCGTAAACCCCCGACTCCCGGCCCCCCCCCCGCTTCTACCGGCTCCGCATTGCCCGGTCCGCCTCTCGCTTCAACTCCCGGTCCCGGATCGCGTCGCGCTTGTCGTGCATCTTCTTGCCCTTGACGAGCGCGATCTCGGCCTTTGCCCGCGAGCCCTTGAAATAGAGGGAGAGGGGCACGCACGTCACTCCGCCCTTCGCGACCGCGCCGCCCCATTTCTCGAGCTCGCGCCGGTGGAGAAGAAGCTTCCGGTCCCGCTCCGGCGCGTGATTGGTCCACGATCCGGATCCGTAGGGCGAGATGTGCGCGCCGACGAGAAACGCCTCGCCGCCCCGGAACTGGACGTAGGAATCCTTCAGCTGCGCGCGCCCGTCGCGGAGCGACTTCACTTCGGTGCCGGTCAAGACGAGCCCGGCCTCGGCGCGGTCCTCGATGAAGTAATCGTGAAATGCCTTTCGATTCGACGCGATGGGCGATGTCTTGGCGGCCCCCTCCGCCGCCGGCTTCTTCACGGGCGCCCTTCCGGCCCCGCCGTCGTGTCGGGCGTGGCGCGGATGAGCTCGTTGAAGAGCCGCGCGAGGTCCGGGTCGAACTGCGTCCCCGACTTCAGGGAGAGCGTCTCGAGCGCGGCGTCGCGGGGAACGGTGGCGCGGTAGGAGTGCGGAGCGGTCATGGCGTCGAAGGCTTCCGCGATCGCGATCATCCGCGCTCCGAAAGGAATGCGGTCGCCGGACAGCCCGTCCGGATATCCGGCGCCGTCGTACCGCTCGTGGTGGTGGCGGATGAGGGGAGCAATCGGGTAGGGAAAGTCGATCCGTTCGAGGATGTCGGCGCCCATGGGAGCGTGCCGCCGCACGAGCGCCACCTCCTGGAGGTCGAGCGGCCGGCGACCCGAGAGCCGCTCGTACGGGACTTCGACTTCCCGGATGCCGATGTCGTGGAGAAGCCCGGCGACCGTGAGTTGTTCGATCACGTCGGCGGGCAGCCTCAGGCTCGTCGCGAACTTCCGGCAGAGAGCGCCGACCGCGAACGAGTGCGCCTTCAGCTGCGGGTAGGTGCGAAGTCCCGGCTCGATGAATGCCTTCACGAGGCTGCGAAACGACTGCCGGTAACGCTCACCCGACACGGACTGGAGAACCGCGGCGCGGACGAGCCGGTGGGTCTCCTTCAGCGCTTCCGCCGCCGCGGCCGCGGGCGGCCTCGTGAAGAGGAGCGTCAGGAGCCGAACGCGGCTGCCGGAAGAAAGCACGGATGTCTGGATGCCGCCGAAGCTCGGGATCTCGCCGGGGGTCCGGCCGAGGGGATATTCGGTGGTGAAGCGGCGATCCGACGGCAGCCGGACTCCCGGCATCGCGGTGGACAGCGCCGTTTCGAGGTTCGCCAGAAGCGTCGCGCGGGCGGCATCGGAGAACGGCCGGCGGGTGCCGATCTGGATCTCCGCGGACTCGCGAGACCAGGACGAGAAGGCGACCGCCTCGATCTCCGGAACGAGGAGCAGGGTTGTCCAGAAACCGCGGAAGACGAGCTCTTCCCGCCTCGCGGGGAGGGGCGGAGTGCGCGGCTGCGCCGCGGCCTCCGCCGGGGGCGACGGGCGGGACGTGAAGAGGGCCGGCGGCGTCGGAAGCTCTCCGGTACCGTCGAGCTCGCCCTCATATCCCCCCGGCCGGAAGAGAGCGTCGGCGTCTTCCTGCGGGATCGGCTCCGGCCCCCCGACGGAGGTTCCGCCGTAGGAGTCCAGGACGCCGCCGATCCGCAGCGCCACGCTTTCTGCCTGGCGAAGGTCGTCGGACGTGAAGAACGCTCCCGAGAGTTTGTCCTGGAGCTCGAGGATCCCGACCAGCCGGGAGCCGACGTAGATCGGCGCGGCGAGCATGCGCGCGTACTGCTCCCGCTCCATCGTCGCGGCCATGCGGAGAGCATCGCCCGGCGCGTTGGCGTACGCGGCGCGGCGGTGGTGCTGGACCCAGTCGACGAGCGGGTGGGAGGGGTCGAGAAAGTCCTCGGGACCGAACCGGGTGCCGAAGCCGAACGCTCCGGCAAGGCGGTACTCGCCCGTCGGCCCCATTGCGTAGCAGCGCGCGCGGGCGACGGCGAGGGATTCGCGGGCGCCGGCGAGGATCGAGGCGATCTCGTTTTCCAGCGATGAATGGGGCATCTCCTTTTGAGTCTATCGGATCGAATCTGACCCCCATCCGTGGCGGATTCGACACACGGTTGTCGCGCGTGAACCACACCGCGCGTTTCGCTCGTGGTCGCGACTCTCGCTGCAACTTCTTTCCGCAGAGCTGATTGCCCCTGTTTCTCTCGTGCGTGTGCACATGGCACCGCTCGTGCGAAGAGCGGGGCGGACACACAAGCTTGCGCACACAGACCACGCTTCGCACCGCCGTATCCATCGAAGGCATCGGCCTCCACTCGGGCCATCCCGTCCGGGCCCACTTCCGGCCCGCGCCTCCCGACCACGGCCTCGTCTTCGTCCGGCTCGACCACGGCGCGAAGGAGATCCCCGCGCGCCTCACGTCGGCGGCCACCTTCGACTACGCGACCACTCTCTCCGCGGACGGGGTCTCGATCGGAACGGTGGAGCACGCGCTTTCCGCCGCCGCGGGCGAGGGTCTCGACAACTGCCGGATCGAAATCGACGGGCCCGAGGTTCCCATCCTCGATGGGTCTGCCATGCCCTTCGTCCGTCTGTTCCACGCGGCGGGCTTCGAGCGGCAGAGCGTTCCCCTGCGCACCTTCGAGCTCGACCGGTTCGTCTCCGTCGAGCGCGGCGACCGGAGCGTCGAATACTTTCCGGGCGGCTCCGGTCTGACGATCAGCTACGAGATCGATTTTCCCCATCCGGCCGTCGGCCGACAGCAGCTCACCGTCGCGATCCGGCCCGAGGAATACTCGACGCGGGTCGCGCCGGCGCGGACCTTCGGCTTCGCCCGCGACGTCGAGGCCATGCGCGCGCGCGGGCTCGCCCGCGGAGGCAGCCTCTCCAACGCGGTCGTGCTCGACGAGGCGGGGGTCGCGTCGGGGCCGCTGCGGTTTCGCGACGAGTTCGTCCGCCACAAGATCCTCGACCTGCTGGGCGACCTCGCCCTGCTCGGCCGCCCGCTACGCGGCCGCATCCACGCGCGCAAGGCGGGGCACGCCCTCCACATCGAGTTCGCCCGGGCGCTCGAGCGCGCCGAGCAGTCGCCTGCGGAGATCGTCCCGGCCCAGGAGCGGACGGTCAACGAATAGGAGCCGGTCGGGAGTCGGGGTCGGCGGTCAGGAGTCGTCGGAAAACGCGCACCGTGCCGGGCCCGGTCCAACCGGATGCCTCCCGTACAATCGGGACATGCGTGGAGCAGCCCGAACCGCGTCGACCCTGCTGGTGGCCCTGTTCGTGGTGGGCCCCCTGGGCGGCCAGGTAGCGGACAAGCCGCGAATCGAGGCGTGCCATGCCGAAGCGCGCGGACCCGACGTCTTCCTCCGTTTCCGCCTGGACGGCGCCTTGAACCCGGAGCTCGCGACCAAAATCGAGGCGGGCCTCGAGACGGCCATCCGCTACGACATCCGCCTCTACCGGCACAACGCGCACTGGCTCTGGGATGACCGGATGTACACCCGCCGTTATCGGGTGGCAGTGACGTACGACCCGGTCACCCGCGAATACGTCGTGGCGGAGAGCCTGGACGGGAGGCCGCTCGCCCGATCGACGACCCGCGAGTTCTCCGAGGTCGCCCGGCGGCTCGTCTCGCGCGACAACCTCCTGGTCTTCCGGGTCCGCGACGACGACCCGCACAAGAACCTCTACCTGCAGATGCGGGCCTCCTTCGACTCCGGGTACCTCTTCACGATCATCCCCGTCGACGCAAAGACGTCCTGGAAGGAGTCGAACCGCTTCGAGGTCCGGACGGGTCCATGAGCCTCCTCTCCGAGCTCCAGCGCCGCCGCAAGGACAACCGGCTGATCCTCAGTCTGGTCCTCGCCGTCCTCGTCGTCTGGGCGGCGGTGTCGGTCGTCGAGCAGCGCGCGGACGAGCCGGCGACGATCACGCGCGGGGTGCTCCTCTTCGTGCTCTCCTACACGAACATCACGCTCATCGTCGCTCTCCTCTTCGTCCTCGGACGGACCATCCTGAAGACGTGGGTCGAGCGCCGGCGGCGGATCCTCGGGTCCCAATTCAAGACGAAGCTTCTCGTGACGTACCTCGGGCTGACCGCCATCCCGATCGGCCTCCTCTTCTTCACCGCGACGGGCCTCCTCCAGCGCTCGATCGACCGCTGGTTCTCCTCGCCCGTCCGGGAAGTCGTGGGGAGGGCGCGCGACGTCCAGGACAGGGCCGAGCGGCGCCTGATCGACGAAGCGGCCGACGAGGCGCGCAACGCCGCGCGGCTCTTCGGAGACGAGGCGCCCGTGGACGAGGACCTCGAGACGTTCCGGCGGGACCACCGGCTCGAGACGATCGAGGCCTACCGGGGCACGGAGCGGATCGCGCTCGCCGCCGAACACCCCTCCGACGTCGCCGTCCTTCCTGCCGAAACCCTGCGGCACGCGGCGGCGTCCGGCGAAGAGGTCAAGATCGAGGTGCTGCGGGACGGCTCTCACCGCTACCGCGGCGCCCGCACGTCCGGCCCCGTGATCTGGGTGGCCGGGGTACGGATCGGGCCGGCCGAAGCGCGCTCGATGGAAGCGATCGCCGCCGCGTGGTCCGAGTACAAGAAGCTCGAAGTGCAGAAGCCGGCGATCAAGGCGGCGAACATCTCGACGTTCCTGCTCATCACGCTCGCGATCCTCTTCGCGTCCGCCTGGATCGGTCAGACACTCGCCAGGAGAATCACCCTCCCGATCGCGGCGCTCGCCGAGTCCACCCGCCGGCTCGAGTCGGGCGAGCTCTCCGCGCGCGTGGACGTCCGCGCGGAAGACGAGCTCGGCGTCCTCGTCGACTCCTTCAACCGCATGGCCGCCGGTCTCGAGGACGCGCGCGACGCGCTCCTGCGCTCCAACGAAGAGCTCCAGAGCTCGAACCTGCGCGTCGATCTCGAGCGGCGCCTGCTCGCGACGGTGCTCGAGTCGGTCACGACGGGCGTTCTGGCGTTCGACGGGCAGGGGCGCGTCACCGTCTGCAACCCGGCGGCGCGCGCGCTTCTTTCCCTCGGCGAGGACGTGCGCATCGAAACGCTTCGCGACCGGCCGGAGCTCCAGGTCCTCGTCGATCTCCTCGCGGAGGTGCGCAACGGGCGTCTTCCGACGGCGCCGCGCGAGCTCACGCTCCCCGGCCCCGAAGGCGAGCGCCGGCTCGAGGTCGCCGTCCGCCCGCTCGCACCGCGCAGCCCCCAGGAGCCCGGCGGATGCGTCGTGGCGATCGAGGACACGACGCACGTCGCTCGAGAGCAGAAGCTCGCCGCGTGGAGCGAGGTGGCCCGCCGCGTCGCCCACGAAATCAAGAATCCACTCACCCCGATCCGGCTTTCGGCGGAGAGGATCGCGAAGCGCTTCCGCGCGGGAGAGGCGGACGTTCCGCAGACCATCGAACGGGGAACGCGCGTGATCGTCGAGGAGGTGAATTTCTTGAAGTCCCTCGTCGACGAGTTCTCGAGGTTCGCAAGGCTTCCCGAAATGCACCCGGAGCCGACTGACCTGCCGGCGCTCGCCCTTTCAGCCGTCTCTCTTTTCGAGGGCGCGCGCGACGGCGTGCGGATCCGCGTCGAGAACCGGCTCGAGCGCGACGTCGTCACGGTCGACCCCGAGCAGATCCGCCGCGCCCTGATCAACCTGATCGACAACGCCATCGAAGCGTGCGGAGCTTCGGGCGAGATCCTCGTGGGCCTCTCCCACGGGCCCGCCGGGGTTCAGCTCGAAGTCACGGATACGGGGCGTGGGGTCGCCGCCCGCGACCGCGACAAGCTCTTTCTGCCGGACTTCACGACGAAGGGGCGTGGGACCGGCCTCGGGCTCGCGATCGTCTCGCGCATCGTCGCCGACCACAACGGAACGATCCGCGTCGAGGACAACCGGCCCCGCGGAGCGCGCTTCATCATCGAGCTGCCGGCGGCGTGAAGAAACGGCGCATCCTCGTCATCGACGACGAGCGCTCGGTGCGGGAGACCCTTTCGGAGATCCTGTCCGACGAGGGGTACGCCGTCACGTCCGTTTCCACGGGCGAGGAGGGGCTGGCCCGTGTGCTCGAGGACCCCTTCGACCTCGTGTTTCTCGACGTGTGGCTGAAGGACCGGGACGGCCTTTCCATCCTCGAGGCCGCTGCGGACCGGCTGGCGCGCCTCCCCGTAATCATGATCTCCGGACACGCGAACGTCGAGACGGCGGTGCGCGCCGTGCGGCTCGGGGCCTACGATTTTCTCGAGAAGCCGCTCTCGCTCGAGCGCGTGCTCCTGACGGCCCAGAAGGCGATCGAGCGGCGCGACCTGCTCGCTCAGGTCGAGTCCTTCCGGGGGAGAAACGAAGCGGAAGCGCCGCTGCTCGGCGACTCCGCGCCCATGCGCCGCTTGAAGGAGGACATCGCGCAGGTGGCCCGGACCGACGCGCGGGTGCTCATCACGGGGGAGAATGGAACCGGCAAGGAGCTCGTCGCGCACGCCATCCACCGGCTCTCCGCGCGCGCGGACGCGCCCTTGGTCGAGGTCAACTGCGCGGCGATCCCCGAAGAGCTCATCGAATCCGAGCTCTTCGGACACGAGAAGGGCTCATTCACGGGCGCGACCGACGACCGGCGCGGCAAGTTCGAGGAAGCCGATGGCGCCACCCTCTTCCTGGACGAGGTCGCGGACATGTCGCCCAAAACGCAGGCGAAGGTGCTCCGCGCGCTCCAGGAGGGGCGGTTCACGCGCGTCGGCGGAACCCGAGCGATCTCTTCGGACGCGCGCGTCCTCTCGGCGACGAACAAGGAGCTGCCCGCGGAGATCCGGCGCGGGACGTTCCGGGAAGACCTCTACTTCCGACTCGCCGTGGTCCCGATCGAAGTGCCGCCCCTGCGCGAGCGAGCGGAGGACATCCCCATGCTGGCGCGCCATTTCCTCTCGGAGGCCTCGGCGCGCTTCGGAAGGCGGCCGAAGGGGCTCTCGCCGCCGGCCTTGGACGCCCTTGCCACGCACCGCTGGCCGGGCAACGTCCGCGAGCTCAAGAACGTGATCGAGCGGGTCGTGATCCTTTCATCCGGCGACGAGATCGGCCCCGACGACTTCCACTTTCCTCGGGACGGCGACGGCGCCACAGGCCCGAAACGGGACGCACCGCTCCGCGAGGCGCGCGACGACTTCGAGCGCCGCTACATCCTCGCGGCCCTCAAGCGCCACCGCGGCAACGTTTCCCGGGCCGCCGAAGCCCTCGACCTGGAGCGCTCGAACCTCTACCGGAAGCTGAAGAGCTACGGGATCGAGGTGGAACGAGAGTGATCTGATGCGCGGCCTTTCGGGCCGCGCGTCTATCGGGTCATCGTCGGCAGATCGGGTCATCGGGTCATCGGACCATCTGACCATCGGGTGTCCGCTTCGCGGAGTCAGTTTCGTCCCCACCGGAGGTGTAGGGGCGACCCTTGAGGTCGCCCGCCCGGTCTGACCGCCGTTCCCTTCCTGCATTGTCATCCTGAGCACAGCGAAGGATCTGCCCTGTAACTGCGGTGCCCTCGTGGGCCCGAGTCGAGGAAGAGGGCAGAATCCTGGAAAAGAGGGGCGCTCTTCCGATGAGAAGGACCTACCCCTCTTCGTCGAGCAGCTTTGATTCGAGCACGAGATCGGTCGTGAAGTTCTCGATCTGCAGATAGTGCTCCGCGGCCATGTAGAGCGCCTCCGCGGGAGCGAGCCCGACGATCTCCGAGGCGACGATCGGAACTCCGTACCGTTGCGCCTCCGACTTGACGCACTCGAAGACCCGGTGGAGCGGCGTCTTGCGGTAGTCCGTCATGTTGATCGACACCTGGACGAGGCCGCGATCCGCGAGCTCGACGCCCATCGCCTTGACGTACCGGAACCCGCCGCCGATGTGGCGGATCGAGCGCGCGATCTTGTCCGCGATGGAGAGGTCCCGCGTTCCGAGGTTGATGTTGTAGGCGATCAGCGGCGCCCGCGCGCCGACGGCGACGGCTCCCGCGGTCGGATGCGGCCGGTCCGGACCGAAGTCGGGCTTCCATTCCGGACGGGACATCTTTGCGGCCAGTCCCTCGAACCCGCCCTTGCGAACGTCGGCGAGATTGCGGCGAGGCTCGGATGAGGCGGAGTCCTCGTAGAGAAAGACGGGGACGGAAAACCGCGCGGCGATTTCCTCCCCGAGTGTCCGGGAGAGCGCGACGCAATCGGCGGCGGTGGCGCCCCGGATCGGGATCAGAGGCACGACGTCGACCGCTCCCATCCGGGGGTGCTCCCCCTTGTGGCGGGTCAGGTCGATCCGCGGCAGCGCCGCCTCGAAGAGGGCGAGCACCGCGGCACGGACCGCTTCCGTGTCCCCGACGAAGGTCAGAACGCTCCGGTTGTGGGAGGCGTCGGAGGAAACGTTGAGCACCCGGATGCCCGGCACGGCCCGGACCCCCGCGGCGATCTCGGCCACCCGGGCGGAATCCGCACCCTCCGAGACGTTGGGAACGCACTCGATGACCGTCCGCATCGTCGTTTTCTCCGCGCGCAGTTTATAATTCGGACAACGTGAGCCCCGACAACCCCAGATCCGGCCCCTTTCTCGAGGGACCTGCCCGATGAACGCCGAAACCACCGCCGCCGTCTATCCCGGGAACCCCTCCCTTCCCCGCGAGGTGAAGGAGAAGATCCTCTCGACGTTCCGCCACACTCTGAACCTCTTCCACGAAGGCAAGCTCGACGACTGCATCATCGGCTGCGACTTCATCCTGAAGATGGACGCCCGATTCGCGCCCGGGCGGCAGCTCCTCGAGAAGGCGCGCAACCCGGCCTCGGCGGTGGACGTGGCGCAGCTCGAAGCGATCGTCGCAACGACCCCCACCCGCCAGGAGCGCGTCGTCGCGGCGGATCCGGGAAAGATCCTCGTGCGCGCGGTCGAGAGCTTCAACGCGCGAGACTTCGACGCGGCGATCTCCGCCGCCCAGAACGTCCTAGAAATCCTCCCCGGCAACCAGGACGCCCGCGAAATCCTCGAGAAGGCCACCCGCAAGAAGAGCTCGCAGCCCGTCTTCGATGCCTCGCGCGAGCGCGCGCTGGCGGCCCTGGAGTCCAACCGGAAGGACGACGCGCGGATCGAGCTCGACAAGATGCGGACGCTCGACGCGGACCATCCCGCCGTCGCGCTGCTCGAGCGGCGGATCGGCCCCTCCGCGCCCCCGGCAAAGCCCCAGGGAACCGTCGCGAACGCGGTCCCTCCGCCGCCGCCGAACTTCGGCGGTCTGGACCTCGATTTTCCGGAGGAGCCGTCCGCAGGCGGTTTCGGAGCGGAGACGCGCGAGCCGGAGATCCAGTTCGACGACAACGCGACCGTGGCGATGAAGGTCCCCTCCTCCATGGTCTCTCCGCCGGACTCCTCGGGCGACGCGAGCGGCCTCGATTCGCTCTCGCTCGACTCGCTTTCGCTCGACATGCCCGGGTCCATCTCTCCCCTTGCGCCTCCGGCTCCCGTTTCGCGAGGCCTCACGGGGCCGCTGCAGGATTCTCCCGCTGCCTCGGTCCCAGCCCCATCGATCCCATCGGCGTCTCCGGGCTCTCCCGCGGATCTGTGGAGCGACGGCGGCGGGGGCAACTTCGACCTCGAAGCGGCCGACGAGCCGCATTCCGCGCCGGATCCGCCGCTCTCCCGCCCCCCGGCGGCGGCGCCTCCCCCGATGGTCGACTCGCTCGAGAGCGTGGACGAAGATTCCACGGCGGGCGAGCGCGAAATCGAGGGCCTCCTCCGGCAGGGCGACGACGCGGCCGCCCGCGGCGACAGGCAGCAGGCCATCGAGATCTGGTCGCGCATCTTCCTGATCGACATCAACAACACGGACGCGGTCGTCCGGATCGAGAACGCGCGGCAGGAAATGGCGGACGGAAACCGCGTCGTCTCGGACGGGCTGAAAGCCGGCCGCGAGAAGTACGAAGCCGGCGATCTCGCCGGCGCGCGGGAGCTCTTCCTTCAGGTCCTCGCGATCGACGAGAACGAGCCGACCGCCCGGTTCCACCTCGACCGTATCGAGGACGACATGGCGCGAGGCGCTCAGGCCCCGTCCACCGAGCCGTCCGACGCCGTCCCCGGGCAGCCGACCGCGGCCGAAGAGGCGGCGGGCAAGCCGGCGCGCGCGGCGGCGAAGCCTGGAATCCGCCTTTCCGTCCAGCCGAAGGTCCTCGCGATGGTCGGGATCTTCGCGGCGCTCGTTCTCGGACTCGTGTACTTCTTCGTGCTCCGCCCGCCTCGGAGCGGCGCCGCCACGTCGGCCGCGGGCGCGGGCGCGGCCGCCGGCGGGAGCCGCGGGTCTCTCGCGACCGCCCGGCAGCTCCTCGGCGCGGGAAAGATCGCGGAAGCCCGCGCGGAGCTCCGCCGCGTCCCCCCGAGCAGCGCGGACCGCGAGGAGGCCCAGCGGATGCTGTCGGAGCTCGGCAAGTCCGGCGCGCCGGAGAGCGCGGCAGCCGCGCCGGCGGCGCCGGAGACCGGGGCGGCCCCCGCCTCGGCGGTCGACGCGGACGCCGCCAAGGTCCGAGTCACCGCGGAACGGGCGCTGGCGGAGAAGCGCTACATCGACGCACTGAAGGGCTTCAGCCAGGCCGCTCCGGCTTTCCGCAACGACCCGACGTTCGCGCAATCGATGGGCGCGGCCTCGGAAAAGGTGACGGGTCTGACGCCGGCGGTGAAGCTGTACAACGAGGGCGAGTACGAGACGGCGATCCCGGTGCTCTGGCGCATCTACCAGGAGGACCGCGAGAACCAGGACGCCAAGAGCTATCTCTTCCGCGCGTACTTCAACCAGGGCGTGTCGCAGCTCCAGAACGGCCAGTACCCGAAAGCCATCGAGTCCTTTCGCGAGTCTCTGACGCTCGATCCTGCCGACGCGGAGGCCGTGCGGCACCGCAAGTTCGCCGAGCGATACCAGAAGACCGATCTCGACCTGATGGGCCGGATCTACGTCCGGCACCTGAACCACCGACCTTGAGGGATCCTTCGTGAGCGCCCGCACAGAGCGCGAAGACGCCGCGCCCCTCCTCGATTTCCCGCTCGGCGACGAGCGCGGAGACGCCTTCTCTCTTCCGCTGCCCACGGAGGGCCCGTCCGTCGCGCCGGCCGCGGTGCGACCCGCGCCCCTCCTCCCGCGGGCCGGCGCGGCGGCTGCCGACGCGGCTCTCGTTGCCCTGATCGTCCTGATCGGGATGCTCGCTGCCGCGGCGGCGCGAGATCGCTGGCCCGCACCGCGCGGTCTTCTCTGGGCGGCGGGGTTCGGCCTCTATCTCTCCTTCTTCGCGACCGTGCTTCCTCTCGTGCTCTTCGGCCGCACCGTCGGGATGGCGCTCGGGGACCTGGTCACCGCCCCCGCCGGGGGGACGCGGCGGCTCTCGCTGCGGGAGGCCGTCCTCCGATGGACCGGCTCGGTCCTGACCTTCGCGAGCCTCGGCGGGTCTCTCCTCTTCACGCGGCGCGACCCCGCCGCTCCCACGCTCGCGGACGGCTTGTCGGGCCGGGCGATTCTTCGAGCCGAGCCTCCGTCCGAGGGTTCTTGAAGCGGCGATCCCTTCGCGTCGCCGTCGCGCAGATCGACGCGACGGTCGGCGACTTCGACGGCAACGCGAGAAAGATCATCGAGCTCGGCCGCCGCGCCGAATCCGAAGGCGCCGCCGTCGTGCTCTTCCCGGAGCTGGCCGTTTCCGGCTATCCGCCGAAGGATCTTCTCGAGCGCCGGTCGTTCATCCAGGCGGCCGAGCGGACGTCGGCGAAAATCGCCCGCGCTACGGGTCCCGCGCTCTGGCTCTACGGATCGCTCCTCCGAAACCGGGCAAAGGCCGGGCGGCCCGTCTTCAACGTGGCGGTCGCCGCGCGCGAGCGACGCGAGGTCGCCGTGTATCGCAAGCGCCTCCTTCCCAACTACGACGTGTTCGACGAAGGCCGTTACTTCGAGGCAGGGACGCGTCCCCTCGCCGTCCGGGCGGCGGGACGGCGGCTCGGCGTCACCGTCTGCGAGGACATCTGGAACGACAAGACGTTCTGGAAGAAGCCTCTCTACGCGGGAGACCCGCTCACCGACCTGAAGCCGCTCGGCGCCGAGCTCCACGTGAACCTCTCCGCGTCGCCCTGGCTGGTGGGCAAGGGCCGTCTCCGCGAACGGATGATGCGGCAGGTGGCGCGGCGGACGGGGATTCCGCTCGTCTTCTGCAACCTCGTCGGCGGCAACGACGGACTCGTCTTCGACGGGCAGTCCTGTGCCCTGGACGCTTCGGGACGCGTCGTCGCCCGCAGCCGCGCCTTCGCGGAAGACTTCTGGATCGTCGACCTGCCGGGCGGAACGGGACCGATCGCGAAGCGCGCGGGCAGGGTCACGCAGATCGGCAAGGCGCTCGTCCTCGCGCTCTCCGATTACGCGAGCAAGTGCGGCTTCCGCACCGCCGTGCTCGGCGTTTCGGGGGGAATCGACTCGGCCGTGACGGCGGCGCTCGCCGTCGACGCGCTCGGGGCCGGGAACGTCACCGGCGTCGCGATGCCGGGACCGTACTCATCGGAGGGCAGCGTGCGCGACGCGCGGGCGCTTGCGAAGAACCTCGGCATCCGCCTGCTCGAGATCCCGATCGCGCCCGCGTTCGAGGCGTACCGGAAGACCCTGGCCCCCGCCGTAACGGCCGAAGGCGGAGACTATCAGGAGAATCTCCAGGCGCGAATCCGCGGCGCTCTCCTGATGGCGCTCTCGAACCGCTACGGCCATCTGGTGCTTTCGACGGGAAACAAGTCGGAGCTCGCGGTCGGATACTGCACGCTGTACGGCGACATGGCCGGCGGCTACGCCGTGCTCTCGGACGTGCCGAAGACGATGGTGTACGAGCTCGCGGGAGAGCTGAACCGGGTCGGAGAGCGCATTCCGCGCGCGACGATCGAGAAGGAACCGTCCGCCGAGCTGCGTCCGAATCAGAAGGACTCGGACTCCCTTCCGCCCTATCCGGTTCTCGACAAGCTCATCCGGGCGCTCGTCGACGACTCGGTCACGCCCGAAGCGGCGGCCCGCCGGGCCGGCGTCTCCGTTTCGCTGGCGAGGGACATCGCGCGCCGGATCGACGGAAACGAATACAAGCGCCGGCAGGCACCCCCCGGCCCGAAAGTGACGGGGCGCGCCTTCGGCGAGGGCCGTCGGTATCCGATCGCCCAGAAGTTTCGGGTTTAACTGATAGGTTTCCCCCGCTTTGTCCTGGCCATCCGAGAAATACGTCTGGAAGGAGATCCCCGGCTCGTCGCATGACGTGCTGCGGCGGCGCATCCGCGCCCTGCCCGCCGGGCTGCGTCTCCTCGACCTCGGAGCGGCGGGCGGGCATCTCGGACGGGCGGTGCGCGACCGTTGCGCGTTCCTCGCCGGCGTCGAGCCGGACGTCTCGCTTCCCGCGAGCGCGCGCGAGGGCTACGACCGGTGGCTGTCCTCCGGCGCCGAGGAGGTCGGGGACTGGGACGCTCCTTTCGACGTGGTCGTGTGCGCGGACGTGCTCGAGCACCTCATCCGGCCGGAAATGCTCCTCGAACGGATCCATGGCTGGCTTCGGCCGGGCGGAACGCTCCTGGTCTCGCTCCCGAACATCGCCAACGTTTCGATCCGCCTGTCGCTGCTCCTCGGACACTTCCGCTACACGGAACGGGGGATCCTCGACAGGACCCACCTCTCCTTCTACACGCTCGCGAGCGCCCGGCACCTCCTGGAGGGCTCCGGTTTCCATGTGCGGACCGCGGAGCCCACCGCGATGCCCTACGAGCTCGCGATCCCGGCGTTCGAGACCGGAGTTCTGGGTTCGCCCGTCCGGTCCTTCGCGCGGGTGAGCGCGCGGGCATGGCCGGCCATGTTCGGATACCAGTTCGTGTTCGAGGCACTCCGGCCATGAGCGGCGCGGGGACGGCATCCCTGGTGATCCCCGCCTACAACGAGCGGGACCGGATTGCCGCGTCCCTCGACGCGATCGCCCTCTGGCGCCAGGCCCGTCCCGGTGGATGGGATTGGGAGGTCCTCCTCGTCGACGACGGCTCGGCGGACGGCACGGCGCAAGTCGCGCGGGCCGCGGCGGGCCGGGCCGGGCTTCCCCTCCAAATCCACTCCCTCCCGCGCAACCGGGGCAAGGGAGCAGCCATTCGGATGGGGGTGCTCGCATCCCGGGGCGACCCGATCCTGGTCAGCGACGCGGACCTGTCGACGCCGCTTTCCGAGGTCGAAAAGCTCGCGACGCAGCTGCCCACGCACTCGATCGCGGTCGGCTCCCGCGCGATCGACGCAGACCTCGTTCGGAAGAAGCAGCCCCTGCACCGGCGCGCTTTCGGCAAGGTCGGGAACCTTCTCGTCCGGGTTTTCGCCGTCAACAGCATCCGGGACACCCAGTGCGGCTTCAAGTTGTTCCGCGGCGACGTGGCGCGCGAGCTCTTCCGGGACGCGAAGGTGGAACGGTTCGCGTATGACATGGAGATCCTGCACCTCGCGCAGCGGCGCGGCTTCACGATCGCGGAAGTGCCGGTGCTCTGGTTCAACGCGCCCGGGTCGAAGGTCTCCGTGCTGCGGGACACGCTTCCGACCCTGCGCGACCTTCTGCGCATCCGGTGGATTCACCGGCGCGAGCGCCCCGCCGCCGGCTCGCGGTCCTAACCCTCGCGCGGCGTCGCGCCCGCGCGAGGCCTCTTCGAGAATCCCAGGCCGATGCCCGCCGCGGCGACCGGAGCCAGCGCCGCGGCGGTCCGCGGCAGGGTCGTTTGCGCGAGCCAGCGGGGACCCCGCACCGATATCACCGGGATCGTCAGGTAGACGGCGAGGCACGCCGCTCCGAGGATCAAAATCCGGCGGGCGGAGGCGCCGCCGCGCCCGAGGAGAATGAGAACGGCGATCGCGAGGAGCACCGGCCAGCCCCGCGCGGCGAGGTCGGCGTCGGTGCGCACCGTCTCCGCGATCCGGGCCCCGAGGGCGGCGGAAGGGCCGGAGATGAGCAGGCGGAGGTCGAAGTCCCGGAGCGGTGCGCTCCCCGCCGCCGCGCGCATCAGGAGGACGACGCCGAGCGCGGGCCCGAGGGCTGCGGCGAAGGCGCGCAGCGACCGCCGCTTCACGTCTCGCGATCCCCGGGCGGACGCGAGTGCGGCGAGCGCCGCGACCGAAGCGGCCGCCGCGAAGAAGAGGCCCTCGTTCTTGATCGCCGCCGCGAAGAGAGACGCGGCGGCGAGCCGCCGTACCGCGCCCTCGTCGGCGCCGTCGAGCACGTCGGCCAGCGCCGTCGCGAGGAGCAGGAACGCCGCCGAGAGCGGCACCTCCGCCATACCCGTCAGGAACGCGGAGTAGAGGGGCTCGAACAGCGCGAGGAGCGCCGCCGCCGAGATCGCGACCGCGTGGGACGCTCCGCGTCGGCGCAGCCACCCGCCGAGCACGGCGAGGGTCCCCACCTGGATCGCGGGATAGATGAGCGCCGCCGCGTGGTCGTCCCAGCGGCCAAGGAGCGCCGAGATCGCCGCGAAGACAAGCGGCAGCCCGAGCGGGTACTCCGGGTGGGAGAAAGCCGCATCACTCAGCCAGCGGGGAAAACCGGCGGAGCCGGCGAACGCCTTGCCCTTCAGTCCCCAGATCGCGAGGAAATCGTTGGACCACATCGGCTCGGTGAGCGCGCGGAGCGCGTAGAGGAGGACTCCGACCACGAGCACGGCGAAGAGCATCGAGGTCCACGGGGGGCGCGGTTTCGCGTCGGACCGCGGCCCCGCCCCGCCGCGCTCGGGGACGGGACGGGGGACGAGACGCCCGGCGACGGCGGCCGCCGCGAGCGCCGCGATGAGCGCCAGGCGTCCCGGCCGGAC